>NZ_LZIC01000019.1 GCF_001667185.1 Mycobacterium sp. 852002-50816_SCH5313054-b | reverse complement strand
AGCCGCCCCTCCCGCAATCCCCGCGCGCAGCGCGGGAACTCCTCCACCCGGCGCGCCACCGTCGAGATCGTATGCGCAGTGGCCGAGGACAAGCCCAGCTTCCAGCCAACCAACCCCGCCAGTGACCGCACCCCCGTCATCCCCCACAACTCATCGCGATCCAACTCCGCGGCGATGTCCACCAAGCGCCCATCAATCGCGTTGCGCTGCCCGGCCAACTCCGCCAACTCCTCAAAGAGCACCGCAAGACGCTCTTTAGGGCTCACCTCCGCGGCGGGCGATGCGGTCAACGACATACCCTCATCATCACAGCCGGGTCCGACAAAAATCGGCTGCCCAATCCCGAGGAGATCAGCTCGGCGGAGGCCGATTTTCTACACCGCCACTTGATACGGGTTTCCCGACGAACGGGTGCCGAAGTTCAGAACCAGGGTCCGGGAAAGTGACCGTCCTGGTCCTGCACCATCACGATGTCCTTGCAGTCCCCGTTCAGGGCCGCGGCATTCTCGCCGCGGCAGACCAGCGTCCAGCCCGAGATCCGCGCGAACGGTCGGACGGACCACGTCGCCGAGATCGGATCGGTGCCGGGCAACGCGAGGACGGCGAACGTATTGCCGACATTGGTGATGTAGAGGTGGTTTTCGAAGAACGCCAACTTGGCGATCGACATCTTCTTCGCGTCGTCGCGCGTCTTCAGCAGGTCCCAGTGCTGGGTCCGCAGGTTCCACACACCGAACCCGAACTGCGAATTGTCGGACTTGCGGCCGTCGACGAACAACTGTCCGTCGGACAGGGTGGCGGCCAGCCCGCCACCCGAAATCCGGTCGGTATCACCGACTTTGATGACGGATTTGGTGTTCAGGTCATAGAACATCGTCGAGACCACCGGAGGGTTGGACGAATCCTGGTGTGTGATCTTCACCAATTTGTCCGGGCCGTCGGACAATTCGCCGTCGACGGTCGAGATGTCGTTGTCCTGGAAGATCGCTTCGCCGTTCGGCCGGCGCAGTTCGGCCCCCGACGCCTTGGCGGGGTCGGTGTTGCGTTGAAACGCAAGCACGTCCTGCCACACGCGGCCCGGCTGCGGGTCGTTCCACATCATCGACAGGTCGGCAGCGGAAAGGATGACGGTGCGCGGCGGCGACGCGGCGCCGTGCCCGTCGGTGAAGGCGTTCACCCACGCGACGCCGGACGCCGTCGCGGCCAGGCCCCATTCGGTCGGCGCGGTCAGCTTCAGGTCGGGGGCCGGCGGCTGCAGATCTTTGGTCACCAGCGGTTGGCTGGTCTTCAGATCGAAGGCGTAGGCCGTGGTCTTGGTGGCGGTGGTCAGCACATAAACCACCCTCATGTCGTCGGCCGTCCCCGCGAGCGCGCAGATGCCGCCGGTGACGTTCTCGCCGGCGGGCAGCGTGGGGGCACCGGGCGCCATGTATTGCCCGGTCTTCGTATCGAAAACCTTGGGCCGGATGTCGTCGAGCACCGTCTTGCTCTGCGAGAACTTCTCGGGACAACCGAAGAAGGCCGTTCCGCCGTAGCTTTTCCAGTCCTTCTCCAAGGGACCGGTCACCGAGGGCGGCGAGGGAGCCGACGAAGCGGTCGTCTTGGCGGTGGACATCGTGGTTGTCGGCGTGGCGACGGGCGGACCCACCGTTTCCGAACAGGAGGCGACGACGACGCCGACGGCCGCCGCGATCAGGGCCAACCTGAGAGTGGACACAGTCCGCCCCGTGCACCCACCCATCAACAAAACCCCCGTTAAGTTCGTGTAACCCACGAGCGTAGGGCGGGCCGGAGCCGACCGCGACTTGTGTGCCGCGGTCTCGGTCACACGTGGTACACAAAGCCATGAGCAGCCTTGCCGAACAGACGCGCTGGATGGACGCCACGGACCAGGCGGAGCTGGTGGCCGCGGGCGAGGTCACGCCGGCCGAGTTGCTCGAGGCGGCGATCGAGCGGATCGAGCGGTCCAACCCGGCGCTGAACGCGGTCGTCATCGAGTGGTTCGACCATGCGCGGTCCGTGGCGGCCGGCCCCGATCTGCCCGACGGCCCGTTTCGCGGCGTCCCGTTCCTGCTCAAGGACCTGTATACGAGTTTCGCCGGTCAGACCCTGTCCAACGGCAACGTCGCGTTGAAAGAAGCGGCCATCCTCGACACCGCCGACACGACGCTGGTCGCCCGATTCAAGGCGGCGGGCCTGGTGATCGCGGGGCGGACCAACAGCCCCGAGCTGGGCACCCTGCCCACCACCCAACCGGTGGCCTGGGGAGCGACCCGCAACCCGTGGGCGCTCGATCGCACGCCGGGCGGATCCAGCGGCGGCGCCGCCGCCGCGGTCGCCGCCGGCATGGTCCCGTTCGCCAACGCCTCGGACGGCGGCGGCAGCATCAGGATCCCGGCGTCGTGCTGCGGGCTGGTGGGGCTCAAGCCGAGCCAGGGCAGGATCACGGTCGGCCCGGCCCGCACCGAGTCCGGGCTGGGGGTCGAACTGGGCGTCAGCCGCACGGTGCGCGACACGGCGCGACTGCTCGACGCCGTAAACGGTCCCGGCGTCGGCGACTCCGTCATCGCGCCGGCGCCGCGGCGGCCCTACACCGAGGAGGTCGGCGCCGACCCGGGCCGCTTGCGCATCGGGCTGCTGGACGTGCATCCGCGCGGCGACTTCCTGCACGACGACTGCGCCGCGGCGGCGCGCGCCGCGGCCTCGATGCTGGAGGGGCTCGGCCACGCCGTCGAGCCGGCCTGGCCGGCGTGCCTCGCCGACACGTCGCTGACCCCCAAGTTCATGGCGATGTGGGCGACGCAGACGGCGATGGCGGCGCGCGGGTTCGGCGAGACGCTCGGACGTGAGGTGACGGCGGACGACCTCGAGCCGGTGAACTGTGCGCTCGTCCAGTACGCGAAGCGGCTGACCGCCGTCGACTACGCGGCGGCCCAGGCGGCGGGATGGGCCTTCCGCAGGCAGCTGCAGGGGTGGTGGGCCGACGGCTGGGACCTGCTGCTCACGCCGACCCTGGCCGAACCGCCGCTGCCGCTCGCGGAATTCGAGAACGACCCCGGCGATCCGAACGCGCCGATGCGCCGCGCCGGGCAGTTCGCCGTGTTCACCCCGCCGTTCAACATGAGCGGGCAGCCGGCGATCAGCCTGCCCCTGCACCGCGGCGCCGAGGGCCTGCCGATCGGCGTCCAGCTCGTCGCCGCCTACGGGCGCGAGGACGTGCTCATTCGAGTTGCGGCGCAACTGGAATCGGCCCATCCGTGGTCGTCCGCGCGCCCGACGCTCCCCTAGTGTCTGCTCGCGCGGTCAGCCCGAGATACCGAAACCGTCCAGCGCGTCCCGCACGCGTCCGCGCGCCCGGTCGAGCCGCACGGCGGCCTCGGCCGCGTCGACGCCCGCGAGCAGCGCAACGATGGCGGTCTTGGCGTGACCGCCCGCCGCGGCGAGCGCGGCGGCCGCGGCCTGCTCATCGACGCCGGCCGCGTCGCGGACGATCCGCACCGCACGGCGGCGCAGCTTCGCATTCGTCGCCAGCACGTCGACCATGCGCGGTCCGTAGGCCCGGCCGAGCGCGATCATCACGCTCGTTGAGAGCGCGTTGAGCACCACCTTCTGGGCGGTTCCCGCCGTCAGCCGGGTGGATCCGGCCAGCACCTCGGGCCCGGTCAGCAGCTCGATCACCACGTCGGCGGACGCCTCGCCGCCCGGGTTGTTGACGATCGCGACGGTCAGCGCGCCCACCGCGCGGGCGTGCTGGAGCGCGCCGAGCACGTACGGTGTGCGTCCCGACGCCGTGATCCCGACGAGCGCGTCCGCGGCGCTCAGATCGGCCAGATCGGCTGGGTCGAAGCGATCCTCGGCGCCCTCGATCGCCTCGGTCAGCGCCGCCGGCCCGCCGGCGATCACGCCGCGCACCAGGTCGGTGCCGAACGTCGGCGCACACTCGGCCGCGTCGAGCACGCCGAGGCGCCCGGGCGTGCCGGCGCCGGCGTAGATCAGGCGGCCGCCCCGCTCGAGGCGCGCGGCGATCGCCTCGGCCGCCGCCACGATCCGCGGCACCGCCACGAGGACCGCGCGGTGCGCCTCGCCCTCGACGGCGACCAGCAGCGCGACGACCTCGCCGATAGGCCGCGCGTCAAGGTCGTCCAGGTCCGGCCGGGCGGCCTCGGTGGCCAGCGCGTCGAGGCCGCGCGGGACGGCGCCGGCCCGGACGCGGATCACGTGCGGCTCGTGGATCGCCCCCAGCCGCAGCGCGCCGTCGAGCGCGTCGCCGGCGGCCGGGACGAGGTCGAGCCGCTCGCGCAGCGCCTCGACGCCCGCCAGCCCGCCGACCATCGCCACCGGGCCGTCCCCGGCCGCGCGAGCGGTCGCGGCGAGCGCCGCGGCGGCGGCGTCCACGATCGCGCGGGCCGCGGCATCCCCGGTCGCGGCGAGCACGTCGGGCGCGAAGGACGCGAGCGCGGCGGCAGAGGCGAGTTGAGCGGGCCAGGTCTTTGGCGCGCCGAAGCGGGCGCGGGCGGCGTCGAGCAGCGTGGTGGACGGGGCGCGGCCGTCGCGGGCGCGCAACGCCGCACGCAGCCCCGCGGCGCCGATCCAGGCACCGCCGCCCTCGTCGCCCAGCCACGGTCCCCAGCCGTCGGCGGTCCGCAGCGCGCCGTCCGCGCCGATCGCGAGCGCGACGACGCCGGTGCCCGCGATCAACACGATCCCCGGCTGCCCGTTCAGCGCCCCCGCGTGCGCGACGACGGCGTCGCTGGTCACCGCGACGCCCTCGGCGCGCAGCGCGGCGAGCAGCGCGACGCCCAGCTCGCGCGCCGCGTCCGGCGCCGCCAGCGCCCCGGCGGCGCCCACGATCACCTCGTCGACCGGGCCCATCTCGCGCGCCAAATCGTTAGCCACGGCCAGGATCGCCGCCTCCGCGGCACGCACGCCCCCGGGCGTCGCCAGCCCGGGCGCGCCCGCCCCCGCGGCCCGCCGGCCGCCCGCTGCGGCCCGGCAGCACGTCTTACCGAGATCGATGGCGAGGAGCACCGCACCATCCTTAATCACCGACCGCCGCGGCGGCTACGTGTCGAACTCGATGGGCAGGCTCGTCGGGCCGCTCAGGCTCACCATCGGCTTCCACGGAACCGGTCCGGCGGTGCGCGGGTTCAACAGCCGGCTCGCGATGACGTTCAGCGCTTCGGCGATCTCGCGCCGGGCCAGGTTGGCGCCCAGGCAGTAGTGCACGCCGCCGCCGAACGTCAGGATCGGGGGCGCCGCGTCGCGCGTGATGTCCACGCGGTCCGGGTCGTCGTAGACCGACGGATCACGGTTGGCCGCAGCGGTATTCACCAGGACCGTCGTGCCGGCGGGGAAAAGGAAGCCGTCGAGTTCGGCGTCCTCGGCCAGCAGGCGAAGGGTCCCGCACGCGATCGGCGAGTGGCGCATGGTCTCCTCGACGGCGCGCATCGCCAGCTCGGGCTGCTCCTTGAGCAATCCCCATTGCTCCGGGTGCTCGCACAGGACATGCACCGACGCGGCCACCTGGTTGCGGGTGGTGTCCGTCCCGGCCAGCAGCAGGCCGCCCGCCATCATGCGCAGTTCGTCGGCGCTGAGCCGATCGCCGTCGTCCTCCGCGCGAATCAGGTCGGACAGCAGGTCGTCGGTGAGGCTGTGCCGGCGCCGGGCGATCATGTCGTCCACGTAATTGTCGAGTTCGCCCCACGCGTGCATCACGACCGGCTCGACGTCGCGGAGGTCGACGGTGAAGCTGAAGGCCTTGAAGACGTCGTCCGCCCACGCGGAAAACCGTTGCCAATCTTCGCGTGGCGCGCCGAGCAACGCGCAGATGATCGGGACCGGGTAGGGGCGGGCCAGGTCGGTGACGACGTCGCAGCGGCCCGCGTCGGCGACCTGATCGACCAGTTCGTTCATCACGGCGGCCATGGTGTCGTGCAGACGCAGGGTTGCCCGGGGCGTGAAGGCCTTCGAGGCCAGGCCGCGCACCCGCTGGTGGGCGTCGCCCTCCATGCACAACAGGCTGTTGACCACCTTGTCCCACAGCGGGCCCGAACTGATGCCCTGGCTGAGCATGTTCAGTCCGGGCGGGATCTGGAACCGGGGGTCGCGCAGCACGGAACGCACCAGGCGGTAGGACAGCGCTTCGGGGCCGAACGGCCCCATCGCGACGGGAGCCCGGCGTTGCGCGGCTTGCAGCCGGGGATAGACCTCGGCGGGGGTTTCCTCGGCGGCGTAGTCCAGCGTCGGCAGATCGGCGTCGAAAACGCTTGTGGGAGCGGCACCGACGGTCATGACGGTCTCCTCGCGACAACTTTCACACACCGTATGGCCAGGGTGGCTGGCTGTCAACGCGATATCGGGACCGTCGCGGGGTATCGCCATACATGGGGGACGAGATGTATGGCCACCCGAGCGCCGGAGTTCGCTTTGGCGACCAAATCGACCCGGCGCCAGGACGACTCAGCCTCAATCGGCCCGGTCGTAGGATTGGGGCATCAAACGTTTGCAGGCCAGTGCCACGCGCACCGCGCTTCCGCCCGGGCCCCGGCTTCCCGGGTGGATGCAGGCGGCGTTGAGTCTGCGCCAGGGGCCGCGTTTCGTGGCCGCCTGTGCACGCCGCTATGGCAGTGTTTTCACGCTCCGGATCGCGTCGATCGGCACCTTGGTGTATTTGGCTGATCCCGCCGATATCAAGGCCGTCTTCGCCGGTGACCCGCGAGTTTTTCATGCGGGCGAGGCGAATTCGCTGTTGAGCGGGTTGCTTGGTGACACCTCGATATTGGTGATCGATGAGGACGCGCATGCCGAACGGCGTCGTCTGATGTTGGCGCCCTTCCATCGAGAGGCGGTCGCGCGCCAAGCCGGGCTGATGGCCGAGATCGCGGCGGAGAACATCGCCGGGTGGCCGGAGGGCAGACGTTTCGCGGCGGCACCCAAGATGTCCGAGATCACGCTCGAGGTGATTCTGCGGACGGTCATCGGCGCCACGGACCCAGTCCGGCTCGCCGCGTTGCGTGAGGTCATGCCGCGCTTGCTCAACATCAGTCCGTGGGCGACGGCCGCGCTGGTGAACCCGAAGCTGCTCCGCCACTGGCCGTGGCGGGGACTGCGCCGACGAATCGCGGCAGCCGACCGCCTGCTCTACGCGGAGATCGCCGACCGTCACGCCGACCCCAACCTGGCCGCGAGCACCGCCGTGCTTGCCATGCTGATGCGCGACGGTGAGATGACCGACCGCGAACTGCGTGATCAGCTCATGACGCTGTTAGTGGCCGGGCACGACACCACCGCGACGGGGCTGTCGTGGGCGCTTGAACGGCTGACCCGCCACCCGGACGTGCTGGCCAAGGCGGTGCGGGCGGCCGACGCGAGTGCGGCGGGCGACCCGGCCGGCGACGAATATCTCGACGCGTTGGCGAAGGAGACGATGCGGGTCCGGCCGCCGGTGTTCGACGTGGGCCGCGTGCTCACCGAGCCCGTCGAGTTGGCCGGCTACCGGCTGCCGGCCGGGGTCTTGGTGGCGCCCGGGATGGTGCTCGTGCACGGGAGCGACGCCGTGTATCCGGATGCCGACCGATTCGACCCGGATCGGATGACGGGCGCCACGCTGGGCCCGGCGACGTGGTTTCCGTTCGGCGGCGGCAACCGACGCTGCCTCGGGGCCGGGTTCGCCATGGTCGAGATGCGCGTGGTGTTGCGCGAGATCCTGCGCCGGGTCGAGCTGAGCACCACCACCGCGGCCGGCGAACGGCAGAAGCTCAAGCACGTCATCCTGGTGCCGCGCCGCGGCGCGCGCATCACGGTGAAGGCGATGAGGGACGTCGCAACTGCGACCACGAGCCACCGGGCGGCCGCGGGCGGTTAGCCGGGTCGAATACCCCGGAGCAGCTGCCCGCCGATCAGCACGACCGCGAACACGCCGCCGGTGATGCCCGAAATGAGCAGGGGCAGTTGGCCGTTCGACCCCCACAGCAAGCCCGCCCACAACCCCGCCACCAGTACGGCCAGGCCGGTGCCGCCCTGGAACACGCCCTGCGCGCTGGCCTGATGCTCCCGGTCGACGAGGCCCGAAATCCACGCCTTGCCGACGCCGTCGGTGCACCCGGTGAACAATCCGTACGCGCCGATCAGCAGCCACGCCGTCACGGTGTCGGTGGTCAGCCCGAGCCCGGTGTAGCCGATCGCGAAGAACGCCAGACCGAGCCCGAACAGCGCCGGTCGGCCGACGCGGTCGGCGAGTGACCCGGCCGGGTAGCTGGCCAGGGCGTACACCGCGTTGTAGCCGACGTACGCCAGAATCACCTGAACCACCGAGAAGCCGATCTCGTTGAGCCGCAACAGCAACAGCGCGTCGGGGAAATTCACCACGCTGAAGGCCACCAGGAGGGCGGTCACCCGCCAGTACGGTCGCGGCAACGCGCGCACGCCGACCCACATGGACTGCCGCTGCGGCCGCGGGCCGCGACGGCCGCGCTCCCGTGCGAGGAAGACAAGGGCCACGCTGAGGACGGCGGGCACGATCGCGACATAGAGCAACGGCCGGATCCGGTGGTCGAGCAGCTCGTAGCCCACCAGCCCGAGCAGCGGACCGACGACGGCGCCCAAGGTGTCCATCGTGCGGTGGAATCCGAACACCCGGCCGCGCACCGCCTCGTCCACATCGTCGACGAGCAGCGCGTCCCGGGGGGCGCCGCGGACGCCCTTGCCGAGCCGATCGACGACGCGGCCGGCGAGCACGCCCGGCCACGAGGCGGCCACCGCGATGATCACCTTGCCGAGCGCCGCCAGCCCGTAACCGGTGGCGATCAACGGGCGCCGGGCGAACCTGTCGCCCAGCGGGCCCGAGGCGAGCTTCGTCAGCGAGGCCGCGCCCTCGGCGACGCCCTCGACGGCTCCCACCACCGACGGGGGCGCACCCAGCACGGCCGTGAGGTAGATCGGCAACAGTGGATACAGCAGTTCGCTGGCGGTGTCCTGCAGGAACGAGACCGCCGACAGCACCCGAACGTTGCGGGTGAGCCAGCGCCCCGGCCGAACGACTTCCTGCGTCACGGTCGTCAGCGTAGGGGAGGCGCTCAGTCCTCGACGCGCAGCCGCACCATCCTGGTCGTCGAGCTTTCGTCCAACTCGACGACGTCGGACCGCGACCGCAGGAAATCGCTGAATGACTTGAAACCCAAAGACTTCTCGCTGAACGACGGGTCCATCCGCTTCATCTGCGCCTTCACCGCCGAGTTGTGCAGCCAGTCGACATCGTCCTTCTCGAGGCCGATCTGCAGCGCGCGCGTCAGCAGCGCGGTCGCGGCGACCTGCGGGTCGGGCGGCTCGTCCGGCTCTTCACGCTTTTCCGACTTGGCGCGTGCGGGCTGTTTCTTCGGCTTGGCGGCGTCGGCGTCGGCGGGCGCCGGTTCGGGCTCGAGCACCGGAACCCCCGGCAACGCGTCGTAGATGACGAAGTCGTCGCAGGCGGCCGCCAGCGCCCGGCTCGACGAGCCGGCCACCCCGATGCCCACCACGTAGCGGCCGAGCCGCTTGCAGCGCTGCGCCAGCGGGATGTAGTCCGAGTCGCCCGCGACGACCACCACGTGGGTCAAATCGGGCAGCCGGAACATGTCCTCGACCGCGTCGACGGCCAGCCGGATGTCGGCGCCGTTCTTGCCGTAGGCCGCCGCCGGGAACAGTTGCACCAGATCGACCGCGCGGGCCACCAGCTGTCCGCGATAGCCGGCGTTGACGTCCGCCGACCAGTCCGCGTAGGCGCGGGTAAGCACCAGCGTCCCGAACGACGACGCGAAGTCGATGATCGCGCCGACGTCGACCGTCGCCCGGGCCCGCCGATCGGGGTATTTCTCGAGTCCACTGGCCTTGTCCCGCTGGAACGAGTTGCGCCCATGCACCTGGTCGTACCGCGAGATCACGATGTTGTCGAAGTCGAGGTAGACGGCCACGCGGGCCGCAACCGGTTCGGTCATGAGCTAAATCATCGCTGAGGCGCCGGCCACTGCCCGCCCCGGATGCGTTTCTCGTCACGATTTCACGCGGCGCGGCCCTAAATCCGGGGCAGAGCGGGTACACAGGGCCGATGAGCAAGTTGAAGTTTCTCGAGCTGCACGGCGATCGGGTCGCCTACCGCGACGAAGGTGACGGCGAGGTGCTGCTGCTCATCCACGGCATGGCCGGCAGCTCTGAGACCTGGCGGTCGGTGATACCGCCGCTGTCGAAGAAGTTCCGGGTCATCGCCCCGGACCTGCTCGGTCACGGCGAATCGGCGAAACCTCGCACGGACTATTCGCTGGGTGCCTTCGCGGTCTGGCTTCGCGATCTGCTCGACGAACTCGGCGTCAGCCAGGCGACGCTGGTCGGTCAATCGCTCGGTGGCGGGGTCGCGATGCAGTTCGTGTATCAGCACCCCGACTACGCCAAGCGACTGATCCTGATCAGCAGCGGCGGCCTGGGTCCCGACGTCGGGTGGGTGCTGCGGTTGCTCTCGGCGCCCGGGGCGGAGCTGGTGCTGCCGATCATCGCGCCGAAGCCGGTGCTGTCCGTCGGCAACCAGCTGAGGTCCTGGTTGCGGAGCGCCGGGATTCAATCGCCGCGCGGCGCCGAATTGTGGAGTGCCTACTCGTCGCTGTCGGATCGCGAGACGCGCCAGTCCTTCCTGCGGACGCTGCGATCAGTGGTTGATTACCGGGGGCAGGCGGTCAGCGCGCTCAGCAGGCTAAGGGTCCGCGAGCACCTGCCGGTGATGGCGATCTGGGGGGAGCGCGACGGCATCATCCCCGTCGACCACGCGTACGCCGCGCACGAGGCCCGTAGTGACGCGCGGCTCGAAATCCTGCCCGATGTCGGCCACTTCGCGCAGGTGGAGGCGCCGAGCCAGGTGGTGGAGTTGATCGAGGACTTCATCGCGACCTGCGACCGCCACAACGTGGACAGCGGCCAGCCGAGCTTCTGAGCGCGCCGGCCGCGCACTCCGCCGCTGCGCACCTCGGGATTGAAAACCATTACGCGGTAATGCATTAGGGCGCGGTGGGCTTACGCTGTGAGCCGCTGAGCATGGTGCCGGGCGACCCACGCGCGTAGTATGCGAGTGGCATCGGCGGTATGTCGTACGCGACCATCTCGAGATTGCGTCATCGTCGGTTCGAGTGATTTTGGCCGGTTCGCGGTCAGGGACGGGAGCGTCAAATGACGCTACAACGAGGCAGAGCCACCGCCGCTTGGAAACAAGAGCTTCCTGAGAACACACCGCGCCTGCGCCTGAAGCCCAAGGCGCCCAACACAAGCGGATATGTCGATGGGGCATGGTGGCCGCACGGTGATGATCTTCGAGCGGAGCTGCCTGATCTGCTGGCGGTGCTGTCGGTACGACTCGGTCCGATCGATCAGGTGATCTACAACATCGCCGAATGGGGTAAGGCCCCGAAGAAACTGACGACGGGCCGGCACGTGGTGCGACTGGCTGGCTACCACCGACAACCGGTCAACACGATTGAACTACTGGGTGCGGGCGGCAAAAAGATCGTGTTGCTCGTCATTCCCCCCGCGACCGATTCAAACCGGGCACACGACGCAATGATGGCCGCGGCGAAGCGAGGCGACGCCACAACTACCGACGGATTACTCCCGTCGGGCGCGCACACGTAGGGTCGGAGCCGGCGCGATAGCTATATGCCGTAGTCGGGAAGGTCGAAGTCGTCGATTACGGTGCGGGCGAAAAACCTCGCCAGCGGAGCGAAGTTCATGGTGCGCATCGCCGCGATGCGGAACCACAGGCCGAAGCGGGTCTTCGTTGCGAAAAACGGAATGTTTTCCTCCGCACCGGACTGCAGGCCTTGACGAAGGGACGCAGGCGCGCCTCGTAGGCATCGAAGGCACGGCGGCGTCCGAAAGGGCGCCTCGGGAATCTCGCCCACACCCGCGCGCTGACCCGAGTTGTCTCCTCGTCGGTCGGCTCGACATGCCACGTGAGCTGGGGCTAGTGGGGGACCGGGCACTCGCCCCGATAGTCGACCCGCCAGTGCTTGATGCCGTTGATGAACGACGATCGCAGCCGCTCGGGCTCGCCCGTGGAAGTCAGGTCGGGCAGGTGATCGGCGATCGCGTTGAACATCAGGTCGATCGTCATGCGCGCCAGGTTGGCGCCGATGCAGTAGTGCGCACCGGTGCCGCCAAACGCGAGGTGCGGGTTCGGGCTTCGCAAGACGTCGAAGGCGTACGGGTCGTCGAAGACATCTTCGTCGAAGTTGGCTGACCGGTAGAACAGCGCCACCCGCTGGCCCTTCTCGATCGGCACGCCGCCGAGCTCGGTGTCCACCAGCGCCGTTCGCTGGAACGCCGTGATCGGGGTCGCCCAGCGGATGATCTCGTCGGCCGCGGTCTTGGGTCGTCGCGCCTTGAACAGCTCCCACTGCTCGGGGTGATCCGCGAAGGCCATCATCCCGTGCGTGATCGAATTGCGCGTCGTCTCGTTGCCGGCGATGCCCAGCGTGACCACGAACATGCCGAACTCGGCATCGGAGAGGCGCTGGCCGTCGGCGTCGGCGTGGATCAGCATCGTGACGATGTCCCGATCTTCAGGACCGGGATCCGCGCGCTTGCGGGCCGCCAATTGCATCGCGTACCACATCAACTCGCCGGCGGCCGTCAGGGAATCGTCTTCGGCGAACTCCGGGTCGTCGCCGCCGATCATCTTGTTGGACCAGTCGAACAGCTTCTCGTGGTCCTCCTCGGGCACCCCGAGCAGGCCCGCGATGGCCTGCAGGGGCAGCTCGGAGGCCACCTGGCGGACGAAGTCGCCCGACCCCGCTCCCGCGGCCTCGGCCGCGATGCGCCCCGCGCGCTCGCCGAGGTCAGCGCGCAGCCGCTCGACCGCGCGCGGCGTGAATGCGCGCGAGACGATCTTGCGCAGCCGGCTGTGTTCGGGATCATCCATCATGATCATCGATGCCCGGCCCGCCTCGATCTGGCCGGCCGCCACATCTTCTCGATAGCGCGGCACGATCGACTTTTTGGCCGATGAGAAGACGTCGCTGCGCAACGAAACCTCGCGGATGTCGCGGTGCTTCGTCACCACCCAGTAACCGCCGTCGCCGAATCCGCCCTGATCGGGCGCCTGCTCGTTCCACCAGATCGGCGCCGTCGCGCGCAGCTCGGCCAACTCCTGCACCGGAAGCCGGCGGGCGTAGATGTCGGGGTCGGTGAAGTCGAACCCGGGCGGGAGGTTCGGAGTGCCCATGGGCAGATGGTAGCCGCGCGGGCGCCGATGTCACGGGTATCTGGCGAACACAAGAATTTCGCAAGAATTCGGCGAAGATCCGGCAAGCGGTGTGCGGCAACCTCAGCGCATGTACACCACCCACACGTTGAAGTGGGTTGTCGCGAGTGCCGTGCTTGCGGGCGGGATCGCGGTGGTTGGTGCGGGGCCGGCCGCTGCGACCGCCCGCGCCGACGATGACCACTGCTCGTCACGAACGGGGTGCTACCACGGCCCCGGAATGCGCTGGTGCCCAGGCGATTACGTGTGGCCCGGGTTGAGGGCCACGGGATGGGACTTGAACGTTTGCCACGTCTACCACGAGCAGTGTCCGCCCGGGTATTACGGCGGTTGCCCCGACAACATCGTTGAGGGACCTCCGCCGCCGCCGCCACCTCCCGTCTTCCGTACGCGGGAGGAGTGCGAGCGGGTGCTCGGATTCATCTGCGCGTTCGCGCCCTAATGCGGAGACTCCAAATGCTTTTCGTTCCAACGAGAATCACGGCAATAATTGAGGCCGGCCTATTGGGCGCCGCGATCCTGACAGGGATTCCCGCCCATGGTGACGTGACCGTGCAACCCGCGTTGAGCCACTCCCACCCGCTCCAGCCGCCACCCGCCCCGCCGGCCGATCCCAAGGCGGAGGTGCAGGAGCTGCTGCGGCAGATCACCGAACTGGACGACACTTGGGACAGCCTTACCCCGCCGCAGCGAAACCAGCGAATAGCCGGCCTACAACAGCAGGTCACCGTCGTCGATCGGGAAACGCGGAATCTCCCTCCCGACCAGCAGCCGGAGATAGAAGGGATGCTGGGGATGGCAATCATCAGGCTGCTAGACCTCACCAGGAAAGCGCAGGGCCCCAATCAGCCGTGCTACTTCCCCCTCTGTTTGCCCGGGCTATAACAGGCGCGAGAATCGCAGCATGGTTCTGATCCCGGCATGGGTGTGGCGCGGTGGTCCCGTGTTCCGTGCGGTGTGCCTAGGGGTCCCGGCCGGTGTTCTTATGGCAGCCCTGGCGTTTGCGGAGTCGGGGGTGCTGCTGAGCGCCCCGGTCGTATTCGTGGTTATCAGCCTCTGCAACGGAGTCATGATGGCGCGACGGATGGGTAAGGCGTGGCCTGCGGCGATCGATCTCAGCGCTGACGAGCGTGTCGCGGTAAGTTCCGCGGCCCGCCGGGGCCATCCCCTCGCCGAGGTCCGACTCGCCCCTGCCGCCATCGAGTATGTCGGCGCACTTCGCGACGCCGGTGTTCAAGCTCGCCGCTTCCAATGGATTTTGCGGGTGGGTGGTGTGGCCGTGCTGGTCCTTGCGGTGATCGACAGCGCCTTTGCGACGCCACGGGTCGCCGCGGTGTCGTGGCTGATCGTCGGGCTCTTTGCCATCGAAATCTTTTGGTGGCCGAGGGTGCGGGCCCGGTTACTGGACAATGCCGAGCGCACTCGGGAATCAGCCTGCCGGGCGCTGAGTCAGCGGCAAGTCGACGATGCGTGAGGCTCAGCCCGCCACCGGGCTGGGCACCTTCGGGTTGTCGCGGGCGCCGAGGTTGGTGGCCGCGGTGATGATGGCCCGCTCGATCTGGCGAAGCGCGTGCACCGCGGTGAGAAACCGTCGGGTATCGGGGCGCGGGGCGCCCTCGCCGTCCTGCTGCCGGGCCAGGGTTTCGGCGGAGTCGAGGTCGTCGGTCACCGGCACGATCGTCGGCGCGTGGACACCGCCGATGGCCGCAATCAGCGCCTCGATGTTCCGCTGCGTCTGCGCGGCGGCCGACATGAACGCCTCGGCCAGCTCCGGCGAGGAGCCGGCGGGGTCCTGGTATTGCTCGGCGCTGCGCGCCAAGCTGCGCCCGTAGCGATCGCATGCGGCGAAGATCCGCAAGCCGCGCCGGATGCTTCGCCGGCCGGCGAGCCCGGCCACCCCGGCCAGCAGCGGCTTGGCGCTGATGCGAAACTGCTGCAGCGCCCGGTCGAGCTGGCGGGCCTGTTCGGTCGGGCTCGCCGTCTCCTCCTCGCCGAACATGGTGGCCGTGGAGATCTCGATCAGCGCCGACAGGGCCGTCAGAAAGGCGCGGGTGTCGTTCCGGATGGTGGTCCGAGTGTTGGTGGGCAGCACCAGGATTGCCACGGTCACACCGATGACGGCACCGATCGCGGTCTCTTCGATCCGCAACATCAGCACGCCGAACGAGAATTGGCCCAGCAGGCCGTACAGCAGCGCCAGCATCGTGGTGATCCAGAACGTCATCAAGCTGTAGGTGACGGTCATGAAATAGAAGGCGCAGAACAGGCACACGAAGATCGCGACCAGCGCGGCGCTGGTGTCGCCGGCGAACAGCGTGGCGACCAGCACGCCGCAGGGCACGCCCAGAATGGTGCCCAACAGCCGCTGCCAACCCTTGGTCAGGGTTTCACCCCAGGAGTTGGTGCCCGCGAAGATCACGAACGCCGCGATCACCGCCCAATACCAGCGCGCCGGCGACACCAGCTCACCGGTGACGATGGCCAGCGACGCGGCGACGGTCACCTGGACGGCTTGCCGGGTGGTCGGCCGTAACCCCGCGTCGGCGGACTCGTCGGCAGCGTCGGGCGCGGGAGGCGACACGCTCTCGTCGCCCCGCAGGGCGGCGGCTTTCCCCGCGGCCGCACCTTCGACGATCGCCCGAACCTCCGCGGTCGCCGTCGCGGCGTTGATGATCGCCAGGGCGAGGCGGCGCACGGCGGCCTCGCCGGGATCGTCGTCCCTCGTTGGCGCCTGCCGGTCAAGGATCCGTTGGGCGCGGTCCGCGGCCTGGCTGAGGCCACCGGACTGCGCTGTGCGGATCGCCCGCGCGAGCTGGGTGAGCGCCGCGACCAGTTCGGCGCGGGTGGCCGGCGGCAACTCGGCGGACAGCGCGGCGGCTCGCCGGCCCGCGGTAGCGACCCACTCGATGGCCAGCTCGGCGTCGAACAGCCAGGGGGCCAGCTGTTCGCTGCTGACTCCGGGCCACAGCACGGCGGGGTCGGCCTTGTCTTCGATCTGACCCTGCACCATCAGGGCGGTCTCGTTGAGCCGGATGGTGCGGGCGCGCATGCGGCGGCGACGCCGGTCGTCGAGGCGGCCGGTACCCACCGCCTCGGCGGTGGTGTCGACGACGATGGCCATCCGGGCCCGCAGCGCCCGAACGGTGGCGCGCAGCACGCGTTCCGGCCGGTCGGGCAAGACGTAGGTGCTCATGACGAATGTGCACAGCGTTCCGACCACCACCGCCCCGATCAACCAGGGCAACTCCGAAATCCTCGCTCGCAGATACAAGGTGAAGAAATAGGACATGAACGCGACCATGCCCAGCGCCCTGCCGCGGGCCCCGAAGCGGCGGATGTACACCGCCGTGAAGACGATGGCGACGAAGACGACGTCGCTGGCGATGGTGTACGGAGCGAGCAGGACGGCGGCGGCGATGGACAGTGCGGCGGGCAACGGCAGCAGCGCCATGGTGATGCGCTGTCGGCGGAGGTCGGGCTCGTTGACGGATCGCGCCGCGACCATGGTGATGACGACGCCGAGCAGGGCGACCGTCAGGGGCTGTCCCGCCGCCTTGGTCACCAGATACATGATCAGCAGCGAACAGCCCAGCGCGGCCGTCGTCCGCGTCGCCATCCGGAGCCGCAGCAGGCCGGGATCCGACCCGATCCACCAGGTTCGGGCTTTTTCGTAGAGAACGGTGATCTCCTGACCTCTCGTCTGCGGGACACCCCATGGTTACCCGAACCGCACCGCACCGGCCAAGCTAGTCTTCGACCTCGTGACAGCGCCGACGCGGGCAAAGCTGGCCGACGGCCGTGACCTCCTGTTTTTCGCGTTGCCGGGCCACCGCCCGGCGCCGGTCGAGGACCGCAGGCCGCTGCCGGGGCGTGACCCGGACCAGTCGCAGTTGCGTTTCGACTCCTCGACGGGGCAGTGGGTGATCGTCGCGGCGCTGCGCCAGGACCGCACCTACAAGCCACCGGCCGATCAGTGTCCGCTGTGCCCGGGCCCGACCGGCCTGACCAGTGAGGTGCCGGCCGCGGACTACGACGTCGTCGTGTTCGAGAACCGCTTCCCGAGCCTTGCGGGCGCCGGTCAGCCGGCTTCGGTGCCCGCCAATGCCGGGTTCGTGTCCGCGCCCGGACACGGCCGCTGCGAGGTGGTCTGTTTTTCCAGCGACCACGCCGGGTCGTTCGCGGCGTTGCAACCGGCGCATGCCCGGCTGGTCGTCGAGGCCTGGCGCCACCGCACCGCCGAACTCATGGACACCCCGGGCGTCGAGCAGGTGTTCTGCTTCGAAAACCGCGGCGAGGAGATCGGTGTGACGCTGACCCATCCGCACGGTCAGATCTACGGCTATCCCTTCCTGACGCCGCGCACGGCCACCATGCTGGCTCAGGCCCGCGCACATCGAATGGTCCACGACGGCAACCTGTTTGCCGACCTGCTGGCGCGCGAGGTCGCTGATGGCGTTCGCATCGTCGCGCGCACCGAGCTGTTCACGGCGTTCGTGCCGTTCGCGGCGCGCTGGCCGGTCGAGGTGCACATCTACCCGAACAGGTTCGTGCACAACCTGGTTGAGCTCGACGACGGCGAACTGGATGGGCTGGCGCAAATCTACCTCGACGTGCTGGGGCGGTTCGACCGGATGTATTCGGGCCCGCTGCCCTACATTTCGGCGCTGCACCAGTTCGCCGACACCAAAGCCCAGGACGACGGCTACTTCCACCTCGAGTTGATGTCGATCCGGCGCAGCGCGACCAAACTCAAGTACCTGGCGGCCTCCGAATCGGCGATGGACGCGTTCATCAGCGACGTCACACCCGAAGCCGTGGCGCAGCGGTTGCGGGATCTCTGATGACCGTCCGCTACGCCGCTCCCGGCCGGGTCAACCTGATCGGTGAGCACACCGACTACAACCTCGGGTTCGCGCTGCCGATCGCGCTGCCGCAGCGCACGGTGGTGACCTTCACCCCCGACGGCGGCGACACCATCACCGTGGGCAGCCAGCGCGCGGACGGCGCGGCGCGGTTTCCACTGGCCACCGCTCCGGGTCAGGTGACCGACTGGGCCGCCTACGTGGCCGGCGTGGTGTGGGCGCTGCGCCAGGCGGGTCACCCGGTGCCGGGTGGCGCGATGTCGATCACCAGCGACGTGGAGATGGGGTCCGGGCTGTCGTCCTCGGCGGCGCTGGAGTGCGCGGTGCTGGGCGCGATCGCATCGGCCGCCGGCATCGATATTGACCGCATCGAGCAGGCGCGGCTGGCGCAGCGCGCCGAGAACGAGTATGTCGGCGCCCCAACGGGTTTGCTTGACCAGCTGGCCTCACTTTTCGGGGAGCCGTCGACCGCGCTGCTGATCGACTTCCGCGACATCACCGTCGCGCCGGTGGCCTTCGATCCCGACGCGCACGGCGTGGTGCTGCTGTTGATCGACTCCCGGGCACGCCACCGCCACGTCGGCGGCGAGTATGCGGCCCGGCGCGCGTCATGCGAGCGGGCGGCAGCCGCCCTGGGGGCCTCATCGTTGCGCGACGTCTGGGATCGCGGTCGCGCGGAGCTGGATGCGATCAACAACCCGATCGATGCCCGCCGTGCCCGCCATGTTCTCAACGAGAACGGCAGAGTGTTGGATTTCGTTGCGACAATCGGCGATTCGGACTTCGTTGAAGCCGGCCGGATCATGACCGCCTCACATGTCTCCATGCGTGACGACTTCGATATCACCACCGAACACATCGATCTGATCGCCGACACCGCGATACGGGCGGGAGCTTTCGGCGCCCGGATGACCGGCGGCGGATTCGGCGGCTGTGTCATCGCGCTCGTGCCGAACACCCGGGCGGACGCCGTCGCGCAGACGCTGCGACGCACGCTGCTGAGCGCGGGTCATCCGCGGCCGGTCATCACCCGAACCAGTGCCGCCGCCGGCGCCGGCCCCGCCGGATAAGTCGGTTCGATCAGCGCCTGCTCGCCGCGCACACGCGCGCGGCGAGGGGCTAGGTGCCCGGGGTCAACCGGACCGCCGCCAGGTGCAACCGGTCGACGGCCTCCGCGAACTCCTCGCGAGTCGGTATGCGCGGGTCGCGAAACTTCAATCCGATCATCCGCTGTGCGCGCTGCACCCCATAGGACTCGGCGCAGCGGTGGTAGAGGTCGGAGACGATTTCGCGGTCGCGGATGAGCTCGCCGCGCATGGCCGTCGTCTTGCCGTCGTACACGACCTGCGCGGGCGCGCCGTTGCGGAAATTCTGCTTCCACGGGGCGCCGGTCAGCGCGTAAAGCTCGTGATCGATCAGGTGCGCGCTCAAGGGAATCGTGTACGGCCGCCCCGTTTTTCGGCCCGTGAAGCTCAACACCATCAGCTGCCTGCGTGCCGGCCCGGCCAGCGGGGTGCGCAGCAGGAAACCCAGGACGGGGTTGACGAGACGCAGTAGTGCCGACGGGGGGTGTCCGACGTCTATCGCATGCGACTGTTCTGCCATGCCAACACCGTAAGGCCAACGGGGCGCCGCGGCGCAATGATTTCGCGGCCGCGGCGTCCCGAGAGGCGGCCGGTGATCAGGGGGTGATGGTCGTCTGGTCGTCGATGATGTTGGTGGCGTCCATCAACGTTCCCTGGTCGCTTTCGAGCGAGTCGGCGTTGAGCTGCAGCACGTACACCGCCCCCTGGCTGGGAATCACCACCGTCTTTTGGGCGACGGCGCGCGTCTTGCCGTCCCGCTGGTAGGTGCCGCCCAGCTGCCAGGCCTGGAATCCGGCCAGCGTGGAAGCCTTGCCGTTACCGGTGCCCTGGTAGCCGGGAAGGCCGAGCAGCTCGTTGGGGGCGTACTGGATGATCTTCGCGGGGTCGACGTCACCGGTGAGTTTCGAGTAGAGCGCCGAGACCGTGGGTGGATCGGACGGGTTCGCCGGCTGCGACAGGACTATGCCGCCGTAGGACGTACCGGAGTTCTGGGTGATCTGCCATCCCGCGGGCACCGGCAGATCGACGTTGGGGCCGGGATCGCCGTGATGGATGGGCGTTTCCGTGATGTGGTTGTCGCGGACGTAGTCGGCGATCGTCGGGCCGCCCTGCGCGCTCGGCGTAGCGGAGGTTTTCGAAGTTGTGGTCGAGGTCGACGTGGATGTCGACGTCGATGTCGATGTCGACGGCGATGACTTGTTGCTAGAGCCGCACGCCACGAGCGCCACACTCAGCGCCACGGTAATGGTTGCTGCGGTCAACTGTTTCATCGATCAAATCTCCCGAATTTTGGGCCGGTACCAGCGCCAGCCACGCTGAATGAGACTAGCCGAAGTGGGGGCCAAAAGTTGCTAGTCAAAATTGAGACCTTCCGGCACGCGCGAAACGCACCGCGACGGGGCGGTGATGCAGTAAGAGACAGCTATGCGGTCACGCGCCCCCCGCAGGGCCCTCATCGCGTTGCTCGCTGCGACTGCCGTCTTGCTGGCCTTCATCGCGGCGGCCCCGCCGATCGCCTACGACGGTGAGCCACAGTTGGTCACCAACCCCGTCGACCACGTCGACACCCTCATCGGGACCGGGACGGGTGGCGAGACCGTGGGGGAGATCAACAACTTCCCCGGCGCCACGGTGCCGTTCGGGATGGTGCAGTACTCGCCGGACACCGTCGGCAACTACGCCGGCTACAACTACGACAACCCGCGCTCCACCGGGTTCAGCATGACCCACGCCTCGGTGGGCTGCGCCGCGTTCGGTGACATCTCGATGCTGCCGACCACCACGCCGATCGGCGCGCAGCCGTGGAACGCCTGGGAAGGAATCGCGCACGACGACAGCGAGCAAGGCGCGCCCGGCTATTACACGGTCCGGTTCCCGCGCACCGGCGTGACCGCCGAACTCACCGCCACCACCCGCACCGGCGTCGGCCGGTTCCGCTTCCCGCGCAACGGCCGGCCCGCGCTGCTGCACGTCCGGTCCGGCGCGTCGCTGGCGGGCAATTCGCGCGCCGCCATCCAGATCGGTGAGGACAACACCACGATCACCGGATGGGCGACCAGCGGCGGATTTTGCGACAAGCCGAACACCTACACGGTGTATTTCGCGATGAAATTCAGCCAGCCCTTCACGGCCTACGGCTCCTGGGACGGCTATTCGGTGAACCCCGGCGCCCGCGGCGCGGCGTCGCGCTACAGCGGGGGATACGTGGAGTTCCCGGCCGGCTCGGCGCTCGAGGTGCGCACCGCGATCTCCTACGTCGGCATCGACGGGGCGCGGGCGAACCTGGAGGCCGAGGGCGGAATGAGCTTCGACGCCGTGCGCGCCGCCGCGGTATCCGAGTGGAATGCCACGTTGTCGTGTATCTCGGTGGCGGGCCGCAACGTTGGCAACGTCGATACCTTCTACACGTCGCTGTACCACTCGCTGCTGCACCCCAACACCTTCAACGACGTCGACGGGCGTTACATCGGATTCGATGACGCGATCCACATGGTCGAAAAGGGGCGGACGCAGTACGCGAATTTCTCGGACTGGGACACCTACCGGAGCCTGGCCGCGCTGCAGGGGCTGCTCTTTCCCAAGCGGGCCAGCGACATGGCGCAATCGCTGGTGAACGACGCGGAACAGAGCGGTTCGTTTCCCCGTTGGGCCCTTGCGAATTCGGCGACCGGCGAGATGAGCGGCGACAGCGTGGTCCCGCTCATCGTGAACCTCTACGCGTACGGGGGCAAGGACTTTGACGTCCAGACCGCACTGCGCTACATGATCGACGCGGCGACCAAGGGCGGGGTCGGCCGCGGCGGCTACGTGGAGCGGCCCGGCATCACCACCTACCTGGGGCTGGGCTACGCGCCGCACACCGTCGAGTTCGGCAACGGCGGATGGATCGCCGACGCGTCGATCACGCTGGAGTGGTCGGTCGACGACTTCGCGATCTCCCGATTCGCCGACGCGCTCGGCGACACCGTGACCGCGGCCGAATTCCAAACCCGCGCGCAGTATTGGCAGAACCTGTTCAATCCCAGCACCCGATACGTCTCGCCACGCGGCACGATGGGATTCTTCCGAGAGGGCCCTGGATATTACGATTCCCCCAGGGCTTTCGGCCAGGACGGATACGACGAGGGCAACGCCGAGCAATACGTCTGGTGGGTGCCGCACAACGTCGCCGGACTGGTGACCGCGCTCGGCGGCCGCGCCGCCGTGGCCGACCGGCTCGACCGGTTCACCGCAAAGCTCAACGTCGGCCCCAACGACCCCCACCTCTGGGCCGGCAACGAGCCCGGGTTCGGGGTGCCGTGGCTGTACAACTACGTCGGCCAACCGTGGCAGACCCAGCTCACCGTCGACCGGGTGCGCGGCCTGTTCGCAGCGAAGCCCGACGGCGAGCCCGGCAACGACGACCTCGGGGCGATGTCCAGCTGGTACGTCTGGGCCGCCCTCGGCCTGTACCCCAGCACGCCGGGAACGCCGATCCTGACGGTGGCCGCGCCGCTGTTCGATCGGATCGTGATCGCGCTTCCCGCAGGGAAATTCATCCGCATCTCCGCCCCGGGCGCGTCGGGACCCCACCACCTGAAGTTCATCGGCGGCCTGAGCGTCGACGGGCTGGCCACCGATCGCACTTGGCTGCCGGAGTCGATCATCCGCACCGGCGGCGAGGTCGCGTTCTCCCTCGCCGCCTACCCCAACAAGAGCTGGGGCACCGCCGAGTCTTCCGCGCCGCCGTCGTTCGCCGCGGGAAGTTCGGCGGTGACCGTCAATGCGCCGCAACCCATCCTCCGGCTCCAACCGGGGCGCACCGGCACGGTGAAGGTCGACCTGCAACGGATGGTCGACGGCGCCGGCGGTTACGGCATCACCGGCGCCTCCTCCGATCCCGGGATCACCGTGACACCGGCCTCCGGACAGTTCGGCGCCGACGGATCGGCCTCGGTCGACGTCGCGATGACGGCGGCCCAGTCGGTGCCCGGGGAGTATTACGTCGTGTTCCTTACCACCACGGTCGGCGAAACCGCGAGGAAGTCAATCGTTTTCGTCGTTACGTCAGAGCCCGACGAACCCTGACCGGGGTCAGATCATCTCGTTCTCGGTCAACCACCGCATCACCGGCCAGCCGACGAATACGGGTAGCCAGCAGGTGAGCACGCGATAGAGCAGCACCGACGGCACGCCGGTGGCCGCGGGTATGCCGAACGCCGCCAGGCCACCGATCAGCGCCGCCTCCACGGCGCCGACACCGCCGGGCGTCGGGGCCGCCGACGCCAGCGTCCCACCGACCATCGTCACCACGGTGCACGTGACAAACGTCGCGCCACCGCCGAACGCTTCCACGCTGGTCCACAGCGCGAGTGCGGCCCCGAGAGTCGTTCCGGCGCAACCGAGTACGATCAGTCCCAACCGTTTCGGCTCCCGGGCCACCTCCACGAGGTCGCCGATCACCTCCTTCAGCCTCGGACGCAGATCCGTCGCCAGCCAGCGCCGCAGCCTCGGCACGAGCAAAAACGTGCCGACGCCGCCCAGCGCCACGCCCGCGATCAGGTACAGCACCGTTGCGCTCGGAACATAGTGGGAAAGGTCCATCGACGCGCCCGCCACCAGGCTGAACAAGATCAGCAACAGCAGGTGCATGATCACCTGCACAACTTGCTGCAGCGCGACCGCCGTGGTGGCGCGCACCGCAGACAGCCCGCCGCCCTTTTGCAGGTACCGCGTGCTGAGAGCGAGCCCACCGACCCCGGCCGGCGTGGTCGTTGCCGCAAAGGTGTTGGCCACCTGGGCGATTGACAGCTTCCAGAAGACCACGGATTCGTCGGCGCTCGCCCACAACGCGGCCGCGGCGCCCACATACGTCAGGGCCGATACCGCCAAGCCCAGCAGCGCCCACCACCAGTTCGCCTTGCTCACTTGGGAAACGAACGTCGGCACGGTGCTGATGAACGGGTAGGCGACATAGACCAGCGCGACGAGCAGCACCAGCTGGATGACCTGCCGCCGGGTGAACCGGGTGATCGTTTCGGTCTTGATCTGATCCGCACCGGTCTGCCGCTTCACCTCCGCACGGGCGCCGGAGATCACCGCGCCGGCGTCGGCGACCGACCGCCGGATATATTTGGGCACAGCCGATTTGGTGAGCCGACGCGAAGCGCTCAGGACGGTGTCCTCGCCAAACGCGTCGATCGCGGCGGCCACCGCCGATTTCGCGTCGTACAGCGCCGACGTCGTCACCAGCAGCTGGGCGATGTCGGATTGGAGCTGGGTCTCGGTGGCCCCGTACTCGGCGTTGCCGAACCCGCCGAAGAGCACCGTGCCGCCGTCGACCGTGATCTCCCGGGCGCGCAGGTCACCGTGGGAGATCTGGTGGTCGTTGAGCTCTCGCAGCGACTTCCACGCGCGGTCCACCGGAGTCGTCTTCGCGCATTGGTCGAGCGGAATCCCCCGAACCGGCCTGTGCGCGTACATCATCCAGCCCCGGTCGAGGCTGGCGACGGCGATCGTCGACGTGTTGGCGAGACCCACGTCGCCGACGGCGATGGCCAGCAGCGCGCGGTGCTCGACGGCGCGGCGCATCGACGCCACCAGCGGTGCGGTTTCCCTGGCCCGCAGCCGCAGCTTCCGCCAGACCTGAAGCAGGGCGCCGCCGCTGCGCTGATGCGGGCCATACATCTCGATCAGGGCCGATTCGGAGTCGGCACCGGAGTCCTCGCACGTCGCCGACAGGACCAGCGGGCCGGGCCCGGCGGGCCGCACCACTTGCAGCCGCGAGACCACGCATCCCCGCTTGGCCAGCGCGCGTACCGTGCCTTCCAGCGGCACCTCGAGGGCGGGAGTGCCGACCACCAGGACCACCAGCGCGCCGACGAACCAGCCGACCGCCAGCCCCAGCAAGGAGCGTGCCGGCACGATCGCACTGACGAAGAGGTGGATCGGCACGAAGGCCAGCAGCAGCGTCCACCACCAGTGCCGCCAGCGCGCGGGCAGCCAGGGACCCGACACGGTCAGGACCGCGGCGAGCATCGCGATCCACCGCGGGTCGTCGAGGATCTGTGCCAGCGCGGTCTGCGGCCGGTCGCTCAGGTCGAAATGCCAGCGCGGCGCCGAGATGCCGTTGCCGCCGATAGAGAGCGAGAGGACCGCGATGAGCCCGGCGGCCCCGTAGGCGCCGAGCAGTTTCCATTGCCGCCCCGCGACCAGGCCGATGAGGATGGCGAACGGCAGCGCCAGGATCGCGATGCCGTAGGCCAGGTACACGAGATCCGACTGGGTGGGGGTCAGCACCCCGACGATCTCCGAGATCGAGCGCTCCAGCGCGAGCCACTGCGGCCGGGTGATCAGCGAACCGGCGATCACGATCGCGAAGAAGACCACCGACGCGGCGAGTCGCAGGATGTCGTTGGTCCGCCGGGTCAGCGGTTGCAGCAAGTTGCCCGAAACGCTGATGTCGCGCCCGTCAACCCGCATGTCGAGACCTTAACCGGATACTTCCGGGCCAGGGTGGATCAACTTGATGGACAGCTTGTTCACATGCGGCGCGCGTACGGTCGGGTAGGTAGTCGTGCTAGCGAATTGGAGGACATGAGGTGGCCAGAACCGACAACGACACCTGGGAGATCACCGAGAGTGTGGGCGCCACGGCCCTGGGCGTCGCGGCGGCGCGCGCGGCGGAAACCGAGAGCGAAAATCCGCTGATCAGCGACCCTTTCGCGCGGGTGTTCCTGGACGCCGCGGGCGAGGGAATGTGGAGCTGGTTCGCGGCGCCCGACCTGCCCGCCGAGATCGCCGAGGCCGAACCCGACCTCAAGCCGCGGATGCAGGGAATGGTCGACTACATGGCCGCGCGGACGTCGTTTTTCGATCGGTTCTTTCTCGACGCGACGCGCGCGGGCGCGCCGCAGGTGGTGATCCTGGCGGCCGGCCTGGACTCGCGGGCGTGGCGGCTGCCCTGGCCCGACGGCACGACGGTGTACGAACTCGATCAGCCCCGCGTGCTGGAATTCAAGTCCTCGACGCTGCGGGAAAACGGCGCGCGGCCAACGTGCAACCTGGTGCACGTCCCGGTCGACCTGCGCCACGACTGGCCGGCCGCGTTGCGCGAGGCCGGTTTTGACGCCTCGGTGCCGAGCGCCTGGTCGGCCGAGGGTCTGCTGCCGTTCCTGCCGGCGGCCGCCCAGGAGTTGCTGTTCGAGCGCGTCGATGCGCTCGGCGCCGCAGGCAGCCGGATCGCGGTGGAGGCCCCCGGCCCCGACTTCCTCGACGAGGCCGCCATCGAAAAGCGGCGTGCGGACATGCAGCGGGTGCGCGACCTGATGGCCAAGCTCCAGCCGGAACGCGACATTCCCGACGTCCACGACCTGTGGTACTTCGAGGAGCGCGAGGACGTCGGGGAGTGGTTGCGCCGGCACGGGTGGACAGTGACGGTGACGCCGGCCGAGGAGTTGATGGCCAGCTACGGCCGCAGGCCTCCGCAGGGCGTCGAGGACGCCGCCCCCAAGACCCTTTTCGTGGCCGCTGAAAAGGAGTGACCGTGGCTCGAACCGACAACGACACGTGGGAGATCACCGAAAGCGTGGGCGCGACGGCGTTGGGCGTCGCCTCGGCGCGCGCGGCCGAAACCCGCAGCGAGAATCCGTTGATCTCCGACCCGTTCGCCCAGGTCTTCCTCGACGCGGTCGGCGACGGGGTGTGGAACTGGCACTCCGCCCCTCAGCTGCCTGCCGAGCTCATCGAGGCCGAACCCTCGCTGCCGCTGCAGATGAAGGCGATGGTCGGCTACATGGCTTCGCGGACGGCGTTTTTCGACCAGTTCTTCCTCGACGCGGCCAAGGCCGGCATCCGCCAGGCGGTGATCCTGGCGGCGGGGTTGGACGCGCGATCCTGGCGGCTGCCCTGGCCCGATGGCACCACGGTGTACGAGCTCGACCAGCCCAGGGTGCTGGAGTTCAAGCTGTCGACGTTGACCGGTCACGGCGCCCAGCCCGCCTGCAACCGGGTCGCCGTCGCGGTGGACTTGCGCCAAGACTGGCCGGAGGCGTTGCGGCGGACGGGATTTGACCCGTCGACGCCCAGCGTCTGGTCGGCGGAGGGGCTGATGCCCTACCTGCCCGCCGTGGCCCAGGAGTTGCTGTTCGAACGCATCCAGGAACTCACCGCGCCCGGCAGCCGGGTCGCCGTGGAGGCGCTGGGCCCGAAGTTCCTCGACCCCGGGTTTCGCTCCAGGCGCCGCGAGCGGATGGAGCGGATTCGCGCACTCATGGCCAAGGTGGACCCCGGCCGCGAGATCCCCCGCACCGATGAGCTGTGGTACTTCGAGGAGCGCGAGGACGTCGGTGAGTGGTTTCGCCGCCACGGCTGGGAGGTGGCGGTGACGCCGTCCGACGAGCTGATGGCGGGCTACGGCCGCAGAGCCCCGAAAGAGGTCGAGGACCAGGTTCCGGGGAACCTCTTCGTGGCCGCGCAACGGACGGCGGTTTAGCGGAAATCTCGCTAGGTCACACGTTCGGCGATCGATCGGTGCCCGTGGCGCGGGCCTGCTCGCGCCATTTCCGGTATCCGCGCCGCGCCGCGAACGCGCCGACGATGGCGCTCACGCACCACACCGCGATCGCCGCGTACGCCAGCGGCGATGAGAGGTGCTTGATCGAGGCGCCGAGCGCGGTGTAGGCGAACGCCCGCGGTGCCGAACCGATGAGGGAGCCAATCGCCATCTGCCACAACGGGACTCCGAACGCTCCAAACGTATAGGACGCCAGCGCGTCGGAGATGCCGGGGACGAATCGTTGGCCCACGACCGCCCACAGCCCGCGCTGTTCGATCAGGCCGTCGATGCGGTCGGCACGTTGCTCGCCCAGCAGGGCCCGCGCGCTGTCCCGGCCGGCCCGGCGCCCGACGCGGCTGGCGGCCATCGCGGTGCCGACCGTCGCGCCCAGCGTCACGAAGACGCCCAGCAGCGGACCGAACAGCATGCCGCTGCCGGCGGCCAGGATCGAGCCGGGCACGAACAGCGTGCCGAGGACGGCCGACACCACGACGTAGGTCAGCGGTGCCGCCGGCCCGGTCGCCGAGACCGCGCGCCGCACCGCCTCGATGTCGATGACCCGCGCGACGGCCACCAGGTAGAACATCGCGGCGAGGAAGGTGGCGAACGCCGCGAGCCGCGCGATGTGGCCTGCCCGGGATACGGGCGCGGGCCCCTCTTCTTCGACCATGCTGACCGCGATTCTAAGGCCGCCGAATCGGGCGCCGCGCTCAATGGGTGAAGCGCTGCAACCGCTGGCGCAGCCCGCTCGCCCGCACCGCCCGCCGCTCGATAGCGGCGCGCACCGACGGCTCCGCTCCGACCACCCGCACCTTCACCTTGGCCCGGGTCACGGCGGTGTACAACAGCTCGCGGGTCAGCAACCGCGAATCCTCCGGCGGCATGAGGACTGTCACCTCGGTCGCCTGGCTGCCCTGGCTCTTGTGGATGGTCATCGCGTGCATCGTCTCGATATCGCTGAGGCGGCTCGTCGCGAAATCCAAGGTTCCGGTGGCGCCGGCGATGACCGCCCGCAGGCCGTCTCGTGACCCATCGTCGCCGGCGACGACGACCCCGGTGTCACCGTTGTAGACCTTGAGCCCATAGTCGTTGGCCGTCACCAACAGTGGCCGACCGACGTACCAATCCGAGAACACCGGCTGCCCCGTCGCCTCGGAGAGCCAACGCTGCACCTGCCGGTTCCACTGCGACACCCCGTAGGGTCCCCGCCGGTGCGCGCACAGCAGGCGGTGCTCGTCGAGTGTGGCCAGGGCCACCTCGGCGGCGCCGAGCACCGCGGCTTCCCGCACCCGCAACGCGTGCCCGGTCAGCACCGCACGCAGCCGGTCGGTAGGCCCGTCGGAGTCCACCCACTCGATATGCTCACCGCCGGCACGCAGCACGCCCACCACGCGGTCGGCGTCGCCGATCCGGATCGCTTCGGCCAGTGCGCCAATCGATTCGCCGAACCGGTGCGGTGTGTGCAGGGCGGCCACCCGCACGTCGTGTCGAGCGGTCAACCCCTCCACCAAGTCCGCCAGCACGGCGCCGGCCTCCACCGAGGCCAGCTGGTCGGGATCGCCCACCAGGATCAGCCGGGTGTCCGGTCGCACCGCTTCCAGCAGCCGCGCCATCATCGTCAGCGACACCATCGACGTCTCGTCGACGACGATGACGTCGTGCGGCAGCCGGTTGCCGCGATTGTGTCGAAACCGCACGGAGGTATCGGGCCTGGAGCCCAGCAGCCGGTGCAGCGTCGTCGCTTGCAACCCGGCCAGCCGAGCCCGGTCCACCGCGTCCAGGTTCTCGACCTCGGCGGCGACGGCCTCGGCCAGGCGCGCCGCGGCCTTGCCGGTCGGTGCGGCCAGGGCGATTCGCGGCCGCGGAGCGCCGGTGAGCTCCGCCCGCTCGACCAGCAGCGCCAGCAGCCGCGCCACCGTGGTGGTCTTTCCGGTGCCGGGCCCACCGGTGAGCACCGTAACCGCTTGCGACAGCGCGATTTCGGCGGCCGCCCGCTGTTCGTCATAGCCCGGCGGGAAGAGTCGATCTAGCGGCGGCGTCTGACCCGTTGCCCCCGGAACGGACAGCGCGAGCAGGTCCGCGCACACCTGCTCTTCCTCGAGCCAGTACCGGTCCAGGTACAACAGGTCACCGAACAGCCGCAGCACCGGCGGTGACCCGAGCAACCGACTCGCCCGCACGGCGGCCATCCATTCGTCCGCCTCGGGCCACGGCAGGTCGGCGATGCCGATCTGCGCCTCCACCACCCGCAGGTCCACGCACACTGAACCGCCGCGCAGCGCGCGCACCACCAGGGCGATCGCCAGCGCCACCCGCTCATCCGGCTCCCCGGCGAGCGCCGTAAGCCGCTGCGCCACATGAACATCCGCCGCCTCGAAGACGCCGGCATCGCTGAACGCCCGCAGCCTGCCCGCGGCGCCGATCGCCTCGACCGTCACGCGGCGGCCCTCCCGTCGTCGAGCAGATCCGACAGCGCCGCAACCAGCGACGCGGGTGGCCGCCAGCTGAACACCCCCGACGGGTGCCCGTTGAGCACCGGTGTGTCGGCGCCGCACATCCCGCGTACAAACAGGTAGAGGACACCGCCGAGATGCCGGGCGGGATCGTAGCCGGGGACCCGCCACCGCAAGAACCGATGCAGCACAACGCTGTACAGCAGCGCCTGCAGCGGATAATCCGAATGCAGCATCGCCTCCACCAGCCGCGCCCGGTCGTAGTCGGCCGACGTCAGGGTCCGCTCGGGATCGCCGAGCCAGTTGGTCTTGTAGTCCACCACCAGGTAGCGATGCCCCGCACCGTCGGGGACGCGCAGGACGGCATCGACCGAGCCGGTGAGGTATCCGCGCAACGGTTGCCCGCTGAGCGCGCGGCCCGCCAACCGATCGGCATACGACGCCAGCGCGTCGTCGGCCGGCAGGTGGAGGCGCAGCAGCGCCCCCACGTCCGCCAGGCGCAGCTCGGGCGTGGCCGAGCGAAGGTCGCCGCCGGCCAGCGGGAACTCAAAGTCGAGTTCGGCCAGCCGATCCGGCAGCCCGATCCGGCGCAGCGTCAAGCCCCCGGCCAGCGGACCCAGCGGGGTGTCGTGCATCGGCACCATCGCCTCCGCCAGCACCTCCGGCGCCACCGCGACCGGCCACCACACCGAGTGCCGCCGGATCTGCGCCGCAAGCTCGGCGGCCAGGTCGGACGCCAACGGGTCGGCGGTCTCCAGCACCGCGTGCACCAGCGTGCCGAACTTCGCGCCCATGGGCAGATCCGCCATCGGGGATGGCACGTGCGGCCCGGATGCGGCCTCGCTCAACGCAATATCGCCGGCCTCGTCGTCCAGCTCGGTGACCTCGGGCTCGCTGCTCACCCCGGTGGCCTCGGAGGTCTCCGCATCCCGGATGAGGCCGGAGTAGGAGGTGCGCCGCCAGCCGGTGTCGATGGTGCGGTGAAAGTGGCGGCTGTCGATATCCGACGGCACCGGCGCGGGCGCCAGCGCCGGGGCCGCGACCACGACCGACTCCTCGATCACCGGGCCGGCCACGGCCTCCCACTCACGGAACCGGGCCATCGCGTCGTCGTCGGAGATCTTCGCCGGTTCACATTCGTCGGGCACGACGGACTCGCCGGGCCGGCGGCCGCGCAGCAGCCGGGACAGGCCGCCATTGGGTTCGTAGTAGGCCGGCGACCACCACGCCACCACCTGCGTCTGCGCCCTCGTCAGCGCGACGTACGTCAACCGGCTGGCGTCGCCGGCATCCTCCTGGCGGCCCAGCGCTTCGACCCTGGGGAAGTCCGGGCTGTCCTTGCCGCCGACATGCAGGCAGCGCACCGTGTCGTCATGGAACAGCACGATGTCGCGTTTCTGAACGCTGCGGTTGAACGCGAACGGCAGGTACACGATCGGGTACTGCAGGCCCTTGCTTACGTAGACCGTCATGATCTGCACGGCGGCCGCGTCGCTGTCCAGCCGCCGGTTGCGTTCGGGCGCGCCGCTGCGCTCGTCGCGCTGCCGGCGCAGCCAGTCGCGAAGGGCCGGCAGACTGTAGCGGTCGCGGTGCGCGACGTCCTGCAGCAACTGCGCGACGTGCGCCAGGTCGGTCATGTGCCGCTCACCGCCCAGGGCGGAGAGCAGGCGGTCACCCATGCCCCGCAATTGCGCGGCCTCGAAGATGGCGGCGACGCCGCGTTCCCGCGCGTGGCCCGCCCATTCCCGCAACGTCTCCGCGACCCGATCGGTCAGCGCATCGCCGCCGGCGGCCAGCGATGCCGCGGTCTCGCCGAAGAACATGGTCGCCGCCGCGGCGCGCACCATGCCCGGACGGTGCGGTTGGTCGAACGCCTCCAGCAGACATAGCCAATCCGCGGCGGCGCCCGAGGCGAACACGTCGGTGTTGCCGGTGTACACCGCGGGGACGCCGGCGTCGCAGAGCGCCCTGAAGCAAGCGCCGGCGTCCTCGTGCCTTTCCACGATGACGGCGATGTCGCGGGCCCGCAGCGGCTCGCCGCCGAACGTCGCGCCGCTCGCCAGCAGTGCGCGGATGTCGGCCGCGAGGTCAGCGCCGATGTGCTCGCGCAACTCATCGATCGGCATGTTCGCCAGGCCCTTGCGCCCCAAAGCCTTTCGCGGCACAACGCGCAACCGGAAGGGGTCGTTTCTCGGCGCCCCGGCCAGCCGGTGGCCCCGGTGATAGGCATCGACGTCGCTGACCACGATCGTCGGGTCACCGAGTTGGGCGCCGCGCAACACCACCTGCAGCCGCTCGACGAGCGCGGAATCGCTGCGCCGGTTGATGCCCAACGTCTTCTTCTCGCCCGCCGCCTCAGCCGCCTGCAGATACGTGACGATGTCGCCGCCGCGGAAAGCGTAGATCGCCTGCTTCGGATCGCCGATCAGGACGACGGTGCAGCGCCCGCTGAACGCGCGGTCGATGACCTTCCATTGCACGGGGTCGGTGTCCTGGAACTCGTCGACCATCACGATGGGCCAGCGCTGATGCATGCGGACCCGGGCGGGGGATTCGTCGGTGGCCAGCGCGTCGGCGAGCCGGATCAGCAGGTCGTCGTAGCCCAGGACGCCCAGCCGACGCTTGCGCGTATTCAGCTCGGCGAGAACCTCTTCCGCGAAGCGGACGCAGACCGCGGCCCGCGAGCCGGGTTCGGGGTCGCGGGGGCGCAGCTGCGTGGACGGGTTGTTGGCCACCTCGCGCGCCAGCCGCAGCGCGTCGCGGTACTGCAACACCGGGTCGTCGCGCTCCTGCCCGAAGTGCGCGAGGTACAGATCGTCGACGATCTCGACGACCAGCTCGTCGAGGCTCTCCAGCAGCGTGACACTGCCCGCCGTGTCGCCGGCGACGCCGAGCGAGCGCAACACCAGTTGGCAGAACTGGTGGGTGGTGGCGATCGTCGCCGCGTCGAAGCCGGCCAGCGCATCGCGCAGTCGCTGCCTACGTTCCGTGCGCTGAGCGTCGCTGCCGTCGAGCAGATGCTTGATCAATTCGTTGTCACCGGCCGTCGATGGGTCAGTGAAAGCGGCTACCGCCTCGACGATTTGGCAGCGGACGCGCTCCCGAAGCTCCTGGCTGGCGGCCCGGCCGAAGGTGATGAGCAACATCTGGTCCAGCGTCGCCTCGCCCTCGGCGAGGTAGCGGGTCACCAGGCCGGCCAGCGCGAACGTCTTGCCCGTGCCGGCGCTGGCCTCCAGCACCGTGGTGGAACACCGGGCCGGCAGCGGGCCCACCAGATCGAAGCGCCCCGTCAGCTGGCCCATCTACGGCTTCCGCTCCGCGCGCAGCATCGGCAGCCACAGCCGGGCTGCATAGGCGCCGAGCCGGTTGTCCTCACCGTCGCATTCCTCGCCCGGTCGCAACGGCTGCATGAGGTCGGCCAGTCGCACCTTCTTGCCCCAGGCCCGCACGTGTGCCGGCTCTTCGTCCTCCCACTTCCACCGATATTCCGCCTCACGCTCCGGATCGTCGCCGCAGTGGCGTGCGGCCGCCCAGGCATAGGACGTCTTGATGGGCAGCGGAATCGGCTCCCGGCGCCCCGCGTCGTAGATCGCCACCAGATCGCGCAGTATCGCGGCGGCGTCATCGTTCGGTCGCCCCAGCCCCTCCAGCCGCGGGCCGGTGCCCCTCTTGCGACGGCCGATGCACACCGCCGACCAGTCGCGGGCCGGATCGTGAGCGATCAACGCCAGCAACGGAATCCACGACTCGAGCAGGTGCTTGCCGTCGAGCTTGGAATAGGTCACCGACACCAGCCGCTCCCCGTACACCGGCGACACCGTCCCCGTGAGCCGTCGCCCGGAGCCGAGGTCGATGTCGACGTCATACGCCCGGGCCTCGGCACGCCGATGCTGCTGGGCGGCGGCCGCCAGCAGGGCGGCCTGATCGCGAACCTCGGCCGCCTTGCGCCAACCCAGTTGGCCCGGCGGCAGCGTGCCCCGGCGCCACTCGGCCTGACGCGCGTCATCCGGTGTCATCCCGAGCAGGATGTCGCCGAGCATGCGGTCGCCGACCGTCCACTCCTCGAGACTGTTGATGTCGACCGGCATGGCGTCTTGCACGCCGTCGACGTCTCGCGGCAGCGTGAAGTCCAGCGCGCGGAAGAAGCCCTTCACCGGGTCTTTGAAGAAGCCGACGAGATCGGCGAGGATCACGTCGTCGGCGCGCGGTGGCGGCAGCGGTCCGGAGATGAACGAGGGTGGTTCGCCGCGTTTACCCGCTGCGGCCCGCGCGGCCCGCAGCACCGTCGGGTCGAAGGTGAACGGAACCTCCGGCACCAGCCTTCCGGGGATGACGTTGCGAATGTCGAACGGCTGCAACGGATGATGGACGACGACGCGCTCGCGGATCTGGTCCGGCCTTTCGCTCGGCACGGTCATGTCGAGGGTGTCCAGCAGCTCGGCCAGCGGCACCGCGGGCGGGCGGGGCTGGGGGGAATACTCGTTGGCGCCGGTATAGGTGATCACCAGGTGTTCGGTGGCCGCGCCAATGGCGTCCAGCAGCAATTGCCGGTCCTCGGAACGAATATCGCGTTCACCGGTCATCGGGTCGCGGGCCAGCACGTCGTCACCGTCGACGACGCCGAGGCGCGGAAACACGCCGTCGTCCAGCCCGACGAGGCAGACCACCCGGTGCGGCACCGAGCGCATCGGCACCATGGTGCACACGGTCAGGGTGCCGGTGCGGAAGTTGGCCCGCGTCGGGCGTCCGGCGAGGTGCCGGTCGAGCAGCGCCCGGATGTCGGGCAGTTGCAGCGTGGTGTCGGCCCGCGGACCGGCGTCGGTCAACACCCGCGCGAATTCACGGTGCAGCTGGCTGGTTTGCCACAGGTCCGAATCGTCGATGTGCGCCAGCAGGGCGATGCCGTCGGTCAGGCCCGCGAGCCACTCCCGTAGCGGCCGCGCCCCGCTGAGCGAGTCGACCACTCGCTGCAGCCGGTCGACGAATTCGGCGAACCGGCCCGCCAAGTCGACGCGGTTGCTGCTGACATCGTCGAGGGGCAGGGTCGAATCGATCCAGGCGTGCGAATCGTCGGACATCGCGACTCCGGCCAGCACCCGGTCGATGCCGAAACGCCAAGTGTTGTGCACGAAGTCGACGTGGTAAGGCCGCCGGTGCTCCTGGTCGAAACCCCACCGGATGTTCGCCTGCCGAACCCAGCGGGTGATGGCCTCCAGGTCGTCATCGGTGAAGCCGAAGCGGCCGCGCACCGGCGCGGCCTCGGCGAAGTTGAGCACCTCACTGGCGGTCACCCTGCTGCCTGCCAGCGCCAGCAACTGCGCGGCCAGGCCGAGCAGGGGATTGGTCTGAATGGGAGAACGGTCGGCGAGCCGCACTCTCAAGCGGTGAGCGGGATGCGCGCCATGCACCATGTCGCCGAGCCCGAAGTCCGCGACGATCAGCGGCGCGTACGTCTCGATGTCCGGACACATCACCAGGATGTCGCGCGGCTGCAGAGTCGGGTCGTCCTGCAGCAGGCCGAGCAGCACCTCGCGCAGCACATCGACCTGCCGGGCCGGGCCGTGGCAGCTGTGTATCTGGACGGAGCGGTCATCCGCGGCGAGCCTGCGCCCTTGTGGCCGAACGGCATTGGCGGCGATGTCGGTCTGCAGCCAGCCGAGCAGCGTGTCGGGGTGCGTCCGGCCGGGAAGATATTCGTCGGTTCGCGGATCCGTGGGGAGGCTGCGCTGGAGCTCGCGAAGGTCCCGCCCCAGCGTCGCCAGCAATGGGTGGACTACGTCACGGTGGCTGACGTCCTCGCGGCGGGCGATGGTGCCGTGGCTGCCGGCCAGCGCCCGCCACAGTTCGTCGCTGGGGTGCGGCAGCCACAGGTGCAGATCGTGGTGGGTGGCCAGCGCGTCGAGCAGCTGCACGTCGGTGGCGGCCAGCCGGGTGTGCCCGAACAGCGACAGCCGCGCCGGCAGGTCGCTGGGCCCCTCCCGCAACCGCGCGACCGTCTTGTGGTGGCGGACGTGTGGTGGGTCGGCGTCGATGCGCTCGACCAGCGCCCGCCACAGCTCCGGCTGCCAGCGCAGGTCGGAGTCGAGGTCTCCCGCGTCGCAGCCCAACCAGTCGCTGAGCAGTTGCGGACGCTGCCGCGCGTAGGAGGCGAACAGGCCCGCCAGCCGGCGCGCGGTCGAATAGCGCCGGGCGCGCCGCAGCTCCGCCTCCTCGCCGGTGTCGAAGTGGCCCAAATGCGTTGCGAGCGTTCGGCACCACGGCTCGTCGAGGCTGCAATCGATGGCCTCCAGCAGCGGCCACGTCATCGCCTCGGGCGACCAGGGATCGTCGTCGACCGTGCCGGTGATCTCGGCGATCAACGAGGCCGGGCTGCGGAACGCGACCCCCGCGCACACCCCGTCGCCGGCGCCGGGCCGGCACCCCAGCGCGTGCGACAGCCGCTGGCTGAGCCAGCGTTCCACGCCGCGCGCCGGGACCAGCACCAGCTCCTCGGCGAACGGGTCGGCCGGCGGGCTGGTCAACAGGGCGCCGAGACCGTCGGCGAGTGCGTCGGTGCGTTCGGCACGGTGAAGATGGAGGGCCATTGCGCTGCCACCATAGAACGCCGCACCGACGGTCGGGGATGATTCTGCGCCGACAGGCCGTTCGACGGTGGTGGCAGCATGGGCAAGGACGGAGAGGGAACGAGATGGAAGCTTGGGACGCGATCTGTGCGCGGCGCAATGTGCGGCAATACAAGCCGGAGCCGGTGCCGGAAGCCGACCTGGACCGCATCGCCGAGGCCGGCTGGCGCGCGCCGTCGGCGAAAAACCGGCAGCCGTGGGACTTCGTGATCGTCACCGATCCGGCCCAGCTGCAGGAGTTGTCCACGGTCTGGCGGGGTGCCGGCCACATCGCCGCGGCCGCGGCCGCGATCGCGATCGTCGTGCCGGTGCCGCCGGATGAGCGCAGGCTCGTCACCGACAACTACGACGTCGGCCAGGCCACGATGGCGATGATGATCGCCGCCACCGACCTGGGCATCGGCACGGGCCACTCGTCGGTGGGCGACCAGGACAAGGCGCGCGCCGTCCTCGGTGTGCCCGAGGATCACCAGGTGGCGTTCCTGCTGGGCGTCGGCTATCCCGCCGACCGTCCGCTCGCCCCGATCCGCAAGCCGGATCGGCGGCCGTTTTCCGAGGTCGTGCACCACGGGCGGTGGTGAGCGGCGTGCATGACCACCGCGGCGACTATGGAATCGACGGCTCGTTCAAAACGATCTCGGCGCGCGGGCAGGCGATAAGCGTCGTCACCCAGGCCGCCGGCCTGGGGGTGTGGGCCGGGATCAGCTGGGCGCGCGGCCGCAGGGTGACGGCGGCGTTGGTCGGGGGCTGGGCCGTCGCCCTGCTCTCGGCGATGGCGTCGTACGTCTACGCGACGCGCTCGGGCAAGTTCGTGGTGTGGGACCGGGTGTTCGACGGGCTGCGGCTGCGTGGCGACGAAACAGTGCTCGACCTCGGCTGTGGACGCGGCGCGGTGTTGCTGGCCGCGGCCAAGCGGCTGCCCAGGGGTCGTGCCGTGGGCGTCGACCTCTGGCATGCGGACCAGACCGACAACTCGCAGGAGGCCACGCTGGCCAATGCGGCACTGGAGGGCGTCGCCGAGCGCGTCGAGGTGCGCACCGCCGACATGACCGCCCTGCCGCTGCCCGACGAAAGCGTGGACGTCATCGTCAGCAACCTGGCGATCCACAACATTCCAAGCCGCGCCGGCCGGCGGCAGGCGCTACAGGAAGCGGTTCGCGTGTTGCGGCCGGGCGGTCGGCTCGCCATCGCCGACCTCTGGGAGACCCGTCAGCATGCCGCACGGCTGCGGGAGTTGGGATGGCGAAACGTGCAGCGCCGCAACGTCGGATGGCGCATGTGGTATGGCGGTCCGTGGTTTTCGACGCGCGTGGTCACCGCGACGAAACCGGGGTGACGCCCACGCCCTGCGACCATCGTTGTGCGGTGCAATGCTGATATTCATGACGAGAGACCAACTCACCGAACAGATCGTCGTCGCGCGGCTGGCGAAGGGGCTCTCCTGGCAGGAGCTGGCCGACGCGATCGGCAGGCCGGTGCTGTGGACCACGTCGGCCTTGCTCGGCCAGCACCCGATACCCGCCGAGTCCGGCAAGGTTCTCGTCGAGATGCTCGGGCTCGACGAGTCGGCGGTTCCCGTGCTGGCGGCGCCGCCGATGCGCGGTGGCCTGCCCACCGCGGTCCCGACCGACCCGACCATCTACCGCTTCTACGAGGCGCTGCAGGTCTACGGCGGCGCCATCAAGGAAGTGATCCACGAGCAGTTCGGCGACGGCATCATGAGCGCGATCAACTTCAGCGTCGACCTGCACAAGAAGCCGCATTCGTCGGGCGACCGGGTGGTGGTGACGTTCGACGGGAAGTTCCTGCCGTATCAATGGGTATCGGCGGAAGGGTGAAGTGACGGCGCGTCGCGGCCGTGCCACACTGGCCGCGAGGAGGCGAGCAACGCGGTGGCCAGGTCTTTTCCCGGTCACCGCGTTCGCGCTGTCAGAGCCCGAACTCGGCCTCTAGTCCGTCGATTCCGGCGCGGATCGCCTTCAGCGCGTCGGCCCGGGCGCGCAGCTTGGTTGCGGCGTGGGCGTGCCGGTGCAGGGCGGCGAATTCGCGCGCGGCCTCCTCGGCGCGGTCGACCACCATCTCGGGCAACACGATCTCGTCGACGAACCCGGCGGCCAGCGCGGTTTCGCCGAAGAACGTCTTGGCCAGCCCGGCGGCCTGCTGGTAGGCCGACTGCGTCAGGCGCAGCTTCATGATCTCCAGGGCCGCGTAGGGGATGACCATGCCGATCGCCACCTCGTTGGCCTGAATGTTGTAGGCGTGGGCGGCCACCCTGTGGTCGCCGGACGACAACAGGAACGCGCCCATCGCGATGGCGTGGCCGGTGCAGGCCATCACCACCGGCTTGGGATAGGACAGCAGCCGATACGCCAGCTCGAAGCCGCCCCTGAGCATGTCGATCGCCGGCTGCGCCTCACCGGAGGTCAGGATCTTCAGGTCGAACCCGCCGCTGAACACCCGCTCGTTGCCGGTGATCACCAGCGCCCCGGCGTTGTCGCTGTCGGCCCGGTCGATCGCCTCGCCCAGGGCGTGCTGCATCGTCGGGCCCAGCGCGTTGACCTTGCCGTCGTCCATCCGGATGACCGCGATCGAATCCTTCTGGCTGTACTGCACCGGGCCGCTCATGGGTGCTCCTTTGTCCTGGGTCAGACGTGCTGGCTGCGGTGTTTGGCCAGATCGGCTTCCGCGTTGCCCCAGCGCAGGCTGACGTCGGTGGGCTGGTCGAGCAGTCGGGTGCGCCAGCGGTCCTGGGTCTCCTGCACGGCGCCGTTGATTCGTTCGATCTCGCTGCGGAACACGTCGGGACGCGTTTCCTTGCTCGCGTAGTGGAAGTAGGTCAGCAACCCGCGCAGCAGCTCCAGCTTCTGCTTTTCCCGCTTCGCCAGGTCGTGGGTGGTCATCAGCTCGATGCGCTGAACCGGCGGCAGCGCGTCCCAGTCCAGCACGACGCTGGTCTGCAGCATGGGCCGTTCGGCCGCCCAGAACCGCCAGCCGCGCGGCTTGTCGGGGCGGTCGTAATAGATCACCGAGCCGGCGAAGCGCGACTCGATGCCCGTTCCGATCTCGGCGCGGTCGAGCGCCGAATCCCACACCATGCGCCATTCCTGGCCGGGCGCGAGCACCGGCAGCTCGCGCGGCAGCTGCAGTTCTACGACGTCGGCGTAGCCGTCGGCGGCGTTTTCGTATTCGGCCACCGTCGGTGGGTTGGGAAAGGCGAACCGGATGTCATACGCCGCGGTCTGGCCGAAATTCCGGACGACGAGTTCGATCACGTGCCAGTCGGCGGGATGGGGTTCCATGAACATCGCGACCTGGGGCCGCGTCCGCTCCGCGGCCAACCGGCGGTTGAGTTTGAGCTGCCGGCTGATGAAGACCAGCGCGACGACACCCAGCAAAATCGCCGCCCATGCCGCCCATGCCACCCAGGTGCCGGACCCCACCTGGGTGACCCCCTGCCAGGCGTTCTGGATCCACCCCATTCGACCCACCCTTTCTTTCGCTGGACCGATAGTAAAGGCGTCCGGCGCGCATTGCCGATTCGGGAATGGCTCGCTCAGCCGCCCATCAACATTCGCCACTGATCGAGATCGGCCGCGCGGTACACGTAATTCGAGCGCTTGACCTCCGACAGCGATGCGCTCGGCTCGGCCGAATACCAATGCCCGGGAAACACCGTCGGGTCACCGGGCAGCGTGGCGAGCCTTTGCAGGCTGCGATACATCTCGTCGGAGTCGCCACCGGGAAAGTCGGTGCGTCCGCAGCCGTCGAGAAACAGCGTGTCACCGGCGACCAGGCGGTCCCCGAGCAGGAAGCACTGGCTGCCTGGCGTGTGACCGGGGGTGTGCAACAGCTCGATCTCGATGTCCCCGACGCTGACCTTGTCGTGTCCCTCATGGGTGGTGAGATCGCCGAGGCCGATCCCGGTGACCCGCGAAACCCAAAGGACCTCATGTGTGTTCACATGCACGGGAACGGGCGCCCGCTCCAGCAGCTCGGCCAGGCCCTTGAGCTGGAAGCCCATCATCGAACCGCCCACGTGGTCGGGGTGGTGATGGGTCACCAGCACCCCGGACAGGTGCATGCCGTCGGTCTCGAGCGCGTCGAGCAGATCGCCGGCGGCGTAGGCGGGGTCGACCACCAGGCAGTCCCCGGTCTGCCGGTCGCCGATCAGGTAGGCAAAGTTGCGCATTTGCGTCGCGAACATGTCGCCGGCGGCGAAATCGCGACCCGATAGGAGTTGACGGAAGTACAGCCGGTCCTCTGACACCCGACCAGACTAGGGCGTGCCGCCGTGTCGCCGCTCGGGGCTTCCCATCAGCGCACACTTTGCCGGCACACGCTCGTCGCCCATCGGGTGAGCCCCCGCCTAATGGGTATTGTTGGCGCATGAAGAAGAGGGTCGAGATCGAAATCGACGACGGTCTGGTCCAGGAGGCGATTCGTAGGTTCCATCTGGCCGACACGCGCGAGGCCGTCCATCTCGCGCTGCGGACGTTGCTCGGTGAGTCGGATCCGGAGGATAAGCAAGACGACGAGTACGACGAGTTCAGCGATCTCAGCGCGTGGCAGCTGCGCCACGACGGAAACTAGTCGAGGAGCCGCACCTGCGCCGTTCCGCGGTTTGGTGACGTTGCGCGCCAGGCTGTAACCTCTTTTAGGCCCGGGGCACGACTGTCGCTTGGGCGATCGGCCCCCTTAGCTCAGTCGGTAGAGCGTTTCCATGGTAAGGAAAAGGTCAACGGTTCGATTCCGTTAGGGGGCTCGGCGGACGTCGAGCTGGCAGGCGGCCCCAAACCCTCAACGGGGTTGCCCAGAGGCGATGTAGCTCAGTCGGTTAGAGCGAACGACTCATAATCGTTAGGTCGCCGGTTCGAGTCCGGCCATCGCTACAACACAGCACCACAACGCGAGTTTCACCAGAGCAGAGAGAACGGACATGGCTTCCAGTACCGACGTGCGGCCGAAGATCACCTTGGCATGTGAGGTGTGCAAGCACCGCAACTACATCACCAAGAAGAACCGCCGCAACGACCCCGACCGGATGGAGCTGAAGAAGTTCTGCCCGAACTGCGGCAAGCACCAGCCCCACCGCGAGACACGTTAGCCTGCTTAAGCAGTTATCGAGACCGACTGGGTAGGTTCTATAGCCGTGTCGTTGAGCAAAGACATTATCGGGATGCACTACCGCTATCCCGACTACTACGTGGTGGAGCGCGAGAAGATCCGCGAGCACGCGATAGCGGTGAAAAACGACGACACCGCGTTCTTCGACGAGGACGCGGCCGCCGACCTCGGCTACAAGGGCCTACCCGCCCCGCTGACATTCATCTGCGTATTCGGCTACAAGGCTCAGTCGGCGTTCTTCCAACACGCCAACATCGCGGTTGAGGACGCGCAGATCGTCCAGGTCGATCAGGTGCTGAAGTTCATGAAGCCGATCGTGGCCGGCGACAAACTGTACTGCGATGTGTATGTGGATTCGGTGCGCGAGTCTCACGGCACCCAGATCATCGTGACCAAGAACATCATCACCGACGAAGCCGGTGACGTTGTCCAGGAGACCTACACGACCCTGGCGGGCCGTGCCGGTGAGGATGGAGAAAAGGGATTTTCTGATGCCACTGCGTGAGTTCAGTTCGGTCAAAGTGGGCGACAAGCTGCCGGAGAAGGTCTACCCGCTGACCCGTCAGGATCTGGTGAACTACGCGGGTGTCTCCGGCGATCTCAACCCGATCCACTGGGACGACGAGATCGCCAAGGTCGTCGGGCTGGACACCGCGATCGCCCACGGCATGCTGACCATGGGATTGGGCGGCGGCTACGTCACCTCGTGGGTCGGTGACCCCGGCGCGGTCACCGAGTACAACGTGCGGTTCACCGCCGTGGTGCCGGTCCCCAACGACGGCAAGGGTGCCGAGCTGGTCTTCAACGGCCGGGTGAAGTCGGTCGACCCCGAGAGCAAGTCGGTGACGATCGCCCTCACGGCGACCACCGGCGGCAAGAAGATCTTCGGCCGGGCCGTCGCGTCGGCGAATCTGGCATAGGACATGGCCCTCAAAACCGACATCCGCGGTATGAGCTGGAAGTTTCCGGACTATTTCGAAGTGGGCCGCGAGCAAGTTCGCGGATTCGCACGGGCGATCAAGTGCGACGATCCGGCATGCTTCGACGAGGCGGCGGCCGCCGAACTGGGCTACCACGCCATCATTGCACCGTTAACTTTTGTGTCGATCTTCGCGAAGATCATCCAGGACGACTTCTTCCGGAATGTCGACGTCGGCATGGAGACCATGCAGATCGTCCAGGTCGATCAGAAGTTCGTCTACCACAACCCGATATTTGTGGGCGATAAGCTCTACGGCCGGATGGACGTCCGATCGGTGAATGAGCGTTTCGGCGCCGACATCGTCGTCACCGAGAACACCTGCACCAATCAGGACGGCGAGGTGGTCCTGCTCGCCTACACCACCCTGATGGGACACGAGGGTGACGACTCCATCCAGCTCAGATGGGACAAGGAATCCGGGCAGGTCGTCAGAACCGCGTAATTAGTATCTGACTCCTGCATCGATGTACACTCGGACCTCGGGGTTTTCCCAGCATCAGCGCGCTTTCCGGGATTCGAGCATTCGGGGAGCGCGCGTGTCATGTAAGCCCCGGCAGGTAAGCGCAGGTTGGCCTGCCAACCGCGAAGGGGCGTAGCTCAACTGGCAGAGCAGCGGTCTCCAAAACCGCAGGTTGCAGGTTCAAGTCCTGTCGCCCCTGCAGACGGCGAAGCCGTGCCATGGTGGACACTGGAGAAGTGCCCCTGCACAGTGGGGCGGCCCGCGGGACATAGCAAACAAAGGAGCATGCGGTGAGCGACGAGGGCGACGCAGCCAACGACGCCGCACGCGACGGCGGCGACACCGAGGAGAGCCGCGACAGCGGCGGTCGGACGGCCTTGGTGACCACGGCGCGGCCGCAACGGCCGACAGGCAAGCGGTCGCGGCAGCGCGCGGCCGATGCCGACGACGTCGACGCGGAGTCGCCGGCCGCGGTCGAGGACGCCAAGGAGGACAAGGCCAAGAAGGGCCGGACGGCCAAGAAGGCCAAGGCGTCGAAGACGCCGCGGAAGCCCGGCGACCGTTCGGCCAATCCGTTCGTGTTCGTCTACAACTACCTCAAGCAGGTCGTTGCAGAGATGCGGAAGGTGATCTGGCCGAACCGCAAGCAAATGCTCACCTACACCTCGGTGGTGTTGGCGTTCCTCGCCTTCATGGTGGCGCTGGTCGGCCTGGCGGATTTCGGCCTGGCCAAGCTCGTGCTGCTGGTGTTCGGCTGAGCTTGAGAAAGACAGAGAGGACCGAAAACCGTGACTACCTTCGACGGTGACACGTCCGCGGGTGAAGCGGTCGACGTGCACGAGGTCGCTGAGACCCCAGAGAGCACTGAAGCGACCGAAGCCACTGAAGCGACCGAAGCCACTGAAGCGACCGCCACCGAGACCCCGGAGGCCGCCGAGACCACTGAGCAGGCGGAACCCGCCGAGCAGGCCGAGCCGGCCGAGGAGGCCGACCCCGCCGCCGCGCTCAAGGCGGAGCTGCGCAGCAAGCCCGGAGACTGGTACGTCATCCACTCGTACGCGGGATACGAGAACAAGGTGAAAGCCAACCTGGAAACCCGCGTGCAGAACCTGGACGTCGGCGACTACATCTTCCAGGTCGAGGTGCCGACCGAAGAGGTCACCGAGATCAAGAACGGCCAGCGCAAGCAGGTCAACCGCAAGGTGCTGCCCGGCTACATCCTGGTGCGCATGGACCTGACCGACGACTCGTGGGCCGCGGTGCGCAACACCCCCGGGGTCACCGGGTTCGTGGGCGCGACCTCACGCCCGTCGGCCCTGATGCTCGACGACGTGGTGAAGTTCCTGCTGCCGCGGGGGGCGGCGAAGAAGGCCGCCAAGGGCGCTGCCAGCACCGCTGCCGTCGCGGAGACGGGTGGCCTGGAACGTCCCGTCGTCGAGGTCGACTACGAGGTCGGCGAATCGGTGACCGTGATGGACGGGCCGTTCGCGACGTTGCCGGCCACGATCAACGAGGTCAACGCCGAACAGCAGAAGCTCAAGGTGCTGGTGTCGATCTTCGGCCGCGAAACCCCCGTCGAACTGACATTCAGCCAAGTCTCCAAGATTTAGTCAGGAAGGAACGCAACATCTCATGGCCCCGAAGAAGAAAGTCGTTGGGCTGATCAAGCTCCAGATCCAGGCCGGGCAGGCCAACCCCGCCCCGCCGGTCGGGCCCGCGCTCGGCCAGCACGGCGTCAACATCATGGAGTTCTGCAAGGCGTACAACGCCGCCACGGAAAACCAGCGCGGCAACGTCATCCCGGTGGAGATCACGGTCTACGAGGACCGCAGCTTCACCTTCGCGCTCAAGACGCCGCCCGCCGCCAAGCTGCTGCTCAAGGCGGCCGGCGTCGGCAAGGGCTCCGCGGAGCCCCACAAGACCAAGGTCGCCAAGGTCAGCTGGGATCAGGTCAAGGAGATCGCCGAGACCAAGAAGGCCGACCTCAACGCCAACGACATCGACGCCGCCGCCAAGATCATCGCCGGCACCGCCCGGTCGATGGGCATCACCGTCGAGTAGCAAGTCCAGCCGTGGGAGGGCCAGCTTCGGCCCGCCGATAACCACGACCCAACATCAGATTGGATGAATCAATGAGCAAGAACAGCAAGGTATACCGCGCCGCCGCCGAGAAGATCGACCGCGGCAACCTCTACACCCCGCTGCAGGCGGCGAAGCTGGCCAAGGAGACGGCGTCGGCCAAGCAGGACGCGACCGTCGAGGTGGCGATCCGGCTCGGCGTCGACCCGCGCAAGGCCGACCAGATGGTCCGCGGCACGGTCAACCTGCCGCACGGCACCGGTAAGACGGCCCGGGTCGCGGTGTTCGCCGTCGGCGACAAGGCCGAGCAGGCGCAGGCCGCGGGCGCCGACATCGTCGGCAGCGACGACCTGATCGAGAAGATCCAGGGCGGGTTCCTGGACTTCGACGCGGCGATCGCCACGCCCGACCAGATGGCCAAGGTCGGTCGCATCGCCCGCATTCTGGGCCCGCGCGGCCTGATGCCGAACCCCAAGACCGGCACCGTCACCCCCGACGTTGCCAAGGCGGTGGCCGACATCAAGGGCGGCAAGATCAACTTCCGCATCGACAAGCAGGCCAACCTGCACTTCGTCATCGGCAAGGCGTCGTTCGACGAGAAGAACCTGGCCGAGAACTACGGCGCCGCGCTCGACGAGGTGCTGCGGCTCAAGCCGTCGTCGTCGAAGGGTCGCTACCTGAAGAAGATCACCGTGTCGACGACCACGGGCCCCGGCATTCCGGTGGATCCGGCCGTCACCCGCAACTTCGCCGAGGCCTGATTTCGGCGCTCGCCGTACGCGTCATCCCCCGCACTCGGCGATGCGCCGCCGCAAGAAGTCGCGGCCCGGCTCAGAGCCGTTGGACTCCAAAGCCATTCGGTACCACCGCGCGGCTTCCGCACGCCGCCCGGCGCGCCGCAGCAGATCGGCGCGCACCGTCGCGACGAGGTTCGACCGGCCCAGCCGGGGATCGTGCGCGACCGTGTCCAGGGCGGCCAGGCCCGCGGCGGGCCCGTCGCGGAAACCGACGGCGAGCGCGCGGTTGGCGCGCACCACGGGTGAATCGGTGATCTGCAGCAGCCGGTCGTAGGCCGCGCAGATGGTGACCCAGTCCGTCTGCTCCCAGGACGGTGCCGTCGCGTGCAGCGCGGCGATCACCGCCTGCGGCAGATACGGGCCCGTCGATCCCTCGGCCTGTCGCAACCGCTCCAGCCCGCGCGAAATGCGCCCGCCGTCCCATCGACCACGGTCCTGCTCATCAAGGGGCACCAGGGCTCCGGCTGAGTCGACCCGGGTGGCCCGTCGCGAATCGTGCAACAGCATCAGGGCGGCCAAGGCGTGCGCCTCCAGCTCGTGCGGCATCAGCGCGCACAACTCCCCGGCCAGCCGGACCCCCTCGTCGCACAGTTCGTCCCGAATCGCCGACGGGCCCGCTGTCGACCAATAGCCCTCGGTGAACACCGAGTAGATGCAGGCGAGCACGTGCGGCGTGCGCTCGGGCAGCAGCTCGGCGGGCGGCACCCGCAGCGGGATGTTCGCATGCCGAACCTTGTTCTTGGCGCGCGTGATTCGCTGGCCGATCGCCGCTTCGCTCTGCAGGAGCGCGCGGGCGATCTCGCCGACGGTCAACCCCGACACCAACCGCAGCGTGAGCGCCAGCTGCGACGGCCGGTCCAGCGCCGGGTGCGCGCAGGTGAACATCATCCGCAGCTCGTCGTCGCGAACCGGATAAGGATCGGTGCCGTCGGTGCGCGCCAGGATCTCGTCCGTCACGGCCGCCAACTCCTTCCCGGGACGCGCCGATTCGCGGCGCAGCCGATCGCGGGCGCGGTTGCGCGCCACGGTCACCAGCCAGCCGCCGGGGCTGTCGGGCACCCCGTCGCGCGCCCAGGCGCGAAGCGCCTCGGCGCAGGCTTCCTGGACGGCGTCCTCCGCGATCGTGAGGTCGCCGGACCACCGCGCGAGCGCGGCGACGGCGGGTCCCCATTCGCGACGGAAGACGCCGTCCAGGTTGGTCATTCGCGCATTTAGAGCCCGGACACCCCGGCCAGCTGCCGCACCTGAACGGTCGAGGCGGGGATCATCGAAGCGAGCTTGACGGCCTCGTCTCGATCCGCGGCGCTGAGAAGGTAGATCCCGGTGGCGATTTCGGCGCCCTCGACATATGGGCCGTCGGTGATCAGAGCCTCGCCGTCGCGCACCCGCACGGTCGTGGCCGTGGACCGGTCGTGCAGTGCGGCGCCGCCGATGATGTGATCGCCCGCGGCCGCGTGGAGATCGACGTGCTTTGCCGCCACTGCCTCCCACTCCGGTGTGCCCGGCGTGTGTGCGGATTCGGCCGGCTCCAGCAGCAACGCGAGCCAGTCGTTGCCGGTGGGCTCGCGGGACAGCTCAATCGAGTGGACCGCAGGCCACACTTCCACGGCCCCGAACTTGGCGAGCGGGATATCGCGCGCCAGCGCGAGCGCCTCGTCGAGGTTCTCGGCCTCGAACACGTAGTAGCCGCAGGCCACCTCCGCGGCCTCGGCGAACGGGCCGTCGGTGACAACCGGCGCGTCCGGGCCGCCGGTGATGGCCACCGCCGCGGCAGCGGGGGCCAGCGCATCCCCGGATTTGATGGCGGAGCCGGCTTTGGCGTGGAAGCTCTCCCATTCCGCCATCGCGGCGGCCGCATCGTCGGGCGAGCGGTCTTGCTCCTGGCCGATCAACAGCGCGAAGTACTGCATTTGTCGTCACCTCCCGGTAGTGAGCGAAACCCTGTGTTCCACTCTCTACCTTGTCGACGAACGGCGCAGCCCCGATCCGACAGTTAGGCGGCGCCCGGCTTGAGGTAGGTCACCAGGCTGCAGTCGAGCATCTCGTCGGCGAAGTAGTGCTCGCAGCCCCGCAGGTATTTCATGTACCGCTCGTAGACCTCTTCTGAGGTGACCGCGATGGCCTTCTCCCTGTTGGACTCCAGCGTGTCGCCCCAGATGTGCAGCGTTTTGATGTAGTGCGGCCGCAGCGAAAGCGGTTCGGGCACTAAGAAACCCGCCTTCTCGCCGTGCTCGATCATCATCTCGGTGGATGGCAGCCGGCCGCCCGGGAAGATCTCGGTGACGATGAACTTGATGAAGCGCGCCGTTTCGAAGGTCAACTTCTTACCCCGCGCCGCCATCTCGAACGGGTGGTAGCTGACGCTGCTCTGGACGGTCATGCGGCCGTCGTCGGGCATGATGTCGAAGCACCGCTTGAAGAAGTCGTCGTAGTTCTCGTGACCGAAGTGCTCGAAGGCCTCGATCGACACGATCCGGTCGACGGGCTCGTTGAAGTCCTCCCAGCCGTGTAGGCGAACCTGGCGTGAGCGGTTCGTGTCGAGCGCCCCCAGCACCTGCTCGCAGCGGGCGTGCTGGTTCTTGGACAGCGTCAGGCCGACGACGTTGACGTCGTACTTCTCGACCGCGCGCCTCATGGTGGTGCCCCAGCCACAGCCGATGTCGAGCAGGGTCATGCCCGGCTTGAGGTCGAGCTTGTCCAGGTTCAGGTCGATCTTGGCGTACTGGGCCTGTTCGAGCGTGATGTCCGGCGGCTCGAAGTACGCACAGCTGTAGATGCGGGTCGGGTCCTGGAACAGGGCGAAGAAATCGTCGGAGACGTCGTAGTGCGCCTGAATGTCTTCGAAGCGCGTCCGCGTCTTCGTCGGGCCAGTCGGTTGATCAGCCATTTTCCGCCTTGCTCCCCTGGGAGTTCACTGCCGAAGGCGCGGGTAAGCGCCGTCGAGATACGTGCCGACGATACCGAAGTTCACTTCTCCAACGTGAACTGGTTGCAGTCGACGTAGCCCATGCGGAACACCTTGGCGCATCCGGTCAGGTACTTCATGTACATCTCGTAGACCTCTTCGGACTGGAGCGCGATGGCCTCGTCCCTCCGCGCCTCGAGGGCCTCCGCCCAGAAGTCCAGGGTCCTGGCGAAGTCCACTTGCAACGACTGGCGGCGGGTCACCCGGAAACCGACCTTCGCCGCGTGCTCCTCGACGGTCTCGATCGTCGGCAGCCGGCCGCCCGGGAAGATGTCGGTGACGATGAACCTCATGAACTTGGCCATCTCCATCGTCAACGGGAGGCCGCGCTCCAACACCTGCGTGACGTGCAGCCCGGTGATCGAGTGCAGCATCATGACGCCGTCGCCGGGCATGGCCTCGTACGCGAATTTGAAGAAATCGTCGTAGCGGTGAAAACCGAAGTGCTCCAACGCCTCGATGACGACGATGCGGTCCACCTGCTCGTCGAACTCGGCCCAGTCGCGCAGCAGCACGCGTCGCGAGCGGTCGCTGTCGATCCCGTCGAGCACCTGCTGGCAGTAGGCGTGCTGATTCTTCGACAGGGTGAGCCCGATGACGTTGACGTCGTAGCGCTCGACGGCGCGCTTCATCACCGAACCCCAGCCGCAGCCCACGTCGAGCAGGGTCATCCCCGGCTGCAGCCCCAGCTTGTCGAGCGACAGGTCGAGCTTGGCGAGCTGCGCCTCGTGCAACGTCATGCCTTCGCGCGGGAAGTACGCGCAGCTGTAGGTTCGGGTCGGGTCCACGAAAAGGGCGAAGAATTCGTTCGACAAATCGTAGTGCGACTGGACATTGTCGAGGTTCGACCGCTTAAGCGTGGCCCCCACTCGATTCTCGAGCATGCATCCTCCCGACTAGACCGGCGCCTTGGCTCGATGCCGTCCCCCGGCACCCTACACGCGGCCGGCCCCATCCCTTACGTTTCACGTCGCGCGCCCTAGGGTTTCTCGACTGCCCCGTTCCCCAGTGTGACGTGTACCACCGCTATTTTTCCAGAGTGAACTGATTGACGTCGATATAGCCCGTCCGGAACGCGTTCGCGCAGCCGGTCAGGTACTTCATGTACCGCTCGTAGACCTCGTCGGATTGGACGGCGATGGCCTCGTCCCGGTGCTCCTGCAGGGCCTGCGCCCACAGGTCGAGCGTCCTGGCGTAGTGCGGCTGCAGCGACTGCCGGCGGGTCAGCGTAAACCCTGCCTTGGCCGAGCGCTCGCCCACCATCTCGATCGACGGCAGCCGCCCGCCCGGGAAGATTTCGGTGACGATGAACTTGATGAACCGGGCCATCTCGAACGTCAGCGGGATGCCGCGCTCGATGCATTGCGGTCCGGTCAGCCCGGTGATCGTGTGCAGCAGCAGCACGCCGTCCGCGGGCAGGACGCCGTGGGCCATCGCGAAGAAGTCGTCGTAGCGATCGTGGCCGAAATGTTCGAACGCGCCGATCGACACGATGCGGTCGACGGGCTCGTCGAACTGTTCCCAGCCGGCGAGCAACACCCGCTTGCTGCGCGGGGTATCCATGGTGTCGAACGTCTTCTGCACGTGGGCGGCCTGGTTTTTGGACAGCGTCAGGCCGACGACATTGACATCGTATTTTTCAATCGCCCGCCGCATGGTTGCGCCCCAGCCGCAGCCGACGTCGAGCAGCGTCATGCCGGCCTGCAAACCCAACTTGCCCAGCGCCAGGTCGATCTTGGCGAGCTGCGCCTCTTCCAGGGTCATGTCGTCGCGCTCGAAGTAGGCGCAGCTGTAGGTCTGGGTGGGGTCCAGGAACAGCCGGAAGAATTCGTCGGACAGGTCGTAGTGCGCCTGCACGTCGTCGAAGTGGGGCGTCAGACCCTCGGCCATGGATCGCCTCACTTCGTGAGCGTGTACTGGGCGACGTTGGAAATGCCCTTGCGGAAGAGGTTCGCGCAGCCGGTCAGATAGCGCATGTAGCGGTCGTAGACCTCTTCGGATTGGATGGCGATGGCCGCGTCGCGATTGGCCTGCAGGTTGGCCGCCCACATGTCCAAAGTCCGCACGTAATGCTGCTGCAGGTATTGGACCTTCTCGAGCGAAAACCCGGCTGCCTCCGAATTGTCGATGATGTCGGCTTCGCCGCACATTCCCCCGCCGGGGAAGATTTCCTTTCCGAGAAAGCGAAAGAACCGCAGATCGCTCATGGTCACCGTGATGCCGTGGTCCCGCCAGTACGTCTGCGGATAGGTGAATATGCTGTGCAACAGCATCCGGCCGTCATCGGGAAGGATGTCGTAGGCGCGTTCGAAGAAGAGGGGCCAGCGCTCCTTTTTGAAGGCGTCGAACGCCTCGAAGGTGACGATGCGATCCACCTTCTCGTCGAACTCTTCCCACCCCTGCAGCCGAGCCTCGGCGTTCCGGGTCGTCGGGATCGCGGCCAGCCTGGCCTTGCTGCGCTCATAGTGGTTGCGGCTCAGGGTAACTCCGATGACATTGACGTCGTACTTCTCGACGGCGCGCACCAGTGCCCCGCCCCATCCGCAGCCGACGTCGAGCAGGGTCATCCCCGGTTCGAGGTTCAGCTTGTCCAGCGCCAGATCCACCTTGGCGAGTTGAGCCTCCTCCAGCGTCATGTCGTCGCGCTCGAAGTACGCGCACGTGTAGACCATGTTGGGGTCCAGGAACAAGCCGAAGAAGTCGTCGGAAATGTCGTAGGTCGACTGCGACTCTTCGTAATACGGTTTCAGCTCCGCCATTGTTCGTCCATCCTCCCAACGCCAACCGTACAACGCAGTAAGAGCTTCGGTGAAACTCACAGGGCGGCGGCGAAAGCCGTCCGTTCCTGGCCTTCAGCCGGCCTCGGCGAAGTTGCTAGTCAGCACGCTGACCAACCGATCCCACAGTTGCTGAGGCAGGTCGTGGCCCATGCCGTCGAACAAGAATAGTCGAGCGCCGTTAATGGCGCGTGCGACCGCGCGTCCGCCCGATGGACGCATCAGTTTGTCGGCCCGGCCGTGCACCACCACGGTCGGCGCGACCGTCCGCCGGTTGTAGCCGAGCAGGCTGCCGCTGGCCATGATCGCGCTGAAGTGCCGCGCGACGCCCCATGGATAGTAGCTGCGTTCGTAGCCCTCGATGGCCTCGGCCCGGACCTGCTCCTCGGGTGCCTGGTAGCGGGGGCTGCCGGTGATCTTGGTGACGCGCACGACGTTGTCGACGATCACCTCGCGGGGGGAACCGGGCGGCGGCCCTTTGAGGACCGCCAGCAGGGCGCGCGGGGCCGGGGGCGGCAGGAATGGACGATTGTTGCTGGAGAAGATGACCGCCAGGCTCTTGGTCCGCTCGGCGAACCGCCCCGCGAAGACCTGCGCGATCATGCCGCCCATCGATGCCCCGACGATGTGCGCGCGTTCGATGCCCAGCTGATCCAGCACGGCCGCGGCGTCGTCGGCCAGGTCTTCCAGCGCGTAGGCCGCCTCGCCGCGCAGCCCGAACCAGAACCGCAGCAGCCGCGGGACCAGGGGCTGGCCGGCGCCCGCCCTCGGCGTCTTGTCGGACAGGCCGACGTCGCGATTGTCGTAGCGGATGACGCGCAGGCCCTGGGCGACGAGCTTCTCGCAGAACGCGGTTCGCCACAGCAGCAGCTGGGCGCCGAGGCCCATGATGAGCAGGACGGGCGGGTGATCGACCTCGCCCATGTCCTCGTAGTACAGCTTCAGGTCGCCCGAGATGGCATGACCGGTGCGGATTTCCATCGGGTCGCCCCTAGACCTCCACGTCGCTTTGATGCTCGCGGCTGACCTCGACCATGAAGTTGGCGAAGTAACCCGTCAACTGCGGGTCGGACATCATCTGCCACTTCGGCGCCAGCAGCTTCATGTACCGCTCGACGTAGAGGAACTGCTTGCCGATCAGCACCAGCTCGCGGGGGAGTTTGACGTCGTAGGCGTCGGCGAGCGCCGACAGCTGCCGCCCGATGTCCGCGTAGGACATGTCGCCCAGCGTCTGCATGGTCAGCGGGGTGGCGAACTTTTCCAGGTCCTTGGCGGCCTCGGCCTCGGGCCTCATGGTCCCGACGGCGCCCATCAGCACCACGATCTTGCCGGCCGAAGCGTGGTCCTTCTTGACCAGCAGCGCGTACACCAGCTCGCGCAGCAGCCAGCGGGTGCGAGGGTCGATCCGGCCCATGATCCCGAAGTCGAAGAACACGATGCGGCCCGTCTCGTCGACGTACAGGTTGCCGGCATGCAGGTCGCCGTGGAACAGGCCGTGCCGCAGCCCGCCCTCGAAAAGCGAGAACAGCAGTGCCTTCACCAGCTCGGTGCCGTCGAAGCCGGCCTGGCGAATGGCCTTGACGTCGTCGATGCGGATGCCGTGCACCCGCTCCATGGTCAGCACCCGCTCCGTGGTGAAGTCCCAGTGCACCTGCGGCACCCGGATGTTCTTGCCCAGGGGTGAGGCGTGCAGGTGCGAGACCCACGCATCCATCGACTGGGCCTCCAAGCGGAAGTTCAGCTCCTCGGCCAGGTTGTCGGAGAAGTCGGCGACCACGTCCTGCGCCGACAGGCGGCGGCCCAGCTTGGCCAGCTCGACGGCCTGGGCGAACCGCTTCAGGATCTGCAGGTCGGCCGCCACCCGGCGCCGGATGCCCGGGCGCTGGATCTTGACGACGACTTCCTCGCCGGTGTGCAGGGTCGCGTAGTGCACCTGGGCGATGGACGCGGACGCGAAGGGCGTTTCGTCCCACTTGGCGAACAGGTCCGCGGGGTCGCCGCCGAGATCCTCGACGAGGAGCTTGTGCACCTCTTTCGGGTCGGCGGGCGGCACCCGGTCGAGCAGCCCGCGGAATTCGCGGGACAGCGACTCGCCGAACGCGCCGGGGCTGGACGCGATGATCTGCCCGAACTTCACGTACGTAGGTCCGAGGTCCGCGAACGTGTTCGGGAGCTGCTTGATCACCTTGTGCTGCCACGGCCCCCTGCCGGGCAGCTTGGCGACGATGCGGGCGGCGGTTCGGGTGACCTGCCACCCGGTAACTGCTACCCGGGCCGCTTCGACCGGCAGCGGCACCCGGTCGAGCTTGGCCACCTCGCGGTGTTTGGTAGTAGTCATTCCAGCAGTCTGCCAAATCGTGGCTGTCAAGTCCCAATTGCTGTGAGCGCGCTCACCGGGCCCCGGCTAGCGCGAAGTGTTCGGTGAGGGTCTCGATGATCGGCCGCCAGGCCGGTTGCGGAAGGTCGTGTCCCATCCCGTCCACCACCACGAACCGCGCGCCGGGTATGGCCGCGGCGACCGCGCGCCCGTTGCGCGGGCGCACCATCGGGTCGGCCGAACCGTGCAGCACCACGGTCGGAGCGGTGATCGCCTTGGCGTAGCCGAGCAGGCTGCCGGTGCCCAGCACGGCGTCGAATTGGCGCAGCATGCCCGGCGGGTAGCTGCAGCGCTCCGCGAGCCGGCGCACCCGCGTGCGCAGTTCGGCGTCGGGCGGCAGGAAGTTCGGGCCGTTGAACACCGCGACGTTGCGCACCTCGAAGGCGAGTTTCTCCTCGGCGGAGGCATCGTTGGCCGGCGGGTCGAACGCCAGCCTGATGACGCGCCAGGCCGGCAGCGCGGAGAAGGGCTTGCCGGTGGTCGACATGATGACGCCCAGCGACGCCACCCGGTGCGGTGCGGTGGCGGCCAGGATCTGCGCGATCATGCCGCCCAGCGACGCCCCCACCACGTGGGCCCGGTCGATGCCCAGCCGGTCGAGCAACGCCACCACGTCCTCGGTCATGTCGACCAGGGTGTAGGGGACGCGGCTGGGTCTGCCCAGCAGATAGCGGCCGACCCGTCGGTACACCGGGCCGGGCGCCCGCAGCCCGTGCATCTTGGCCGACAGCCCGGTGTCGCGGTGGTCGAAGCGGATGACGCGGTACCCGGCGTCGACGAGGCGCGCGCAGAACCCGTCGGGCCACATGGGCAGTTGGGCGCCCAGGCCCATGATGAGCAGCGCGGGCGGCGCGGCCGGGTCGCCGAGGTCCTCGTAGTAGAGCTCGACGGGGCCGTGCGGCGTCTGACGGCGGGCGATCCCGCTGCGGATTTGCGCTATTTCTTCCAGGGCTGGACCCAGCCTTCGATCTGCCAGTTCTCCAACGCGGCGATCAACTCGTACATGGTGGCGCCGTCGACCGTCTCGCGGACGATGTCGGCGTGCCCGGCGTGGCGGGCCAGCTCGTTGATGACGTGCAAGATCACCCAGCGCACCGACCAGGCCTTCTGGTTCTTGGGAAACCAGGGGATGTCCTGCGGAACGGGCACCGCGGCGTCGAGGTCGGCGGTCTCGACCAGGCGCAGCGATTCGGCGTTCTGGGCCTCGAAGGCTTTCAGCAGCCCGGCCAGCGTCTCGTCGGGCCGCATCACGTGCTGCTCGCCGAACTCCTTGGCGATCTCGTCGAAGGGCCGCGGGTCCTTCGGAGCCAGGTCCGGCGCGGCGGCTACGCGTGCCATCCAGCTGCGCTGCATGGCGGTGGCGTGCTTGATCAGCCCGCCGACCGACAGTGCGCTGACCGAAGGCGTCGAGCGGGCCTGTTCGTCGGTGAGGCCGTAGGAGACGGCGAAGTAAGCGCTTTGGTGGAACGCCAGGAATTCGCGCAGGGCGTTGCGCTCGTCGGTGACGGGAGGGGCGAGGGCGGGCATGACCAGATCCTAGGTCCAGATGCCGACACCGCGGCCCCCCGCGTCGTAAGGTGCGGGGGTGCAGGTCATTTCGGCGGACTCGACCGAGCTTTTCGTCGGGCCGCCGGACGCGCCGCTGCAGCTCGCCCGCATCGGCCTCGCGGGCTGCGCCGGGCCGACCCCGATCCGCATCGACGGCGACGGCCTGAGCGGCGAGGCGACGGCCCAGCCCGGGGGCGGGGCCGTCGAGGTGCCGGTCACCGTCGCCGGTGCCGCCGTCGGCGAGCGCCGGGCGGCGCGGGTGCACGCCGGCGGCGCCACCGCGGAGTTCGAGTTCACCGTCGCCGAGCCCGGGTGGACCATGTACATGGTCAGTCACTTCCACTACGACCCGGTCTGGTGGAACACCCAGGGCGCCTATACCAGCGAGTGGGCCGAGGACCCGCCGGGGCGGCAGACCAACGCCTTCGAACTGGTCCACGCCCATCTGGAGCTGGCCCGCCGTGAGCCTGAATACAAGTTCGTGCTGGCGGAGGTGGACTACCTCAAGCCGTACTGGGACACCCACCCCGAGGACCGCGCCGACCTGCGCCGGTTCCTCGCCGAGGGTCGCGTCGAGGTGATGGGCGGCACCTACAACGAGCCGAACACCAACCTGACCGGCCCGGAAACGACCGTCCGAAACCTCGTGCATGGCGCCGGGTTTCAGCGCCACGTCCTGGGCGCCGACCCCGCCACCGCGTGGCAGCTCGACGTGTTCGGCCACGACCCGCAATTCCCGGGGTTTGCCGCCGACGCGGGCCTGACGTCGAGTTCGTGGGCCCGCGGCCCGCACCACCAGTGGGGTCCCGGCGGCGACGTGGACCGCATGCAGTTCCGCAGCGAGTTCGAGTGGATCGCGCCGTCGGGCCGCGGCCTGCTCACCCACTACATGCCCGCGCACTACGGGGCGGGCTGGGGGATGGACTCGTCGGCGTCGCTCGCCGAGGCCGAGGGCGCCACCCACGCGCTGTTCCAGCGGCTCAAGAAGGTCGCCTTGACGCGCAACGTGCTGCTGCCGGTCGGCACCGACTACACGCCGCCGAACCAATGGGTGACCGCGATCCACCGCGACTGGGCCGCGCGGTATACCTGGCCGCGCTTCGTGTGCGCGCTGCCGCGGGAGTTCTTCGCGGCGGTGCGCGCGGAACTGGCGCAGCGTGGCTGCGAGCCGTCGCCGCAGACCCGCGACATGAACCCGATCTACACCGGCAAGGACGTGTCCTACATCGACACCAAGCAGGCCAACCGGGCCGCCGAGAACGCCGTACTGCAGGCCGAGCGCTTCGCCGTGTTCGCCGCGGTGCTGACCGGCGCCGAGTACCCGCAGGCCGCCCTCGCCAAGGCGTGGGTGCAGCTGGCCTACGGCGCGCACCACGACGCCATCACCGGTTCGGAGTCCGACCAGGTGTATTTGGACCTGCTGACCGGCTGGCGCGACGCGTGGGAGCTGGGCCGCGCGGCCCGCGACAACTCGCTGGCGCTGCTGTCCGGCGCGATCGGGGGCGACGTGGTCGTCTGGAATCCGTTGGCGCAGCCGCGCACCGACATCGTGACCGCCCGCCTCGACGCGCCGCCGGGCGCCGGGGTCCGGGTGCTCGATCCCGACGGCACCGAGCTGCCCGCGCACGTCGAGCACGACGGGCGCTCGGTCACCTGGCTGGCGCCCGACGTGCCGTCGCTGGGCTGGCGGGCCTACCGGCTGGTCCCGGCTGGCGAAGCGAGCGGCTGGGAACCCATGCCCGGAGCGGCGATCGCCAACGAGCACTACCGGCTGGAGGCCGACCCGGCGCGCGGCGGGGGAGTCGCGTCCCTGGTCCGCGACGGCCGGCAGCTGATCGCCGACGGCCGGGTGGGCAACGAGCTTGCGCTCTACGAGGAATACCCGTCGCACCCGCAGCAGGGGGAGGGGCCGTGGCACCTGCTGCCCAAGGGTCCGGTGGTCTGCTCGTCGGAATCGCCGGCGCGGGTGCGGGCCTATCGCGGTCCGCTCGGTCACCGGCTGGTCGTGCACGGGCGCCTCGGCGCCCTGCTGCGCTACACCCAGACGCTGACCCTGTGGAACGGGGTGGCGCGGCTGGACTGCCGCACCGTCATCGACGAATTCGCCGGGGAGGACCGGTTGTTGCGGCTGCGCTGGCCGTGCCCGGTGCCGGGCGCCATGCCGGTCAGCGAGGTCGGTGACGCCGTCGTCGGGCGGGGCTTCGCGTTGCTGCATGACGGGGCCCGCTCCGTGGACACCGCGCGACACCCGTGGACGCTGGACAACCCGGCGTACGGCTGGTTCGGCCTGTCGTCGGCGGTCCGGGTCCGCCTCGGCGGCGCGGATAACACAGTGCGGGCCGTGTCGGTGGCCGAGGTGGTGACGCCGGCCGAGGCGGCGTCCGGGTCGCCGGCGCGCGAGCTGATGGTCGCGCTGGTGCGCGCCGGCGTCACGGCGACCTGCAGCGGCGCCGACAAGCCGCGCTACGGGTGCCTGGGAGTCGACTCCAACCTGCCCGACGTCCGGATCGCGCTCGGCGGGCCCGCTCGCAACGCCTTTGCCAAAGCCGTTCTGGCGCAGGCGGATCCGGAGTACGCCGCCGAACTGGAGCGCCAGCTGGCCCAGACCGGCCGGGCCCGCGTCTGGGTGCCGGCCGAGGGGCCGTTGGCGGCCGCGTGGGTGCCCGACGCGGACCTGCGGCCGCCGCGGGCGCTACCGGTCCTGGTGATCGACGGCCGCGACGAGCAGGGCGTGGCCGCGGCGATCGCGTCGGTCGTCGAGGATCTGGCGGACGCCGAGATCGTGGTCGATCAGCGGGCCCCGTCGGGCATGGGCCGCTTCGAATCCCGCACGGTCGCGCTGCTCAACCGCGGGGTGCCCAGCTTCGCCGTCGACACCGACGGCACCCTGCACACCGCCTTGCTGCGGTCCTGCACGGGCTGGCCGTCGGGCACCTGGATCGACGATCCGCGCCGCACCGCGCCCGACGGATCCAACTTTCAACTCCAGCACTGGAGCCACGCCTTCGACTACGCGCTCATCACCGGCGACGGCGACTGGCGGGAGGCCGAGATCCCAACCCGCGCGGCCCAGTTCGCCCACCCGCTGCTGGCCGTCGTGCCGGGCGGGCGGCGCGGCGAGCTGGCCGCGTCCGGGTCGCTGCTGCACGTCGAGCCCGCCGGCGCGGCGCAGCTGGCGGCGCTCAAGGCGGCCGGTAACCCGCTGACCACCGGCAGCGCCCGGCCCGTCGACCCCGCCGCGGTGGCCCTGCGGTTGGTGGAAACCACCGGGAACCGCACCCGCGTCGCCGTCGGCTCCGGGCTCGGCGCGGTGCGCGGGATGCAGTTCGCCGATTTGCTGGAACGGCCGCACGGGCCAGCGGCCTCGATCGACCTGCACGGCTATCAGGTCGCCACGGTGCTGGCCCGCCTCGAGATGCCATCCATATCGGGGGTTTTCGAGGGTTCCGCGGTACTGGCACCGGACGCCGAGGTCGCGCAGCCGCTGTACGCGCGCTATTGGCTGCACAACCGCGGGCCCGCGCCGCTCGGAGGGTTGCCGGCCGTCGCGCACCTGCAGCCGCAGCGGGTGACGGCCGCGCCGGGCGGCGAGGTGGCGTTGCGGCTCAGCGTGGCCAGCGATTGCAGCGATGCCGCGCTGGACGGCGCGGTGACGGTGGTGTGTCCCGACGGCTGGTCGGCCGCACCGGCCGAGCTGCCGTTCACCCTGTGCGCCGGCGATCACCGCGAGGCCGACGTGGTGGTGTCGATCCCGGCGCGCGCGAGGCCCGGGCTGTACCCGGTCCGCGCGCAGCTCCGCCTCGCGGGCGACGGCGTCCCCGCGGCCTGGCGCCAGGTGGTCGAGGACGTGTGCGTGGTGGAGGTCGGGGCGCGCGATGGGTCCGAGCTGCTCTACCTCGTCGACGCGCCGGCCGACGTCGAGGTCGCGGTGGGCGGGACCGCCCGGCTGGCCGTGGCGGTCGGCACCCACGCCCGGGCCGACCTGGCGCTGGAGGCGCACCTGATCAGCCCGTGGGGCACCTGGGAGTGGATCGGCCCCGCCGTGTGCGGCGCGGTGCTGCCCGCGGGCGGCACGGTCGAGCTCGGCTTCGACGTGACGCCGCCGCCGTGGCAGGACCCCGGCCAGTGGTGGGCACTGGTCCGGGTCGGCTGCGCGGGCCGGCTGGTCTACTCGCCGGCGGTGCGGGTGACCGCGACATGAGCGCCCGGCTGGTGGCGAGGGTGGCCGGCGACCCGGTGTCCGTCGACGAGGTCGACGCGGCCGAGGCGCGGTTGCGGCGCGGACGGCGCGCGGCCGCGCTGCCGGCCGGCGGCACCGCCGAGGGCCGGCAACTGCGGCGCTGGCTCACCCAGGTGATCGTGACCGAGCGCGTGGTCGCCGCCGAGGCCGCCGCGCGCGGCCTGACCGCGCGGGACGCGCCGGCCCAGGCCGAGCTGCTGCCCGACGCGACCGCCCGGCTGGAGATCGGCAGCGTGGCCGCCGCGGTGCTGGTGGATCCGCGGGCACGGGCGCTGTTCGCCGACGTCACCGCGGCGGTCCGGATCGGCGCCGACGCCGTGGCCGACTACCACGCCCGCAACCCGCTGCGCTTCGCCGCGCCGCAGCCCGGCCCCGGCGGCTGGCGGGCGCCCCCGCGCACCATCCCGCCGCTGGCACAGGTGCGCCCGGCGATCGCCGACCACCTGCGGGGTGCCGCGCGCCGGCGCGCCTTCCGGGTGTGGCTGGACGCGCGCCGGGCCGCGCTGGTCCGGCTCGCGCCCGGCTACGAGCATCCGGGCGACCCACGCCAACCCGACAACACCCACCGCCACTGATGGCCGCGTTCACGCTCAGCCTCGACATCGGCGGCACCAAAATCGCCGCCGGCCTGGCCGATCCCGGCGGTGCCCTGGTCCACACCGCCATCCGGCCCACCCCCGCCGGCGGCGACGCCGAGGCGGTCTGGGCCGTGGTCGCCGCGACCATCGCCGACGCCATGCGCGCCGCCGACGGTCCCGTCACCGCGGTGGGCGTCGCTTCGGCCGGCCCTATCGACCTGCCCGGCGGGAGAGTCAGTCCCGTCAACATCCGATCCTGGCGCGGCTTCCCGCTGCGCGATCGGGTCGCGGCCGAGGTGCCGGGCGTGCCGGTCCGGCTCGGCGGCGACGGCGTCTGCATGGCGCTGGGTGAGCATTGGCTCGGCGCGGGCCGCGACGCCCGTTTCATGCTCGGCATGGTGGTATCCACCGGCGTGGGCGGGGGATTGATCCTCGACGGCGTCCCGTATACCGGGCGCACCGGCAACGCCGGTCACGTCGGCCACGTGGTGGTCGAGCAGGAGGGCCGGCCGTGCGCGTGCGGGGGGCGCGGCTGCGTCGAAACCGTCGCGTCCGGGCCGTGGATGGTGCGCTGGGCCCGCGACAACGGCTGGTCCGCGCCGCCGGACGCCGGCGCCAGGGACCTGGCCGCCGCGGCGGCGGGCGGGGACGCGCTGGCGGTGCGGACGTTTCGCCGGGGGGCCACCGCGCTCGCGGCGATGATCGCGTCGGTCGGGGCGGTGTGCGACCTCGACCTCGTCGTCATCGGCGGCGGCGTCGCCAAGTCCGGCGGCGTGCTCTTCGACCCGCTGCGCGCCGCGCTGGCCGATTACGCCGGGCTGGATTTCCTGGCCGGCCTGCGCGTGGTGCCGGCCGCGCTGGGTGGCGAGGCCGGGCTGGTCGGCGCGGCGAGGCTGGCGGGGCTCGGCTAGGCGGCGTTTTGGCTGACCGCGGGGGGTCGCGCTATTGTGGTGGCGATCCACCGAAGACCGTCGGTCACCGAGCAATCGGTTGAAGGTCCGGGAACATCCCGGCGGCCCACGCAGGAGGACGAGGCACCACGCCGGCGCACGCCGGCGAATTTCACGCCCCGGCCGCTTCCTGCGCCGGGGCGTTCGTCGTTCTCCGGTGATCGCAGAAGACTTTCACTGACAGGAGGTATGCATGGCCAGGGCTGACAAGGCCACCGCCGTCGCAGACATCGCGGAGCAGTTCAAGGACTCGACGGCCACCCTGATCACCGAATACCGCGGTCTGACCGTGGCCAACCTGGCCGAGCTGCGCAGGTCGCTGGCGGGATCGGCCACCTACACGGTGGCCAAGAACACCCTGATCAAGCGGGCGGCCGCCGACGCCGGCATCGAGGGCCTCGACGAGCTGTTCGCCGGCCCGACGGCGATCGCGTTCGTCAGCGGCGAGCCGGTCGACGCCGCCAAGGCCATCAAGACCTTCGCCAAGGACAACAAGGCCCTGGTCATCAAGGGCGGCTACATGGATGGCCACCCGCTGACGGTCGCCGAGGTCGAGCGCATCGCGGACCTCGAGTCCCGCGAGGTGCTGCTGGCCAAGCTGGCCGGCGCGATGAAGGGCAACCTCGCCAAGGCCGCCGGCCTGTTCGCCGCCCCGACCTCGCAGATGGCCCGGCTCTTGGCCGCCCTGCAGGAAAAGAAGCCCGCCGAGCCGGAGCCTGCCGCTCCGGTCGCAGAAGCAGCGGCGGCACCCGCCGAAGAAACCCCCGAGGCACCGGCTGAAACGGCCGAGACACCGGCCGAAGCCGAATAACCCCACCCGATTACCAGGAAGGACCCATACCCATGGCAAAGATGACTGCCGACGACCTGCTCGACGTGTTCAAGGAAATGACCCTGTTGGAGCTTTCGGACTTCGTCAAGAAGTTCGAAGAGACCTTTGAGGTCACCGCGGCCGCGCCGGTCGCCGTCGCCGCCGCCGGTCCGGCCGCCGGTGGCGCCCCCGCCGAGGCCGCCGAGGAGCAGTCGGAATTCGACGTCATCCTCGAGGCCGCCGGTGACAAGAAGATCGGCGTCATCAAGGTGGTCCGCGAGATCGTCTCCGGCCTGGGCCTCAAGGAGGCCAAGGACCTCGTCGACAGCGCGCCCAAGCCGCTGCTGGAGAAGGTAGCCAAGGAGGCGGCCGACGACGCCAAGGCCAAGCTCGAGGCCGCCGGCGCCACCGTCACCGTCAAGTAGCACTACTTCACGAAACCCCCGGAAACGCCCTTCCGGGGGTTTCGTGCGCTCAGCGGACGCCGAAGGCCGCGCGCTGCGACTTTCGCACGCGCTCCGGTGAATCTCCCAGAGCCACAAGGAAATTCGACGTCAGGGAGCCGAGCACGGGTGCGACGGCCGCGCCGTCCTCCCCGTAGAAGCCGGCCAGTTCGAGCATCACGAACCCGTGCACCAACGCCCAGAACTGGGCGGCTGTGGCCACTATCGCTTGGTCGGGCGCACCGTCGGCGGCGACGCCGACGGTGATTCGCCCCGCGCGCATCGACCGCTGCACCGCGCGCACCACGTGCGCGAAGCTGGGGATGCGCTGTTCGATCTCGGCGACCGTCAGCGTCAGGACGTTGCCCGCGGGTGCGTTGATGCCGTGCGCGCTGGTGCTGCCGAACATCAGCCGATACATGTGCGGACGCTCGATGGCGTAGCGCCGATAGGCGGCGCCGACGGTGAACAGGTCGGCGACCGGGTCGTCGGTCTGGGGCACCGTCAGCGCGGCGTCGAACTGCCGCAGGCCCTCCTCGGCGACCCCGGCGATCAGGCCCCGCATCCCGCCGAAATGGGTGTACAGCGCCATCGTCGAGGTCCCCGCGGCGCCGGCCACCCTGCGCGTCTGCAGCGCGTCCGGCCCGTGCTCGTCGAGCAGCGCGACGGCGGCGTGCAGCATCTCGTCACGCACGCTGCGTTGGGTCTCCGAGGTCATCCTTGTCATCTTCCCATCACCGGCGTACTGTCCTGATAACAGTGAAATATCAATGTTATAGGAGCTTACCGGTGACATCCGTGCAAACCACCCAATCCCGGAATCCGTACCTCGAGGGCTTCCTGGCGCCGGTGGGCGCCGAGGTGACCGCGACCGACCTGGAGGTCACCGGGCGCATCCCCGAGCACCTCGACGGGCGGTATCTGCGCAACGGGCCGAACCCGGCCGAAGAGGTCGACCCGGCCACCTATCACTGGTTCAGCGGCGACGGCATGGTGCACGGGGTGTCGCTGCGCGACGGCAAGGCCAACTGGTACCGCAACCGCTGGGTGCGCAGCCTGTCGGTGTGCACCGGCCTCGGCGAGCCGGCCCCGGCCCGGCTCGACCCGCGGGCGGGCATGCTCTCGCTGGGCGCCAACACCAACGCGCTGACCCACGCGGGACGGACCCTGGCGCTCGTTGAGGGCGGCGTCGCCAACTACGAGCTGACCGAGGAGCTCGACACCGTCGGCACGTGCGACTTCGACGGCACGCTGGCCGGTGGCTACACCGCTCATCCGCACCGCGATCCGCGCACCGGCGAACTGCACGCGGTGTCCTACTCGTTCGCCCGCGGGCGAACCGTGCAGTACTCGGTGATCGACACCGGAGGGCGGGCCCGCCGCACCGTCGACATCAAGGTGTCCGGGTCGCCGATGATGCACGACTTCTCGCTGACCGACAAATATGTGGTGATCTACGACCTGCCGGTGACGTTCGACGCCGCGCAGGCGCTGCCGGCGAACATGCCGCGCTGGCTGTCGGCGCCGGCCCGGCTGGTGATGCAGTCGCTGGTCGGACGCGTCCGGGTGCCGGGCCCGGTCCACGCGATGATGAACCGCGACCCGAAGCACTCCGACCGGATGCCGTACGCCTGGAACCCGAACTACCCGGCGCGCATCGGGGTGATGCCCCGCGAGGGCGGCGACAAAGACATCCGCTGGTTCGACATCGAACCCTGCTACGTCTACCACCCGCTCAACGCCTATTCCGAAATGCGGGACGGCGCCGAGGTTTTGGTGCTCGACGTGGTGCGCTACGCGCGGATGTTCGACCGCGACCGGCGCGGCCCCGGCGAAGCCCCGCCCACGCTGGACCGCTGGACCATCAACCTGGCGACCGGCGCCGTCAGCACCGAATGCCGCGACGACCGGCCGCAGGAATTCCCCCGCATCAACGAAGCCCTGCTGGGCGGGCGGCACCGCTTCGGCTACACCATCGGCGCCTCCTTCCAGGGCGCCGAGCCGGGGCTCTACAAGCACGACTACGCGACCGGGTCGCGCGAGGTCGCCGCGCTCGACCCGGCCCTTTCGCTCGGCGAGATGTCATTCGTCGGCAACCCGGAGGGCCGCGCCGAGGACGACGGCATCCTGATGGGCTACGCCTACCACCGCGACCGCGACGAAGGGCAATTGGTGCTGCTGGATGCGCAGACCCTCGAATCGGTGGCTACCGTGCATCTGCCGCAGCGGGTTCCGATGGGTTTCCACGGCAACTGGGCGCCGGCTGGCTAACACCCGCGTCAATAACGCCCACCGGCGACGCCCGCTCCGATCTCAGCTCGGCCAATTTTTGCCGGCGGTGCCGTCCAACCCTGATGCGGTCCCGGGAGCGTGCGCTACAGTGACTCATGCCACAGAAAAGGGCAGGTGGCGGGCACAAGCGTCGACGGAAGGATCTCCCATGGGCGTCGCTATCGAGGTGAGGGGACTTACCAAGTCCTTCGGTCCCTCGAGAATCTGGGAAGACGTGTCGTTGGATATCCCCGCCGGGGAGGTCAGCGTCCTGCTGGGGCCGTCGGGTACCGGCAAATCGGTGTTCCTGAAGTCCCTCATCGGTCTGCTGCGGCCCGAGCGCGGCTCGATCATGATCGACGGCACGGACATCCTGGAATGTTCGGCCAAGGAGCTCTACGAGATCCGCACGCTGTTCGGCGTGATGTTCCAGGACGGCGCGCTGTTCGGCTCGATGAACCTGTTCGACAACGCCGCGTTCCCGCTGCGCGAGCACACCAAGAAGAAGGAAGGCGAGATCCGTGACATCGTCATGGAGAAGCTGAGCCTGGTGGGGCTGGGCGGCGACGAGAAGAAGTTCCCCGGTGAGATCTCCGGCGGTATGCGCAAGCGCGCCAGCCTGGCCCGGGCGCTGGTGATGGACCCGCAGATCATCCTGTGCGACGAGCCCGACTCCGGTCTGGACCCGGTTCGTACCGCTTACCTGAGCCAGCTGATCCTCGACATCAACGCCCAGATCGACGCCACCGTCCTGATCGTGACGCACAACATCAACATCGCCCGCACGGTGCCGGACAACATGGGCATGCTGTTCCGGCGCAAGCTGGTCATGTTCGGTCCGCGCGAGGTGCTGCTGACCAGCGACGAGCCGGTGGTGCGGCAATTCCTCAACGGCCGCCGCATCGGCCCCATCGGCATGTCCGAGGAAAAGGACGAAGCCACCATGGCCGAAGAGCAGGCCGCGCTGGACGCGGGTCAGCACGCGGGCGGTGTCGAGGAAGTCGAGGGCGTGCCGCCGCAGATCGTGGCGTCGCCCGGCATGCCCGAGCGCAAAGCCGTCGCGCGGCGCCAGGCCCGGGTGCGCGAGTTGATGCACACGCTGCCCAAGAAGGCCCAGGCGGCGATCCTCGACGACCTGGAGGGCACCCACAAATACCGGGCGCACGAGTTTGGCGGCGAATAGCGCGCCGCAGGCGCATCCGGCGGCCCGGCCCGAGAATTTTGCGATAACTCGGCGCAACTTGCCGCCCCGCCCTCTTGACGACGCGGCGTAAACGGGTCAGTCTGTTGGGCAGCATGTGCCTACGGGAAAGTCGATTTGCCAGCCAGCGCCGATGTCCCTGGGCAGATTGTTGTGGGTAGTTGAGGAATGCGCGCGCCTGCGCTATTGTTGGACGTTGCGCTGGCTACTTCCTGCCCACCTCACCCGCCACCTGACATCGTGGTCTTAGCCTGAGCCCCCACCCGCGGCTTAGCTATTTAGTTGTGCGCGTGAGATCTGGGCAGATCGTTCGCCAGCCATACCGACAAAATTGATGCGGCGAACGCAGCCGGTTGCCCCGGTTCCCGTGAGTCGCACGAGGTGCTGGAAGGATGCATCTTGGCAGATTCCCGCCAGAGCAAGCGTCGCCAAAAAAGTTCCACGAATGGCTCCGTGCCCGGGGCACCTAACCGAGTCTCCTTCGCCAAGCTCCGCGAACCGCTCGAGGTTCCGGGGCTTCTTGACGTGCAGACCGACTCCTTCGAGTGGTTGATCGGCTCGCCGCACTGGCGCGAGGGCGCCGCAAACCGCGGGGATGCCAGCCCGATGGGTGGCCTGGAAGAGGTCCTCTACGAGCTGTCGCCGATCGAGGACTTCTCGGGCTCGATGTCGCTGTCTTTCTCCGACCCCCGCTTTGACGAGGTCAAGGCGCCGGTCGACGAATGCAAAGACAAGGACATGACCTACGCGGCGCCGCTGTTCGTCACGGCCGAGTTCATCAACAACAACACCGGCGAGATCAAGAGCCAGACGGTGTTCATGGGCGACTTCCCGATGATGACCGAGAAGGGCACCTTCATCATCAACGGGACCGAGCGCGTCGTCGTCAGCCAGCTGGTGCGTTCGCCCGGCGTGTACTTCGACGAGACGATCGACAAGTCCACCGAGAAGACGCTGCACAGCGTCAAGGTGATCCCCAGCCGCGGCGCCTGGCTCGAGTTCGACGTCGACAAGCGCGACACCGTCGGCGTGCGCATCGACCGCAAGCGCCGCCAGCCGGTCACCGTGCTGCTCAAGGCGCTGGGCTGGACCGCCGAGCGGATCACCGAGCGGTTCGGCTTCTCCGAGATCATGATGTCGACGCTGGAGAAGGACAACACCGCCGGCACCGACGAGGCGCTGCTGGACATTTACCGCAAGCTGCGTCCGGGCGAGCCGCCGACCAAGGAGTCCGCGCAGACCCTGCTGGAGAACCTGTTCTTCAAGGAGAAGCGCTACGACCTGGCCCGGGTGGGTCGCTACAAGGTCAACAAGAAGCTGGGCCTGAACACCAAGGACCCGATCACCGCGACGACGCTGACCGAAGAGGACGTCGTCGCCACCATCGAGTACCTAGTCCGCCTGCACGAGGGGCAGGCCCTGATGACCGTCCCCGGCGGCGTCGAGGTGCCGGTGGAGACCGACGACATCGACCACTTCGGCAACCGCCGGCTGCGCACGGTCGGTGAGCTGATCCAGAACCAGATCCGGGTCGGCATGTCCAGGATGGAGCGCGTCGTCCGGGAACGGATGACCACTCAGGACGTCGAGGCGATCACGCCGCAGACGCTGATCAACATCCGGCCGGTCGTCGCCGCGATCAAGGAGTTCTTCGGCACCAGCCAGCTGTCGCAGTTCATGGACCAGAACAACCCGCTGTCGGGTCTGACCCACAAGCGCCGCCTGTCGGCGCTGGGCCCCGGCGGTCTGTCCCGTGAGCGCGCCGGCCTCGAGGTCCGCGACGTGCACCCTTCGCACTACGGCCGCATGTGCCCGATCGAGACCCCGGAGGGTCCGAACATCGGTCTGATCGGCTCGCTGTCGGTGTACGCCAGGGTCAACCCGTTCGGGTTCATCGAGACGCCTTATCGGAAGGTTGTGGACGGGGTCGTCACTGACGAGATCCACTACCTGACCGCCGACGAGGAGGACCGCCACGTGGTGGCGCAGGCCAACTCGCCGATCGACGCCGACGGCCGGTTCGTCGAGGGCCGCGTCTTGGTCCGCCGCAAGGCGGGCGAGGTCGAATACGTGCCCTCGTCCGAGGTGGACTACATGGACGTGTCGCCGCGCCAGATGGTGTCGGTGGCCACGGCCATGATCCCGTTCCTCGAGCACGACGACGCCAACCGTGCCCTGATGGGCGCCAACATGCAGCGCCAGGCGGTTCCGCTGGTGCGCAGCGAGGCGCCGCTGGTGGGCACCGGCATGGAGCTGCGCGCCGCGATCGACGCCGGCGACGTCGTCGTCGCGGACAAGGCCGGGGTGATCGAGGAGGTCTCCGCCGACTACATCACCGTGATGGCCGACGACGGCACCCGGCACACCTACCGGATGCGCAAGTTCGCCCGCTCCAACCACGGCACGTGCGCCAACCAGTCGCCGATCGTGGACGCGGGCGACCGCGTCGAGGCCGGCCAGGTCATCGCCGACGGTCCCTGCACCGAGAACGGCGAGATGGCGCTGGGCAAGAACCTGCTGGTCGCGATCATGCCGTGGGAAGGCCACAACTACGAGGACGCGATCATCCTCTCCAACCGCCTGGTCGAAGAGGACGTGCTCACCTCGATCCACATCGAGGAGCACGAGATCGATGCCCGCGACACCAAGCTGGGCGCCGAGGAGATCACCCGGGACATCCCGAACGTCTCCGACGAGGTGCTGGCAGACCTGGACGAGCGGGGCATCGTGCGGATCGGTGCCGAGGTCCGCGACGGCGACATCCTGGTCGGCAAGGTAACCCCGAAGGGTGAGACCGAGCTGACTCCGGAGGAGCGGCTGCTGCGGGCGATCTTCGGCGAGAAGGCCCGCGAGGTCCGCGACACCTCGCTGAAGGTGCCGCACGGCGAGTCCGGCAAGGTCATCGGCATCCGGGTGTTCTCCCGCGAGGACGACGACGAGCTGCCGGCCGGTGTCAACGAACTGGTCCGCGTCTACGTGGCCCAGAAGCGGAAGATCTCCGACGGCGACAAGCTGGCGGGCCGGCACGGCAACAAGGGCGTGATCGGAAAGATCCTGGCGCAGGAGGACATGCCGTTCCTGCCGGACGGCACCCCGGTGGACATCATCCTGAACACCCACGGTGTGCCGCGACGGATGAACATCGGCCAGATCCTGGAAACGCACCTCGGCTGGTGCGCGCACAGCGGCTGGAAGGTCGACACCGGCAAGGGCGTCCCGGACTGGGCCGGCAACCTGCCGGAGGACCTGCTGCACGCGGAGCCCAACGCCATCGTGTCGACACCGGTGTTCGACGGCGCGCAGGAGGGTGAGCTGCAGGGGCTGCTGTCGGCGACGTTGCCCAACCGCGACGGCGAGGTGCTGGTCAACGGTGACGGCAAGGCGGTGCTGTTCGACGGCCGCAGCGGCGAGCCGTTCCCGTACCCGGTGACCGTCGGCTTCATGTACATCATGAAGCTGCACCACCTGGTGGACGACAAGATCCACGCCCGCTCCACCGGCCCGTACTCGATGATCACCCAGCAGCCGCTGGGCGGTAAGGCGCAGTTCGGTGGCCAGCGGTTCGGTGAGATGGAGTGCTGGGCCATGCAGGCCTACGGCGCCGCGTACACGCTGCAGGAGCTGTTGACCATCAAGTCCGACGACACCGTCGGCCGGGTCAAGGTGTACGAGGCGATCGTCAAGGGCGAGAACATCCCCGAGCCGGGCATCCCCGAGTCGTTCAAGGTGCTGCTCAAGGAGCTGCAGTCGCTGTGCCTCAACGTCGAGGTGCTGTCGTCCGACGGTGCGGCGATCGAGCTGCGCGAGGGCGAGGACGAGGATCTCGAGCGGGCCGCGGCCAACTTGGGAATCAACCTGTCCCGCAACGAATCCGCCTCTGTTGAGGACTTGGCTTAATTAGTTACTAAACCCGCAAGGGGAAAGGGAGTTACGTGCTCGACGTCAACTTCTTCGATGAACTCCGCATCGGCTTGGCCACCGCGGAGGACATCCGGCAATGGTCTTACGGCGAGGTCAAAAAGCCGGAGACGATCAACTACCGCACGCTCAAGCCTGAGAAGGACGGCCTGTTCTGCGAGAAGATCTTCGGACCGACTCGCGACTGGGAGTGCTACTGCGGCAAATACAAGCGCGTCCGCTTCAAGGGCATCATCTGTGAGCGCTGCGGCGTCGAGGTGACCCGCGCCAAGGTGCGCCGTGAGCGGATGGGCCACATCGAGCTGGCCGCTCCGGTCACGCACATCTGGTACTTCAAGGGTGTGCCGTCGCGGCTGGGGTATCTGCTCGACCTCGCCCCGAAGGACCTCGAGAAGATCATCTACTTCGCGGCGTACGTGATCACGTCGGTCGACGACGAGATGCGGCACAACGAGCTGTCCACGCTCGAGGCCGAGATGATGGTGGAGCGCAAGGGTGTTGAGGACCAGCGCGACGCCGATCTGGAGGCCCGGGCGCAGAAGCTGGAGGCCGACCTGGCCGAGCTGGAGGCCGAGGGTGCCAAAGCCGATGCCCGGCGCAAGGTTCGGGACGGCGGCGAGCGCGAGATGCGCCAGATCCGCGACCGTGCCCAGCGCGAGCTGGACCGGCTGGAGGACATCTGGACCACCTTCACCAAGCTGGCCCCCAAGCAGCTCATCGTCGACGAGAACCTCTACCGCGAGATCGTCGACCGTTACGGCGAGTACTTCACCGGCGCCATGGGTGCGGAGTCGATCCAGAAGCTGATCGAGAACTTCGACATCGACGCCGAGGCCGACTCGCTGCGCGAGGTCATCCGAAGCGGCAAGGGGCAGAAGAAGCTTCGCGCGCTGAAGCGGCTGAAGGTGGTCGCCGCCTTCCAGCAGTCGGGCAACTCGCCGATGGGCATGGTCCTGGACGCCGTGCCGGTCATCCCGCCGGAGCTGCGCCCGATGGTCCAGCTCGACGGTGGCCGGTTCGCGACCAGCGACCTGAACGACCTGTACCGCCGCGTGATCAACCGCAACAACCGGCTCAAGAGGCTGATCGACCTCGGTGCGCCCGAGATCATCGTCAACAACGAGAAGCGGATGCTGCAGGAGTCGGTGGACGCGCTGTTCGACAACGGCCGCCGCGGGCGTCCGGTCACCGGGCCGGGCAACCGTCCGCTGAAGTCGCTGTCGGATCTGCTCAAGGGCAAGCAGGGCCGGTTCCGCCAGAACCTGCTCGGTAAGCGCGTCGACTACTCCGGCCGTTCGGTCATCGTGGTGGGCCCGCAGCTCAAGCTGCACCAGTGCGGCCTGCCCAAGCTGATGGCGCTGGAGCTGTTCAAGCCGTTCGTGATGAAGCGGCTCGTCGACCTCAACCACGCGCAGAACATCAAGAGCGCCAAGCGGATGGTCGAGCGTCAGCGTCCCCAGGTGTGGGACGTGCTCGAGGAGGTCATCGCCGAGCACCCGGTGCTGCTGAACCGCGCACCCACCCTGCACCGGCTGGGCATCCAGGCCTTCGAGCCGATGCTGGTGGAGGGCAAGGCGATTCAGCTGCACCCGTTGGTGTGTGAGGCCTTCAACGCCGACTTTGACGGCGACCAGATGGCCGTGCACCTGCCGCTGAGCGCGGAGGCGCAGGCCGAGGCCCGCATCCTGATGCTGTCCTCCAACAACATCCTGTCGCCGGCCTCCGGCCGCCCGCTGGCCATGCCCCGACTGGACATGGTGACCGGCCTGTACTTCCTGACCACCGAGGTCGACGGCGACAAAGGCGAATACTCGCCGGCCGCCAAGGACCAGCCGGAGGCGGGCGTGTACTCCTCGCCGGCCGAGGCGATCATGGCGTCGGACCGCGGTTTGCTCTCGGTGCGCGCCAAGATCAAGGTGCGGCTGACCCAGCTGCGTCCGCCGGCCGAGATCGAGGCCGAGCGCTTCGGTGCCAACGGTTGGCAGCCCGGCGACGCGTGGCTGGCCGACACGACGCTGGGCCGGGTGCTGTTCAACGAGCTGCTGCCGCTGGGGTACCCGTTCGTGAACAAGCAGATGCACAAGAAGGTGCAGGCCGCCATCATCAACGACCTGGCCGAGCGCTACCCGATGATCGTGGTCGCGCAGACCGTCGACAAGCTGAAGGACGCCGGCTTCCACTGGGCGACCCGCAGCGGTGTGACGGTTTCGATGGCCGACGTGTTGGTGCCGCCGCGCAAGAAGGAGATCCTCGACCAGTACGAGGATCGGGCGGACAAGGTCGAAAAGCAGTTTCAGCGCGGTGCTTTGAACCACGACGAGCGCAACGAGGCGCTGGTCGAGATCTGGAAGGAAGCCACCGACGAGGTGGGTCAGGCGCTCCGCGAGCACTACCCCGCCGACAACCCGATCATCACGATCGTCGACTCGGGCGCCACGGGTAACTTCACCCAGACCCGAACGCTGGCCGGCATGAAGGGTCTGGTGACCAACCCGAAGGGTGAGTTCATCCCGCGTCCGGTCAAGTCTTCCTTCCGTGAGGGCCTGACCGTGCTGGAGTACTTCATCAACACCCACGGCGCCCGAAAGGGCCTGGCGGACACCGCGTTGCGCACCGCCGACTCGGGCTACCTGACCCGTCGCCTGGTGGACGTGAGCCAGGACGTCATCGTCCGCGAGCACGACTGTCAGACCGAGCGCGGCATCGTGGTCGAGCTGGCCGAGCGTCAGCCCGACGGCACCCTGATCCGTGACCCGTACATCGAAACTTCGGCGTACGCGCGGACTTTGGGGACCGACGCGGTCGACGAGGCCGGCAACGTCGTCGTCGCGCGCGGCGAGGACCTGGGCGATCCGTCGATCGACGCCCTGCTGGCGGCGGGCATCACGCAGATCAAGGTGCGCTCGGTGCTGACCTGCACCACCGGCACCGGGGTGTGCGCGACCTGTTACGGGCGCTCGATGGCCACCGGCAAGCTGGTCGACATCGGCGAGGCCGTCGGCATCGTGGCGGCCCAGTCCATCGGTGAGCCGGGCACGCAGCTGACCATGCGGACCTTCCACCAGGGTGGTGTCGGTGAGGACATCACCGGCGGTCTGCCCCGTGTGCAGGAGCTGTTCGAGGCCCGCGTGCCGCGCGGCAAGGCGCCCATCGCCGATGTCACCGGCCGCGTCCGCCTCGAGGACGGCGAGCGCTTCTACAAGATCACCATCGTTCCCGACGACGGCGGCGAGGAGGTCGTCTACGACAAGCTCTCCAAGCGGCAGCGGCTGCGTGTGTTCAAGCACGAGGACGGCTCCGAGAAGGTGTTGTCCGACGGCGACCACGTCGAGGTGGGTCAGCAGCTGATGGAAGGCTCGGCCGACCCGCACGAGGTGCTGCGCGTGCAGGGCCCCCGGGAGGTGCAGATCCACCTGGTCCGCGAGGTCCAGGAGGTCTACCGCGCCCAGGGTGTGTCGATCCACGACAAGCACATCGAGGTGATCGTCCGCCAGATGCTGCGCCGCGTGACCATCATCGACTCGGGCGCGACGGAGTTCCTGCCCGGTTCGCTGATCGACCGCGCGGAGTTCGAGGCTTCGAACCGCCGGGTGGTGGCCGAGGGCGGCGAGCCCGCCGACGGTCGCCCGGTGCTGATGGGTATCACCAAGGCGTCGCTGGCCACCGACTCGTGGCTGTCGGCGGCGTCGTTCCAGGAGACCACGCGCGTGCTGACCGATGCGGCGATCAACTGCCGCAGCGACAAGCTGCAGGGTCTGAAGGAGAACGTGATCATCGGAAAGCTGATCCCGGCGGGTACCGGCATCAACCGGTACCGCAACATCGCGGTGCAGCCCACCGAGGAGGCCCGCGCCGCGGCGTACACGATCCCGTCCTACGAGGATCACTACTACAGCCCGGACTTCGGCCAGGCCACCGGGGCCGCGGTCCCGCTGGACGACTACGGATACAGCGACTACCGCTAGTCAACACACGAAAGAGCCCCGGGCAAGGCCCGGGGCTCTTTCGTTGCCTCGATCTCCCGATGCCCCAGGGCATTCGCGGTATCGTGACATGGTCAATCAGGGCGCATCCCCGCTTTGCGGCCGTCGAGGACGGTGAGAATCGATGGGCGACTTGCATTCACGCCCGCCGCCGGCGCCGGCGACGAAATTCCGCCCCCCGGTCGCGGTGCTGTCGTTGGTCACTCGCCACAAGTTGATGGCCGTCCTATGCGCAGCCGGGCGCCGGCGGCTGATCCTGATTTATGCGCCCTCGGGGTTTGGCAAGACCACGCTGGTGGAGCAGTGGCGAGCGGAACTGAGCAGCTCCGGTGTGGCGGTGGCCTGGTTGACGGTCGATGACGATGACAACAACGTGGTGTGGTTCCTCGCGCATGTGCTCGAGGCGATCCGACGGGTCCATCCCGCCGTGGCCGCCTCGTTGGGGCAGGTCCTTGAAGAGCGCGGGGAGGAGGCGGTGCGCTACGTGTTGACGTCGCTGATCGACGAGATCGACGAGATCGGTACCCCGGTCACGCTGGTGATCGACGATTGGCAGCGGGTATCGCACAGCCGTACGACCGAGGCTCTGCGTTACCTGATCGACCATGGTTCGCATCACCTGCAATTCATCGTGAACAGCTGGTCGCGCGCCCGGTTGCCGTTGAGTAAGTTGCGACTTCGTGACGAACTGGTCGAAATCGATTGTGACAACCTTCGTTTCGATGCCGATGAGGCGCAAGCGCTGCTGAAGGACATTGCCGGGCTGGCGGATAGCGACGTGGCGGCCTTGACCGCCTCGACGGACGGATGGGTCGCCGCCCTGCAGCTGGCGCGGCTGTCGCTGCGCGGCGACGGCGACGCCTCGGGCCTGCTGCGGCGAATGTCGGGGGACAACGAGGTGGTCGGTGAACTTCTCGCCGAAAATGTGCTCAACACCCTGGAGCCCGAATTGCTCGACTTCCTCTGGGCGACGTCGATCACCGAGCGAACCTGTGGGGAGCTCGCATCGGTGTTGGCCGGGGTCGACGGCGGGCGGGACGTGCTCGAGGACGTCGAGCGACGCGGTCTGTTCCTGCGGCGCACCGATGACGACCCGCCGTGGTTTCGCTATCACCAGATGTTCGCCGGATTCCTGCGGCGCCGCCTTGAGCGCGATAGCCCCGATCGCCTGAAACGCCTGCACCGCACCGCATCGGACTGGTTCGCCGAGCACGGCTACCTCAGTTATGCCGTCGATCACGCGCTGGCCGCGGGGGAGGCCACCCGGGCGGTCGACCTCGTCGAGCGGGACAGAACGATTGGATCGGTCAACCGATCACGCATGACAACCTATCTCGGCATCATCGACAAGCTACCCACGCAACTGGTGAATTCGCGGCCGCGGCTGAACCTTTCCATCGCCGCGGCCAATATTCTGCTGCAGCGCCCCGCCGCCATCGAGGCCGCACTCGACCGCGTCGCCGGCGCCATATCGAAGTCAGACCTGCCCGCGGAGAAGCGGGCAGACCTCACCCTGGAGGCCGACGTGTTGCGGGCGGTGGCACAAATGAACGCCGACCGGGTCGAGGGCCTGGCCCATCTGGTGGCCCGGGTGATATCGAGGCCAAAAACCCTGCGCCCGGTGCTGCCCCAGGCGACGGCGACCGTCGCGGCATTCGCGGGGATCTATCGCTTCGACTTCGAGGCGGCCCATCGGGCATTGGAATGGGCGGCGCCCTACGACGAGGGGGCCGCCGCGGGCTACCACAGCTGCTGGGAGGGCATTGCCGCTCGACATCAGCTCGACATCCCTCGCGCGCTGCGCAGCTTCCGGAAGGCATTCGAAATCGGCGCGGCGGTGGGGCGGGAATCGCAGGCGGCGCGACACGCTGGAGCGCTGCTCGGCGAATTGCTCTACGAGATGGGCGGATTCGCTGAGGCGGCGGACCTACTCGAGGAGAGCTACCGGCTCGGACCCGAAGCCGGCGCCGTCGATTACCTGGTGGCGCAATACGCCGTCAGCGCCAGAATCAAAGCCGCCCAGGGGGATCGCGATGCGGCGGGCAGCCGCCTCGACGCGGGTATGACGGTGGCCCAGAGGTTGGGGTTGCCGCGGCTGGCGGCCGCCATCAACCACGAACGGGTCAGATTGCAGCTGCCGATCGCCCCGCCGGAGGCCGCCCGGCTGCAAGCCGTGCGCCGCGTCTTTCATGGTTCCAACGGCATCGCGACCATCGCAGCCGAGCTGGACGAGGCCTCCGGCATCCGCCTGCTCTCGCGAAGCCGCACCCGCGACGACCGCGACCGGGCCTGCCGGCGCGCCGGCGCTCTGCTCGCCGGAATCGACCCGACCGCTCGGCCGCTGGCGGCCCTGCACGCCCGCCTGTTGTTGGCCGAAACTCTCACCGCTGCCGGGCTGGCGAAAGACGCGGGAGACCATATCGCGGCGGTCCGCGCCCTGTGCACCCAATACGGGCTACCGCAGCTGCTCGTCGACGCCGGGCTCGGTTAGCAGGCTCCCCGTCGGCACGGCTCACTACAATGGCCACCGTGCTCATCGGTTCGCACGTCCACCAGGACGATCCCTTGGCCGCCGCGCAGGCCGACGGCGCCGACGCGGTGCAGTTCTTCCTCGGCAACCCGCAGAGCTGGAAGAAGCCCAAGCCGCGCGACGACGCCGAGGCGCTGAAGGCGTCGACCATCCCGCTGTACGTCCACGCGCCGTACCTCATCAACGTGGCCTCGGCGAACAACCGCATCCGCATCCCGTCGCGCAAGATCCTGCAGGACACCTGCGACGCCGCGTCGGAGATCAACGCGACCGCGGTGATCGTGCACGGCGGCCACGCCGACGACAACGACATGGAGGCCGGCTTCGAGCGCTGGGTCAAGGCGCTGGACTACCTCGAAACCGATGTGCAGGTGTACCTGGAGAACACCGCGGGCGGCGACCACGCGATGGCCCGGTATTTCGACACCATCGGCAGGCTGTGGGATCGCATCGGGGACAAGGGAATTGGCTTCTGCCTGGACACCTGCCACGCGTGGGCCGCGGGTGAGGAGCTGATCGACGCGGTCGACCGGATCAAGGCGCTGACCGGCCGCATCGACCTGGTGCACTGCAACGACTCGCGCGACGCGGCGGGCTCGGGCGCCGACCGGCACGCCAATTTCGGCACCGGGCACATCGATCCCGAGGTACTCGCCGCGGTGGTCAAGGCCGCCGACGCCCCCGTCATCTGCGAAACCGCCGACGAGGGCCGCAAGGACGACATCGCGTTCCTGCGGGAAAAGACCGGCAGCTGACCTCCCGGCCCATGCTCGGTCGGATCGCGACGCTCGTCGGAGTGATTCTCCTGGTCGCGGGTTGCTCGTCGTGGTCCGATCCGCCGTCGGGCTTCGTGACCGGGACCAGTCTGCACCACATCAAGGTCGGCGGCCTCGACCGCAGCTATCGGCTGTACCAGCCCGTCGGCGTGCCCGCCTCGGCTCCGCTGGTGGTGGTGATGCACGGCTATTCGGGCAGCGGCAGGCAGGTCGAAAGGGACTACCAATGGGACGGTCTGGCCGATTCGGGCAAGTTCCTCGTCGCCTACCCGGATGGCCTCGGCCGGGCCTGGAACGTCGACGGGGAAACCTGCTGCGGCCGGTCCGGACGGGACGGCGTCGACGACGTCGGCTTCATCAAAGCGGCCGTCGCCGACATCGCCAGGAACCTGGGCGTCGACCCCGCCAGGGTCTATGCGACCGGCATGAGCAACGGCGCCATCATGTCCTTCACGCTGGCGTGCACCACCGACATTTTCGCCGCGATCGGCCCGGTTGCCGGCACGCAGCTGAACGCGTGTCGGGCCCCGCGCCCGACGTCGGTCATGCACATTCACGGCACCACCGATCGACTCGTCCCGTACGGCGGCGGGCAGGGCTTCAGCGTCATCAACGGCCCGTCGGTGCCGGACGTGAATGCGTTCTGGCGCAACGTCGATCAGTGCGGCGCCCCGGCCGTCACCACCAGCGGCCCGGTGGCCACGTCGACGGCCGGCTGCGCCGAGGGCCGCAGCGTCGTGCTCGTCACCGTCGACGGGGGCGGGCACGAGTGGCCGCCGTTCGCGAGCCAGGCCCTGTGGCAATTCTTCGCCGCCCACACCCGCTGACTATTACACCTCTTGTGCGACTGTCGAAGAAATGTAACATGAGTGGCATGCCAGACACCCATGCCGTCACCAACCAGGTCCCCACCCTGGAGAACCACAACCCCGCGACGTCCGCCGTGCTCGTCGAGGCGCTGATCCGCGAGGGCGGGCAGTGGGGCGCGGAAGAGGTGACCGAGCTCGGGGCGCTCGCCGGCACCCACCAAGCACAGCGGTGGGGCGAGCTCGCGGACCGCAACCGCCCCATACTGCGCACCCACGACCAATACGGGCACCGCGTCGACGAGGTGGAGTACGACCCGGCCTACCACGAGCTGATGCGCGCGGCGATCGCCCACGGTGTCCACGCCGCCCCGTGGGCCGACGAGCGGCCGGGTGCGCACGTGGTGCGCGCCGCCAAGATGTCGGTCTGGAACGTCGAGCCCGGACACACCTGTCCGATCTCGATGACGTATGCCGTCGTCCCGGCGCTGCGCTTCAACCCCGAACTCGCCGCGGTGTACGAGCCGTTGCTGACCAGTCGCGAGTACGACCCCGAGCTGAAACTGGCCACCACCAAGGCCGGCATCACCGCCGGCATGTCGATGACCGAGAAGCAGGGTGGCTCCGACGTGCGCGCCGGCACCACCCAGGCGACCCGCAACGGCGACGGCACGTACAGCCTGACCGGCCACAAGTGGTTCACGTCCGCGCCGATGTGCGACATCTTCCTGGTGCTGGCGCAGGCGCCCGGGGGGCTGTCCTGCTTCCTGCTGCCGCGGGTGCTGCCCGACGGCAGCCGCAACCGGATGTTCCTGCAGCGGCTCAAGGACAAGCTCGGCAACCATGCCAACGCGTCCAGCGAGGTCGAGTACGACGGCGCCGTCGCCTGGCTGGTGGGCGAGGAAGGCCGCGGCGTGCCGACCATCATCGAGATGGTCAACCTCACCCGGCTGGACTGCACGCTGGGCAGCGCGACCAGCATGCGCACCGGCCTTACCCGTGCCATCCACCACGCGCAGCACCGAAAGGCGTTCGGCGCCTACCTGATCGACCAGCCGCTGATGCGCAATGTGCTGGCGGACCTGGCGGTGGAGGCCGAGGCCGCCACGATCGTGGCGATGCGGATGGCCGGCGCGACCGACAAGGCGGCGCGCGGTGATGCGACGGAGGCGCTGCTGCGCCGGATCGGCCTGGCGGCCAGCAAGTACTGGGTGTGCAAGCGCGCCACCCCGCACGCCGCCGAAGCGCTGGAATGCCTGGGCGGCAACGGCTACGTCGAGGACTCCGGGATGCCGCGCCTCTACCGGGAGGCGCCGCTGATGGGCATCTGGGAGGGCTCCGGCAACGTGGGCGCGCTGGATACGTTGCGCGCCATGGCGACCCGCCCCGAATGCGTCGAGGTGCTGTTCGCCGAGTTGGCCCAGAGCGCCGGTCAGGACCCGCGGCTGGGCGGGCACGTCGAGCGGTTGCGCCGCGACCTGGGCGACCTGGACGGCATTGCCTACCGGGCCCGCAAGGTCGCCGAGGACATCTGCCTGGCGCTGCAGGGCTCGCTGCTGGTGCGGCACGGGCACCCCGCCGTCGCCGAGGCGTTCCTGGCCACCCGGCTCGACGGCCGGTGGGGTGGGGCGTTCGGCACCATGCCGGCCGGGCTGGACCTTGCTCCGATCCTCGAGCGAAGCCTGGTAAAGGGCTGAGTCGCACCATGACTCACGCGATCAGGCCGGTCGACTTCGACAACCTGAAGACGATGACCTACGAGGTCACCGACCGGGTTGCGCGCATCACCTTCGACCGGCCCGAGAAGGGCAACGCGATCGTCGCGGACACCCCGCTGGAGCTCTCGGCGTTGGTCGAGCGCGCAGACCTGGATCCCGGTGTCCACGTGATCTTGGTTTCCGGTCGCGGCGAAGGCTTTTGCGCCGGCTTCGACCTGAGCGCGTACGCGGATCGCACCGCGTCGGCCGGCGGGACCGGCGCGTATCAGGGCACCGTGCTGGACGGCAAGACCCAGGCGGTCAACCACCTGCCGGACCAGCCGTGGGACCCGATGGTCGACTACCAGATGATGAGCCGCTTCGTGCGGGGGTTCGCCAGCCTGATGCACGCCGACAAGCCCACGGTGGTCAAGATCCACGGCTACTGCGTGGCCGGCGGCACCGACATCGCGCTGCACGCCGATCAGGTGATCGCCGCGGCCGACGCCAAGATCGGCTACCCGCCGACCCGGGTGTGGGGCGTCCCGGCGGCGGGCCTGTGGGCGCACCGGCTCGGCGATCAGCGCGCCAAACGCCTGCTGCTGACCGGCGATTGCATCACCGGTGCGCAGGCCGCCGAGTGGGGCCTGGCGGTCGAGGCGCCAGCGCCGGAGGACCTCGACGAACGCACCGAGCGGCTGGTGGAGCGGATCGCGGCGGTGCCCGTCAACCAGCTGATCATGGTCAAGCTCGCGCTCAATTCGGCTCTGCTGCAACAGGGCGTGGCCACCAGCAGGATGGTCAGCACGGTGTTCGACGGCGTCGCCCGGCACACGCCTGAGGGGCACGCCTTCGTGGCCGACGCGGTCGAGCACGGCTTCCGGGAGGCGGTGCGGCATCGCGACGAGCCGTTCGGCGATCACGGCCGCACAGCCTCAGGGGTGTGATCCGTTGCCTGACATGACGGCCCGCTCGGTGGTGCTCAGCGTGCTGCTCGGCGCCCACCCGGCCTGCGCGAGCGCTGGCGAATTGATCAGGCTGACAGCCGATTTCGGTATCAAAGAGACCGCCCTGCGGGTGGCGCTGACCCGGATGGTCGGGGCGGGCGACCTGATCCGGTCGGCCGAAGGCTACCGGCTCTCGGATCGATTGCTGGCCCGCCAGCGCCGACAGGACGATGCCATGCATCCCCACACCCGCCCGTGGCGGGGCGACTGGCTCGTGCTGATCGTGACCAGCGTGGGCGGCGCCGCCCGCACCCGGGCGGCGCTGCGAACGGTCATGCACGACAAGCGCTTTGGCGAACTCCGCGAGGGGGTCTGGATGCGGCCCGACAACGTGGCGCTGGAGCTGGATCCCGATGTCGCGGGGCGGGTGCGCGTGCTCACGGCGCGCGACGACGCGCCCGCCGAGCTGGCCGGCGCGCTGTGGGACTTGCCGGTGTGGACCCAAACCGGCCACCGGCTGCTGGAAGAGATGGCCGCCGCGTCCGACATTCCCGGCCGGTTCGTGGCGGCCACCGGGATTGTGCGCCACGTGCTCACCGACCCGATGCTGCCCGCCGAGCTACTGCCCGCCGATTGGCCCGGCGACCGGCTGCGCGAGGCTTACCACGACTTCGCCACCGAGCTGGCGCGGCGGCGTGACCCAGCACTAGTGGAGGTGAGATGAGTGATCCAGTGCGCGTAGAGCGCAACGGCGACGTGACCACGGTGATCATCGACCGGCCGGGCGCGCGCAACGCCGTCAACGGCCCGACGGCCGCCGCGCTCTATGCGGCGTTCGAGGACTTCGACCGCGACGACACGGCGTCGGTGGCCGTGCTCTGGGGCGACAACGGAACCTTCTGCGCCGGAGCCGATTTGAAGTCGTTCGGCACCCCCGACGCCAACGCCGTGCACCGGACCGGTCCCGGCCCGATGGGGCCCACCCGGATGGTGTTGTCCAAACCCGTGATCGCCGCCGTCAGCGGCTACGCCGTCGCCGGGGGCCTGGAGCTGGCCCTCTGGTGCGATCTGCGGGTGGCCGAGGAGGACGCCGTGTTCGGGGTGTTCTGCCGGCGCTGGGGCGTGCCGCTCATCGACGGCGGCACCGTGCGGCTGCCCCGGCTGATCGGGCAGAGCCGCGCGATGGACATGATCCTCACCGGCCGCGGCGTCAAAGCCGACGAAGCGCTGGCGATGGGGTTGGCCAACCGCGTCGTGCCGAAAGGCCAAGCGCGCCAAGCCGCCGAGGAACTGGCGGCCCAGCTCGCGGCGCTGCCGCAACAGTGCTTGCGATCGGACCGGCGCTCAGCGCTGCACCAGTGGGGAAGTCCGGAACCCGAGGCCATCGACTTCGAATTCGCGAGCATCTCGCGGGTCGCCGCGGAGGCCGCGGAAGGGGCCGGGCGGTTCGCCGCGGGCGCCGGGCGCCATGGCGCGCCGGCCGGTTAGCCCTTGCTGATCGAGTTGCTCGAGCCGAGGTTGTCGACCTTGGGATCACCGTCTTTGTAGGTGATGGTGTTGGTCAGCCCCACCACGGTGATGCGCGTGTTCACCTTGTCGAGGGTGATCTTGTTGTTCGCGCCGCCGATGGTCACCGTCTCGCAGGTGCCGGTGACGGTCAGCGTGTTGTTGGAGCCGCCCACGTTCAGCGACTTGCCGTTGGCGCAATCGAGGGTGGCCGTGGTCCCCATCGACCCGTAGTTGAGCGTGTTGCCGATCTCGACGGACGCCGTGGTGCTCGCACTGCTCGTCGGCCCCGCCGCGGCGCTGGTCGTCGTGGTGCTGCTCTTCGTCGTCGTCGCGGTCGAGCCACCGGGCGGGTTGGCGGTGGAACTGCAACCCGCCAGCACTAACGCCGCGGCCGCCGGCGCCAGTGCGAGCGCGGCGAGCCTGGACGGGCGGTCGGTGATGTGGTCACGCATCGATCCTCGATTCTCTCGATTCGGTGCTCAGCCCGGCACCTGCTGGAGCCGGTTGGTCATGCCCAGTTCGCGGCCGCGGTCCCAGAGGATCGGCGCGCCGCCGTGATAGAACACGGTCTCGTCGTAGCCGTACACGGTGATGTCGTGCGTGACGGAGTCGGCGATGACGGTGTTGCCCGAGCCCATGACCGTCACGGCCCAGCAGTTGCCCTTCGCGTTGACGACGTTCCCCGTGCCGTTGACGATCAGGGTGGCATCGTTGCAGTCCAGCGTCTGGTCGACGCCCTGGCCGGTGACGTGGGTGTCGCCGTTCTTGGCCGGCGCCACCGGCGTGGGCGCGGCGACGACGAGGGCGCAGGCGACCAGCGGCCCCGCGGCGGTTGTCCACTTCACGGCGAGCCCCCTTCGGCGTTCGGATCGGCCTGGAATGAGATTACGTGTATCCGCCCGCCCGGGGGCAGGGTTATCGGCTCACCAGTTTCCGGCCGATCGTCAACTAGAGTCATTAGTTAACCCAACCCGCATCACTCGAAGGGCGATCGCCATGGCAGCTCCAGAACCGCCGTCGGCGGCGGGGCGCCCGCGCGCCGGGAAGTCGGCCTCCCGCCCGGCCAAGCTGAGCCGCGACGGCATCGTCGACGGTGCCTTGACGTTTTTGGACCGCGAGGGCTGGGACTCGCTGACGATCAACGCGCTGGCCACCCAGCTGGGAACCAAGGGCCCGTCGCTGTACAACCACGTGGACAGCCTGGAGGACCTGCGCCGCGCGGTGCGGATCCGCGTCATCGACGACATCATCACGATGCTGAACCGGGTCGGCGAGGGTCGCGCGCGCGACGACGCGGTGCTGGTCATGGCCAGCGCGTACCGCAGTTACGCCCATCACCACCCGGGTCGGTACTCGGCGTTCACCCGGATGCCGCTGGGTGGCGACGACCCCGAGTACGCGGCCGCCACCAGGGGCGCTGCCACGCCCGTCATCTCCGTGCTGGCCTCCTACGGCCTGTGCGGTGCGGAGGCATTCCACGCGGCGCTGGAGTTCTGGTCCGCGATGCACGGCTTCGTATTACTGGAGATGACCGGCGTCATGGACGACATCGACACGGACGCGCTGTTTTCCGACATGGTGTTGCGGCTGGCGGCGGGTCTGGACAGGCGCACCGCGCACCAGGGCGCGGCGCCCAGCTAGGCCACCGGCCGCCGCTTTGACCTGCGAGACCGGCGGCGGGTATTGTGGTGGCTCGTGCCTGGCGGCTTACGGCGCCTGACGTAAGGGAGCGGATGCCGGGCTAATTCGCATGTCCCCGACGCACCGGATCTACTGCCGTGCTGAGCGCTTGCGACACACCCGGCCGCGGGGTAGGCGAGCTCAACGCGCGGCTGGGCAAAACTGCAGTACACAGACTTAACAGCTCGACCCAGAACACGAACCACAACACAGAAAGCCGGTAGATGCCAACCATTCAGCAGCTGGTCCGCAAGGGTCGCCGCGACAAGGTCGCCAAGGTCAAGACGGCGGCTCTGAAGGGCAGCCCGCAGCGCCGTGGCGTATGCACCCGCGTGTACACCACCACCCCGAAGAAGCCGAACTCGGCGCTTCGGAAGGTTGCGCGCGTCAAGCTGACGAGTCAGGTTGAGGTCACGGCCTACATCCCCGGCGAGGGCCACAACCTGCAGGAGCACTCGATGGTGCTGGTGCGTGGTGGCCGGGTCAAGGACCTGCCCGGTGTCCGGTACAAGATCATCCGCGGTTCGCTCGACACCCAGGGCGTCAAGAACCGCAAGCAGGCTCGCAGCCGTTACGGCGCCAAGAAGGAGAAGAGCTGATGCCGCGCAAGGGACCCGCGCCCAAGCGTCCGTTGGTCAACGACCCGGTCTACGGGTCGCAGCTGGTCACCCAGCTGGTGAACAAGGTTCTGCTGGACGGGAAGAAATCGCTGGCCGAACGCATTGTTTATGGTGCGCTCGAACAAGCCCGTGACAAGACGGGCACCGACCCGGTGATCACCCTCAAGCGCGCCATGGACAACGTCAAGCCCTCCCTCGAGGTGCGCAGCCGCCGCGTCGGTGGTGCGACCTACCAGGTGCCCGTCGAGGTGCGGCCGGACCGCTCCGTGACGCTCGCACTGCGTTGGTTGGTCAGCTTCTCCAAGCAACGCCGGGAGAAGACCATGGTCGAGCGCCTGGCGAACGAGATCCTCGACGCCAGCAACGGCCTGGGTGCCGCCGTCAAGCGACGCGAGGACACCCACAAGATGGCCGAGGCCAACCGCGCCTTCGCGCACTATCGCTGGTGACAGTCTCCGGCGATGAGGCCGGAGACAAGAAAGACAGCAACCAAGCAATCGAAAGAGTGGGAAGACTTCTGTGGCACAGAAGGACGTGCTGACCGACCTGACCAAGGTCCGCAACATCGGCATCATGGCGCACATCGACGCCGGCAAGACGACGACGACCGAGCGCATCCTCTACTACACCGGCATCAGCTACAAGATCGGTGAGGTGCACGACGGCGCCGCCACCATGGACTGGATGGAGCAGGAGCAGGAGCGGGGGATCACCATCACCTCCGCGGCCACCACCTGCTTCTGGAACGACAACCAGATCAACATCATTGACACGCCTGGCCATGTTGATTTCACCGTCGAGGTGGAGCGCAGCCTGCGCGTGCTCGACGGTGCCGTCGCCGTCTTCGACGGCAAGGAGGGCGTCGAGCCGCAGTCCGAGCAGGTGTGGCGCCAGGCCGACAAATACGACGTCCCGCGGATCTGCTTCGTCAACAAGATGGACAAGATCGGCGCGGACTTCTACTTCTCGGTGAAGACGATGGAAGAGCGGCTGGGCGCCAACGTCATCCCGATCCAGCTGCCCGTCGGCTCCGAGGGTGACTTCGAGGGCGTCGTCGACCTGGTCGAGATGAAGGCCAAGGTGTGGAGCGCCGAGGCGAAGCTCGGTGAGAAGTACGACGTCGTCGACATCCCCGCCGACCTGCAGGAGAAGGCCGACGAGTACCGCACCAAGTTGCTCGAGTCCGTCGCCGAGACCGACGAGACGCTGCTGGAGAAGTACCTGGGCGGCGAGGAGCTCACCGTCGAGGAGATCAAGGGTGCTATCCGCAAGCTGACCATCAGCTCGGAGGCCTACCCGGTGCTGTGCGGCAGCGCGTTCAAGAACAAGGGCGTGCAGCCGATGCTGGACGCGGTCATCGACTACCTGCCCTCGCCGCTGGACGTGCCGCCGGCCGTCGGCCACGCTCCGGGCAAGGAGGACGTCGAGGTCGTGCGCAAGCCGTCCACCGACGAGCCGTTCTCGGCGCTGGCCTTCAAGGTCGCCACGCACCCCTTCTTCGGCAAGCTGACCTACGTCCGGGTGTACTCGGGCAAGGTCGATTCCGGCAGCCAGGTCATCAACTCCACCAAGGGCAAGAAGGAGCGGCTGGGCAAGCTGTTCCAGATGCACTCCAACAAGGAGAACCCGGTGGAGACCGCGTCGGCGGGTCACATCTACGCGGTGATCGGTCTGAAGGACACCACCACCGGCGACACCCTGAGCGACCCGAACCAGCAGGTCGTGCTCGAGTCGATGACGTTCCCGGACCCGGTCATCGAGGTGGCCATCGAGCCCAAGACGAAGAGCGATCAGGAGAAGCTGAGCCTGTCGATCCAGAAGCTCGCCGAGGAGGACCCGACGTTCAAGGTCCACCAGGACGCCGAGACCGGGCAGACCGTGATCGGCGGCATGGGCGAGTTGCACCTGGACATCCTGGTGGATCGCATGCGCCGCGAGTTCAAGGTCGAGGCCAACGTGGGCAAGCCGCAGGTCGCCTACAAGGAGACCATCAGGCGGCTGGTGGAGAAGGTCGAGTTCACCCACAAGAAGCAGACCGGTGGGTCGGGCCAGTTCGCGAAGGTGCTGATCAACCTCGAGCCATTCCACGGCGAGGACGGCGCGACCTACGAATTCGAGAACAAGGTCACCGGCGGGCGCATCCCGCGCGAGTACATCCCGTCGGTGGACGCCGGCGCCCAGGACGCCATGCAGTACGGCGTGCTGGCCGGCTACCCGCTGGTGAACCTCAAGGTCACCCTGCTCGACGGCGCCTTCCACGAGGTCGACTCGTCCGAGATGGCCTTCAAGATCGCTGGTTCCCAGGTGCTGAAAAAGGCTGCCGCGCAAGCGCAACCGGTGATCCTGGAACCGATCATGGCCGTCGAGGTCATCACGCCCGAGGACTACATGGGCGATGTGATCGGCGACCTGAACTCCCGCCGTGGCCAGATTCAGGCCATGGAGGAGCGGAGCGGTGCACGCGTGGTCAAGGCGCACGTGCCGCTGTCGGAGATGTTCGGTTACGTCGGCGACCTGAGGTCGAAGACTCAAGGCCGGGCGAACTACTCCATGGTGTTCGACTCCTACGCCGAAGTACCGGCGAACGTGTCGAAGGAGATCATCGCCAAGGCGACGGGTCAGTGAGTTCGGGCGTACGAGTAAGCTGACCCGGTTAACACCGCGGCACAACAAGAAATCAACACTGCTTAACAAAGCACCAACAAGTCGGAGGACACAACAGTGGCGAAGGCGAAGTTCCAGCGGACCAAGCCCCACGTCAACATCGGGACCATCGGTCACGTTGACCACGGCAAGACCACCCTGACCGCGGCTATCACCAAGGTCCTGCACGACAAGTACCCGGACCTGAACGAGTCCAAGGCGTTCGACCAGATCGACAACGCCCCCGAGGAGCGTCAGCGCGGTATCACCATCAACATCGCGCACGTCGAGTACCAGACCGACAAGCGGCACTACGCCCACGTCGACGCGCCTGGTCACGCGGACTACATCAAGAATATGATCACCGGCGCCGCCCAGATGGACGGCGCGATCCTGGTGGTCGCCGCGACCGACGGCCCGATGCCGCAGACCCGCGAGCACGTGCTGCTGGCCCGCCAGGTCGGCGTGCCCTACATCCTGGTCGCCCTGAACAAGGCCGACGCGGTCGACGACGAGGAGCTGCTCGAGCTCGTCGAGCTGGAGGTCCGCGAGCTGCTGGCCGCCCAGGAATTCGACGAGGACGCGCCGGTCGTGCGGGTCTCGGCGCTCAAGGCGCTCGAGGGCGACGCCAAGTGGGTCGAGTCCGTCGAGCAGCTGATGGATGCGGTCGACGAGTCGATCCCGGACCCGGTCCGCGAGACCGACAAGCCGTTCCTGATGCCCGTCGAGGACGTCTTCACCATCACCGGCCGCGGCACCGTGGTCACCGGTCGTGTGGAGCGTGGCGTGATCAACGTGAACGAGGAAGTCGAGATCGTCGGCATCAAGCCGACCAGCACCAAGACGACGGTCACCGGCGTCGAGATGTTCCGCAAGCTGCTCGACCAGGGCCAGGCCGGCGACAACGTCGGGCTGTTGCTGCGCGGTATCAAGCGTGAGGACGTCGAGCGGGGCCAGGTCGTCACCAAGCCCGGCACCACCACGCCGCACACCGAGTTCGAGGGCCAGGTCTACATCCTGTCCAAGGACGAGGGCGGCCGGCACACGCCGTTCTTCAACAACTACCGTCCGCAGTTCTACTTCCGCACCACCGACGTGACCGGTGTGGTGACGCTGCCGGAGGGCACCGAAATGGTGATGCCCGGTGACAACACCAACATCTCGGTGAAGCTGATCCAGCCCGTCGCCATGGACGAGGGCCTGCGGTTCGCGATCCGCGAGGGTGGCCGCACCGTCGGCGCCGGCCGGGTCGTCAAGATCATCAAGTAAGTCAGTCTGTTCGACACGAAGCCCGGGCTGCCGATCGGCGCCCGGGCTTCGTGCGTTCCGGGGTCCGTCGCAATTGGCAAAACCGGGCGAGGACGGCGCGGGTTACTATAGATTCAGGCTTATTGCGTCCGTGTCTAATGACCGGGCGATTGTTCAATCGTCGTGACTCGCCCGGGAGGTACGGATGTCGTTCGTTTTCGCGACGCCGGAGTATCTGGCGGCGGCGGCGTCCGACCTGGCGAATCTCGCCTCTTCGATCAGCTCGGCCAACGCCGCGGCGCTGACCCCGACCTCGGGCGTGCTGGCCGCGGGTGCCGACGAGGTGTCGGCGACCATTGCGACGCTGTTCGGCGCGCACGCCGAGGTCTACCAGGCGCTCAGCGCCCAGGCGGCGATGTTCCACCAGCAGTTTGTCGAGCTCATGAGCGGTGGCGCGGCGCAGTATGCCCTTGCCGAGGCCGCCAACTCCTCGCCGCTGCAGACCGTGGAGCAAGCTGCGTTGGGCGCGGTCGGCACGCCCAGCCAGGCGGCCGCCGCGGCCGTCCCGGCCGGCAACGGCGTGAGCCCCGCGCTGACCGTCGCGCCCAGTCCCGGGCCGGGCGTTTTCGGTGCCGGGGCCAGCGGCGTGGCCGGTCAGCTGACGGGCAGCGTCAGTCCCGCCGCCGCGGCCGCCGGCAGCGGCGAATCGTTCGGTATGGGCGGGGCCGGCTTCACCGGCAGCCTGGTCGCGGGTCAAAACCTCGGTGCCGTCCCCGCGGTCGCCGCAACCGGCGGCCCGGCTGCGTCCTCCGGCGCCATCGGGGCCTCGGAAGGCCTGGCGGCCACCGAGGAGGCCGGCCTCGGCGGCTACGCCGGGACACCACTGCCCGCGACGATGCCGGCCGCGGCGCCCGCCGGCTCGTCGGCGGCGGTGCGTCCCGCCACCCCGGCCTACTCAACGGCGACGGCCGCCCCAGCCGAGTCCTCCGAGGACTGACCCGAGCACGCAGACGGTTTGCGCGCTCGGGTATCGCGACCGCCGGTCGAGCGCTAATCTGACACGGACTTCGCAGCGAGATGAGGAGAGACACGTGTTGGCCCGCTACCTGAAGGCACAGTTGATCGTTTTGCTGTGCGGCGGCCTGGTGGGTCCGATCTTTTTGGTCGTCTACTTCACCCTCGGGTTCGGCAACCTGCTGCAGTGGATGCTCTACGTCGGCCTGCTGATCACCGTGGCCGACGTGGTGATCGCGCTCGCGCTGGCCAACTACGGGGCGAAGTCATCCGCCAAGAACGCGGAGCTCGAGCAGAACGGCGTGCTGGCGCTGGCCCAGATCACGGGACTCAGCGAAACCGGGACGTGGATCAACAACCAACAGGTGGTCAAGGTCTACCTGCACATCGCGGGGCCCGGGATTCTGCCGTTCGACAGCGAGGACCGGGTGATCGCCAGCGTGACCCGGCTCGGCAACCTCAACGCCCGCAAGGTCGTGGTCCTGGTCAACCCCACCACCGGTGAATACCGGATCGACTGGGAACGCAGCGCTTTGGTCAACGGGCTGGTGCCGGCGCAGTTCACGGTGGCCGAGGACAACAAGACCTACGACCTCAGCGGGCAGGCCGGCCCGCTGATGGAGATCCTGCAGATCCTTAAGGCGAACAACGTTCCGCTCAATCGGATGGTCGACATCCGGTCCAATCCCGCGCTGCGCCAGCAGGTCCAGGCCGTGGTGCGGCGCGCGGCCGAACAGCAGGCGCCGGCCGCCCAACCGGCGGCGGCCGGCGGTCCGGCCCCGGCCGCCACGCCGCAACCGTCGATCGCCCAGCGGCTCCAAGAGCTCGAGACGCTGCGGGCCGGCGGTGCGCTGAGCGACCAGGAGTACAACAGCCGACGGGCCCAGATCATCTCCGAAATCTGAACCCCGGGTTAGTTAGAACACGTTTCAGTTTCGCTGCTAGCCTGGCACCGTGGCTGAATCACTGCAGGGACGGGTGGCATTCATTACCGGCGCGGCCCGGGCGCAGGGACGGTCGCATGCGGTACGGCTCGCGCGCGAGGGTGCCGACATCATCGCGCTCGACATCTGCGCGCGGGCGTCCGACACCCTGACCTACACGCCGGCCACCCCCGAGGATCTCGACGAGACCGTCCGCCTGGTCGAGGCCGAGGGCCGCAAGGTGCTGGCCCGCCAGGTCGACATCCGCGACGACGCCGCGGTGCGGCAACTGGTGGCCGACGGCGTCGAGCAATTCGGCCGGCTCGACATCCTGGTGGCCAACGCCGGGGTGCTGGGGTGGGGCCGGGTCTGGGAGCTCACCGACGAGCAATGGGACACCGTGATCGGTATCAACCTGACCGGCACCTGGCGCACCCTGCGCGCCGCGATTCCCGCCATGATCGAGGCCGGCAACGGCGGGTCGATCGTCGTCGTCAGCTCATCGGCGGGCCTGAAGGCGACGCCGGGCAACGGCCACTACGCCGCGAGCAAGTTCGGGCTCACCGCGCTGACCAACACGCTGGCCATCGAACTCGGCGTATACGACATCCGGGTCAACTCCATCCACCCCTACTCGGTCGACACCCCGATGATCGAGCCGGAGGCGATGATGGAGATCTTTGCCAAGCATCCGCGTTACGTGCACAGCTTCCCGCCAATGCCGATGCAGTACAAGGGGTTTATGACGGCCGACGAGGTTTCCGACGTCGTCGTCTGGTTGGCCGGGGACGGCTCGGGCACACTGTCGGGCACCCAGGTCCCGGTGGACAAGGGCGCCTTGAAGTATTAACCGGCGTGCGTGGTATGAACTCCACGTGACTGAAAAGGGCCTCGACAAAGGGGTTGTGATCGTCGGCGGCGGATTGGCCGCTGCGCGCACCGCCGAGCAACTGCGCCGGTCGGAATACACCGGGCGGATCACGATCGTCAGCAACGAGGTGCACCTGCCGTACGACCGGCCGCCGCTGTCCAAGGAGGTGCTGCGCAAAGAGGTCGACGACGTGGCCCTCAAGCCGCGCCAGTGGTACGACGACAACGACATCACGCTGCGACTCGGTTCGGCGGCCACCGGTCTCGACACCGCCGGTCAGACGGTCACGCTGTCCGACGGATCCGTGCTCGGCTACGACGAACTCGTCATCGCCACCGGCTTGGTACCGCGGCGCATTCCGGCGCTGCCGGATCTCGAGGGCATTCGGGTGCTGCGCTCGTACGACGAGAGCATGGCGTTGCGCGAGCACGCGTCCGCCGCGCAGCGCGCCGTCGTCATCGGTGCCGGCTTCATCGGCTGTGAGGTAGCGGCCAGCATGCGCACCCTCGGGGTGGACGTGGTGCTCGTCGAGCCGCAGCCGACGCCGCTGGCCGTCGTGCTGGGCGAGCAGATCGGCGCGCTGGTGGCGCGCCTGCACCGCGACGAAGGCGTCGACGTCCGGCTCGGTCTCGGCGTGGCCGAGGTGCGCGGCGAGGGTCACGTCGACGCGGTGGTGCTGACCGACGGGACGGAACTGCCGGCCGACCTGGTCGTGATCGGGATCGGGTCGCGCCCGGCGACCGAATGGCTCGGGGGCAGCGGCGTCGACGTCGATAACGGCGTCGTCTGCGACGAGGCCGGCCGCACCAGCGCGCCGAAAGTGTGGGCGCTGGGGGACGTCGCCTCCTGGCGCGACGCGACGGGACACCAAGCGCGCGTGGAACATTGGAGCAACGTCGCCGACCAGGCCCGGGTGGTGGTGCCGGCGATGCTCGGGCAGGACGTTCCGGCCAACCCCGTCGTCCCATATTTCTGGAGCGACCAGTACGACGTCAAGATCCAGTGCCTGGGGGAGCCCGAGGCCACCGACACCGTGCATCTGGTGGAGGACGACGGGCGCAAGTTCCTGGCCTATTACGAGCGCGACGGGGTGCTGGTCGGCGTGGTCGGCGGCGGGATGCCGGGCAAGGTCATGAAGGTCCGCGCCAAGATCGCCTCCGCTGTGCCCATCGCCGAGGTGCTGGGCTGACGCTGTCATGCCCAAAGTGGCGATACTCGACGATTATGCCGGCGCGGCCCTCCAACTCGCCGACTGGTCGCGGGTGCAAAACCGTTCCGAGGTAACCGTTTTCGGCCGGCACCTGTCCGAGGCGGAAGCGGCCGAGGCGCTACGGCCCTTCGACGTGATCTGCACCATGCGCGAGCGGATGGCCCTGCCCCGCACGCTCATCGAGCGGCTGCCGAACCTGAAACTGATCACCATCGTCGGCCGGAGCCTGCCGAACTTGGACATGGCGGCGGCCAGCGAGCGCGGCGTGCTGGTCGCCCACTCGGACTTCACCAATCCGCGATTCGCCTCGGTCCGCGACGCCACCCCGGAACTGGCCTGGGGGTTGATGGTCGCGACGGTGCGCAACCTCGCCGAAGAACATCGAAGCATGCGCGCCGGGGGCTGGCAGACCACAACGGGGATGACGTTGTCCGGCAAGACGATCGGGCTGCTCGGCTTGGGCAGGACGGGCGGTCGCATGGCCGAATACGCGAAAGTGTTTGGCATGCAGGTCATCGCGTGGAGCCAGAACCTCACAGACGAGGCCGCGGCGGCGGTCGGCGCCCGCCGCGTCGACAAGGCGACCCTGTTCTCCGAATCCGACGTGGTGTCGATCCACTTGGTGCTCTCCGAGCGCACCCGGGACCTGGTCGGGCGTCCCGAGCTGGCCCTGATGAAGCCGCACGCCTACCTGATCAACACCTCCCGCGGGCCGATCGTGGACCAGGCCGCTCTGATCGACGCGCTGCGGACCGGCCGGATCGCGGGGGCCGGGCTCGACGTCTACGACGCCGAACCGCCCCCGCCCGACCACCCGCTGCGGGTGTTGGCGAACGTCACGTTGTCCCCCCACCTGGGGTACGTCACCCGCGAGATGCTCGGCGCCTTCTACGAGGACACCGTCGAGGCCGTCGTCGCCTGGCTGGACGGGACGCCCATCCGGATCGCCAACCCCTAGAACTCGCCGAGATAGAAGCGGCCTCCCTGATCGTCGGCGCATTCGGCGGTCACGCCGTACGGCTGGCGGGCCGGTTCGGCGAGTACCGTGCCGCCGGCCTCGCGTACCCGCGCGACCGCCGCGTCGACGTCCGACACCGTCCACATCGGCACCGTCGTCGGACTCGCGCTCCCCCCGGCGGCGCCGGCCATCGGGTGGGTTCCCACCACCTGCCAGCCGTCGGCCACCCGGCCCGGCTCGAAGGTCCAGCCCAGCACCCGGCCGTAGAAGTCGCGGAAGCCCGCGGAATCGGGCACCTCGTACGTGACGTACGACAGCTCGCCGGGCCCGGATCCGTTGAGTTCCGGACGCTTTCGTCCGGCAGGCGGCTCGAACACCGCGAACGCCGCCCCGTGCGGGTCGGTGGCCTCGAGCAGCACGCCGTAGTCGGTGTCACGGGTGTCGCCCGGGACGCCGCCCGCCGCTGCGATCGCCGCGCGGGCGGCCTCGACATCGGCGACGGCGTAGCAGCAGAACAGGGTGGGCCGCCCGGGTTGCGCCGAAATGCCGGTCGGCAGATCGGTATTGGTGACCCGGTGCGATGGGGGGTCGTAGGCCCAGCCCAGGACGTGGCCGTAGAACGCGGCCGCGCGATCAGCGTCGGCGGTCCACACCGAGACGTATCCGAGGTCGCCGTGCCGGATGCGCGGCGCCGCGGTGGGGCCGGTCAACATCCACCGGTGGCCGAAGGGATCGATGATGGTCGCGGTGCGGGTTCCGTAGTTTTCGTAGGGCTCGCGCTCGACGGCGGCGCCGCGTTCGTGCGCGCTTCCCAGCGCGGCATCGGTGTCGGCGACGTGCAGCATCAGGCTCACCGAAACCCGGCCGGGCGCGGGCGCTTTCAGCCCGAGCTCCGGGTGCTCGTCGGCGAGATACAGCACGCCACCGGCGATCGCGATCTCCGCATGCCCGATTCGGCCGTCGTCCATCACGATCGGTTCGCCGACCACGTCGGCGCCGAACGCGTCGGCGTACCACGCGATCGCCGCACGCGCGTCCGCGACGCTGAGGTAGGGCAGCGCCGCCGGGCGCGGGCCGGCCGCCGGGGCGGATGGCTCGGTCAGTTCGGACAGGGCACTGGCGGTGCCGCTCATGACGACTCCTTTCGGTAGGGACAGTGCGGATTCCAAGCGCCGGCGCAGGCGCTCGGCGAAGCCCGGATCGGGTTGCGCCGGAAGGTCATCGGTGCGCAGCACGTCCAGTGGATCGGAGCGGTCCTGCCGACTCATGACGCGCCTCCTTCCGGATATTGCCGTTTGAAGGCCCGGCGGGCCCGGACCAGGAGCGCCTCCGTGGCGTGCACGGTGCGTCCGATCAGGTCGGCGCACTCGCCGACCGAGCGGCCGTCCAGGTAGCGCAACACCAGCACGGCGCGGTGCGGCTCGGCGAGCCGCGCCAGCACGGCCTCGGCGACCATGCGATCCAGTTCGGCGTCCCAGTCGTCGGACCCGTCCACCGGTTCGGGCGGATCGGCGACCGGAACCGCCAGCCGCTGCTCACCGCGCCGATAGTGGTCGGCCAGCTTGTGGCGTGCCACCCCGAGCAACCACGGGATCGAGATCGGCGGCGGATCGCTCTTCCGCGCGGCGTCCATCGCCGCGAGAAACGTCTCCGACGTCAGGTCCTCCGCCGTGGCGCGATCCCCGCTGCGGCGGACGAAATACCCGTACACCACGGGCAACGCCTCGTCGTACAGCGCGAGAAGCGCGCGTCGCGCGTCGGATTGGTGCTCCGCTTCGGCGCTCACACCTATATCGTCGCCGCGGCGGGCCGAACTCCGACGGGGCGGGCGAAAAAATAACCTACTGCCAGTTCACCGGCGGGCCGTGCGGATGGCACTCGGCGAGGATCGTGAGCTCGCCACCCGGCCAGCGACGGGCCCGCACCAAGAACCGGATCGGCGCGCCGGGCCCGTCCCGCGCGGGTTCGAGGGTGAGGTGGGCGAACGGCGACCGGGCGCCGGCCTGCGCGCCCAGCGCCTCGACCCCGTGCCGGACGGCGGCGCGCTCGTCGTCGGACAGGTACTGCCAGGTGATCGAGTGCCACAGCACGGTCAGCGCGCCGTCGGCGAGGCTGATGCCGGCCACCGCGTCGGCCGCCCTCTGGCGCCGCAGCGCCGCCGGGACGTCGCGGGCGACCGCGATGGCGCCGCGCAGCCGGTCCAACCGGGCGTCCTGGTCGGGCCAGACGTAGCTCAACACGGTCATCTCCCCGTCCGTGCCGGTGACGTCGATCGGGGCGATGTCGTAGCCGTTTCGCTCGACGATCCGGACGGCGCCGTCGGGCGGCAGCGCGCCGCGCCAGGCGTCGTCGATGGTCACCGGCGAGCCGGCCGGTCCCCACCTGCCGCGGTCGTGCCGGTAGTGGTAGTGGTCGGCCCGCATGTTCAGCCCTGCGCTCGACCCGATCTCGAAAAGCCTTACCGGCAAGCCCAATCCGTGATCCAGCCGCAACAGCCCGCCGATGAGCGCGGCGGAGCGGCCCACCTCGTTGGTCTGCGGCGGTTGCTGCAGCGCCGCGCGCAGAAAGTCGGCGTGCCCGGCGGCGGTGCCCAGGACTTCCGGCCAGGCGTCGCGAGCGTCCCACGCGCCGCCGGTGCTCGGGTACCAGCGCCGCAACGCCGCGGCCCGGCCGTCGAGCACCAACCGGTGCAGCCCGCCGAGCAGCCGCAGCGGCACCGCGAGGCGCGACGGGTCGTCCTCGTGGCCGGACAGGATCGCCGCGAACACGCCGCCGGCCTCGACGTCGCCGGCCACCAACTCGAATAGCTCCCCGTACATCGGGGAGCCGGAGCCCGCGCAGAACCGGCCCTGCGACCGCAGCGTGTGCAGCAGGTGCTCGGTGCCTGCGTTCATCGGTCCAGGCTTTCCAGCCCGGCGCCGACGACGTCGAAGGCATCACCGAGCGCGACCGGCAACGGGACGGACTCGTCGGCCAGCCAGTGCTCGTAGGCGCTCAGCGCCACCCCGAGCATCGTCCAGGCGACGGTCCGCGGCAGCGGATCGGTCGTCTTGACGCCCAGCCGGTGCGCCACGAAGCCCGCCATCACCTCGCGCCATCCCGCGTACATCGTCATCGAATAGGCCTGCAGCTCCGCGGTTTCCAGGATGACGCGCATCCGCTGGCGGTGCCGGACCGTCTCGCACTCGTCAAAGGTGTTGAACGCCAGCAGCGCCGCGCGCAGCGCCTCGCCCAGCGGCACGCGCGAGTCGACCGCGTCGAGCAGCTGCCGCAGGTGGGCGAGGTGGGCGTCGAAGTCGCCCCACAGGATGGCGTTCTTGGAGGCGTAATAGCGAAACACCGTGCGGCGGGCGATCCCGGCCGCGTGCGCGACGTCGTCGACGCTCACCTCGGCGAACCCTTGGGCGGCGAACAGGTCGAGGGCGACGTCGGTGATGTGGCCCGGTGTCGTGGAGCGGCGGCGGCCCACCCGCGGCTGCGGCATCATCGGACCCGCCCTTCCATTGCGGCACTCGATGCCATATTGTGTCCAGAACGATCCGTCGTTGTCGAGCCCTCAAGGGAGGAAAATCTACATGGACCACGAAACCGAGACCGCGACCGAGCTCGTCACCGAGACCCTGGTGGAAGAGGTGTCGATCGACGGGATGTGCGGGGTCTACTGATCCGCGTGTTCGACCCCGATCGCGGCTGGCGGTTGCACCCGCAGGTGGCGGTACGGCCGGAGCCGTTCGGCGCGCTGCTGTACCACTTCGGCACCCGCAAGCTGTCCTTTCTGAAGAACCGCACCATCCTCACGGTGGTGCGGTCGCTGGCCGACCATCCCGATGTCCGGTCCGCCTGCCGCGCCGCGGGCGTGGACGACCCCGGGCAGGGGCCCTACCTGCACGCGCTGGGCGTGTTGGCCGATTCACAGATGCTGGTACTTCAGGAGGCGCAATGACGGCGGTCGTACCGCGGCTCATCGAGCAGTTCGAGCGTGGGTTGGACGCGCCCATCTGTCTGACCTGGGAGCTGACCTACGCCTGCAATCTGGCGTGCGTGCACTGCCTTTCGTCATCGGGCAAACGCGATCCACGCGAGTTGTCCACGCGCCAGTGCATGGACATCATCGACGAGCTGGAACGCATGCAGGTGTTCTACGTCAACATCGGCGGTGGGGAACCCACTGTGCGCCCGGACTTTTGGGAGCTGGTCGACTACGCGACCGCGCACCAGGTCGGCGTGAAGTTCTCCACCAACGGCGTCCGGATCACCCCGGAGGTCGCCGCGCGGTTGGCCGCCAGTGACTACGTCGACGTCCAGATCTCGCTCGACGGCGCCACCGCCGAGGTGAACGACGCCGTGCGCGGCGATGGTTCGTTCGCGATGGCGGTGCGCGCGCTGGAGAACCTCGCGGCGGCAGGCTTCTCGGATGCAAAGATCTCCGTCGTCGTGACCCGGCACAACGTCGACCAGCTGGACGAATTCGCGGCGCTGGCAAGCCGTTACGGCGCCACCCTTAGAATCACCCGGCTGCGTCCCTCGGGTCGGGGGGCCGACGTGTGGGAGGAGCTGCATCCCACCGCCGCCCAGCAGGTCCAGCTGTACGACTGGCTGGTCGCCAAGGGGGAGCGGGTGCTCACCGGCGACTCCTTCTTCCATCTGGCGCCGCTCGGCTCGTCCGGCGCCCTGGCCGGCCTGAACATGTGCGGGGCGGGCCGGGTGGTGTGCCTGATCGACCCGGTGGGTGACGTGTACGCCTGCCCGTTCGCCATCCATGACCGATTCCTGGCGGGAAATGTCTTGTCCGACGGTGGATTTGACAACGTCTGGAAGAACGCGCCGCTGTTTCGCGAGCTGCGCGAACCGCAGTCGGCGGGCGCCTGCGGCAGCTGCGGGCACTACGACAGCTGCCGCGGCGGCTGCATGGCGGCCAAATTCTTCACCGGCCTGCCGCTGGACGGCCCGGATCCCGAATGCGTCCAGGGGCACAGCGCCCCGGCGCTGGCCCGCGAGCGGCAGACCCCGCGGCCGCGCGCCGACCACTCCCGGAAGGCGGGCGGGCCGGTGCTCCTGAAACTGTCGCTACCCCCGGCGCGGCCCTGCAACGAAAGCCCGCTATAACCATGGCCGACCAATGGTTCGAAACGGTGGCGATCGCCCAGCAACGCGCGAAGCGGCGGCTACCGAAATCCGTTTACTCGGCGCTGCTCGCGGGCAGCGAAAAGGGAATCACCGTCTCCGACAACATCGCGGCATTTGGTGAACTCGGATTCGCCCCCCACGTCGTCGGCGCGCAGGAAAAGCGCGACTTGTCGACCACCGTTATGGGACAAGATATTTCGATGCCGGTGCTGATTTCGCCGACCGGTGTCCAGGCGGTCGACCCGGATGGTGAGGTAGCGGTCGCGCGGGCCGCGGCGGCGCGGGGCACGGCGATGGGCCTGTCCTCTTTCGCGAGCAAGCCGATCGAGGAAGTCATCGCCGCGAACCCCAAGGTGTTCTTCCAGGTGTACTGGCTGGGCGGGCGCGACGCGATCGCCGAGCGGGTGGAACGCGCGCGCCGGGCCGGCGCGGTCGGGTTGATCGTCACCACCGACTGGTCGTTCTCGCACGGGCGCGACTGGGGCAGCCCGAAGATCCCCGAAGCCATGAACCTGCGGACCGTCCTGCGGCAGTCTCCGGAGGCCGTCTTCAAGCCCCGTTGGCTATGGAAGTACGGCAAGACGCTGCGCCCGCCGGACCTGCGGGTGCCCAATCAGGGTCGCCGCGGCGAGCCCGGCCCGGCGTTCTTCGCCGCCTACGGAGAGTGGATGGGCACCTCGCCGCCGACGTGGGAGGACATCGCCTGGCTGCGCGAGCTGTGGGGTGGGCCCTTCATGCTCAAGGGCGTGATGCGCGTTGATGACGCCAAAAGGGCAGTGGATGCGGGTGTTTCGGCGATCTCGGTGTCGAATCACGGTGGCAACAACCTGGATGGCACGCCGGCGTCGATTCGCGCCCTGCCCGCGGTGGCCGCGGCGGTCGGCGATCAGGTCGAGGTGCTGCTCGACGGTGGCATCCGCCGCGGGAGCGACGTCGTCAAGGCGGTGGCCCTCGGGGCGCGCGCCGTGATGATTGGCCGCGCCTACCTGTGGGGCCTGGCCGCGGCCGGGCAGGCGGGAGTGGAAAACGTCTTCGACATCTTGCGCGGGGGCATCGACTCGGCGCTGATGGGTTTGGGGCACTCGTCGGTCCACGACCTCGGCCCGGACGACATCCTGGTGCCGGCCGGCTTCACCCGGTCGCTCGGGGTGCCGCCCGCATAGTTAAAAATGTTGGCCGGGATTCCTAGGATTTGATCTGGATTTGATCTAATCTCAATCGGCCGTCGCGAAAATTGTGGTGTTCGCGTGGTAACCGTGACGGACGAGTCACCATATTCGACCGCTCGGTGAACAAGCCAGAAAAAAAATATTTTCGAGGGTCAACAATTGGTGCACGCCAGGTGAATTCGTCCTACCATCAGCCAGTGCCCGTACTCGGCGAATTAGGAACGGCGACGTCGAGCCAGCTATTCGGTACCTCGCCGTCAATAATTGTCCCACTGGGGTCGACCGAACAACATGGTCCGCACCTGCCGTTGGACACCGACACCCGCATCGCGGCCGCGGTCGCCCGAGGGGCTCGGGCCCGTCTCGAACAACCGTGGCTGGTCGCGCCGGCCATCGCCTACGGCGCCAGCGGCGAGCACCAAGACTTCGCCGGCACGATCTCGATCGGCACCGAGGCCCTGACGCTGCTCCTGGTGGAGTACGGCAGGTCAGCCACGTGCTGGGCCCCGAGCCTGGTCTTCGTCAACGGCCACGGCGGCAACGTCGGCGCGTTGAGCGCGGCCGTCGGACGGCTGCGCGCCGAAGGAAGAGACGCCGGTTGGTGCCCCTGCGTGGCCTCCGGCGGGGACGCCCACGCCGGTCATACCGAAACATCCGTATTGCTCCATATCTCGCCGACCGAGGTGCTGACCGACCGGTGGCTCGCCGGCAACCGGGCGCCGCTGCCCGAGCTGCTGCCCGCGCTGCGCCGCGGCGGAGTCGCGGCGGTCAGCCCGGTCGGGGTGCTGGGGGACCCGACGACCGCGACCGCCGCCGAGGGCAAGCGCATCTTCGGCGAGATGGTCGACGACTGCGTCCGTCGAGTCGCCCGGTGGTCGCCCGGGCCCGACGGGATGCTCACATGACGGCCACCCGGTTGCCGGACGGATTCGCCGTCCAGGTCGATCGCCGGGTGCGGGTGCTCGGCGACGGCTCGGCCCTGCTGGGCGGGTCACCGACGCGCCTGCTGAAGTTGGCGCCGGCCGCCCAGAGCATGCTCTCCGACGGCCGGCTGAAGGTCCGCGACGACGTCAGCGCGCAGCTGGCCCGCACCCTGCTGGACGCCACGGTGGCCCACCCCCGGCCCGCGGGCGGACCGTCGCACCGCGACGTGACGGTGGTAATCCCGGTGCGCGACAACGTGTCCGGTGTGCGGCGCTTGGTGAGCTCGCTGCGCGGACTGCGCGTCGTGGTGGTCGACGACGGCTCCTTCCCGCCCATCGAGCCCGAGGACTTCATCGGCGCGCACTGCGATGTCGAGGTGCTGCGCCACTCCTACAGCAAGGGTCCGGCGGCGGCACGCAACACCGGGCTGGCCGCCTGCACGACCGACTTCGTCGCCTTCCTGGACTCCGACGTGACGCCGCGCCGGGGTTGGCTGGAGGCCCTGCTCGGTCACTTCTGCGATCCCACCGTCGCCCTGGTCGCGCCTCGCATCGTCGGTTTGTCGCACAGCGAGAACGTGGTGGCGCGCTACGAGGCGGTGCACTCGTCGCTGGACCTGGGGGAGCGCGAGGCCCCGGTGCTGCCCCACAGCACGGTGTCCTACGTCCCCAGCGCGGCCATCATCTGCCGCCGCTCGGCCCTCCGCGACGTGGGCGGGTTCGACGAGACCATGCAGTCCGGCGAGGACGTCGACCTGTGCTGGCGGCTCATCGAAGCGGGGGCCCGCCTGCGCTACGAGCCGATCGCGCAGGTCGCGCACGATCACCGCACCGAATTGCGGGACTGGCTTGCGCGCAAGGCATTCTATGGCGGCTCCGCCGCGCCGCTGTCCGTCCGGCACCCGGACAAGACGGCGCCGGTGGTGATCTCCGGCTGGGCGTTGACGGCCTGGACGCTCATGGCGCTGGGGACCAGCCTCAGCCAGCTGGCCTCGATCGTGGTCGCCCTGGTGACGGGCCGGCGGATCGCCAAGGCGATGCGCAGCGCCGAGACCTCGCTGTGGGATGTCGTGACGATCGCCGCCCGCGGTCTGTGGGCGGCGGCGCTGCAACTGGCGTCGGCGGTCTGCCGGCACTACTGGCCGGTGGCGTTGCTCGCTGCCGTCCTGTCGCGCCACTGCAGACGCGTCGTGCTGGTCGCCGCCGTGATGGACGGCGTGGTGGACTGGCTCCGCCGCCGCGACGCCACCGGCGACGAGGCCGAACCGATCGGGTTGCTGACCTACGTCTTGCTCAAGCGCGTCGACGACCTGGCCTATGGCCTCGGGCTGTGGTGGGGTGTGGCGCGCGAACGCAACGTGCGGGCGCTCAAGCCGCAGATCCGCACCTAGTGGGCCTGAAGCCGCCTTGACCGCGGCCGTCGCGCGCAGCGACGTACTGATCGTCGGCGCCGGCAGCGCCGGATCGGTTGTTGCCGAACGCCTTTCCAGCGATCCGGGCCGCACCGTGACCGTCCTCGAGGCGGGCCCCGGCCTGTCCGATCCGGACTTGCTGGCGTTGACCGCCAACGGGTTGCAACTGCCGATCGGGGTCGGCAGCCCGGTGGCCGAGCGCTACCTGACCCACCTCACCGATCGGCACGATCTCAAGCTTCCGATCGTGCGCGGGAAGACGGTGGGCGGTTCGGGCGCCATCAACGGCGGCTACTTCTGCCGCGCCCTGTCCAGTGACTTCGACCGCGTCCCGCTGCCCGGCTGGACATGGCCCGAGGTGCTCGAGCACTTCCGCGCCATCGAGACCGATCTCGATTTCGGCGGCCCCGCCCACGGCACGACCGGCCCGATCGCCGTGCGCCGGACTCGTGAAATGGCCGGCACCACAGAAAGTTTCATCGCAGCCGCCGAGAGCGCCGGATTTCGTTGGATCGATGATCTCAATGACTCCGGGCCGGAAGCGATTTCGGGCCTGGGTGCGGTTCCGCTGAACATCGTCGATGGCGTGCGCACCGGCTCCGGCGCCGCATATCTCCTACCGGCGCTGGGGCGGCCCAACCTGGCCCTGCTGGAGCGCACCCGGGCGGTGCGGCTGCGTTTCGCCGGGGCGACCGTTGTCGGCGTCGACGCGGTCGGCCCGCACGGCCCGATGGAGCTTGCCGCCGACCGAATAGTGTTGTGCGCCGGGGCGATACAGTCTGCCCACCTGCTGATGCTGTCGGGCATCGGCGACGAGCCGATGCTGCGGGCCGCCGGCGTCCCGGTGGTGACGCCGCTGCCGGTGGGCACGTCGTGCAGCGACCACCCCGAATGGGTGTTGCCGACCAACTGGACCGTGGCACCGCGCCGGCCCGTGGTGGAGGTTGTGCTCGGCACCGCCGACGGGCTCGAGATCAGGCCGTACACGGGCGGGTTCGTCGCGATGACCGGAGACGGGACCGCGGGGCATCCCGACTGGCCGCACATCGGGGTGGCACTCATGCAACCGCGGTCGCGCGGTCGCGTCACGCTGGTCTCCCCGGATCCGGCCGTGCCGCCGCGGATCGAGCACCGCTACGACAGCGAGCCCGACGACGTCGCGGCGCTGCGCCGGGGCAGCGATCTGGCCCGCGAATTGGCCGGCGCCACAACCTCTGTCGGGTCACCGGTGTGGTCAACCTCCCAACACCTCTGCGGCACCGCCCCAATGGGCGGCGTTGTCGACCCGCGCTGCCGGGTGTTGGGCGTCGAAAACCTCTGGGTGATCGACGGTTCCGTCCTGCCGTCGATCACCAGCCGCGGCCCGCACGCGACCATCGTGATGCTCGGGCATCGGGCCGCGGAATTCGTTGCTTAGCAACGCCGCTAACCGAAGTTGACGCGGTCCGCATCGGGCTATCGGCGAGGCGCTGCTGGTGTTGCACGCCGGGTGCCTCGATCGATCAGGCCGAGAAGGGCTCCATCTCGATCGGCACGCCCATCGCCGCCGGTTGCTCTTCATGAGATCCGGCCGCCGCCGGGGAGTAGGCCGGCGTGGCCGGAGAATAATTCGGCGTTGCCGCCGGCGCGGCGCCCAGTGGCGTCGTGATCGGCATCGCCTGCGCGGCGGTGGCGGGGGAGAATACCGGTGTTTCGGCCTCCACGGCCGCGACCGGCGCCGCGGCCACAGGCGAAACCTCCGAGGCTAAGGGTGAAGCCGCCGGCACCGCGGCCGCCGGCGCGCCGGCCGGCGCCAGCACGGTCGGGGCCGCCGGTGCCACGGCCGGCGCCGCCGTCAGCGGTGTGCCGGTCGGGACCATGGAAACCGGTGCGACCGGAGCGGGCGTGACCGCCGACGCAACGGATGCCGCTGGTGCGGCAGGCGCCGCACCGCCCGTCAGGCCCGCCGTTGCCGCCGGCACGCTCGCCGCCGCCGAACCCGCGGATGCCGCGGTGCCCATCAGCGGTTGCGCGGTGGACAGCGCCTGGCCGGGGACATTGCCGCTGACCATGTTCTGGACGGTTTGCAGGGGAGAGGCGTTGGCTGCCTCGGTGAGGGCGTATTGCTCCGCGCCGGCGCTCATCACCTGCACGAACTGCGTGTGGAACGCCTGCGCGGCGGCGCTGAGCGCCTGGTAGATCTGGGCGTGCGCGTCGAACAGGCTCGCGATGCCCGCCGACACCTCGTCGGCGCCCGCGGGCAGCACGCTCGACACCGGACCCAGCGCGGCGGAGTTGGCGTCGCTGACCATGGATCCGATATTCGCCAGATCCATTGCCGCGCCTGCCACGTACTCCGGCGCTGCGATCACATAGGACATTCCGCTCCCCCGGCTAGCCTCGACGCCGTCCGTCTCCCCAACGGACTCCGCCCAACCGATGCTAGTGCCCTCCCCGGGGTCGGCGAGGCGTTTTCAGGTGAACTGGCGGCCGACGCGGCCAATCTGGATCGAGTCGGGGTTTGCGGCTGCCGGCGCGCGAGAATTACCTGGTAGAGACGATCCGGCGCACCAGCCTCAGCTGTTGTCCGTCGCGCCCCGGTGCCCACAATCCGATCAGCACCGCGACGATGGCGACGATCACGGCCATCGTGATGGTCGAAGCGTGCAGTGCGGTCAGGAATGCGGCTTTGCTGAGGTCGGCTAACCGGCCCCCCTGCGGTCCGAGCTTGCCCGCCACCTCGATGGCTTTGGCCAGCGAATCGGTGGCGGGTCCGCGGACCGGGGCCGGAAATTCCGCCAACTTCGGTGCGAGCTCGTGTGAGTAGCGACCGGCTAGGATCGAGCCGGCGACCGCGATCCCCAAGGCTCCGCCCATTTCGCGGGATGTGTCGTTGACCGCGGAGGCAACGCCCTGCTTTTCGTCGGGAACTGCGTTCATGATCGCCGAAGTCGTAGGCGCCGTGCATATTCCGATTCCGGTGGCGAGTATCAACGTCGGCCAGGCGAACTGGGAATACGTCGAATGCAGGCCGAGTTCGTACATGCACGCGAAGCCAACGGCCATGAACAGCGTGCCGACGAACAGCACGAGCCGCAGGCCCAGCTTGGGCACGTACCAGAACGACAGCGCCGAGAAGATGCCCAACGGCACCATGAATGGACCAAAGGCGATCGCCGTCGTAAGCGGTGAGTAACCCATGATTTGCTGGACGTATTGCATGCCGATATAGAAGAACCCGAACGTCGCGCCAAACAGCATGACGATCGCCGCCACCCCGGTCGCGAAATTGGGGTCGGCGAACAACCGGACGTCCAGCAGCGGGTGCCGCCGCCACCGGAACTGGACGACGCCGAACACGACGGCGATGACGGCACCCGCGAGCAGGCCGCCCCAGACCAGCGAATCGGTCCAGCCACGGTCGGGCGCTTCCAGGATCGCGAATACCGCGATCGCGACGGCCCCGGCAATGAGAACCGCACCGAGCCAATCGACGCGGGGAGCGTCGGCTTCGCGCGACGACGCGACGGTGCACCCCAGCGCGAAGATCACCAAACCGGCGACGCCCAGCGACCAGAAGATCGCGTGCCAGTCCCAAAAGCGAAGCAGCAGGCCAGAACCGAGCATGCCGAGGACCCCACCGGAGCCGGCCGTGCCGGCCCAGATGCCGACGGCCTTCATCCGATCCTCTTTCGGGTACGCGACGGTCAGCAGTGACAGCGTCGCGGGCATCACGAAGGCGGCGCCGGCACCGGCCACCGCCCGGCCCGCGATGATCTCCAAGGGGTCATGAAAGATCGCCGGTGCGGCCGAGCCGAGTGCGAAGACCAGCAAACCGGTCAGCAAGGCGCCCCGTCTGCCATAGCGGTCACCTATGGCTCCCGCGGGAAGCAGCAGGCACGCCAGCGCCAAGGTGTAGCCGTCGACGATCCAGGTCAGCTGCGTCTGCGTCGCGGACGTGGCCACCGCGAGGTCCCCCAGCGCGGTGTTCAGCGCCGTCATCGACCCGACGACCAGCCCGACGCCCATGCAGGCGACGGTCAGGGTCCAGGTTCGGGCGCGTGGGCTTCCGCCGATGCGCGCTGTGTCAGTACGCTGATCAAGCCGTACCAGCGTTTCGACCATAGGAAGCGCCTCCTAACGGGGGCGTAGAAGTTTTGAGACCGGTGGTCTCACAAATAGCCGATAATCCCGGAACCCAAACGGAGAGGTGGCTCACAATTACCGGCGCAAGTACCGATCCCCGGCCCGCGCGGTCCCGGGCCCGTTTGCTCGAAGCCGCTGCCGCGCTTCTGCGTTCCGGGGGTCCGAGCGCGGTGACGGTCGATGCGGTCACCCGTACCGCCAACGTAGCGAGGGCGACGCTGTATCGCCACTTCCCGAGCGGAAATGATTTGCTGGCCGCGGCGTTCCACAGCCTGATACCGCCGTCGCCGACGCCACCGGCGGAGGGGACGCTGCGCGATCGGCTGGTCGCGTTGGTGCTGGCTCAGGCCGAAGCCGTGGCACAGGCCCCGGCCCTGCTGACGGCCATGTCGTGGCTGGCCCTGGGCCCGGACCTGGAAGGGTTGCCCGAACCGCGCGACACCCGCGCCGCCGGCGGCTGTTCGATCACCTCGTTGCGCGAACGCATCGCCCAGCAGCACGCCGCGCCGTTCGACGCGGTGTTCGACAGCCCCGAGGCGGCCGCCGAGCTGGGTGAGGTCGACCGATCGCGGGCCATCGCGCTGCTGATCGGGCCCTTGGTGCTGGGCCGCCTGTCCACCCTGCCCGACTTCGACTATCGCGAGTGCGCGCGCGCGGCCGTCGACGGTTTCCTGCATGTTCAGCGCGCGCAGCACAGGGCCAACGCGGCGGCTACCGAATCGGCGGGCGCCTGAGGCGTCGGCGCCGGCCTCGGAATTTTGTCCGCGCCGCGATCTAGGGCATACTGTTCAGGTTGCCTTTCGCCAGGTTCTGCCTGGCTGGGCATACGACCAGCGCCCAAACGGGTGCGTCCGGTCCCATCCTTGGAACGCGACCAATTTTGGCCGCGAAAGAGGCTGCGTAAGGGTGACACACCCGACCGCGGGGACCGGTGGACCACGACAGGTAAACAGCGGCGCAGTACCCGGCGCGACGCTCGACCGGCCCAGCGATTGGGCGGCCGATTCGCGCGCTGGGGGGCACTGAGACATGGATGTAAGCCCGGGTACGGGCTTCAGAGGAGTAAGGGTAGGGAAAGCGTGGCGGGACAGAAGATCCGCATCAGGCTTAAGGCCTACGACCATGAGGCTATCGACGCCTCGGCGCGCAAGATCGTCGAGACCGTCGTCCGCACGGGTGCCAGCGTCGTAGGTCCGGTGCCGCTGCCGACCGAGAAGAACGTGTATTGCGTCATCCGCTCCCCGCATAAGTACAAGGACTCGCGGGAGCACTTCGAGATGCGTACGCACAAGCGGCTGATTGACATCCTCGATCCGACGCCGAAGACCGTCGACGCGCTGATGCGCATCGATCTTCCGGCCAGCGTCGACGTCAACATCCAGTAGGAGCTCCAGGACTCATGGCAAGAAAAGGCATTCTGGGCACCAAGCTGGGCATGACGCAGGTGTTCGACGAGAACAACAGGGTTGTGCCCGTGACGGTGGTCAAGGCCGGCCCCAACGTGGTGACCCGCATCCGCACGCCGGAGCGCGACGGCTACAGCGCCGTGCAGCTGGCGTACGGCGAGATCAGCCCGCGCAAGGTCAACAAGCCGGTGACCGGTCAGTACACCGCGGCGGGCGTCAACCCGCGCCGGTACCTGGCCGAGCTGCGTCTGGAGACCCCGGACGCCGCCGCCGAATACGAGGTCGGCCAGGAGCTGACGGCCGAGATCTTCGCCGACGGCGCCTATGTCGACGTCACCGGCACCTCCAAAGGCAAGGGCTTCGCCGGAACCATGAAGCGGCACGGCTTCCGCGGTCAGGGCGCCAGCCACGGTGCCCAGGCGGTGCACCGCCGGCCGGGCTCCATCGGTGGCTGTGCCACCCCGGCGCGGGTGTTCAAGGGCACCCGGATGGCCGGCCGGATGGGCAACGACCGGGTGACCGTACAAAACCTGGTGGTGCACAAGGTCGATACCGAGAACGGCGTGCTGCTCATCAAGGGCGCGGTCCCCGGGCGCACCGGCGGACTCGTGATGGTCCGCAGCGCGATCAAACGAGGTGAGAAGTAATGGCGGCGCAGAAGATTGACGTAAAGACGCCCGACGGCAAGGTCGACGGCTCCGTGGAGCTGCCCGCCGAACTGTTCGACGTCGAGGCCAACATCGCGCTGATGCACCAGGTGGTCACCGCCCAGCGGGCGGCCGCCCGCCAGGGCACGCACTCGACCAAGACCCGCGGCGAGGTCAGCGGCGGCGGACGCAAGCCGTACCGGCAGAAGGGCACCGGCCGGGCGCGGCAGGGTTCGACGCGGGCGCCGCAGTTCACCGGCGGCGGCGTGGTGCACGGTCCCAAGCCGCGTGACTACAGCCAGCGCACGCCGAAGAAGATGATCGCCGCGGCGTTGCGTGGGGCGCTGTCCGACCGGGCGCGCAACGGGCGCATTCACGCCATCACCGAGTTGGTCGCGGGCCAGGCCCCGTCCACCAAGAGCGCCAAGGCATTTCTGAGCACGCTGACCGATCGCAAGCAGGTGCTGCTGGTCATCGGCCGCACCGACGAGACCGGTGCGAAGAGCGTGCGCAACCTGCCGGGAGTGCACGTGCTGGCACCCGACCAGCTCAACACCTACGACGTGCTGCGCTCCGACGACGTGGTCTTCAGCGTCGAGGCCCTCAACGCCTACATCGCCGCCAACACTAGTTCTGCCGAGGAGGTTTCGGCCTGATGGCGACCATCGCTGACCCCCGCGACATCATCCTGGCGCCGGTCATCTCCGAGAAGTCCTACGGACTCCTCGATGACAACGTGTATACCTTCGTGGTGCACCCCGACTCGAACAAGACGCAGATCAAGATCGCTGTCGAGAAGATCTTCTCCGTCAAGGTCGCGTCGGTGAACACCGCGAACCGGCAGGGCAAGCGCAAGCGCACCCGCACCGGATTCGGCAAGCGCAAGGGCACCAAGCGCGCCATCGTCACCTTGGCGCCGGGCAGCAAGCCGATCGATCTCTTCGGCGCACCGAGCTAGGAAGACCTGATTACACATGGCAATTCGTAAGTACAAGCCGACGACCCCGGGTCGTCGCGGCGCCAGCGTCTCCGACTTCGCGGAGATCACTCGGACGGAGCCGGAGAAGTCGCTGGTTCGCCCGCTGCACGGTCACGGTGGGCGCAACGCGCACGGGCGGATCACCACCCGTCACAAGGGCGGCGGGCACAAGCGCGCCTACCGGGTGATCGACTTCCGCCGCAACGACAAGGACGGCGTCAACGCCAAGGTCGCGCACATCGAGTACGACCCGAACCGTACCGCCAACATCGCGTTGCTGCACTTCCTGGATGGCGAGAAGCGCTACATCATTGCGCCGCTTGGCCTCTCGCAGGGCGACGTGGTGGAGTCCGGCGCCAACGCCGACATCAAGCCGGGCAACAACCTGCCGTTACGCAACATCCCCGCCGGCACCCTGGTGCACGCCGTGGAGCTGCGGCCGGGCGGCGGCGCGAAGCTCGCGCGGTCGGCCGGGTCGAGCATCCAGTTGCTCGGCAAGGAGGGCAGCTACGCCTCGCTGCGGATGCCCAGCGGTGAAATCCGCCGCGTCGACGTGCGCTGCCGCGCCACCGTCGGCGAGGTCGGCAACGCCGAGCAGGCGAACATCAACTGGGGCAAGGCCGGTCGCATGCGGTGGAAGGGCAAGCGCCCGTCGGTCCGCGGTGTGGTCATGAACCCGGTGGACCACCCGCACGGCGGTGGTGAGGGTAAGACCTCCGGCGGTCGGCACCCGGTCAGTCCGTGGGGCAAGCCGGAAGGCCGCACCCGCCACCCGAATAAGGCCAGTAACAAGCTCATCGTCCGCCGACGCCGCACCGGCAAGAAGCATTCGCGGTAGGAAGTCTCAGGAGTAGCACATGCCACGCAGCCTGAAGAAGGGCCCGTTCGTCGACGGCCATCTGCTCAAGAAGGTCGACGTACAGAACGAGAAGAACACCAAGCAGGTCATCAAGACCTGGTCGCGCCGGTCGACGATCATTCCGGACTTCATCGGTCACACCTTTGCGGTGCACGACGGGCGCAAGCACGTTCCCGTGTTCGTCACCGAGGCGATGGTGGGCCACAAGCTCGGCGAGTTCGCCCCGACGCGCACCTTCAAGGGGCACATCAAGGATGATCGGAAGGCCAAACGGCGATGACCACAACTGAGTTTCCGTCGGCGGTCGCCAAGGCGCGGTTCGTGCGCGTCTCGCCGAGAAAGGCGCGCCGGGTGATCGACCTGGTGCGCGGCAGGTCCGTGGAGGACGCGCTGGACATCCTGCGCTGGGCGCCGCAGGCGGCCAGCGAACCGGTCGCCAAGGTGATCGCCAGTGCGGCGGCCAACGCGCAGAACAACAACGGCCTGGACCCGGCGACCCTGGTGGTCGCGACCGTCTATGCCGACGAGGGACCGACCGCCAAGCGCATCCGTCCGCGCGCCCAGGGCCGCGCCTTCCGGATCCGCAGGCGCACCAGCCACATCACGGTCGTGGTGGAAAGCCGGCCGGCAAAGGACGCGGGGTCGGCGAAGTCGACGCGGGCCCGTCGCGCCGAGGCCAGCAAGGCCGCGGCGAGTGCGCCCGCCAAGAAGGCGCCCGCCAAAAAGGCACCAGCCAAGAAAGCGCCGGCCGCGAAGAAGGCGCCGGCAAAGAAGGCCCCGGCCAAGGCTTCTGAGGCTTCTGAAGCGAAGGGAGGCTCAGACTAGTGGGCCAGAAGATCAATCCGCACGGCTTCCGGCTGGGCATCACGACGGACTGGAAGTCCCGCTGGTACGCCGACAAGCAGTACGCCGACTACGTCAAGGAGGACGTCGCGATCCGCCGGCTGCTGTCCACGGGCCTGGAGCGCGCCGGCATCGCCGACGTCGAGATCGAGCGCACCCGCGACCGGGTTCGGGTGGACATCCACACCGCGCGTCCCGGCATCGTCATCGGCCGCCGCGGCACCGAGGCCGACCGGATCCGGGCGGACCTCGAGAAGCTGACCGGCAAGCAGGTCCAGCTGAACATCCTTGAGGTCAAAAACCCTGAGTCGCAAGCGCAATTGGTGGCGCAGGGCGTCGCCGAGCAGTTGAGCAACCGCGTGGCGTTCCGCCGGGCGATGCGCAAGGCCATTCAGTCGGCGATGCGTCAGCCCAACGTCAAGGGCATCCGGGTGCAGTGCTCAGGCCGCCTCGGCGGCGCGGAGATGAGCCGCTCGGAGTTCTACCGCGAGGGCCGCGTCCCGCTGCACACCCTGCGCGCCGACATCGACTACGGCCTGTACGAGGCCAAGACCACGTTCGGCCGGATCGGCGTGAAGGTGTGGATCTACAAGGGCGACATCGTCGGCGGCAAGCGCGAATTGGCCGCCGCCTCCCCGGCGGGCGCGGAGCGTCCGCGCCGCGAGCGGCCCTCGGGCACGCGCCCGCGGCGCAGTGGAGCGTCGGGCACCACGGCGACCAGCACCGAGGCCGGCCGCGCGGCGGGTGCCGAGGAAAGCACTCCGCCGGCCCCGGCCGAAGTTGCGCCTCCCCTCGAACCCCAGAGCACGGAGAGCTGAATCATGTTGATTCCCCGCAGGGTCAAGCACCGCAAGCAGCACCACCCCCGTCAGCGTGGCATCGCCAGCGGCGGCACGGCGGTGAACTTCGGTGACTACGGCATCCAGGCACTCGAGCACGCCTACGTCACCAACCGGCAGATCGAATCGGCCCGTATCGCGATCAACCGGCACATCAAGCGTGGCGGCAAGGTGTGGATCAACGTCTTCCCCGACCGCCCGCTGACCAAGAAGCCCGCCGAGACCCGGATGGGTTCGGGTAAGGGCTCCCCGGAGTGGTGGGTCGTCAACGTCAAGCCCGGCCGCGTGCTGTTCGAGCTCAGCTACCCCAACGAGCAGGTCGCCCGGGCGGCGCTCACCCGCGCAATCCACAAGCTGCCGATCAAGGCACGCATCGTGACCCGAGAGGATCAGTTCTGATGGCACTGGGAATTTCGCCTGGCGAACTGCGCGAGCTCACCGACGCCGAACTCGCCGAGCGCGTGCGTGAATCCAAGGAGGAGCTGTTCAACCTGCGCTTCCAGATGGCGACCGGGCAGCTCACCAACAACCGCCGGCTCCGCACGGTGCGTCAGGAAATCGCGCGCGTCTACACGGTGCTGCGCGAACGAGAACTGGGCCTCGCATCCGGGCCCGATGGTAAGGATTCGTGATGGCAGAAGCTAAGAAGGCGGCCGCGAAGGCCGCTCCCAAGAAGGCCGCTGCGAAGGACGCCGAGTCGAAAGACAAAGGCCCCAAGCACACTCCGGCCAACCCCAAGTCGCGTGGCCGGCGCAAGGTGCGCATCGGCTACGTGGTGAGCGACAAGATGCAGAAGACCATCGTGGTCGAGCTGGAAGACCGTATGCGCCACCCGCTGTACGGCAAGATCATCCGCACCACCAAGAAGGTCAAGGCGCACGACGAGGACAGCACCGCCGGGATCGGCGACCGCGTCTCGCTGATGGAGACGCGCCCGATGTCGGCCACCAAGCGCTGGCGGCTGGTCGAAATCCTCGAGAAGGCCAAGTAACGCTCGGCGACGAGACGCAACAGCCCCCGCCCGCTCGGCGTGTCGGGGGCTTTTGCGTCTGCTGGCGGGTCCCCGGAAATTCTCACTTTGTTCTCACCTGCCCGGTGTAGTCTCCACGCCACGCGCGTAGCGGCGTCCACCAACGGCAGTGAGGCTGGCCAACGATGACTGGGTCGACCGAGTTTCAGGGCAAGATCGAGCTGGATATCCGCGATTCGGAGCCGGACTGGGGGCCGTACGCGGCGCCGACGGCACCGGAGCACTCGCCGAACATCCTGTATCTGGTCTGGGACGACACCGGCATCGCGACGTGGGACTGCTTCGGCGGCCTGGTCGAGATGCCCGCCATGACGCGGATCGCCGAGCGCGGCGTGCGGTTGTCGCAATTTCACACCACCGCGCTGTGCTCGCCGACCCGGGCGTCGCTGCTGACCGGGCGCAACGCGACCACCGTCGGCATGGCCACCATCGAGGAATTCACCGATGGGTTCCCCAACTGCAACGGGCGGATCCCCGCCGACACCGCGCTGATCTCCGAGGTGCTCGCCGAACGCGGCTACAACACGTATTGCATCGGCAAGTGGCACCTGACGCCGCTCGAAGAGTCCAATCTGGCGTCGACAAAACGACACTGGCCCACCTCGCGTGGCTTCGAGCGGTTCTACGGGTTCATGGGCGGCGAGACCGACCAGTGGTATCCCGACCTGGTCTACGACAACCACCCCGTCAGCCCGCCGGGGACACCGGAAGACGGCTATCACCTGTCCAAGGACATCGCCGACAGGACCATCGAATTCATCCGCGACGCCAAGGTGATCGCGCCGGACAAGCCGTGGTTCAGCTACGTGTGCCCGGGCGCCGGGCATGCGCCGCACCATGTCTTCAAGGAGTGGGCGGACCGCTACGCCGGCCGGTTCGACATGGGCTACGAGCGCTACCGCGAGATCGTGCTGGAAAAGCAGAAGTCGATGGGCCTCGTGCCGCCGGATACCGAACTGTCGCCGGTCAACCCGTACTCGGACGTCAAGGGACCACAGGGCGAGCCGTGGCCGCTGCAGGACACCGTGCGTCCCTGGGACTCGCTGGGCGACGAAGAGAAGAAGCTGTTCTGTCGGATGGCCGAGGTGTTCGCCGGCTTCCTCAGCTACACCGACGCCCAGATCGGCCGCATCCTGGACTATCTCGAGGAGTCCGGCCAGCTGGACAACACCATCATCGTGGTGATCTCCGACAATGGCGCCAGCGGTGAGGGCGGGCCCAACGGGTCGGTGAACGAGGGCAAGTTCTTCAACGGCTACATCGACACCGTCGAGGAGAGCATGAAGCTCTTCGATCACCTCGGCGGACCGGAGACCTACAACCATTACCCGATCGGCTGGGCGATGGCCTTCAACACGCCCTACAAGCTGTACAAGCGCTACGCCTCGCATGAAGGCGGCATCGCCGACACCGCAATCGTCTCCTGGCCCAACGGCATTGCGGCGCACGGCGAGGTTCGCGACGCCTATGTTAACGTCTGCGACATCACGCCGACCGTCTTCGATCTGCTGGGTATCACGCCACCGGAAACCGTCAAAGGCATCGCGCAGAAACCGCTGGACGGCGTGAGTTTCAAGGCTGCCCTTGATGATCCGGGCGCCGACACCGGAAAGAAGACCCAGTTCTACACCATGCTGGGCACCCGCGGCATCTGGCATGAGGGCTGGTTCGCCAACACCGTCCACGCCGCCACACCGGCCGGGTGGTCGCACTTCGACGCCGATCGCTGGGAGCTCTTCCACATCGAGGCCGACCGCAGCCAGTGCCACGACCTGGCCGCCGAGCAGCCCGACAAGCTGGAAGAGCTTAAGGCGCTGTGGTTTTCCGAGGCGGCCCGATACAACGGCCTGCCGCTGTCGGACTTGAACATCATCGAGACGATGATGCGCTCACGTCCCTATCTGGTCGGCGAACGGTCGAGCTACACGTACTATCCCCACTGCGCCGACGTCGGCATCGGCGCGGCCGCCGAGATTCGTGGCCGCTCGTTCGCCGTGCTCGCCGACGTGACCGTGGATACCACCGGCGCCGAGGGCGTGCTGTTCAAGCAGGGCGGCGCCCACGGCGGCCACGTTCTGTTCGTCCAGGACGGTCGGCTGCACTACGTCTACAACTTCCTCGGTGAACGCCAGCAGCTGGTTTCCTCGTCCGGCCCGGTGCCGCTGGGGCGACACATGTTCGGGGTTCGCTATGCGCGGACGGGAACGGTTGAGAACAGCCATACCCCGCTTGGCGACCTCACGCTGTTCGTCGACGACGAGGTGGCCGGCACGCTGCCGGGGGTGACGACCCACCCCGGGACGTTCGGCCTCGCGGGGGCCGGGATCACCGTCGGGCACAACGGTGGATCGGGGGTGTCGAGCCGCTACAAGGCGCCGTTCGCCTTCACCGGCGGCACCATCGCCCAGGTCACCATCGACGTGTCGGATAGGCCGTACGAGGACGTGGAAAGGGAACTTGCGCTTGCATTTTCCCGCGACTGAGCTGGCTGTCGGTATCGCGATCCTGCTCGGCCTGGGGGCGGGCGTGGGTTGCGAGCGGAGCACCGGCGGCATCGCGGTCCGGACGAGCGGTGCCGCTCCGTCGACGACGTCCGCCGCACCGACACTGTCCGACCCCGCCGAGCCGGTGCCCGGGGTCGAAAGCACGCTGCCCGACCACATTCCGCCCAATGCCGTGGTGTGCTTTCCGCGTCCGGCGGCCAGCGGCACCATGACCGTCGCGTCGGTGCCGGATCCCGTGGCGCCCGTGATCACGCTCCCGGTGCCGGACGGCCGGAAGTCGGCCCGCGGGTCCGGCGACGTGGCATTGACGGCGCCAGGGCCCGCCGGCATGTCGGTGCGGGTGACGATCACGCCGACGGACCTCGAAGCCGGGCCCGGCGGCGTGGCGTTCGCCGACCGCATCACCCACGTCTGGACGAACACGAGGTCATTCCTGGTGGTAATCCATTTGGAGGGGCCGGTGGGTGCGCCCGGCTTCGACGCGGCGAAGTCGACGACGATGCAGCAGTTTGCTGTCGTCATTCCGTAAAGGACCGTTTTCAACGCAGGCGGGCGGTAGCATCACGCCCCGTGATGCCCCATGAGCACTGAGACTTCGCCCCCGCCTGCACCGCCCGCCGCACGCGGGCCGCGCATCGCCATCGCGTTCGGGATCGTCGTGGCCGTCATCGTCATCTACGTCCTCTCCCTGATAGCCGTGCACCTGCTGGCCCAATCGGCGCCCCCGCTGCCCTCGGTGGACCTGAGCAAGGTCGAGGCCGACGACAGCGTGGTGCAGGTGCGCCTGGAAAAGCTGGACACCGTCGCCAACCGACTGACGGTGAATGTGCTTGTCTACCCGAAGGATTCGCTGTACGACAAGAACTTCGGCGTCCTCACGACCGACGCCGCCGTGCGGCTGTACCCGGAGAACGACCTGGGAGACCTGCAATACCCGGTAGGGAAGGCGCCGGCGCAGCTCAGCACCACCATCCAGGCGCAGGGCGATCCGGGTAACTGGCCGTTCGACTCGTACACAACGCAGGTGATCGCGGCCGACGTGTTCACCGGTACCGGCCAAAGCCGCGAGAAGGCGCCCGCCCGCGTCGAAGTCACCGGAAAGCTGGACGGCTGGGACGCCAGTGTCACCCGCGTCCACGACCCCGACGATTCCAACCCGGACGTGAAGGACAACGTGACCATCACCTTGCACCGGGCGCGAGGGCCGCTGATCTTCGACATCGGCATCTGCCTGGTCCTGATCGCCCTGCCCGTGCTGGCGCTCTGGGTGGCCATTCCGGTGGCGCTGGGAAAGACACCGTTCCTGCCCCCGATGACCACGTGGTACGGCGCGATGCTGTTCGCCATCGTCCCGCTGCGCAACATCCTGCCGGGCAGCCCGCCGTACGGGTCGTGGATCGACCAGGCCGTCGTGCTGTGGGTGCTGATCGGCCTGGTGGTCGCGATGGCCCTGTTCCTCGTCGGCTGGTGGCGGCAACGCGAACGAAGACAGCCGAAGAAGGGCTGAATTACTCGGCGACGGCCGCTCCGGCGTAGCTGATCGCGTCGACGGCGCTGGAGACCCTCGACTGGAAGTCGGGCGACAGCGGTATGTAGCCGTTGCGGGCCAGCTCGACCTGGCCCGGGCCGATCGCCGCCTGCAGGAACGCCTTGACGGCCTTGGCCTGGTCCGCGATGGGGTACTTCGAGCAGACGATCTCGTAGGTGGCCAGGACGATCGGGTAGACATCGGGCTGGGCGGGGTTGTAGAACGACGAGATGTCGAGCACTAGATTGTTGCCCGTGCCAATGATTTTGGCGCCGGTGATCGTCTTGCCGACCGTGTCGGTTCCGATCCGCACCGGTCGCAGCGACCTGCGGCTCGCCGGGGTTTTGATTTCCGCGGCGAACAGACCCTGCTGCAACGCGAACGACAACTCGTTGTAGCTGATCGCGCCCTCGGTGGCCTTCACCAGCTCCGAGGTGCCCTTGTTGCCGGCGGCCCCGACACCGACCCCGCCGTTGAACGACTTGCCGGTGCCCTGCTTCCAGGCTCCTACCGACGCGGCCTGCAAGTAGGACTGGAAGTTCTCGGTGGTGCCCGACGCGTCGCTGCGGTAGACGACGCGGATGTCCTCGGCCGGCATGGACGTGTTGAACGCGGTGAGGGCCGGGTCGTCCCAGCGCGTGATGGTCCCGTTGAAGATCTTGGCCAGCGTGGGGGCGTCGAGCACCAAGGAGTCGACGGATCCGAGGTTGTAGGTGATGGCCAGCGGGCCGAACACCACGGGCAGGTTCCATGCGTCGGCCCCGCCGCAACGCTGCTTGGCGGCGGCGTATTGGTCATCGGTCAGCGGTATGTCAGACCCACCGAAATCGGTTTTACCGGAAAGGAATTCGCTGATTCCTGCCCCCGAGCCGTTGGCCGTGTAGTTGAGCGTCTGCCCCGAGCACGCCCGGTGGTACGCGTCGACGAACTTCGTCATCGCGTTCGCCTGTGCGGTCGAGCCGCTGGCAATCAGGGTCTGCTTGCCGCCGCAGTCCACCTTGGCCCCCGCGGCGTAGGCAAGGGTCGCGTGGGCGTTGCTGCATCCCGAGAGCACCAAGGCGGCGGCCGCCAGCACGCTCATGGGGACGGTCGATCGGTCGTGCTTCACCTTGATTGCCTCCTGGCGCCGGCGCTGATCGACACATTTACAGCGGTCGAATTAACAGGCAAACAAACGGAGAATGAACGAGTCGTCATGCGTGCCGGCGCTCGGGTTTCGCTGGGTGGCGATCGGGTGTGCGGCGGGTGGACGGAAATTGCCTACTGATGGCCGGAAAAATTCTTTGACGCATGGACAGCACCGGTTCGCTACGATCTAATCCTCGTGTGCTCGCCCCCCGAGCTCGCCCGCCGCCCGGAGGTGTTGACCGATGACCCATCAGGCTCCCCCAGCGCCACCGCCCGCGACACCCCCCACGCCGGAGTCGTCGCCCGCGGCGCCGCCCGAGGCGCCCGGCAAGGGCGGCAGACGGCGCACCCTATTGGTGATCGGCCTCCTGGTGGCTTTCCTCGTCGTCTACGGCCTGTCGCTGTTCGGGGTCCACTTGCTGTCCAAATCGGCGGGACCGCTCAAGCCGCCGGACCTGAACGCGACCAACGACACCATCGTCCTGGTGCGTCTCGAAAAGCTGGAAACCGTCGCGAATCGCCTGACGGTAAAGGTCCTTGTGATTCCCGAGGATTCGATGTTCGACAAACGCCTCGATGTGCTGAAGACAGACACCGCCGTGCGGATGGACCCCGCCAATGACCTGGGTGACCTGCAATACCCGGCGGGCAAGTCGCCGGCGCAGGTCGCCACCACGATCGAGGCTCATGGCGACCCCAACAACTGGCCGTTCGACTCCTACAGCACCGACACCCTGTCGGCAGAGGTGCTCGTCGGGCAAGGCGATGCTCGCCAGTACATACCTGCCCGGGTGGAAGTGACCGGGGCGTTGGACGGTTGGGACGTCAGCGTCCAGCGGGTAGGTGAAGCGAGCCAGGAGGCGGATCGCCCGGACAACGTGATCATCACGTTGCACCGCGCCAAGGGGCCGCTGATCTTCGACTTGGGCATCTGCCTGGTGCTGTTCGCCTTGCCCACCCTGGCTTTCGCCGTGGCCATACAAATCGCTCTGGGCAGACGGAAATTCGTGCCGCCCTTCGTGACGTGGTTCGCTGCCATGCTGTTCGCTGTCATCCCGATACGCAATTTCCTGCCCGGGTCTCCACCGCCGGGTGCGTGGATCGACCAGGTTCTGGTGATCTGGGTGTTGATGGCTCTCGTCGCGGCGATGGGCTTGTACATGCTCACCTGGTATCGGCAATCGGACTGAAGCCCCGGCGAGCGGCCGTCCTACCCTCAAGGGGTGCTCACCGAGTTGGTCGACCTCCCGGGCGGATCATTCCGCATGGGTTCGACGCGCTTCTATCCCGAAGAGGCGCCGGTCCACACCGTGACCGTGGCGGCCTTCGCGGTGGAGCGGCACCCGGTGTCCAACGCGCAGTTCGGCGAATTCGTCTCTGACACAGGCTATGTCACCGTCGCCGAGCAACCGCTAGACCCGGCGCTCTACCCCGGTGCCGATCCCGAGGACCTTTGTCCGGGAGCCATGGTCTTCCGCCCGACACAAGGCCCGGTCGACCTGCGCGACTGGCGGCAATGGTGGGACTGGATCCCGGGCGCGAACTGGCGAAATCCGTTCGGGCCGGACAGCGATCTGCAGGGCAGGGCCGACCATCCGGTGGTGCAGGTGGCGTACCCGGACGCGGCGGCGTACGCGCGCTGGGCCCATCGGCGGCTCCCGACCGAGGCCGAGTGGGAGTACGCCGCCCACGGCGGAAGCACGGCGACCTATTCCTGGGGGGACGATGCGAACCCGAACGGCCGGCTGATGGCCAACACGTGGCAGGGGCGGTTTCCGTATCGCAACGACGGGGCGCTCGGGTGGGTGGGCACCTCGCCCGTGGGGACGTTTCCGCCCAACGGTTTCGGCCTGCTCGACATGATCGGGAACGTCTGGGAGTGGACTGCCACCGAGTTCTCCGCGCACCACCGGCTCGACCAACCACCGAAAGCCTGCTGCGCGCCCTCGGGGCCGGCGGATCCGTCCGTCAGCCAGACGCTTAAGGGCGGTTCGCACCTGTGCGCGCCGGAGTATTGCCACCGCTACCGTCCGGCCGCGCGGTCACCGCAATCACAGGACACCGCGACCACCCACATCGGGTTCCGATGCGTGGTGGATCCGCCGTCGCGCTAGGCCGCCCGACAGCAAAGCGACCGCGCGGTTACCGTCCGATGGACGGTGCATGACGGAGCTCTCGTCACCGCGCGGGACCGGCGCACGTTCACTAGCATCTGATCGGTGTTGCCCCCACTGCGCGCGCGGGTCAGCAATGACCGCTGAGGCTGAGACGACACCGGCCCCGCCACCGCCGTCGGACGAACCGCCGTCGCCACCGCCGCCGACTGGCAAACAGTATCGGAAGCCGCGCATCGCGATCGGCGTGAGCATTCTGCTCGTCGTCATCTCCGCCTACGCCCTGTCCCTGTTCGGCGTACACCAGTTGCAGGAAGCGGAGGCCCCGCTTCCTCCGCTGGATCTCAGCCAGGGCGGGGGCGACGCGACCATCGTGCAACTGCGCCTCGAGGAGCTCAAGCCCGTCGCGAATCGTCTTACCGTGAATGTCCTTGTCTATCCAGGTATCTCGTCCTACGACAATCGCTTCGACGTGCTGGGCACTGATGTTGGCGTGCGCCTGTATCCGACCAGCGACCTGGGGGACCTGCACTACCCGAAGGGGAAGGCGCCGGCGCAGCTCAGCACCACCGTGGAGGCGCACGGCGATCCCGGTAACTGGCCCTTCGACTCGTACCGGACCGAACCGATCTCGGCCGACGCGTTCGTCGGGTCCGGCGACAACGTCAAGAAGGTGCCCGCCCGCGTCGAAGTCACCGGTGAACTCGACGGGTGGGACGTCAGCGTCCAGCGGCTGCACGACCCTGGTGCGCTCCCGACCCAGCGTGGCACCGACAACGGGAACGTGGTCATCACCTTCAAGAGGGCCAAGGGTCCGCTGATCTTCGACCTGGGCATCTGCCTGGTGCTCATCAGCCTGCCCACCCTGGCCCTGTTGGTCGCCATCCCGATGGCGCTGGGCCGAAGGAAGTTCCTGCCGCCCTTCGCGACGTGGTACGCCGCGAACCTCTTCGCGATCGTCCCGCTGCGCAACATCCTGCCCGGCGCCCCACCGCCCGGTTCGTGGATAGACCAGGCCATCGTGCAGTGGGTGCTGATCGCGCTCGTGACGGCGATGAGCCTGTACATCTTCGCCTGGATCCGGCAAGGGGACTGACGATCTGACGCGCCTGCCCCAACGGCCCCAACGGCACCGGCCACGCCGCCAGGCACCCCGCCGGGTGTTGATCGCGCTGGCCACGGCGCTGGTCTTGTACCTCGCCGCCTGGTACCGGCATTCGACCTAAACGTGTCGGCAAGTTGCCTCATGTCAAGATGCGCGCGAAGGGTGCTTCGTTGCCTCACGTGAGCGTGCGCGCTTGGTGATTGGAG
>NZ_LZIC01000018.1 GCF_001667185.1 Mycobacterium sp. 852002-50816_SCH5313054-b | reverse complement strand
ACCAGTCCGCCCGCCCCGCCGCTACCACCCGCCAGACCGGAACCGGTCGGTTCGGAAAATCCGTTGCCGCCGTTGCCCAACAACCCGGCGTTGCCGCCTCGGCCGCCGGATAGCCCCGGCGCGCCGGACCCACCGGCACCGCCGGACCCGAACAACAACCCGCCGGGCCCGCCGGGCTGCCCGGTCCCCGGCGCACCATTGATTCCGTTGCCGATCAACGGGGCGCCCAATAACAATTCCGTGGGCGCGTTGATCGCCCCCCGCACGTCCTGCCAAACGGTTTGCAACGGTGAAGCATTCGCCGCCTCGGTTCCCCGATAGGCACCCGCCGCCCCGCGCAAGGTCTGCGTGAAGTGGTCATGGAACGCCACCGCCTGCGCACCGAGTCCCTGAAAATACCGGCCGTGGGCCGAGAACAGCGCCGCGATGGCCGCGGACACCTCATCCTCCGCCGCGGCCAGCACCCCCGTCGTCGAGACCGCCGCCGCGCGGGCCGCGCCGAGCGCCGACTCGATACCGGCCAAATCCGACGCGGCCGCCGCCACCATGTCCGGGGCCGCGATGACAAACGACATGTCGGTCCACCTACCCGCTAGCCCCGGTTGTCACTAGCCCGGCGGTCCTCCACCCGTCAGGTGCATGCAACGTAGCAGGAGGCCCGAGGGCAAGTTCGAGGTTTAGCTCAGGGTCGGCACCGCAACGACGCGGGCGGCAGCGCCCCCGCGACGAAGTAGCGCACCACGGCGGTGTCCACGCACTGGTCACCGTTGAACACCGCGGTGTGCTGGGTTCCGTCGTAGGTGATCAGCGGGGCGCCCAATTGGCGGGCCAGGTTCACGCCGGCCTGATACGGGGTGGCCGGGTCGTGCGTCGTGGAGACGACGACGACCTTGCCGGGCGCGGCGGGCGGCGCGACGTGCGGCCGTGAGGTGGCGGGCACCGGCCACAGCGCGCACAGGTCGCGGGGGGCGTTGCCGGTGAACTGTCCGTAGCTCAGGAACGGCGCCACCTGGCGCATCTTCTGGTCGGCGGCCACCCACGTCGCCGAGTCGGTCGGCGTCGGCGCGTCGACGCAACGCACGCCGTTGAACGCGTCTTGGTCGTTGGTGTAGTGCCCGCTTTTGTCCCGGCCTTCGTAATCGTCGGCGAGCAACAGCAAGTCACCGGCGTCGGTGCCGCGCGCCAGCCCGAGCAGGCCGCTGGTCAGGTACTTCCAGTGCTGCGGGGTGTAGAGCGCGTTGATGGTGCCGGTGGTCGCGTCGGCGTAGCTCAGGCCCCGCGGATCCGACGTCCGGCCCGGCCTGGCGACCAGCGGGTCGACCAGGGCGTGGTAGCGGCTGACGAACTGGGCCGGATCGGTACCCAGCGGGCAGCCCGCGGAGCGGGCACAGTCGGTGGCGTAGTCGTTGAAAGCCGTTTGAAATCCGGCCATTTGGTTGATGTTTTCGGCCACCGGGTCCACGGTCGGGTCGATGGCGCCGTCGAGCACCATCGACCGCACGTGGCTGCCGAACCCCTCGAGGTAGGCGGTGCCGATTTCGGTGCCGTAGCTGAACCCGAGGTAGTTGATCTGGTCGTCGCCCAGCGCCTGGCGGACCACGTCCATGTCGCGCGCGACGGATGCGGTGCCGGCGTTGGCGAGGAACCCGTCGCCCATCCGGCTCGCGCACTGCTGGGCCAGCTGCCGGTAGATCTGCTCGATGTGCGCCACGCCGGCCGGGCTGTAGTCGACCATCGGGTCGCGCCGGAATGCGTCGAAGTCGGCGTCGCTGCGGCAGCGCAACTGCGGGGTCGAGTGGCCCACCCCGCGCGGGTCGAACCCCACCAGGTCGAAATTGCGGGTGATGTCGCTGTTTTCCAGGTCCGACGCCATGCCGGCGACCATGTCCACCGCGGACGCGCCCGGCCCGCCCGGGTTGATGAATAGCGATCCCATCCGCCGGCCGGTCGCCGGAACCCGGATCACGGCCAACTTGGCTTGTGCGCCACCCGGATTCGCGTAGTCGATCGGGACGGACACGGTGGTGCACTGGGCGGTGGGGAGGTCGCTGGTGTCGGTCAGGAATTGGTTGCAGCTGCCCCAGTTCTGCGGCCTCGCCGCAGCGGCCGGCGGGGCCGGACTCGGCGTCTGGCCGGCGCCGGGCTCGGGGGTCGCGGCGGCCACCGGCAGCTGCGATCCCCCAACCAACAATCCGAACGACAGCAGCGCCGAGCTCAACGGTCTCAGGCGCGACATGGCTGTCAATATTTGCAGCCGCGGATACCCGTCACAGCGCGAAACGGTCACGCCTTGGTCTCGCCTCCGCGTGTCGCCACCCGTTCGCCGAACGTGCACTCAGCGCGAAAATCCGGCCGGGATCTCGCAGCCAGTGCACGCTCGGCGCTCCCATGCCTCCGAAACGCAAGCGATGACGCCACCGGGCGTGTCCTCCGCAGTGACCCGTACGTCGAGCCATCCCAACTCCGCCAGGGCTTCGCCGCGTCGGAGGTCGCGGTTGAATTGCCTTCGGTCGGTGCGATGGTGGTCACCCTCATACTCGACGGCCAGCTTGAGGTCCTGCCAACCCATATCGAGGACGGCGACCAACGCGCCGTATCCGTCGTAAACCGAGATTTGAGTTTGCGGCGCCGGAAATCCGGCTCGGATCAGAACGAGCCGGAGCCACGTCTCGCGGGGCGACTCCGCACCGGAATCGACGAGCGGCAGTGCGCTGTGGGCACGCCTGATGCCGCGGCGTCCCCGATAGCGTTCGGCGAGCATCTCGGCGTCGATCACTTTGAGATCCGTTGCGCGGGCAAGCGCGTCGATGGCCGCGACCGCCTTATCGATGGGATAACGGCAGGCGAGGTCGAGCGCGGTTCGCGCGGGCGTCGTTGCCGGGACGCCGGCGATAAATTGGATCTCGTCGTCGGCGACGCGGTCCGACCAAGTCCGGATACCGCCGGGCGGACGGCGGTAGGCGTAGAGCACTCGGCGGGGCGCGATCGTCGATCCACTTGGCCCCGTGCAGCGCCGACGCGGAGCGACCGGCGACAACCCCGCGTCGACGGGACCACAGCCACGCCGCACGAGCGCGCACGCCGGCGGTGAGCTTGGCGTCGGCACCGACGTAGACGTCGGGATGGATCGCCAAGAACCGGCTGCGCAGCGCGGACGGCGTCACGACGCCCGACGCGATGGCTTCGCTCCCAATGAAGGGCTCGTCCATGGTAGGAGTGTGCGGCACGCCTCCGACACGTTCGCCGAACGTGCACTCAGCGCGAAAAAACCGGCCGGGATCTCGCAGCCAGTGCACGCTCGGCGCTGCCGTGGCAGCGGCTAGCACTTGGCACCGCTCGGCGGCGGGTCGCCGCCGAGCAGATACTCCGTCACGTAGTCGTCGATGCAGCTGTCGCCCTGAAAGACCACCGTGTGCTGGGTTCCGTTGAAGGTCAGCAGGGATCCGCGCAACTCGTTCGCCAGGTCTACCCCGGCCTTGTATGGCGTCGCCGGGTCGTGCGTGGTCGACACCACCACGGTCGGCGCCAGGCCGGGCGCCGAGATGGCGTGCGGCTTGCTGGTGGGCGGCACCGGCCAGAACGCGCAGGTGCCCAGCGGGGCGTCGCCGGTGAACTGGCCGTAGCTCATGAAGGGGGCGATCTCCCGGGACCGGCGATCCTCGTCGATGACCTTGGTGCGGTCCGTAATCGGCGGCTGGTCAACGCAATTGATCGCCACCCGCGCGTCGGTGGCGTTCGTGTAATGCCCCTTCGGGTCGCGGCGCATGTACATGTCGGCCAGCGCCAGCATGGTGTCCCCGCGGTGGTCCACCAACTCGGACAGGCCGTCGGTCAGGTGGCGCCACAGCGACGGCGAGTACAGCGCCATGATGGTGCCCACGATGGCGTCGGCATAACTCAGGCCGCGCGGGTCCTTCGTGGGGATCGGCCGGCCCACCATCGTGTTGTTCGGGTCGACCATCGGGTCGACCAAGCTGTGGTAGACGGCGACGGCCTTGGCCGGGTCGGTGCCCAGCGGGCACGTCGGCTGCTTGGCGCAGTCCGTCGCGTAGTCGTTGAACGCGTCCTGAAATCCCTTGGCCTGACGCAGGTCTGCCTCGATCTGGTCGGCGTTGGGGTCGACGGCGCCGTCGAGGATCATCGCCCGCACCTTGGTGGGATAGGCCTCGGCGTAGGCGGAGCCGATCCGGGTGCCGTACGAGTAGCCGAGGTAGGTCAGCTTGTCGTCACCCAGCGCCGCGCGGATGGCGTCCAGGTCGCGGGCGACGTTGACGGTCCCCGCGTTGGCCAGGAAGTTCTTCCCCATCTTGTCGACGCAACGGGCGACGAACTGCTTGGTCTCGTCCTCGATGTGGGCCACCCCGGCGGGGCTGTAGTCGACATTCGGCTCGGTGCGTAGCCGGTCGTTGTCGGCGTCCGAGTTGCACCAGATCGCCGGCCTGGACGAGCCGACGCCGCGCGGGTCGAAGCCGACCAGGTCGAACCGTTCCCGGATGCGTTTGGGCAGCGACTGGACCACGCTCAGGGCGGCCTCGATGCCGGACTCGCCGGGACCTCCGGGATTGATCACCAGCGAACCGATTTTGTCGCCCGTCGCGGGAAACCGAATCATTGCCAGGGTTGCGACGTCCCCGTTGAGGTGGTCGTAGTCGACGGGCACGGCGAGCCGGCCGCACATCGCGCCGCTGGGGATCTTGGCCTTGGGGTTCGACGAGCGGCACGGGGTCCATTCGACCGCCTGACCCAGCTTGGGGGCCTTCATGAGGGCGCGTCCGTTGACCACGCGGAGGCAGCCCGCAACCGTCAGCGCCACGGCAGCGATCGCCGTCCAGACCAGCAGCGTGCGCGCGATCCTGTCGCGGCGAGACACTCTCATGCTCACCTATGCTGCCAGAGCCAACCTGAGATTCTGATGAGCGGTTCCCGCGCTTAACTACCCGGCGGCCGTGAGCAGTTCTTCCATCGCCACCGCGAAGTCGTCGGCCATCTCCCACAGGTCCGGCAGCAACTCAGGGCACGAGATCAGCCCGACGTCCAGCGTCCCGCTCAGCGACATCACCGTGATGTTGAGCCCCGAACCGTGAAAGATCGGGCCCAGCGGATACATCGCCTTGACCTCACACCCCAGCAGATACAGCGGAACCTGCGGGCCCGGGACGTTGGAGACCACCAGGTTGTGCACCGGCGCGCTCTCGGTCAACCGGGAGCTGGCGTACAGCCGCATCGCGATGCCGAACACGGCGGGGGCGGCGAACTGCGACCAGTCCTGCAGCAGGGAGGCCCCGATGGCCGAACTATGTTGCTTGGCAACCGAATTCGCTTCGGCGATGGCCTTCAGGCGCTCGACCGGATCGGCGATGTCGGTGTGCAGGCTGGAGAACATGGCCGAAACCTGGTTGCGGCCGGGGCGATCGGTCTTGCCGTGCACCGAGACCGGCACCGAGGCCACCAGCGGCGAGTCGGGCAGGGCGTTGCGCTCGGCCAGATACTGCCGCAGCACCCCGGACACCAGGGCCATCACCACGTCGTTGACCTTCATGCCGAAGTGGTTCTTCACCTTCTTGACGTCTTCGAGGTCCAGCTGGGCGTAGGCGACGTTGCGGTGACCGGTGATGCTGGCGTTGAAGGCCGTCCGCGGCGCGGCGAACGGGCGCGCCATCGCCTGGCCCTCGACGGCCTTACGCACCGTGGCGACCACCGAGGACACGGTTTGGGGCAAGACGTTGGCCAGCTGCAGTGGGCGGCGGGCGAAGCGGACCAACCCGCCCGCGGCGATCTGCCAGCCGCTGCCGCCGCCGACGCCGTCGACCGGATCCGGCGCGGGCGCGTCGGCCTCAGTGGCACACAGCTGCGACATCAGGTTTGCCCCGGTGACCCCGTCGACCCCGGAGTGGTGCACCTTGGTCATCACCGCCAAGCGGCCGTCCCCGTGGCAATCGGTGCCCGCAACGCCTTCGATGACCCACATCTCCCACAGCGGCCGGCCCCGGTCCAGCGGCAGCGACGCGATGTGGCCGCAGATCTCCGACAACTCGGTGCGGCCGCCCGGCGGCGGCAATCCGATGCGGTGCAGGTGGCGGTCGACGTCGAAGTGCTCGTCGTCCACCCACACTGGGTGATCGAGGTTCAGCGGGCTGTTGGCGAGCTTCTCGCGGAACTGCGGCATCGCCTTGAGGCGCAGCGCCAACGCGTCGCGCAGTCGGTCGAAGGTGTAGCCACGCGGCATCGTCGAGGTGTCGAGCTCCATGATCGAGCAAACATGCATGGGCTGCGAGGGGGTCTCCAGGTAGAGGAAACTGGCGTCGAGTCCGCTGAGCCGCTGCATGGCCGCCAATGGTATGTCTCACACCACACGGACGGTGCAATTGCCCTGAACAAATGGCAGAATAGTGCGAGTCAGACGAACCCGGGGACCTCAACGGCCACGAGGATCGACCAGACCACTACCAGGGACAATGATGTCTGAGCAGAACGTTTATGGTGCAAACTCGCCCGCGCCCGTCAAGGCGCCAACCAAGATCCGCACCCACCACCTGCAGAAAATGAAGGCCGAGGGCCACAAGTGGGCCATGCTCACGGCCTACGACTATTCGACCGCCAGGATCTTCGACGACGCCGGCATCCCGGTGCTGTTGGTCGGTGATTCGGCCGCCAACGTCGTCTACGGCTACGACACCACGGTGCCCGTGTCGGTCGACGAACTCATCCCGCTGGTCCGCGGCGTGGCGCGCGGGGCCCAGCACGCGATGGTCGTCGCCGACCTGCCGTTCGGCAGCTACGAAGCCGGCCCGGCCGCCGCGCTGGCCGCCGCCACCCGGTTCCTGAAGGAGGGCGGCGCGCACGCCGTCAAGCTCGAGGGCGGTGAGCGGGTGGCCGATCAGATCGCCTGCCTGACCGCGGCGGGCATCCCGGTGATGGCGCACATCGGCTTCACCCCGCAGAGCGTGAACAGCCTCGGCGGGTTCCGGGTGCAGGGCCGCGGCGACGCCGCCGAACAAACCGTGCACGACGCGATCGCCGTCGCCGAAGCCGGCGCGTTCTCGGTGGTGATGGAAATGGTGCCGGCCGAACTGGCCACCCAGATCACCGGCAAGCTCACCATCCCGACCATCGGGATCGGCGCCGGCCCCAACTGCGACGCCCAGGTCCTGGTGTGGCAGGACATGGCCGGTCTCAGCGGCGGCAAGCCCGCCCGCTTCGTCAAGCGGTTCGCCGACATCGGTGCCGAGTTGCGCCGGGCCGCAGTGCAATACGCGGAGGAAGTGGCCGGCGGCGTCTTCCCCGCCGAGGAGCACTGCTTCTGACCTGCGCCACGCGACCGACCCGCTCAAGGTTCGCCAAGGGCTGACGGTCGCGGGTTTCTGCCCGCTCAATAGTCGATCCTGTCCAGACAAGGTTTTGCTGAAATCCCTTGTCTGACAGGCAGCGTACGATTTGTTCTATACACAATCACGACTCCGCGGGCGGGGGGTTGAACACATAGTCGGCACTTGTGGTGGCTTCGTGCACCGCCGAACGGTCCTGAAGTTGCCGCTGCTACTGGCAGGAGGCACCGCCCTGGCCCGAGCACCCCGCGCCGCCGCCCAGCCTCCCGTCGGCGCGCCGGATTCAAGTCGCTGGTCCCCCGACCGCGCCAACCGCTGGTACCAGGCGCAGGGCTGGCTCGTCGGCGCGAACTTCGTCACGTCGAACGCCATCAATCAACTCGAGATGTTTCAGGCCGACACCTACGACCCGGGACGCATCGACACCGAGCTGGGCTGGGCGCAGGTCCACGGGTTCACCACGATCCGGGTCTTCCTGCACGATCAGCTCTGGACCCAGGATGCCCGGGGATTCCAAGTCCGCCTTGCCCAGTTCGTCGACATCGCCGCGCGGCACGGCATCAAACCGCTGTTCGTCCTGTTCGACTCCTGCTGGGATCCGTTCCCGCACGCGGGCAGACAACGCGAACCGACGCCGGGCGTGCACAACTCCGGCTGGGTGCAAAGTCCGGGCGCCGACCGCCTGGGCGACAGCGGCTACCGCCGTGTCCTGCGCGGCTACGTCACGTCGGTGCTGACCCAATTCCGCAACGACGACCGGGTTTTGGGCTGGGATTTGTGGAACGAGCCCGACAATCCCTCCCGCTACTACCGCTCGGTCGAAAGGGACGACAAGCTCAACCTCGTCGCGGACCTGCTTCCGCAGGTGTTCGCCTGGGCGCGCTCGGTCGACCCCCGCCAACCGTTGACGAGCGGCGTGTGGGACGGCGAACCCGAAGAGGACGCCGCCCTGCGCGAGACCATCCGCGGCATTCAGCTCGACAACTCTGACGTGATCACGTTCCACAGCTACGGCGAGCCCGCCGACTTCGAGGCCCGCTTCGCGGAGCTCGCCCCGCTGGGACGGCCGATCCTGTGCACCGAGTACCTGGCCCGGTCCCTGGGCAGCACCGTGGAGGGCATCCTGCCAATTGCCAAGGCGCATAACGTCGCTGCGATCAATTGGGGGCTGGTCGCCGGGAAGACTCAGACCTACTTCCCCTGGGACTCGTGGGAGCACCCCTACCCGGGGCCCCCGGACGTCTGGTTCCACGACCTACTCGGAGGCGATGGGCGGCCGTACCGGGAGAGCGAAAGCCAAACGATCCGTCAGCTGGCCGGCCTGGCGATGCACCTCAGCCCCTGAGGAGGGGAACGGCCGCTTGAGCGCGCCCCCCGATGTGGCACCCTATGGGTGCCCGTCCTCCCGCCTCAATGGAGTCGAGAATGCCTGTGAAAGCGCCCAACACCTCGCGCCATCTCGAGGTGGAGCGCAAGTTCGACGTCGTGGAGTCCACGGTGTCGCCGTCGTTCGAAGGCCTCGCCGCGGTCGATCATGTCGACAAGTCGCCGATCGAGTCGCTGGACGCGACCTACTTCGACACCCCGGCGCATGACCTGGCGCGCAACAAGATCACCCTGCGGCGTCGCACCGGCGGTCACGACGCGGGCTGGCATTTGAAGTTGCCGGCCGGCCCCGAAGCCCGCACCGAGGTGCGCGCGCCCCTGGACGCATCGGAGCACGACGTGCCCGGCGAGCTGCGCGACATCGTGCTGGCGATCGTCCGCGAGCGGCCGCTCGAACCGGTCGCGCGCATCAGCACCGAGCGCGAAACCCAGGTGCTGTACGGCTCGGACGGGGCGGCGCTGGCGGAATTCAGCAACGACCGCGTCACCGCGTGGGCGGCCGGCAGCTCCGAGGCGCCTCCCGCCGAGCAGGAATGGCGCGAGTGGGAACTCGAGTTGGTCGAAAACAACGGGGCGGCCGACACGGAGCTGTTGGGCCGGCTGAGCAATCGGCTACTCGACGCCGGCGCCGCGCCCGCCGGTCACGGCTCCAAGCTGGCCCGCGTGCTCGGCGAAACGGCGCGGCCGGACGAGACGCAGCAGCCCGCCGACCCGGTACACCGGGCCGTCGCGGAGCAGGTCGCCGAGCTGCTGGTGTGGGATCGCGCGGTACGGACCGACGCCGACGATGCCGTGCACCAAATGCGGGTGACCATCCGGAAGATCCGCAGTCTGCTGGCCGACTCGCAGGACGCGGCCGAATCGTCCGGCATCGCCTGGATTCAGGACGAATTGCGCGAACTCGCCACCGTGCTGGGCGTGGCCCGCGACGCCGAGGTGCTCGCCGAGCGCTACCAGCGGGCGCTGGACAAGCTGCCGCCGGAGCTGGTGCGGGGCCGCATCCGCGAGCGCCTCGTGGAGGGGGCCCGTCGCCGCTACCAGACCGGGCAGCGGCGATCGCTGATCGCGATGCGCTCGCAGCGCTACTTTCGCCTGCTCGATGCCCTCGACGCGTGGGTCGCCGAAATCCCCGCCGCCGCTGCTGGCGACGAGGCGGCGCCGGTGACCATCGAAGCGGCCTACCAGAAGGTGCGCAAGGCCGCGAAGGCAGCGGCCGCGGTGGAACCCGGGGCCGAAGCCGAGTTGGACCTCGCGCTGCACCGAATTCGCAAGCGCGCCAAGCGCCTTCGCTATACCGCCGCGGCGACCGGCGCCACGCGGGTGTCCGAGCAGGCGAAGGTCATCCAGACGCTGCTGGGCGACCACCAGGACAGCGTGGTCAGCCGCGAACACCTGGGTCACCAGGCCGAGGCCGCGCACACCGCCGGCGAGGACACCTTCACCTACGGGCTGCTGTATCAGCAGGAGGCCGACCTGGCCGAGCGGTGCCGCCAGCAGCTCGACGAGGCGCTGCGCAAGCTCGCCAAGGCGGTCCGCTAAGCCCCGGTCGGGGCGGACGAGTTGGCCTGTAAGCCGGATTCTGTTCCCCGCCGCCGCGGCATAAGCAACGGCGGCGGAGCGGCGACCATCCATCTGGACACACCGTCGCCGGGTGCCTCGAGCGGCCTACCCGCAGGCTCGGGCGAGCAACCCTCGAACGCCTGCGCGGCCGCACCAGGTGCGGCCTTCTTGGCCTTGCTTCGGGTGGGGTTTGCCTAGCCACTCCGGTCACCCGGAATGCTGGTGCGCTCTTACCGCACCGTTTCACCCTTACCACCGCGAGGGTGGCGGTTTGTTTTCTGTGGCACTTTCCCGCGAGTCACCTCGGATTGCCGTTAGCAATCACCCTGCTCTGTGAAGTCCGGACTTTCCTCGACTCGACGCCGGCTTTACCGACGCGAGCCGCGGCCGCCCGGCCAACTCGTCCGCGACGCTCCACGGTACCCGCTGCGCAACCTGCTGACCAGCACCTCACTAGCGGCTTTGACGATGGAGCAATTTATCAATCATTGCTAATTAAGTGTGTTGGTGCCACGCTGGCCGCATGACAGATACCGAAGGATTCGTCGATCAGTCGGTGACGGGTCTCGCGGAGCCGCAACCGATGTACAAGGCGCTGCGCGAATCGACCCCGGTGTTCCGCTCCCCGCAGGCGGTGGTGCTCAGCCGCCTCGCCGACATCGAGATGGCGCTCAAGCACACCGAACTGTTCTCGTCGAACATGGACGCCGTCGACCTCGGCAACATCCGGCCGATGATCCCGTTGCAGATCGACCCGCCCGAACACGCCAAGTACCGCCGCATCCTCGATCCCCTGTTCACCCCACGCGAGATGGCCCGGCGCGAACCCGGCGTCACCGAGCTGGTGAACCAGATGATCGACCGCTTCGCCGGTCGGGGCGAGTGCGACTTCCACGAGGAGTTCGCGGTCCCCTTGCCCTGCACCGTCTTCCTGCAGTTGCTCGGCCTGCCGCTGGAGGACCTCGACAAATTCCTGGTGTGGAAGGACCACATCATCCGGCCGGAGGGCGACTCGGGCTTCGACCGCCGCCACGAGACCAGCGCTCCCACTGCGCAACAGATCTACGAATACTTCGACCGTGCGATCGACGACCACATCGCCAGCCCGCGCGACGACGTGCTGTCCGCGATGATCGCGGCCACCTTTAAAGAGGACGGTGGGCCACTCTCGCGCGAGGAGCTGCTCGACATCTGCTTCCTGTTCCTCATCGCGGGGCTGGACACGGTCACCGACTCGCTCGACTGCTTCTTCGTGTACCTGGCACGCCATCCCGACCACCGTCACCAGCTCGTCGAGCAGCCCGACATCCTGCCGGGCGCCATCGAGGAGCTGTTGCGCTGGGAGACACCGGTTCCCGGGGTGGCCCGGGTGGCCACGCAGGACACCGAGGTGGGCGGCTGCCCCATCAGCAAGGGCGAGCGGGTCAGCCCGCTGCTCGGCGCGGCCAACACCGACCCCGCCGAGTTCGCCGATCCCGACCTGGTGGATTTCACCCGCAACCCCAACCGGCACCGCGCGTTCGGCGGCGGGCCGCACCGCTGCCTCGGGTCCCACCTCGCGCGCATGGAGCTGCGGGTGGCGCTGCGCGAATTCCACCGGCGCATACCGGATTACGAGATCAAGCCCGGCACACAGTTGACGTACACCGCGGCGCTGCGCTCGGTGGAGTCGCTGCCGCTGGTGTTCCCGGTGTCATGACCCGCGTGGTCCTCGACCCCGACCGCTGCACCGGGCACGGCCGCTGCTACACCCTGGCGCCGGACGTGTTCGACGCCGACGAGGTCGGTCATTGCGTCGTGCTCGTTCAGGACGTCTCGGGCGACCTCGAGGCGCAGGCCGTCGCCGGCGAGCAGAACTGCCCAGAGCGGGCGATCACGCTGTCCCGGTAGGGATTAGGCGAAGCAGACCACGCTGCGCGCGCCCCGGCCCGCGGTCATGTCGGTGAACGCGGTCTCGACGTCGTCGATGCCGATCCGCCGGGTCACCAACGCCTCCAGGTCGAGCCTGCCGCGCCGGGCGAGCTCGACGAGCACCGGGATGTCGCGCACCGGATCGCTGGCCCCGTAGACGCTGCCCTGCACCATCTTGCCGTCGGCCATCAACGACAGCGCGGGGAACGTCACCTCCTCGGCGATCCCGGCGGCGCCCACCAAGGTGACCTTGCCGCCGCGGCGGGTGGCCTCGTAGGCCAACCGCATCGTGGCGGGCTTGCCCACCACCTCGATCCCGTGGTCGACGCCGGCGCCCCCGGTGAGATCGCGCACCGCGGTGACGAGGTCGACCTCGCCGGCGTCGACGGTGTCGGTCGCCCCGTTGGCCGCAGCGGCCGGCAGCTGGCCGGCCGCCCGGTCGGCGGCGATGATGCGCGCGGCGCCGGCCAGCCGGGCCCCCTGGATGGCGGCCAAACCCACGCCGCCGCAACCGATCACGAGCACGCTGTCCCCCGGCCGCACGGCTGCCGTGCGCATCACCGCGCCGACGCCGGTGGTGACGCCGCAACCGAGCAGGGCGGCGTGGTCGAACGGCAGCGACTCGTCGACCGGCACCACCGCCGCGGCCGGCAGCAGCGTCTCCTCGGCCAGCGACCCGACACCCATGCCGGGCCACACGGGGCCGCCGGCACTTTCCGCGTACGGACCGCCGTAGGCGTGGTCATAGCCGTGCACGCACAGCTGGGCCTCGCCGCGCAGGCAATGCGGGCAGGAGCGGCACGGCACGTTCCAGGTCAGCACGACGTGGTCACCCGGGCTGACCGACGTGACGCCGGCGCCCACCTCGGCGACGACGCCGGCGCCCTCGTGCCCGAGCGTCGACGGCAACAGCGTCGGTATCGCGCCGTCGCGCAGCGACAGGTCGCTGTGGCACACGCCGCTGGCGCGCAATTGCACCCGCACCTCGGTGTCGCCGAGGGGCCGCAGCGCGAGCTCCTCCACCGCGGTGGGCCGCCCGACCTCGCGCAGCACGATGGCTTTCACGGGGTCCACACTGTGATGCAGGTCATAGCGACCTACGATGGCTGGACAACCGCACCGGGTCAAGGGAGACGGGCATGACGGGATCATCGACGATCGCGCGCGACAGCCAAACGGCAGGTGACGATCCGGTTTTGACGATCGGCGGCCAAGGCCAGGCCGGTGCCGCCGGAAGCTACGCGGTGCGCAACCCCGCGCGGCCGAACGAGGTCGTCGGCCACGCCCCCGCCGCCGACCGCGCCCAACTCGACGGCGCGGTGGCGGCGGCACGGCGGGCGGCGCCCGGCTGGCGCGCGCTGGGTGTCGCCGAGCGCGTCGCCGCCCTGACGGCCGCGGCGGCCACCGCCGCCGAACAGCTCGCCGCCGGCGACGGCGCGCGGCTGTACACCCGCGAGCACGGAAAGGTGCTGAGCGAGGCCAACTTCGAGATCAGCACCGGTCCCGGGCTCGCCGCCCTGATCGGGTCGATGGCCGAGGCCGCGGTCGCGCCCGAGCAGGTCGACCCGAACGCCACCTATCCGCGCCTGCACCGGGAGCCGTTCGGCGTGGCCGCGCTGGTGCTCCCGTTCAACTGGCCGCTCGCGCTGACGATGACGAAGCTGGCGTCGGCGCTGAGCGCGGGCAATACCGCCGTCGTGAAGGTGCCGCCAAGTTGCCCGCTGGCGGCGCTGCGGCTGGCCGGGGCGCTGGCCGCGGCGCTGCCGCCCGGCGTGGTCAATGTGCTCGCCGGGCCCGGCAGCGAGCTCGCCCAGGCGCTGGTCACCCATCCGGGCATCGACCTCATCTCGCTGACCGGCGGCGTCGCCACCGGGCGCGCCGTGATGGCGGCGGCCGCCGCGCGCCTCACCCCGGTGCTGCTCGAACTCGGCGGCAATGACGCCGCGATCATCGCCCCCGACATCGAGGTCACCGACGAGCTGGTCGAGCGGCTGATGACCGCGACCTACACCACCGGCGGCCAGGTTTGCATGGCGATCAAGCGGCTGTATGCGCCCGCGGAACGGGTCGGCGAGCTGGCCGAGGCGCTCCTCGCCCGCTGCGAACGCGAGGTGATCGGCGACGGCCTCGCCGACGAGACCACCCTCGGCCCGCTGCACACCGCCGCCGGCCGCGACCGGATCGTGGCGCTCGTCGGTGAGGCCGGGTCGCGGGGCGCGACGGTGCGCACCGGCGGGCGGATCCGCGAGGAGGACGCCGCCTCGGGCGGGTATTTCGCGCTGCCGACCGTGGTCACCCGACTGTCGCCGGACTCGCGGCTGGCCACCGAGGAGCAGTTCGGCCCGGTGCTGCCCCTGTTCGCGTACGATGCCGTCGAGGACGCCGTAACCGCTGCCAACGCAACGGAATTCGGTCTCACCGCGTCGATCTGGACCGGCGACGACGAGCTTGCCGATCGCGTCACCGGCCAGCTCGTCGCGGGCACGGTCAGCGTCAACTGCCACGGCCTGGCCGCCCAGGACCCGCGGCTGCCCTTCGGCGGCTGCGGCCAGTCCGGCCTCGGCCGCGAGCTCGGCGTGGACGGCATCCGCGCGTTCACGCAGCCGCGGACGTTCGTCCGGCATCCTGTCCCGAGTTAGCCAGGTGCCCGCGTGTGCGGTGACGGCTTCGCGCGTGCGGTGCGGGCGCAAAATCCGTCGATTTTGCGCCCTGGGGTGACACCGGAAGCCCAGGCCGCACACTCACACGACCGGGACATATAACAGCCCATCTCCTCGCCCGACAGCGATCCCCCGGGTGATCGAGAGGAAAAGCGTACCGCGGGGCGGCCTTTCGGTCCCCGCTTCGCGACGCGAGTACTGTAACTCCGATGGCCGCCGCCCCGTCGAATGAGCGGATGATCGCCGGCCTCGCCGCGGCTTCCGTCTCGCTTGGGGTGGCCGAGCTGGTGGGCATCCCCTTCGACGCGCGCGCCAATGCGCGTACCGCCGTCTCCGCTGTGGCGGTCGACCTGACACCCGGGCCCATCAAAGAGTGGGCAATTCAGACACTGGGCTCCTTCGACAAACCGTTCCTTGCGGTCGTCGTGCTCGTAGTCATCGCCACCATCGCCGCCATCGCCGGGACCCTGGAAACCCGCCGCCGCCCGATCGGCAGCGCCGTGATCGCGGCGGCGGGCGTCCTCGGATGCCTGGCGGTGCTGTCGCGGCCGGGCGCGACCGCACTCGACACGATCCCCACCGTCACGGGTGCGGCCTGCGGTGTCGCGGCCCTACGCTTGCTGACCCGTCGCTTCTGGCCCGAACCGACAGAGCCGGAAGGCGCAGCGGCCCACGACGAGCCGGACGCCGCCAGGCGCAGGTTGGTCAGCTACGGACTGCTCGGACTCGGAGTAGTCAGCGGCGTGGCGGGTGCCGTCATCACGCGATTGGTCCACTCGGTGGCCGCCGATCGCACCACCTTCGCGCTCCCCCGACCGCATACTCCGGCGCCACCGATACCCGCCGACGTGCAACCGAACGGCGTTGCGCTACCGAGCTTCGTCACCCCCAGCGCCGACTTCTACCGGGTGGACACCGCACTGGTCGTTCCCCAACTCAGCCGCGGCGATTGGCGGCTGCGCATTCACGGCATGGTGGATCACGAAACCACCTACAGCTTCGACGATCTCGCCCGCTTCGACGTCATTGAAACGGTGGCGACGTTGACCTGCGTATCGAATCCCGTTGGGGGCAACCTGATTTCGACCGGAGTCTGGACGGGCTACCGGCTGGCCGATCTGCTGGCCGCGGCCGGGGTGCACGCGGATGCCGACATGGTGCTGTCGACGTCGATCGACGGCTTCACCGTCGGCACGCCCGTGCACGCGCTCACCGATGGTCGCGCCGCACTCCTGGCCGTCGGCCTCAACGATCAACCGCTGCCGATCGAGCACGGCTACCCGGCCCGGCTGGTCGTGCCCGGGCTGTACGGGTACGTGTCGGCAACCAAATGGGTCGTCGAGATGGAGGTGACCCGCTTCGACCGAGCGAAGGCGTACTGGACTCGGCAGGGCTGGGCCCCGCGCGCACCCCACGATTCTGTGCCCACGCGACACCGCCAAACACCACCGGCCCCATCGGCACCCGCTGGCCGCTCTTCGGCACGTCGATCCGCGATTCCGTCTTGACGGGTGCGCGCGGTGGAGGTCCTCATCGACGACGGCGGCTGGCAGCCCGCGCAGCAGGGCGCGAGCTATTCCAACGACACGTGGCGCTTATGGAGCTTTGCCTGGCAGGCGAAAACCCCCGGGAAACACACCATCACCGTGCGCGCCACCGACAACACCGGGGCCGTCCAAACCGCCGATCAGGTCGGTAGCGTGCCGGACGGCGCCACCGGCTGGCACACGGTGGACTTCACCGTCGCGTAGGCCGGAAGCGCTAGCTCGACGAGAGTCTCCGCCAACTGAAGGCCGCGATCACCAGGCCGATCAGCAGCGTGATCGGGCCGATGATGGACCAGGTCGTGGTGTTGCTCATCGGGCTGCCGCCCAGCACTCCGAATCCCTGGAGCGCCCAGATCAGGCCGACCAGCGCGACGAGCAACCCCAACGCCAACGTAACGACGAAAGTCCTTCGCATACAGGGATGCTAAGCCCCCTAGCGGCTCGCGGCGACTATCGCGCGGTGCGGATGACGAAGGCGTCTGTGCTCTCGTCGTAGCCGACCGTTTCGTCGACGAACAGTTCGCCCACCGGGTGGCCGTCCTCGGCGACCGCGAGGAAGGTCGCTTCCTCCTGGTCGTATGTCACCGAACCCTGCACGAACATCGCCGCGACCTCATGCCCGTCGGCACCGAAGACGACCAGCTTCAAGCCCCCTGCATTCTTGACGTACTGCGCCGCCTCGGCGCGTGTGATGGCCATCGCTGGGAGTCCTTTCCGATGATGGTTTTAGATGGAGTCCGGCATAGACCGGTCCGTCTTGGCGGAGTCCGTCATCATCTGATCATCACGCCGCGCCCGCCCGCTGTCATGGGTACCGGACCACCTGATTGCGCGCATCCCGAAAAACTGTCACCGTCTCGCGCCGCAAGTGCTCCTACGAGTGTGAATGGTCCATCAGGGACCGAGGGCCACCGAGGAGAGACGAATGAAGATCGACCGAAACAGCCACGACGACGAGAGCCGTTGTGAGTCGGTGTTTCGCCAGCGGTGGCGCGACCGCCAGTCTGCCGCGGCACGCCCCGGTGAACTGATCAGGCAGCAGGGGTGGATCGACGCGGGACTTGTCGCACTCTGGGTGCTCACGACGGCGGGCGCCGTGGCCGCCGGCACGATCAGCGTTGCGCAGACCGACACGCTGCCGGCCGTCGCGCAAGACTCCTCGGTGACAGCGGCCCGTGGGAGCGGGCCACCGCCCGCCCAGGGCACTGCCGCGCAGTTCCGGGATCCTTCCGGCACAACCCAGCGCGCGGTCGTCGTCGAGGTGACCGCCACCGATGTGAGGGCCCGGTTGGACCGGCCCGTTCCGGCGCCAGCTGGTGAACTTATCGTTCCGACGGGTCGGCAGCGGCTGATCAGCGTGTTACTGCCGGGGCTCCGATGAAGTTCCGTCGGCGGTCGATCCCGTTTATCGCGCAAGCCGAAATGGCCGACTGTGGTGCCGCCGCGCTTGCCATGGCGCTGGGCTATCACGGCCGCCACGTTTCGCTGGCCGAGACGCACGAGGCCACCGGGACCGGGCGTGACGGTGTCGACGCCCTGTCAATTAGCGCGGGCGCCTCGTCCCGCTGCCCCGAAGGCCCCCGCTAAGTCGCCACGCCTGCCGGGGCCCGGACGCTCGCTACTCACCCAACGTCGAGTTGTTGGGGCCGAAACACGTTGGGGCCCACCACAAGTCGACGCTCGAGCCCGCGGCGGCGAGGTCCGCAAGATTCCACGAAAAAAGGTGTCACCCTTCGACGGGCCCGGCGCTCTTATCTATGAGCGGGCCCGCCCGGGCCACGCCGTCAACACATCACACAAAAGGAAAGATCACATGAGTATCAATCACGACAAAATCGCGCTGCGCCGCCAGAGCATCCGCACCCTGACCGCCGACGAGCTGCGCATCGCCCACGGCGGTGCCGTTGCCGGCACCGGAAACGGCACTGGCACGCGCACCGCGCACACCAAGACGAAGGCGTGAGCTGCCCAAAGCACGTCTAAATCGTCGCCACCGCCCCGTAACCGACGCAACGGTTATGGGGCGGTGGTCGCTTGTTACCCGGCCACTTACCAAACGGATAGGAAACCCTTCCCTTGCGGGAGCGGAATCTGGCTTCCACGGTAATTACGCAATCATCGACCGTCCCCGAGCATTTCAGTCATGACTTTCATGACCACACTTCCGAAGAACCGCGTTATCAGCGACACCGACCTCGCCCGCGCCGCGGCTGCCGGCGATCGCGCGGCGTTGGCCGCGATCTACAACCGTTACGCGTCCCCTCTGCACGCCTATTGCGTGGGCCTGATGCGCGATCGTCACGCGGCCTCCGACTGCGTGCAGGAGGTCTTCTGCATCGCGACCACAGAATTGCCGAAGCTGCGTAACCCGGACAAGCTGAGGCCGTGGCTGTACGCCATCGCCCGTCGCAGCGCGCTGCGGGCCCTGTCCGAACGCCGCCGTGAGGCCGCGTCTGACGAGCTGCCCGACAACGCGGCGACCGGCCCGGGGCCGTTTACCCTGACGGCCCAGAAGGAACTTCGTCAACTGATCGCCCAGGCGGCCGCCGGATTGTCCGAGCGCGACCGCCACGTGCTGGAGCTGGCCTACCGCCGCGGCGTGACCGGAACCGAGCTCGCCCACACGCTGGGCATGAGCTACGACTCCACCAAGAAGCTCCTGCAGCGGCTGCGCGACACCATCGAACGCTCGTTGGGTGCCCTGTTGGTGGCCCGCCACCACCAGAACGGATGCCCCCGGCTCGCCGCGGACCTGTCCGGCTGGGACCAACAGCTCACTGTCCTGATGAGGAAACGCATTGCGCGCCATATCGAGTCGTGCTCCACATGCGACGAATACCGCCGCAGTGTTCTCAACGCGGTCGCTGTGCTCGGTGGCGGGGTGCTCGACAAGGTGTCCTAGTCACTTTTGTTGCGTACGCCGGTCGCGCAACATGGAGCGGTTGACCGCCCCGAGCCGGATGGCCGCGTTGGCCAGCCGGACTCGGCGATCTCCCTCCGCGGTGATGCCGAACTTGTCGTACAGGTGTTGCAGATGTTGCTTGACGGCTGCCTCCGTGACGAATAGCTCCTGGGCCATCCGGCGAACCGATGCGGGTTCGGGAAACGGGTCATCGGAGACGAAGGGACGGCACAAGACCTTGAGGACCTCGAATTCGCGCGGGGTCATGCGGGGCGGTCGCAAGATGGACTTGCCGGTTTCGGTTTCTTGATCGGCCGATGCTTCGTCGGCCCCCCTTGTCATCCAGAAGACCAGCCGCGAACTGCCGAGCCGCAATTCGTCTCCAGACCGCAGGATCCGTTCCGCAGCGATCTTTTCTCCGTTGACGTAGGTGCCATTGCGGCTACCCAGATCCCGCACGGACCAGGCCTGCCCGAAGTTCTCCAAAACGGCGTGTAGGCGTGACACGGTGGTGTCGTGTTCGAGCGACACGGCATTGGTCGAGGCCTTGCCGAGGGTCACTCGTTCGCCACTCAGGGCGATCAGCTCCCGCCCTGACGGTTTCCAAACCTCCAAGTGGGAAGACATATTGACCCCTCCTATCAGGCCAATTCTGACCCTGCGACGCAGACCTTGGCCGGAGAACCGTCCACCGAGCCGAAATCGCGCGCTTTAGCTCCTGGCTGCCGAGATTCACCCCCAGTATCGCAAGTCTGTCGGCACCGAATCCGTCATCGTCCGACCACCACCCCCACCGACCTGCGTCGATCGCGTCACCGCTTCAAACGATGAGGTAGTCGACTACGCGTGTGATGCGTGGCCGGGCCCTCGAAACTTTGTGCTGAGTAGTTCACCGACGACGTCTGGAGGGCCACCATGACTATCGCGGTTGACGCGTCGATCTGCCCGAGCGTCTTTGGTGCCGGCCTGCCGACGGTTGATTATGAGCATTGCCAGAGCCCCGACGAGGCCCACGACATCATCAGCGCGGCGCGACTCCGAGCGCCGATCGCGATCGGCCCGCACGGGCCAGAACTGCTGACCTATGAACTGGTGCGAACCGTGCTGCGCGATCCACGCTTCCGCGTGCCTCAAGGCATGTTCCTTGCCTCCCAAGGCATCACCAGCGGGCCGTTGTGGGAGCGAGTCGCGACGAACCTGATCAGTCTCGATGGTCCCGAGCACCACCGGCTGCGCCGACTGGTTTCCAAAGCCTTCACCCCGCGAGCCACCGCGCGACTGCGCACCACGATCGTCGAGGTGATCACCGAACTGGTGGATCGCCACACCGCGACGGGGCGCTGCGAGGTGGTCACCGACATCGCCCGGCGGTTCCCGGTCCCGATCATCTGCGCGCTGTTGGGCGCCCCGGCCGAGGATTGGGAGCTGTTCTCGAACTGGACCGACGACATCTTCAAGGCCTTCAGCTGGGATGTCGCCGCCCACCAGCGGGCCATCCTGGCGGCGTGGGACGAACTCGACGATTACATCGACGACATGATGGCCCAGCGGCGGCACCGGCTGACCGACGACCTGATCTCCGAACTGATCCGCGCCGAGGACGACGGCGATCGCCTCAGCGCTGGCGATCTACGGATGTTGGCGGCGGGCCTGCTGATGGCCGGCACCGACACCACCCGCAACCAGCTGGCCGCCTCGGTGCACGTGCTGTGCGACCACCCCGACCAGTGGGCCCTGCTGGCCCGGCATCCGGAATTGGCGAACAACGCCGTCGAAGAGACGATGCGGCATTCACCGATCGCCGTCGGCACCCTCCGCACCGCCCGTGAGGACGTCGAGATCGCCGGGGTCATGATTCCGGCCGGCACGCTGGTCGTCGCCAACACAGGCGCCGCGAACCGCGACCCCGCCGTCTACGACGACCCCGACCGCCTCGACATCACCCGACAGGACGCGCCGCCGATGCAGACGTTCGGCGCCGGGATGCACTACTGCCTCGGCGCGAACCTGGCTCGACTCGAGCTCGCCGAAGCCTTGGCGGTCATGACGCAGCGCATGCCCAACGCCCACCGCACCGGCCCCGCGCCCTGGAAGCCCCTCACCGGAATCGCCGGACCGATCACGCTGCCAATCGCATTCGACCCGTGCCCCGGAGAACCAGCCGCCGTCATGGCATCGCCTCAGCCCGCTTTAGATGCCCCTGAAATACTCGCCTGGTAGCGATGGTCTCGGAGGCCGCGGTAGACATCGTCGTCGTGCCATTCGTGCGCGCGGCCGCAGCAGAAAAAACTACTGCCGCAGAGGCACACCGAAAGCCCAGGCAGCACACTCAGGCCGACGCAACTTTGCTTTCATTGCATAGATAGCATTGACAGCGCCGGAAACCGGCGACGATAGTCGTCAGGTATGGCGCTGCTGCCAGACCCCGATCCCCGGCGGCGACAGCACATCGTGATCTCCGTCGACGACCACGTCGTCGAGCCGCCCGACATGTTCGCGGGGCGGCTCCCCGCCGCGCTGGCCGAGCGTGCCCCGAGGGTCGCCGAGACCGACGACGGGCGGCAGGTGTGGCGCTACGAGGGCCGCGAGTACCCCAACATCGGCCTCAACGCGGTGATCGGCCGGCCCCGCGAGGAATGGAGCATGGACGCCGCCCGGTTCGACGAAATGCGGCCGGGCTGTTGGGATATCGACGCCCGGATCGACGACATGGACCTCGCCGGCATCTGGGCCTCGGTCAACTTCCCGTCCCTGATCGCCGGGTTCGCCGGGACCGTGTTCTGGAAGAGCGACGACCCGGAGCTGGGGCTGGCAACGCTGCGGGCCTGGAACGACTGGCACCTCGAGGTGTGGGCCGGCAGCTACCCGGACCGGATCATCCCGCTGCAGCTGCCCTGGCTCGCCGACCCGCAGCTCGCGCCCGACGAGGTCCGCCGCAACGCCGCCCGCGGCTTCAAGGCGGTGAGCTTCCCGGAGCTGCCCGCCCAATGCGGCCTGCCGAGCCTGCACAGCGGCGCGTGGGAGCCGTTCTTCGCCGCCTGCCAGGAGACCGGCACGGTGGTGTGCCTGCACACCGGATCCGCCCAGTGGGCGCCAATCCCCGCCCCGGACACGCCCTTTGAGACCATCACCACCTTGTTCCCGGTGAACGGCCTGGTCGCCTGCGCCGACATGCTGTGGTCGGGCATCCCGGTGCGGTACCCGGAGCTGAACATCACCCTGGCCGAGGGCGGCCTGGGCTGGGCGGCCATGCTCGGTGACCGCGCCGATTACGTTCTGGCGCACTCGGCTTCGGGTCACGAGGGCGGGGCGTGGCGGAGCGATCTGCTGCCCAGCGAGGTGCTGCGGCGCAACTTCTGGTTCTGCTCGATCGACGACCCGCACGCGTTCGGCGCGCTCGAGGCGATCGGGGCCGACCGCATCCTCGTCGAAAGCGATTACCCGCACGCCGACTCGACCTGGCCCGACACCCAACAGGTGGTGGCGCGCAACGTCGCCGGCCTGTCGGACCACGACGCGGCCCGCATCACCCACCGCAACGCCGCTCAACTGTTCCGCCACCCGCTGCCCGCCGAGGGGTGGCTGGCCGCTTCGGCCACAGCGTAGGAGGCCCGCATGCTCGACCTGCTCATCCGCGACGCCCAGATCGTCGACGGCACCGGCGCGCCCGCGCGGCGCGGCGACGTCGGCCTCAGCGACGGCCGCATCGTCGTCGTCGGTGACGTCGACGACCCGGCCGCGAAAACCATTGACGCCCAAGGCCTGACGCTGGCGCCGGGCTTCGTCGACCTGCACACCCATTACGACGCGCAGCTGTTCTGGGACCCGACCGCCAGCCCGTCGGTGCAGCACGGCGTCACCACGGTCTTCGGCGGCAACTGCGGCTTCACGCTGGCGCCGGCGGCCGCCAAGCAGCATGACTACCTCACCCGGATGCTGGCGCGGGTGGAAGGGATGCCGCTCGACGCGCTGCGCGCCGGCCTCGACTGGGGATGGGCGTCGTTCGGTGACTGGCTCGACCGCCTCGAGGGCCGCATCGCCGTCAATGCCGGCTTCCTGGTGGGTCATTCGGCGCTGCGGCTGGCGGCGATGGGCGGCGACGCCGTCGGCGGCCAGGCCACCCCGGAACAGATCGACACGATGGTCGCGGTGCTGCACGACGCCCTGGCCGCCGGCGGCCTGGGGCTGTCCACCAGCCAGTCGCCGACCCACAACGACGGGTCCGGCCAGCCGGTGCCGTCGCGCAGCGCGACGAAGGAAGAACTGGTGGCGCTGGCGGCCGGGTTGCGCGACCATCCGGGCACCACGCTCGAGGCGATCATCGCCGGGTGCCTGTCCGGCTTCACCGACGACGACATCGCGCTGCTCACCGACATGTCGGTGGCCGCCGACCGCCCGCTGAACTGGAACCTGCTGGGCGTCTCGGCGGCCAACCCGGCCGGGCACGAAAAGCAGTTGCGCGCCTCGGAAGTCGCGGCGGCGCGCGGCGGCCGGGTCGTGGCGCTCACCCTGCCGCAGGCCATGAAGATCCGGCTCTCGTTCCTCTCCGGCTTCGTGCTCGACGGGCTGCCCGGCTGGCGCGCCACGATGCACCTGCCGGTGCCCGACCGGCTTGTCGCCCTTGCCGATCCGGAGGTGCGCCGGCGCCTCGCCGAGGGCGCATCCTCGAAGGAGGCGGGCATGCTGCGCGGCCTGGCGCAATGGGACCGGCTGGTCATCGTCGAGACGTTCGCCCCCGAGAACGCCGGCGCCACCGGGCGCAGCGTCGGCGAGGTCGCCGCCACCCGGGGCCGCGAGCCCTTCGACACGCTGCTGGACGTCGTGATCGCCGACGAGCTGCGCACCGGCCTGTCGCCGCCGCTGACCGGCGACGACGCGGCCGACTGGAAGATGCGCGCCGAGTTGTGGCGGCATCCCGGCGCCGTGATCGGCGGCTCCGACGCGGGCGCCCACCTCGACATGATGTGCGGCGCGATCTACACGACGTCGCTGCTGAGCAAGGGCGTGCGCGAGCACCGGGTGGTGACGCTCGAGGAAGCGATCCGGCTGATCACCGACGTGCCGGCCCGCTTCTACGCGCTGACCGAACGCGGCCGCATCCAACCCGGCTGGCACGCCGACCTGGTCATGTTCGACCCCGCGACCGTCGACCACGGCCCTGAGCGCACGCGCTACGACCTGCCGTCGGGTGCGCCCCGGTTGGTCGCCGACGCCTATGGGATCTCCTCGGTGTGGGTCGGCGGTGTCGAGGTCTGCCGCGACGGCGCCGCCACCGGCGCCCTGCCCGGCACCGTGCTGCGATCCGGGCGCGACACCGAGACGGTGCCGGCGTCGTGACGATCAACGAATTCGACCCGGCCGAGCTGCAGGGCGGGCTGCTCATGCAGGTCGAGAACGTGCACGAGCGGCTGCGCGAGGCGCAGGCCCGCCACCGCGTGCTGGTGGGCAATCCCTTCGCCGAGGTCAGCGCCGCGCAGGTCGGCGAGCTCGGCGTGACGGTGCTCGGGTACGAGGAGTGCCAGACCGTGCTCACCCACCCCGACACCTTCTCGTCGTCGATCTACGACCAGATCATGGGCCCGGTCATGGGCCGCACCCTGCTCGAGCGCGAGGGAGCCGAGCATCGGGCCAGCCGGGCCCTGGTGTCGCCGTCGTTCCGCACCGCGCTGCTGGAGCGGTGGCGCACCGAACTCGTCGAGCTGGTGGTCCACGAGCTCATCGACCGGTTCGCGCCGCGCGGGCGGGCCGAGCTGGCCCGCGAGTTCACCTTCGCGTTTCCGGTCCAGGTCATCGCGCGCATCATGGGCCTGCCGCGGGAGGACTACCCGCGCTTCCAGCGGCTGTCGATCGAGTTGCTCAACGTGGTCTACGACTGGGATCGCGGGCTCGCCGCGTCGACGGAGCTGAAGGCCTACCTGGCCGAGATCCTCGCCGAGCGGCGGCGCCACCCGCAGGACGACCTGATCAGCACGCTGGCGGAGTCCGAGATCGACGGCGCCCGCCTGACCGACGCCGAGATCTTCGCGTTCCTGCTGCTGATCCTGCCCGCCGGCGTCGAGACGACCTACCGCGCGTCGGGCAACCTGCTGGTCGCCCTGCTGACCGAGCCGGCCCTACTGGCCGAGCTGCGCGCGGACCGCGGCATGCTCCGTGGAGCCTTCGAGGAAGCGCTGCGCTGGGAGCCGCCGATCACCACGGTGGTGCGACGGGCGGTCCGCGACTGCGAGCTCGGCGGGGTCGCGATCCCGGCGGGCACGACCGTCAGCGTCAGCGTGGCGGCCGCCAACCGCGACCCGGCGCGCTACCCGGACCCGGACCGCTTCGACCCCACCCGCAAGAACATCGCGCACCTGACCTTCGGGGGCGGCCCGCACCTGTGCCTGGGCATGCACCTGGCGCGGATGGAGGGGACGGTGGCCATCAATGCGCTGCTCGACCGGCTGCCGGACCTGCGGCTCGACCCGAGCGCCCCGACGCCGCACGTCGTCGGCGTGGCGTTCCGCTCGCCGGCGGCGCTGCCGGTCGAGTTCAGTGCGGCGTGAGGTCGGCTATTTCCGGGCCAGTGCGTGCCAGGCCATGTCGGCGACCGCCTCGCAATAGCGATCGTCGATCGGGGCGTCGGAGTACAGGGCGCGAACGTTCAACGGCGCCAGGACGATCTGCACGGCGGCCAGGGTGTTGACATCGTCCCGCAGATCGCCACGCTTCCTGGCCCGGTCGACGACCTCGCGCACCACGGCAAAACGCGCCTCCCACACCATCATTCGCGTCTCTTCGTCGTGCGGTCCACGACGGTCCATGACCAGCGCGCGCATAAACGCGCGGCCCGCCGGGCTGTTGATCCGATCGGCCAGCTTGCAGGCCAACGCCAGCAGGTCCCCGTGCAGCGAGCCGGTGTCGGCTATCGAACTGTAGGCCTCCGCATCGGCCAGGGCCGCAGCAACGATGAGTCGCTGCCGGGTTCCCCAGAAACGGTGGATCATCGCGGGATCGAGGTGATGGCGCTCCGCCAAGGCCTCGATGCTGAACCGCTCGACACCCCAGCGGGACAACTCATCGAGCGCCGCCGCCATCACCCGCGCGCGTACGTCCGCGGGAAGAGATTCCTCGGATGGTTGAGACGGCTGCATCGATCGCTTCCTTATACCCGCCTAAAGATAGCCTGTCTGGTTTACCAGCCTCACCGAAGACGCTCCATCCGAATAGAACTCTGCGATGCTCAACGACGCCAGGTCAAGATGCAGCCGGTACAGAATGCCGGGCCCGGCGTCCAGCGCCAGCCGCAGCAGCATCTTGATCGGGGTCACGTGCGACACCACCAGCACCGTGGCGCCCTGATGCGCGGCGACGATCCGTTCGCGCACCCGCAGCACCCGATCGCGCACCGCGTCGAAGCTTTCGCCGCCCGGCGGCTTCGTCCTGGTGTCACGCAGCCAGCGGCGATGCAACTCCGGATCGCGCTCTGCCGCTTCGGCGAACGTCAGCCCCTCCCACGCCCCGAAATCGGTCTCGATCAAGTCCTCGTCGACGGCCACGTCCAGGCCCAGCGCCTTGGCGGCGGTCGCGGCGGTGTCATAGGCCCGCTGCAGCGGCGAGGAGATCACCGCGGCGATCCCGCCCCGCTGCGCCATGTAGTGCGCCGCCGCCTCGGCCTGTTGACGGCCGGCCTCGGTCAGCGCCGGGTTGCCGCGCCCGGAGTAGCGGCGCTGCGCCGATAATTCGGTCTGTCCGTGCCGCAGCAACAGCAGCCTCGTCGGGGTGCCGCGCGCCCCGGTCCATCCGGGAGACGTCTTGACCTCGGCCGCCGCGTTTCTCGCGGACTCGGCGGCCGGCGGGTCGGAATTTTCGGCGTCGCCATCGGCGACCGCCGCGGCATCCATCGCCTCGTTGGCCAACCGATCCGCGTGCGAGTTGCGGTCCCGCGGAATCCACGTGTAGCCGACCCGGTCGAAACGGGCTGCCAACTTTCGGGCCTGGGAATGGAGTTCGACAAGGTCGGGGTGTTTGACCTTCCACCGGCCGGACATCTGCTCCACCAACAGCTTCGAATCCAGGAAGACCTCGGCCTCGGTGGCGCCCACTTTGAGCGCGTCGTCCAAACCGGCAATCAGCCCACGGTATTCGGCGACGTTGTTGGTCGCGACGCCGATGGCCTGCTTGGCCTCGGCCAGCACGGTCGAGCGGTCCGCGCTGCGCACCACCGCGCCATACCCGGCCGGCCCGGGGTTGCCGCGGGAGCCGCCGTCGGCCTCGATGACGACTTTCACTTCTCGAATCCCTTGACCCGCAGCAGAATGGCGCCGCATTCCGGGCAACGCACCAGCTCGTCCTCGGGGGCGGCGGAAATGCGGGACAGTTCACCGCGGCCGATCTCGATCCGGCAGGCCCCGCACCGATGCCCGAGCAACGGCCCGGCACCCGGGCCTCCGCCGGCGCGCTGGCGCTCGTACACGGCGGACAGCGCGGGATCCAGCCCCGCGGCGAGCGTGTCGCGCCGCGACGAATGGGCCTCGCGGGCCTCGTCGATCTCGGCGAGTGCGGCGTCGAGAGCCTGCTGGGCGGCGGTCAACTCGGACTGCAGGCCCCGGACCGCATCCTCCTCGGAGGTCACCTGCGCCTGCAGCTCCTCGCGGCGCTCCATCACCTCCAGCAGGGAATCCTCCAGACTGCTTTGCCGCCGCAGCAGGGTCTCCAGCTCGTGCTGCAGGTCCGACAGTTGCTTGGCATCCGTGGCGCCCGATTTGAGCATCGCGCGATCCCGGTCCTCGCGCTGCCGCACCGCGTCGATCTCCGCCTCGAATCGCGACACCTGGGCGTCCAAGTCCTCGAGGGCAATTCGCAGCGCTCCGAGCCGGTCGCCGGCGGCGTTGTGCTCGGACTGGATCCGCTCCATCGCCTCTCGTTGCGGCAGGTGGGCGGTCCGGTGCGCGATGCGCGACAGCTCCGCATCCAGCTTCGATAATTCGAGTAGCGAAAGTTGCTGCGCCACCTCGGCTTTCATGGCCGTCCTCCCCCGTCGTCGTAACCCAGATCCCACGGGTCGGTGCGGATGGCGCACACCCGCACGGCCAGCGCCGCCCCGAAACGCGACCGCAATACGCCCGCGGCCTGCTCGCACCAGGGGAATTCGCTTGCCCAGTGCGCCACGTCGACCAGGGCCACACCCGAGGCCCGGCGGTGCTCGTCGGCCGGATGGTGCCGAAGATCGGCGGTGACATAGGCCTGCACGCCCGCGGCCGCCGCGGCGCCCAGCAGCGAGTCCCCAGCGCCGCCGCACACGGCGACCCGCGACACCGGCAGGTCCGGGTCCCCCGCCGCGCGCACGCCCCACGAAGTCCGCGGCAATGCGGCACCGACGCGGGACACGAAGTCGCGCAGCGGTTCCGGCCGCGCCAGCCTGCCGATGCGGCCCAGCCCGGCGTCGCTCGGCGGGGGCAGCAGCGCGAGGATGTCGAACGCTGGCTCCTCGTACGGATGGGCGGCGCGCATCGCCGCCAGCACCGCGCCCCGCACGCGGGCGGGAGCGATCACCTCGAACCGGTCCTCGGCCACCCGTTCGACGCTGCCGACGCTGCCGATTGCGGGAGTGGCCCCTTCGTGCGGCAGGAACTGGCCGATGCCGCTGACGCTCCAGCTGCAGTGCGAGTAGTCGCCGATGTGCCCGGCGCCGGCCTCGAACACGGCCTGCTGCACCGCTTCCGCGTTCTCGCGGGGCACGTAGACGACCCACTTGTCGAGATCGCCCGCCGCCGCGAGCGGTTCGAGCACCTCCTCGACGGTGAGGCCGAGGGCGTCGGCGAGCGCGTCGGACACGCCCGGCGATGCGGAGTCGGCGTTGGTGTGCGCGGTGAACAGCGAACGCCCGGTTCGGATCAGGCGGTGCACCAGCGCGCCCTTCGGGGTGCTCGCCGCCACCGTGTCGACGCCGCGCAGCAGCAACGGGTGATGGGCCAGCAGCAGGCCGCCCTCGGGAACTTCGTCGACGACGGCCGGCGTCGCGTCGACGGCGACGGTCACGGAGTCCAGCGCATCGTCGGGGTCGCCGCAGACCAGGCCGACCGAATCCCACGACTGCGCAAGGCGCGGCGGGTAGGCCTCGTCCAGCGCCTCGATCACGTCGGCAAGGCGCACGGTCACCGCGGCACCCCGGCGATCGCGTCGACCAGCAGCGGCCACTCGGGGCGCACCGCCGCCCGCAGGTACCGTTCGTCCAGGCCGACGAACGTGTCGCAGCGGCGCACGGCAATCCACTTGCGCTCCAGTCTATTTCGCAGCGAGGCGGCGTCCGGACGCCCGAACAGGACGAACGGGGCCCGGCCGTCGACCACGTCGGCGCCCACCGACTCCAGGCCGGCCACCATCTCCGCGCGCAACCGGGTCAACCGCACCGCACCGGCCGCCGCTTCCGCGACGGCCCGCGGATCACTACAGGCCGCGATGGCCGTCAGTTGCAGCGTCCCCACCGGCCAGTGCGCGCGCCGCGCCGTCAGCCGCGCCAGCAGCTCCGGGGCGCCCAGCGCGTAGCCCACCCGCAGCCCGGCCAGCGCCCACGTCTTGGTCAGGCTGCGCAGCACCAGCACGTCGGGCAGCGGGTCGCCGGCCAGCGACTCCGGTTCGCCGGGGACCGCATCGGCGAACGCCTCGTCGACCACCAGGATGCGGCCGGGCCGGCGCAACGCCAGCAGCTGCGCGCGGGAGTGCAGCACCGAGGTGGGGTTGGTCGGGTTGCCCACCACCACCAGATCGGCGTCGTCGGGCACGCGCGCGTCGTCGAGGCGGAACGGCGGCTCGAGCACGACATGCTCGACGGGCACCCCGGCCGCGCCCAGCGCCACGGCGGGCTCGGTGAACGCGGGCGCCACGATCGCCGCCCGCGCCGGGCGCAGGTGGGGCAGCAACGCGAACCCTTCCGCCGCGCCGGCCAGCGGCAGCACCTCGTCGCGGGTGCGGCCGTGTCGCGCGGCGACCGCGTCCTGGGCGCGGTGCACGTCCCGCAGGCCCGGGTAGCTCGCCAGGTCCGGCAGCCGCTCGGCCAGCCGCCGCGTCAGCCACTCCGGCGGTTGCGCGTGCCGGACGTTGACGGCGAAATCGAGCATCCCGGGCGCCACGGCCTGATCGCCGTGATAGCGGGCCGCAGGCGGGCTCGGGTTCAGAGTCGCCATCCGTGAAACACTAGTGGGCCGCCGCGGGCGCGTGGCGGGAACGCCGTCGCACTCCGAAACTGGCCATCGAGGACAATGGTGAGGTGACAGGCACGATCGCGGGCACACCGCAGCTGGTGATCTTTGATCTCGACGGCACGCTGACCGACTCGGCGGAAGGCATCGTGGCCAGCTTCCTGCACGCGCTCGACCACGTCGGAGCCGCCGTACCCGAGGGCGACCTGACCGCGCATATCGTCGGCCCGCCGATGGACGACACCTTCCGCACGATGTTCGGCGACTCCGCCGAGGAGGCGATCACCGCCTTCCGGGCCGAGTACGGCGCCCGCGGCTGGGCGATGAACACGCTGTTCGACGGCATCGAGCCGTTGCTGGCCGACCTGCGCGCCGCCGGCGTCCGGCTGGCCGTGGCCACCTCGAAGCTGGAGCCGACGGCGCGGCGCATCCTCGCCCATTTCGGGCTGGACCAGCATTTCGAGGTCATCGCCGGCGCGGCCCCCGACGGCTCGCGCAAGAGCAAGGAGGAGGTGCTGGCCCACGCGCTGGACCAGCTCCAACCGCTGCCCGAGCGGGTGCTGATGGTCGGCGACCGCAGCCACGACGTGCACGGCGCGGCCGCGCACGGCATCGACACCGTGGTGGTCGGCTGGGGCTACGGGCGCGACGACTTTCATGAGGGGTTCAGCGTCACCGGCGTGACGCACGCCGCGACCGTCGACGAGCTCCGGAGGGCCCTCGGTGTCTGAACCGTTGCACGTCACCTTCGTCTGCACCGGCAACATCTGCCGCTCCCCGATGGCCGAGAAGGTCTTCGCCGACCAACTGCAGCGGCGCGGGCTGGGCGACGCGGTGCGGGTGACCAGCGCCGGCACCGGCAACTGGCACGTCGGCAGTTGCGCCGACGACCGCGCCACCCGGGTGCTGCGCGCCCACGGCTATCCCACCGCCCACTGCGCCGCCCAGCTGAACGACGAGCACCTGGCGGCCGACCTGGTGGTGGCTTTGGGACGCAACCACGTTCGGATGCTGCGGCAGCTCGGCGTCGACGAGGAGCGGATCCGGATGCTGCGGTCGTTCGACCCGCGCTCGGGCGCCCACGCTCTCGACGTGGAGGATCCGTACTACGGCGACCCCGAGGACTTCGAGGACGTGTTGGCCGTCATCGAGGCCGCCCTGCCCGGCCTGCACGCCTGGGTCGACGAGCGGCTCACGGAGAACGGACACGGGTGATGCGCCGCCTGGCATTCCTGCTGCGGCCCGGCTGGATAGCGCTGGCCCTGGTGGTGATCGCCTTCACCTACCTGTGTTTCATGGTGCTGGCGCCCTGGCAGCTCGGGAAGAACACCCGGACATCCCGGGAGAATCACCAGATCGAATACTCCCTCAACACCGCGCCGGTGCCGGTGCAAACGCTGCTGCCACAGCAGGATTCGTCGGCCCCGGGCGCGCAGTGGCGCAGGGTCACGGCGACCGGCCACTATCTGCCCGACGTGCAGGTGCTGGCCCGCCTGCGGGTGGTGGAGGGGGATCAGGCGTTCGAGGTGCTGGCACCGTTCGTCGTCGACGACGGGCCCACCGTGCTGGTGGACCGCGGCTACGTGCGGCCCGAAGCCGGCTCGCACGTCCCGGCGTTCCCCCGCCCGCCGGCGGAGAGGGTGACCGTCACGGCCCGGCTGCGCGACTCCGAGCCCACCGTGACGGGCAAGGATCCGTTCGTCAGAGACGGTGTGCAGCAGGTGTATTCGATCAACACCGAGCAGGTCGCGGCGCTGACCAAGGTCCCGCTGGCCGGGTCGTATCTGCAGTTGGTCGAGGACCAGCCCGGCGGCCTCGGCGTGATCGGCATCCCGCACCTGGACGCCGGGCCGTTCCTGTCGTATGGCATCCAATGGATTTCGTTCGGCATCCTGGCGCCGATCGGGTTGGGCTACTTCATCTATTCCGAGATTCGCGTCCGGCGCCGCGAGAAGCAAGCGGCGACGCCCGAGACCCCGAAGACCGTCGAGGACAAACTCGCCGACCGCTACGGCCGGCGCCGATAGGCCGCTTTTACTGTGCGCGCAGGGTTTTCCACTGTGCGCAACCCACCGATGCACACGCGACGGACAGCGCGGCGGCGGCCTGCACCGCCCGCGACAAGGCCACCGCGCGGCGCAGATCGGCCACCGCGGGCTGCCGGCCGTCGCCGAGGGTGGGCCGGATCTGCAGCTCGTGGCGATACTGGGTGGGTCCGCCGAGCCGAACCCCCAGCGCCCCGGCGAAGGCCGCCTCGACCACACCGGCGTTGGGGCTGGGATGCCGGGCCGCGTCGCGGCGCCAGGCGCGCAGCGCGCCCGCCGGGGATCCACCGACGAGGGGAGCGCACAGCACCACCAGCGCCGCGGTCGCCCGCGCGGCGGCATAGTTGGCCAGATCATCCAATCGCGCTGCGGCCCAACCGAATCGGAGATAACGCGGAGAGCGGTGGCCGATCATCGAATCCAGCGTGTTGATGGCGCGATAGGACAACACCGCGGGCGCCCCGCCCGCCGCCGCCCACAGCAGCGGTGCCACCTGGGCGTCGGAGGTGTTCTCCGCGACCGATTCCAGCGCGGCGCGCGTCAGGCCAGCGGCGTCGAGGCGCGCCGGGTCACGCCCGCACAGCGACGGCAGCAGTCGTCGGGCGGCGCCAACGTCGTCGCGCTCCAGCAGCTGCGACATCTCCAGGCCGGTGCGCGCCAGCGACGTTCCGCCCAGGCATACCCACGTGGCGGCGGCGGTGGCGGCGACGGGCCGGCGGGCCCCGGCGGCGCCCAGCAGCGCCACCACACCGACCAGCACACCGACGTGCAGCCCGCCGGCGACCTTGGAGTCGCGGTAGGTGAATCGCTCCAGCGCCGCGGCCGCCCGGCCGAACAGCGCGACCGGGTGCCCCCGTTTCGGGTCGCTCAGGGCGAGGTCGGCCGCGTACCCGGCCAGCACGGCGACGACCCGGGTCACCCGGGCAGCGTCTCACACCCGCCCCGGCAGGGGCCGGGCTAGATGGCCAATATGGCCGCCACGATCACGACGACGACCAGCAGGCCGACCACCCACCACAGCAAGACGTCGGGGTCGGCCGGCGGCGACAGGCTGGCCGGGCGCGCCAGCGGCCGCGGGTTACCAGGTTGAGTACTCATCGCTCACGTCTGCCCACTTTTGGGCGGAAATAACGTCCGAGCGTGATGTACTCGACTCCATGACGGGTAATCCGCGATGAAGCGGCCCGCCACCCGGATCGCGGATCTGCTGAACCCGGCGGCGGTGTTGTTGCCCGCGGCGAACGTGATCATGCAGCTGTCCCTGCCCGGCGTCGGTTACGGCGTGCTGGAAAGCCCGGTGGACAGCGGCAACGTCTACAAGCATCCGTTCAAGCGCGCCCGCACCACCGGGACCTACCTGGCGGTGGCGGCCATCGGGACCGAGTCCGACCGGGCCCTGATCCGCGGCGCCGTGGACGTCGCGCACCGGCAGGTTCGCTCGTCATCGTCAAGCCCGGTGTCCTACAACGCCTTCGACCCCAAGCTGCAGCTGTGGGTGGCGTCCTGCCTGTACCGCTATTTCGTCGAGCAGCACGAGTTTTTGCACGGCCCGCTGGATGACACCTCCGCCGACGCCGTCTACCGCGACGCCAAGCGGTTGGGCACGACGCTGCAGGTGCCCGAGCGGATGTGGCCGCCGGACCGCGCCGCGTTCGACGACTACTGGAAGCGCTCCCTCGACGAGCTGCGCATCGACCCGCCGGTGCGCGAGCACCTGCGCGGGGTGGCCTCGCTGGCGTTCCTGCCGTGGCCGCTGCGGGTCCTGGCGGGTCCGTTCAACCTGTTCGCGACGACGGGATTCCTGGCCCCCGAGTTCCGGGCGATGATGCAGCTGGACTGGTCGCAGGGCCAGCAGCGCCGGTTCGAGTGGCTGCTGGCCGCCCTGCGGCTGGCCGACCGGTTCATCCCGCACCGGGCGTGGCTCTTCGGGTATCAGATTTACCTGTGGGACATGCGCTTTCGGGCGCGCAGGGGCTGGCGGATCGTCTAACGCGTAACCCCCACCGCCGAGCGTGAAACCGGCGACGCCCACGCGGCGTGTCGCGTCGTGAGATTCACGCTCGGCGAGCGTATTTCAGCGCATCGTCGCGAAGAACGCGCGGACGTCGTCGACGAACAGCTCCGGTTGCTCGAACGCGGCGAAGTGGCCGCCGCGCGGCAAGTCCGTCCAGTGCGTGATGTTGTACACCGGCTCGCACCAGCTTCGCGGCGCCTTCAGCAGCTCGCCTGGGAAAGCGCTGACGCCGGTAGGCAATTCGACCCGGTCCATCTGACCAAAGACCCGGAAGCTTTCCCAGTACAGCCGGGCCGACGACGCGCCGGTGGCGGTGACCCAGTACACCATCAAGTTGTCCAGCAACTCGTCGCGGCTGAACACGTTCTCGGGGTGCCCGTCGCAATCGGCCCACGCCCAGAACTTCTCCACGATCCACGCCAGCTGCCCCACCGGCGAATCGACCAGCCCGTAGCCCAGCGTTTGCGGCCGGGTGGACTGCTGCTTGGAATAGCCGGTGCCCCACTTGCGGTGCTCGGCCATCGCGGCCAGCGCGCGCTGCTCCTCGGGGGTGGGGTTGGCCAGCGACTCCTTGGTGGGCCGCCCGATCGGCATGTTCAGGTGAATGGCCGCGCAGTGGCCGCCGTTTCGCCCCATCTGCGTGGTGACGGCGGCGCCCCAGTCGCCGCCCTGCGCGCCGTAGCGCTCGTAGCCGAGGCGCAGCATCAGCGTGTCCCACGCGTCGGCGATCTTTTCGACGCCCCATCCGGTGCGGGTAGGTTTGCCGGAGAAGCCGTACCCCGGAAGGGACGGGCACACGACGTGAAAGGCGTCCTCGGCGCGCCCGGACGACGGCTTGGTCAGCGGCTCAATCACCTTGTGGAACTCCACGATTGAGCCCGGCCAACCGTGGGTGATCACCAGTGGGAAGGCGTCGTCGTGCGGCGAGCGCTGGTGGATGAAGTGAATGTCGAGCCCGTCGATGTCGGTGGTGAACTGATCGAAGCGGTTGAGCGCGGCCTCACGCGATCGCCAGTCATATTCGCCGGCCCAGTAGTCGGCCAGCTCGCGGGTGTAACCCAGCGGGATGCCCTGGCTCCAGTCGTCGACGCATTCGGCCTCGGGCCAACGCGTGCGCTGCAGGCGCGAGCGCAGATCTTCCAGGACGTCGTCGACGACGTCGATGCGAAACGGCTCCACGGGTTGCTCGTTCACGCCCCTGAGGTTGCCACACCGGGTTTGCGCGACAAATAGCCGCCGCGCGCAACGCGACAACTCGGCGCGCCTTCAAGAATCCGCCAAGGCCCCCGTTGCAGCATTGTCAAGATAACCAGGAATGCGCAGGGACCGGGATGGTGGCAGGCTTCGGATGGCAACTGGTATCCAGCGGACATGCGACCCGGCCAGGCGACCCCGGCCGGTCAAAAGTCGGGGACGGCGGTGCCGGCATTTACCGTCAGCCCCGCGAAATTCCCGGCTGCCGCATGGTTGCTCTTCGCCGGATTTGCCGTCTTCCTGATCGCAGGCTTCCTACCCGCGAGGGCCTCCGGTGCGGCGCACTTTACCGTCGGCCATCAATTGGGGAATTTGTTGATGACCGCCGTCGGCATTGGTTTGGTCTGGGCAACATTCACAACACCGCGCCCGCGGCCGTTGTCACTTATCACGCTGACCGTCCTTACCTCCGTTGAGGCATTCGGCTCGAGCGCTGTCCTTCTCGGCTTGAAATCGCTGTCCGTATCAGCCGGAATTGGCGTGTATGTGTCCGGGGCGGCCGTCGGTCTCTTGGTCGCGGGCGTGATCATGGCCTGGATCGCCGTGTCAAAGGCGCGACGCCCCTAGGCCTTACCTCTGAGTGGGCGCGGACGGTATCGAACCGCCGACCGCTGGTGTGTAAAACCAGAGCTCTACCACTGAGCTACGCGCCCTTGAAAGACGGGGGTCCGCCGCAGGCTACACGCCGACGGGCCGACCGCCCAAACATCAGGCCTGCAAAGCCGCCAGCGCGCCGAGCCAGAGCCGCTGGTCGCGGGACTCGCCGGGCTGCTTCATCTCGGCGAAACGAATTATCCCGGATCGGTCGATGACGAAGGTACCGCGATTGGGGTAGCCGGCGTCGGCGTTGAACACGCCGTAGGCCTGGCTGACCTCGCCGTGCGGCCAGAAATCCGACAGCACCGGGAACATGAACCCGCTCTCGAGCGACCAGATCTTGTGCGTGGGCGGCGGGCCCACCGAGATCGCCATCGCCACGCTGTCGTCGTTCTCGAACTGCGGCAGGTGATCGCGCAGCTGATCCAGCTCGCCCTGGCAGATCCCGGTGAACGCCAGCGGGAAGAACACCAGCAGGACGTTCTTGGCGCCGCGAAACGAGCTCAGGGTGACGGGCTGCTGATTCTGGTCGCGCAAGGTGAAGTCGGGGGCGGTGGTGCCGACGGGCAGCATCAACGCTTCCCGGTCCGCGACTTGGGCTGCACCAGCTGGCTGGCACTCCAGTCGCCGAGGTTTACCGACGAGGTCGGCATCAGGCCGGCGGTGGGGGCCGCCTCGGCGATCTCCGCGGGCAGCACGTGGCCGGGCCTGCCGGTCTTGGGCGTCAGGACCCAGATCACGCCGTCCTCGGCCAGCGGCCCGATCGCGTCCATCAGGGTGTCCACCAGGTCGCCGTCGCCGTCGCGCCACCACAGCAGCACGACGTCGATGACCTCGTCGCTGTCCTCGTCGAGCAACTCGCTGCCGCAGGCTTCCTCGACCGCGGCCCGGATGTCGTCGTTGGAGTCCTCGTCCCAGCCCCACTCCTGCACGACTTGGTCCCGTTGGATGCCCAGTTTGCGAGCGAAGCTCGAGGCGTCATCCGCCGCGACCACCGTGGACCCTCCTTATAACGTCCGCGCACCGTGCGATGGGGATTATCGTCGCACAGCCAGAACGCGGGCCGTACCCGTGCCTCATCAGCTGCCTCAGAAGGATGCCAGGCAGAGTTTCAGCGCCTTCGTCTTGGTGTCGTTGAGCTGGTCGACCCGCCTGTTGAATTCCCCGATCGACGCGTGCGTGCCGATCGCGTTGGCCACCCCGCGCGCCGCGTCGACATAGGCGTTGAACGCGTCCTTCAGCTGCTGCGACAGCGCATCGTTGAAGCTGTTGGACACCGTGGTGGCGCTGTCGTTCAGGGCGCCGATCGCCGGGCCCTCGGCCGGGCCGGTGCTGCGGCCCCCGTTGAACGCCGCGACGTAGGCGTTCACCTTGTCGATCGCGTCCTTGGCCGACGTGGCCAGCGTGTCGCACGACGTGCGCACGGCCCTGGTCGTCAGCGACTGCTGCCGCTGTGATTCCTTGACACGCGACGTCGCCGAGGAGGCCGACACCGACGCGGACACCGATTGCCGGTAGGCCGGGGCGACGTTGGTATCGGGCGTGGCCGTGCCGTTGGTGACGCTGGTACACCCGACGATCCCCATGACCAGCACCGCGACACAGCCGAGCGCCAGCGCGCCCCGCCTCGGGAAATCCCCCACGTGCACGGGAGGGACGGCACGCCATCCGATGAGCACGGTTGCTGACGTTACCGGGTCCCGATTGCGGGCGCGGCTACCCGCCCGAAACGCCGGTGCGGCACGATAGGAGGACAAGACGCAACCGATTACAGGAGCGGAAGTTGACCACGGAGTTCGCGCGCCACGATCTGGCCAAATCCCCCAGCAGCGCAAGCGAACCCGACCGCGTTCGGGTGATCCGCGAGGGTGTCGCTTCCTACCTGCCTGACATCGACCCCGACGAGACCTCGGAGTGGCTCGAGTCCTTCGACGAGCTGCTGGAGCGCTCGGGTCCGGCGCGGGCGCGCTACCTGATGCTGCGGCTGCTGGAGCGGTCCCGTGAGAAGCGGGTCACCATCCCGGCGCTGACGTCGACCGACTACGTCAACACCATCCCCACCGAACTGGAGCCCTGGTTCCCCGGCGACGAGGACGTCGAACGCCGCTTCCGGGCGTGGATCCGGTGGAACGCCGCGATCATGGTGCACCGCGCCCAGCGCCCGGGAATCGGCGTGGGCGGCCACATTTCGACCTACGCCTCGTCGGCGGCGCTGTACGAGGTCGGCTTCAATCACTTCTTCCGCGGCAAGTCGCATCCCGGCGGCGGCGACCAGGTGTTCATCCAGGGCCACGCCTCCCCCGGCATCTACGCGCGCGCCTTCCTCGAAGGCCGGCTCAGCGAGGACCGGCTCGACGGCTTCCGCCAGGAGCACAGCCACGCCGGCGGCGGGTTGCCTTCCTACCCGCACCCGCGGCTGATGCCCGACTTCTGGGAATTCCCCACCGTGTCGATGGGCCTGGGACCGCTCAACGCGATCTATCAGGCCCGGTTCAACCATTACCTGCACGACCGGGGCATCAAGGACACCTCCGATCAGCACGTGTGGTGCTTTTTGGGCGACGGCGAGATGGACGAGCCGGAGAGCCGCGGGCTGGCCCACGTGGGGGCGCTCGAGGGCCTGGACAACCTGACCTTCGTGATCAACTGCAACCTGCAGCGCCTCGACGGCCCGGTGCGCGGCAACGGCAAGATCATCCAGGAGCTGGAGTCGTTCTTCCGCGGCGCCGGCTGGAACGTCATCAAGGTGGTCTGGGGCCGCGAGTGGGACGCGCTGCTGCACGCCGACAAGGACGGCGCCCTGGTCAACCTGATGAACACCACGCCCGACGGCGACTACCAGACCTACAAGGCCAACGACGGCGCGTACGTGCGCGACCACTTCTTCGGCCGCGATCCGCGCACCAAGGCGCTCGTCGAGCAGATGACCGACTCCGAGATCTGGAACCTCAAGCGCGGCGGGCACGACTACCGCAAGGTCTACGCCGCCTACCGCGCCGCCATCGATCACAAGGGCCAGCCGACGGTGATCCTGGCCAAGACCATCAAGGGCTACTCGCTGGGCGCGCACTTCCAGGGCCGCAACGCCACCCACCAGATGAAAAAGCTTGCGCTGGAAGACCTTAAGCACTTCCGTGATTCCATGCGGATCCCGATCAGCGACGCGCAGCTGGACGAGAACCCCTACCTTCCGCCCTACTACCACCCCGGCTCCGACACCCCGGAGATCCGGTACATGCTGGACCGTCGCCGGACCCTCGGCGGCTTTCTGCCCGAACGGCGCACCAAGGCCAAGGCGCTCAAGCTCCCCAGCCGCGACATCTACGCCGCCCTGAAGAAGGGATCGGGGACCCAGGAGGTCGCCACCACCATGGCGACCGTGCGGACGTTCAAGGAAGTGTTGCGGGACAAGGAGATTGGGCCCCGCATCGTGCCGATCATTCCCGACGAGGCGCGCACGTTCGGGATGGACTCGTGGTTCCCGTCGCTCAAGATCTACAACCGCCTCGGCCAGCTCTACACCGCCGTCGACGCCGACCTGATGCTGGCCTACAAGGAAAGCGAAATCGGCCAGATCCTGCACGAGGGCATCAACGAGGCGGGGTCGGTGGGCTCCTTCATCGCGGCCGGCACGTCGTACGCGACGCATAACGAGCCGATGATCCCGATCTACATCTTCTACTCGATGTTCGGGTTCCAGCGCACCGGCGACGGCCTCTGGGCGGCCGCCGACCAGATGGCGCGCGGTTTCCTGCTCGGGGCGACGGCGGGGCGCACCACGCTGACCGGCGAGGGGCTGCAGCACGCCGACGGTCACTCGCTGCTGCTGGCCGCCACCAACCCGGCGGTGGTGTCCTACGACCCGGCGTTCGCCTTCGAGATCGCCTACATCGTGGAGAGCGGGCTGGCCCGCATGTTCGGGGAGAACCCGGAGAACGTGTTCTTCTACATCACCATCTACAACGAGCCGTACCCGCAGCCGCCGGAGCCCGAGAACTTCGATCCCGAGGGCGTGCTGCGCGGCATCTACCGCTACCGCGCCGCCGCCGAGCAGCGCACGAACAAGGCGCAGATCCTGGCCTCGGGCGTGGCCATGCCGTCGGCACTGCAGGCCTCCGACATGCTCGCCGCCGAGTGGGACGTCGCCGCCGACGTGTGGTCGGTGACCAGCTGGGGCGAGCTCAACCGCGACGGCGTCTGCGTCGAGCGGGCCAGGCTGCGCCACCCGGACCAGCCGGCCGCCACGCCGTACGTGACCCGGGCGCTCGAGGGGGCCACCGGCCCGGTGATCGCCGTGTCGGACTGGATGCGGGGGGTGCCCGAGCAGATCCGGCAGTGGGTGCCGAACACCTTCGTCACGCTGGGCACCGACGGCTTCGGCTTTTCCGACACCCGGCCCGCCGCGCGGCGCTACTTCAACACCGACGCCGAGTCGCAGGTGGTCGCGGTGCTCGAGGCGCTGGCGCGCGACGGGGAGATCGACCCGTCGGTGCCGCACGCGGCCGCCCGCCAGTACCGCATCGACGACGTGCTGGCCGCGCCCGAGCAGACATCCGACCCCGGCGTGGCCTGAGACCGCCTGCCGGCGCACGCGCCGGCCAAACACCCCCGCCGCCTTGGCGAAAAGTTCCAAATTCTGGCGTAGGTTTTAGGGCGTGAGCGACAACGCCTTCGCCGGTCCCTTCGCGTCGGCCCGACCCAGGTCGCCGCTGGAACTGCTGGACCACGTGCCGGAGTCGGTGCTGCGCCGGCTGAAGCAGTACTCCGGGCGGCTGGCCACCGAAGCCGTCGCGGTCATGCAGGACCGGCTGCCGTTCTTCGCCGACCTGGAAGCCTCCCAGCGGGCCAGCGTGGCGCTGGTGGTGCAGACCGCGATCAACAACTTCGTCGAGTGGATGCAGGACCCGCACAGCAACGTCAGCTACACCGCGCGGGCCTTCGAGCTGGTGCCCCAGGACCTGGCCCGCCGGATCGCGCTGCGGCACAGCGTGGACATGGTGCGCGTGACGATGGAGTTCTTCGAGGAGGTGCTGCCGCTGGTGGCCCGCTCCGAGGAGCAGCTGACCGCCCTGACGGTCGGCGTCCTGAAGTACAGCCGCGACCTGGCGTTCACCGCCGCCTCGTCCTACGCGGAGGCCGCCGAGGCGCGCGGCACCTGGGACAGCCGGATGGAGGCCAGCGTCGTCGACGCGGTGGTGCGCGGCGACACCGGCCCGGAGCTGCTGTCCCGCGCCGCGGCGCTGAACTGGGACACCACCGCGCCCGCGACGGTCGTGGTCGGGATCCCGGGGCCCGGGCGGGACGAGCCGGACGGCGAGGCCGGCAGCCAGCGGGCCAGCCAGGAAGTCCGCGACATCGCCGCGCGCCACGGCCGGGCGGCGCTCACCGACGTGCACGGCACCTGGCTGGTGGCGATCGTGTCCGGCCATTTGTCACTGACCGATAAATTCCTGGGTGACCTGCTGAACGCGTTTTCCGACGGCCCGGTGGTCATCGGGCCCACGGCGCCCATGCTGACCGCGGCCTACCACAGCGCCAGCGAGGCGATCTCCGGGATGAACGCCGTCGCCGGCTGGCGCGGTGCGCCGCGGCCCGTGCTGGCCCGGGAGCTGCTGCCCGAACGGGCCCTGATGGGTGACGCGTCGGCGATCGTGGCGCTGCACACCGACGTGATGGGGCCGCTGGCCGACGCCGGGCCGACGCTGATCGAAACTCTTGACGCTTACTTAGATTGCGGCGGCGCAATTGAGGCTTGCGCCAGAAAGTTGTTCGTTCATCCAAACACGGTGCGCTACCGGCTCAAGCGCGTCACCGACTTCACCGGGCGCGATCCCACCCAGCCGCGCGACGCATACGTGCTGCGTGTGGCCTCGACGGTCGGCCAGCTCAACTACCCGGCGGCCGCGTCCGGCGTTGCCGCCACCACCTTGCCGCCGGTTCCCCTGCCGGTCAGGAGCGGTACCACGGGCTATTCCGAGCGGCAGTGATTTAGCCAACAGATCGCGGGGCGGTATCAAAAACATAGCTTACGGAGCGGTTTTGTATGGTGTATACAAAAACCTAAGACGAGGTTCATAATCTGTTACACCCGCCAAAACCGTTTCCACAGTGTTCTCTTAGACACGTGATCGCATTACTTGCGCCCGGACAAGGGTCGCAGACGGAGGGGATGCTGTCGCCATGGCTGGAGCTGCCAGGCGCCGCCGACCAGCTCGCGCTGTGGTCGAAGGCCAGTGGCCTGGACCTGGTGCGGCTGGGCACCACCGCGTCGACCGAGGAAATCACCGACACCGCGGTGACGCAGCCGCTGGTCGTCGCAAACACGCTGCTCGCGCACCAGGAGCTGACCAAGCGTGGCCTGCTCGCCGGCGGCGACCTTGTTGTCGCGGGGCACTCCGTCGGGGAGATCGCGGCCTACGCGATCGCCGGCGTGCTGGCCGCCGATGACGCCGTCGCGTTGGCCGCCACCCGTGGCGCCGAAATGGCCAAGGCCTGCGCGCTCGAGCCGACCGGCATGTCCGCGGTGCTCGGCGGTGACGAGGCCGAAGTGCTGAGCCGCCTCGAGGATCTCGAGCTGTTCCCCGCCAACCGCAACGCGCCGGGCCAGATCGTGGCCGCGGGCCCGCTGTCGTCGCTGGAAAAGCTCGCCGAAGACCCGCCGGCCAAGGCGCGGGTGCGGGCGCTCGGCGTGGCCGGTGCGTTCCACACCAAATACATGGCTCCCGCTCTGGACGGCTACGCCGCGGCGGCGGCCGCCGTGGTGACCTCCGAGCCCACCGCCACGCTGCTGTCCAACCGCGACGGCAAGCCCGTCGCCTCGGCCGCGGCCGCGATGGACACCCTGGTCGCTCAGCTGACCCAGCCGGTGCGCTGGGACCTGTGCACCGAGACGCTGCGTGAACACAACGTGACGGCGATCGTGGAGTTCCCTCCGGCGGGGACGCTCACCGGCATCGCCAAGCGCGAACTTCGGGGGGTTACGACGCGTGCCGTCAAGTCACCCGCAGATCTGGACGAGTTGGCAAACCTCTAAACCGCCGGCTCGTGCCAGGACAATAACAATTGCAAACGTCAATCCGATTTGCACACAACATATTACGAAGGGATAGACCGTGGCCGTCAGTCAGGAAGAAATCATCGCCGGTATCGCCGAGATCATCGAAGAGGTGACCGGTATCGAGCCCTCCGAGGTCACCCCGGAGAAGTCGTTCGTCGACGACCTGGACATCGACTCGCTGTCGATGGTGGAGATCGCCGTGCAGACCGAGGACAAGTACGGCGTCAAGATCCCCGACGAGGACCTCGCCGGTCTGCGCACCGTCGGTGACGTCGTCTCGTACATCCAGAAGCTCGAGGAAGAGAACCCCGAGGCCGCCGAGGCGCTGCGCGCCAAGCTGGAGACTGAGAACCCCGACGCGGTTGCCAACGTCAAGGCGAGGCTGGAAGCGGACAGCAAGTGACCAAGCCTTCCACTGCTAACGGCGGTTACCCCAGCGTTGTGGTAACCGCCGTCACGGCGACGACATCGGTCGCGCCGGACATCGAGAGCACGTGGAAGGGCTTGTTGGCCGGCGAAAGCGGCATCCGCGTGCTCGAGGACGAGTTCGTCACCAAGTGGGACCTGCCCGTCAAGATCGGTGGACACCTCAAGGAGCCCGTCGATAACCACATGGGCAGGCTCGACCTGCGCCGCATGTCCTACGTGCAGCGGATGAGCAAGTTGCTCAGCGGTCAGCTTTGGGAGACCGCGGGCAATCCCGAGGTCGATCCGGACCGCTTCACCGTCGTGGTCGGCACCGGCCTGGGTGGCGCCGAACGGGTCATCGAGAGCTATGACCTGATGAACGAGGGCGGGCCCCGCAAGGTGTCTCCGCTCGCCGTTCAGATGATCATGCCCAACGGCGCAGCTGCGGTGGTGGGTCTGCAGCTCGGGGCCCGCGCCGGGGTCATGACCCCGGTGTCGGCCTGTTCGTCGGGCTCGGAAGCGATTGCGCACGCGTGGCGTCAAATCGTCATGGGCGACGCCGACGTCGCCGTGTGCGGCGGCGTCGAGGGTCCCATCGAGGCGCTGCCCATCGCGGCGTTCTCGATGATGCGGGCCATGTCGACCCGCAACGACGAGCCCGAGCGTGCCTCGCGCCCGTTCGACAAGGACCGCGACGGCTTCGTGTTCGGCGAGGCCGGGGCGCTGATGGTCATCGAGACCGAGGAGCACGCCAAGGCCCGCGGCGCCAAGCCGCTGGCCCGGCTGATGGGTGCCGGCATCACGTCGGACGCCTTCCACATGGTGGCCCCCGCGGCGGACGGCGTGCGTGCCGGTCGCGCAATGACGCGGTCGCTGGAGCTGGCGGGCTTGTCCGCCAAGGACATTGACCACATCAACGCGCACGGGACGGCGACGCCGATCGGTGACTCCGCGGAGGCCAACGCCATCCGGGTCGCCGGTTGCGAGCACGCCGCGGTCTACGCGCCAAAGTCGGCGCTGGGCCACTCCATCGGCGCAGTCGGTGCGCTGGAATCTGTTTTGACGGTATTGAGCCTTCGGGACGGCGTGATACCGCCCACCCTCAACTATGAGACACCCGATCCTGAGATCGATCTTGATGTGGTCGCGGGCGAACCCCGCTACGGCGAATACCGTTACGCGATCAACAACTCGTTCGGGTTCGGCGGCCACAACGTGGCGCTCGCATTCGGGCGCTACTAGAGCCCGACAGCACGGAAGGAACTTTCGCAAGACCCATGACAGAGCTGGTTACCGGGAAAACGCTCCCGAATGTCGTCGTCACCGGGATAGCCATGACGACCGCTCTGGCGACCGACGCCGAGAACACCTGGAAGTTGTTGCAGGACGGCCAAAGTGGCATCCGCGTCCTCGACGACCCGTTCGTCGAGGAGTTCGACCTCCCGGTTCGCATCGGCGGACACCTGCTGGAGGAGTTTGACAGTCAGCTGACGCGCATCGAGCTGCGCCGGACGGGCTACCTGCAACGGATGTCGACCATCCTGGGTCGACGGGTGTGGGAGAACGCCGGATCGCCCGAGGTCGACACCAACCGGCTGATGGTCTCCATCGGTACCGGGATGGGTTCGTCGGAGGAAATGGTCTTCAGCTACGACGACATGCGGACCCGTGGCCTCAGGGCCGTCTCGCCGCTGGGCGTGCAGAAGTACATGCCCAACGGCGCAGCCGCGGCCGTGGGTCTGGAGCGGCACGCCAAAGCCGGTGTGATCACGCCGATTTCGGCGTGCGCGTCAGGTTCCGAGGGCATCGCTCAGGCGTGGCGCAACATCGTGTTCGGCGAGGCCGACATCGCCATCTGCGGCGGCGTCGAGACCAGGATCGAGGCCGTCCCGATCGCGGCGTTCGCCCAGATGCGCATCGTGATGTCCACCAAGAACGACGACCCGGTGGGCGCGTGCCGCCCGTTCGACCGGGA
>NZ_LZIC01000017.1 GCF_001667185.1 Mycobacterium sp. 852002-50816_SCH5313054-b | reverse complement strand
GGTCTGTGATTCATTGACATAGAGGACGGATGTCTCCCGACATAGAGGACAGCCCAGTGATCGCGAGGTGTCCTCATGTCCAAGGCCCGTTTGGTCGTTGCCGCCGTCGAGATTGAGCACCGGCCGATCAGTGAGGTCGCCCGAGATTATCGGGTGGCGCGCTCATGGATCTATGTCCTGCTGGCCCGCTACCGTGCCGAGGGCCAGGACGGACTCGAGCCGCGCTCACGGCGCCCGGCGTCTAATCCGCGGCAACTGCCCGCCACGGTCGAAGAGCGGATTATCAAGCTGCGCAAGCAACTTGGCGAGCAGGGCCTCGACGCCGGACCGCACACCATCGCCGTGCACCTGCACCGCCACACCGGCAGCGCCCCCGCGGTGTCCACGATCCACAAGATCTTGCGCCGGCGCGGCTTCATCACCGCCCAGCCGCACAAGCGACCCCGCAGCAGCTACATCCGCTTCCAGGCCGAACAACCTAACGAATGCTGGCAAGCCGACATCACCCACTGGCACCTCGCCGGCCCCGATACGACCACCGCCACCGGCGCGCAGATCGAGATCCTCAACATCCTCGACGACCACTCCCGCAAAGCCCTAACCTGCACCGCCCGACCCGTGTTCACCGCGCCGGCCGTGCGCGACTGCTTCCGCGAAGCCTTCGCCGCCCACGGCCTGCCCGCCTCGGTACTGACCGACAACGGCATGGTCTTCACCGCCCGACACGCCACCGGCCCCGGCGGGCGCACTGCCCTGCAAACCGAACTGGCCACCCTAGGCGTCGTCTTCAAAAACTCCCGGCCCTACCACCCACAGACCTGCGGCAAGGTCGAACGCTTTCACCAAACCCTCAAAAAATGGCTGAACCGCCAACCCCCAGCGGCCAGTTTGGCCGACCTACAAGCCCAGCTAGACGCCTTCACCGAGTACTACAACACCGTGCGCCCCCACCGCTCCTGCGATCGCTGCACCCCACACGACGCCTACCGCGCCCGACCCCCCGCCGGGCCCGGCCAACACCCCCGCCGGCATCCACTGGCGAGTGCGCACCGACCGCGTCGACAGCTACGGCAAGCTCACCCTGCGCCACGCCGGACGCCTCCACCACATCGGCATCGGCCACCGCTGGGCCAACACCCCCGTGCTCATGCTCATCGCCGACCTCAACATCCGCATCATCGCCACCCCCGGCGGCCAACTCATCCGCGAACTCACCCTCGACACCAACAGCGACTACCAACCCCAAAAACAGAAAACACCCCCAGCCAACAACTGAGGGTGTTCACTATGTCGCGAGACATCTGTCCTCGATGTCTCGCGACATCACA
>NZ_LZIC01000016.1 GCF_001667185.1 Mycobacterium sp. 852002-50816_SCH5313054-b | reverse complement strand
TTTCCCGAGCGCGGCGCCACAGCTGAGGATCTCCTCCCGGCCGGAAGGGTCGGTGCCCGGGACCGTCCGGTCGCGGTCGACGAACAGTTGCAGAGCCCCGTCCCCGGCCACCCACCGCCACGGCTGGCTGTTGTGCACCGAAGGGGCCCGGCAGGCCAGCTGCACCGCCCTTTGCAGGGTCCGGGTGTCCGGCGTCGCGTTCATACCATCGACGGTAAGCGCCATCGGGGTCGGCGACCAGGGCCGTTCGTCCCGGCCGGCGGAGGCCATTCGGATGCCGAAGGGCCCACGGCGTTCTTTGCTCACTTTCCTCAAAGGTCGGCATGCCGGCGCACCTCGCTGACGGCGTTCAGGAACAACGCGCGCCCTGGACGTCCGGATGGTCGGCCCGGGCCCAATGACCTGCCGCAGGGGACCAAGGACCCTGGCGCGCGGTGCTCACATGCCCGAGGGTCGACGTGGGAAAGGAAGTGAGTGAGCGAATGACCCACACGATGGTGGACATCGGCGTGATCACCGGCGCGGTGGAACTGGCGTGCCGCGCTCCCTCCCTGCACAACATCCAGCCGTGGCGCTGGGTTGCGAGCGACACCAGCGTCGACCTGTTCCTCGACCCGGATCGAACCCTCACCGCGACCGATCGGTCGGGCCGCGAGGCGATGATCAGCTGTGGCGCCGCGCTCGATCACTTCGGGGTCGCGATGGCCGCCGCCGGCTGGGACACCAACGTCGATCCGTTT
>NZ_LZIC01000015.1 GCF_001667185.1 Mycobacterium sp. 852002-50816_SCH5313054-b | reverse complement strand
GACCGCCCGGGGCCGGATCGCAGGCGTCGATGGCAGGAAATTCTTCGTAGCCGCTAGCATGACCGCTGCCGACGGCACATTGCTCAGCGAAGCCAATGGCCTGATGGTCCGCCTGCTACCCCACCAGCCGTGAGAGGCACGATGCCTGACAGCACAACACAATTCACCGTGCCCGAGGTCGCCAAGGCCGTCGCCGCGGCGATCCCCGACCGCGACCTGGTGATCCAGGGCGACCGCCGCTACAGCTACGCGCAGATCCTCGAGCGGGCGAACCGGCTCGCCGCCTACCTGCACAAGCGCGGACTGGGTTGCCACACCGACCGTTCGGGCCTCGCCGGCCACGAGGTCGGCCAGGACCTGCTCGGCCTGTACGCCTACAACGGCAACGAGTTCGTCGAGGGGTTGCTGGGCAGCTTCCAGGCGCGGGTCGCGCCGTTCAACGTCAACTTCCGCTATGTCAAGAGCGAGCTGCAGTACCTGCTGGCGGATTCCGGGGCCACCGCCCTGATCTACCACGCGGCGTTCGCGCCGCGCGTCGCCGAGATCCTGCCGGACCTGCCGCAACTGCGCGTCCTGATCCAGATCGCCGACGACTCGGGCAACGACTTGATCTACGGCGCGGTGGATTACGAGGCCGCCCTGGCATCCAGCTCGCCTCAACCGCCGCCCGTGCAGCACTCGCCCGACGACCTCTACGTCCTCTACACGGGCGGCACGACGGGGATGCCGAAGGGCGTGCTGTGGCGCCAGCACGACATCTTCATGACGTCCTTCGGCGGGCGAAACCTCATGACCGGTGAGCCATCCGCGTCGGTCGACGAGATCGTGGCCAGGGTGGGCGCCGGGCCCGGCGCCAAGTTGCTCATCCTGCCGCCACTGATCCACGGGGCAGCGCAGTGGAGCGTGATGACCGCGATCACGACGGGGCAGACCGTCGTCTTCCCTTCGGTCGTCGATCATTTGGACGCCGACGACGTCGTGCGCACCATCGAGCGCGAACGGGTGCCGGTGGTGACGGTGGTCGGTGACGCGATGGCGCGACCGCTGGTCGCCGCCATCGAGAAGGGCATCGCCGACGTGTCGTCGTTGGCCGTCGTCGCCAACGGCGGTGCCCTGCTGACCCCGTTCGTCAAGCAACGCCTGATCGAGGTGCTGCCGAACGCCGTCGTCGTCGACGGCGTCGGATCGTCGGAGACCGGGGCGCAGATGCACCACATGTCCGCCCCGGGCGCGGTATCGACCGGCACCTTCAACGCCGGACCCGACACCTTCGTGGCGGCCGAGGACATGGCCGCGATCCTGGCGCCCGGACACGAAGGCATGGGGTGGCTCGCCCAGCGCGGCTATGTTCCGTTGGGCTACAAGGGCGATGCAGCCAAGACGGCCAACACCTTCCCGGTGATCGAGGGCGTGCGGTACGCCGTTCCCGGCGACCGCGCGCGCCACCGCGCCGACGGCGCCATCGAACTGCTGGGCCGCGACTCGGTGACCATCAATTCCGGGGGCGAGAAGATCTTCGTCGAGGAGGTCGAAACAGCGATCGCGTCGCACCCCGCGGTGGCCGACGTGGTGGTCGCCGGGCGGCCGAGCGAACGTTGGGGCCAGGAGGTGGTGGCAATCGTCGCGATCGCCGAGGGCGCGAGTGCCGAGGCCGACGAGCTCGTCACCCACGCCGCAAAGTCGTTGGCGCGCTACAAGCTTCCCAAGGCGGTCGTCTTCCGTCCGGTGATCGAGCGCAGCCCGGCGGGCAAGGCGGACTACCGGTGGGCGCACGAGCAGGCGGTGAACGGCTGAGGATGCCGGTGCTGCAGAAGGACGAGACGCTGACGGCCTCGACCGAGGTGCGGGCGTACGTGTGAGATACGCCGCCCTGCTGGCGCGTGCCGCAAGGCTGACGCGCTCGCGGTTCCGAGTCGCGCCCATATTGTCTACTGTAAGAATTACAGTACGATCTTACGCAAGAACCGCACGTTCCTGCTGAAGATGCTGGAGACCTAGGTGACGACAAACGTCCGGACCGGCTCCCAAACCGGGCAAGAGACCGTCAGCCTTCGCGACCCCTACCCTTTTTTCGCTCACAAGCGCCGGCAGGCCGGCGTGTTCCGCGGCACCGTCATGGACTACTCAAAGACGCCGGAGTCGCTGCTGCCCAAGCGGGAGTACTCCGCGGTGTCGTTCGACGCGGTGAACACGGTGTTCCGCGATGGCCGGGTGTTCAGCTCGGCACCGTACGACAAAACGATCGGCTTGTTCATGGGGCCGACCATTCTGGCGATGGAGGGAAAGAAGCACCGCGACCATCGCAACCTGGTGTCGGCGGCTTTCAAGTCCAAGGCGCTGGCCCGGTGGGAGCCCGCCATCGTGCGGCCGATCTGCAACGCGTTGATCGACGAGTTCATCGACGCCGGCGAGGCCGACCTGGTCCGGCAGTTCACCTTCGAATTTCCCACCCGGGTGATCGCCGAACTGCTGGGGCTGCCGGCCGAGGACCTGCCGATGTTCCGCAAGCGCGCCGTGGAGCTGATCAGCTACCACGTCAACTATGAGCGGGCCTTCGAGGCGTCGACGGCGCTGAAGGATTACTTCGTCGAGCAGATCGAGCGACGCAAGTCCAAGCCCACCGAGGACATCATCGGCGACCTCGTCAGCGCCGAGATCGACGGCGAAAAGCTCAGCGACGAGGCGATTTACTCCTTCCTGCGCCTGCTGCTGCCCGCCGGTTTGGAGACCACCTACCGGTCGTCGGGCAACCTGCTGTATCTGCTGCTCGCCCATCCGGAGCAGTTCGCGGCGGTGCAAGCGAACCGCGAGCTGATCGGCCAGGCGATCGAGGAGGGGCTGCGCTACGAGACACCGCTGACCACCGTGCAGCGGTTCGCCACGGAGGACACCGAGCTGGAGGGGGTCGAGATTCCGGCGCGCGGCGTCATCGGGGTGTGCATCGGCTCGGCGAATCGCGACGAGCGGCGCTGGGAGCGGGCGGAGGAATTCGACATCTTCCGCAAGCACGTACCGCACATCTCGTTCGCCGCCGGTGAGCACACGTGTCTGGGACTTCACCTGGCGCGGTTGGAAACCCGGGTCGCGCTCGAATGCCTGCTGAATCGGCTGACCAATATCAACCTGCTCGCCGACGGCGACCCACATATCCACGGCCAGCCGTTCCGGTCGCCGACCGCGCTTCCGGTTACGTTCGACGCACAGTAGGGTCCGGGAATGGTTAAGGTAATGGCGGGCTTTCGGGTCCTCGAGCTTGCGCAGTTCACCTTCGTCCCGGCCGCGGGCGCGATCCTCGCCGACTGGGGCGCGGACGTCATCAAGGTCGAGCACCCGGTGCGCGGCGACACCCAACGCGGCTTCCTCAACATGGGCGGCATTCAGGTCGATCCCGAGCGGCACCCGCTGATGGAACATCCCAACCGCGGCAAGCGCAGCGTCGGGATCGACGTGTCCACGCCGGGCGGCCAGGAAGTGATCTACGAACTGGCCAAGGCCTCCGACGTGTTCCTGACCAACTACATGCCCGCGGTGCGGCAGAAGCACAAGTTCGACGTCGAACACATCCGCGCGGCGAACCCGAACATCGTGTACGCCCGCGGATCGGCGTACGGCGACAAGGGGCCCGAACGCAACGTCGGTGGCTACGACGGCACCGCATTCTGGACCCGCAGCGGCATCGGCTACGCGCTGACGCCGGAGGAGTTGGGCGGCGCTCTGGGCCAGGGCATTCCGGCGTTCGGCGATTCCATCGGGGGCATGTTCATCGCCGGCGGCATCTCGGCCGCGTTGCTGCACCGCGAGCGCACGGGCGAGGCCGTCGAGATGGATGTGTCGCTGCTGAGCACCGCGTGGTGGGCGGCGGGCGCCAGCGTGACGCAGGGCATGGAGACCGGCGAGGTGATGCGCACGTCCATGCCGGGTTCCCTTGCGCCGTCGGTGAATCCGTTCATGGGCAACTACGAAACCTCCGACGGCGGCACGATCAACCTGTGCATCATCAGTCCGACCGGCTTGATCCGCGACACCTTCGAGCACCTCGGCATCCCCGAGGCCGCCGACGATCCGCGCTTCTCCGAGGTGCTCCCGCTGATCCAGAACGCCGACGCGGCCGCCGAACTGATCGCGAAGGCCTTCGCCGGCAAGCCCTTTGAGTACTGGCGCCGGCACCTCAAGACGATGAAGGGCCAGTGGGCGCCCTTCCAGAGCCTCCTCGATCTGGTCGACGACGAACAGGCCATCGCCAACGACATGATCGCCGAGGTCGAGGTCGCCAGCGGCGGGAAGCCGTTCCGCGTCGTGCGCGGGCCGGTTCAGTTCAACCATGAGCCGCTGGTGACAACCCGTGCGCCGCAAGCCTCCGAACACACCGAAATCGTGTTGATGGAACTCGGCATGGACTGGGACCGCATCGCCGAACTCAAGGACGCAGGGGCCATCGCTTGACCGACGCCTACTACGAGCTGGCCGATCCACACGATCCACTCGGTGAGAGGTTCAGCGCTTCGGATCATGTCATCAGTACGTGGTCGCCGACGATGCAGAATGCCGCGCCCGTGTCGGCGCTGCTGGTGCGCGCCATGGAGCGCTGCTCGCCACGGGACGACGCCCGGTTGAGCCGCGTCGTCGTCGACCTCCTCGGACCCGTCCCGGTGGCCGGGCCGCTGTGGGTGCGCGCCCACGTCGAGCGCCCCGGAACCAAGATCGAGCTGCTGAACGCCCAACTGCTGGCGCCGGGTCCCGACGGGCAGCCGCGACCAGTCGCCAACGCCATAGCGTGGCGATTCCAGGCGGGCGATGCGGCGGAGCTGTTTTTCACCCCCACTCCCCCGCTGCGCCCGGTCGGCGAGGGGCGGCTCCGCCACCCCGACAACGACGCGAACCAGACGTACATCCAGAGCCTGGATTGGCGCTGGCTGAACGACATCCTCAACGACGTGCCCGGCGAGTGCTGGGCCAGACCGATCGTCGACCTCGTCCAGGGCGAATCGATGACACCGATGCAGCGCCTGTTCGCGGTCGCCGACATCGCCAACGGCATGGGCAGCCGCCTCAGCGTCGCCGAATGGCTGTTCCTCAACACCGACCTCACGGTCCACATCCACCGCGTCCCCGACGGCGAATGGATCGGCGTAAGAGCCGAAAACCATTACGGCCGCGACGGAGTCGGCGTCTCGATCGCGACGCTTTTCGACCAGCACGGGGCGGTGGCGGCGCTTCAGCAGGCGCAGCTGGTGCGCCGCCGTTAGCGCCGCCCGAGACAAGGAGATACGGATGACCAACGACGTCGCCATCATCGGGGTGGGTCTGCACCCGTTCGGCCGCTTCGAGGGCAAGTCTGCGATGCAGATGGGCGTCGACGCGATCTTGGCCGCGGTCGCCGACGCCGGTGTCGTGTGGCAGGACATCCAATTCGCCACCGGTGGCAGCTGGACGGTGGCCAACCCCGACGCCATCGTCGGCATGGTGGGCCTGACCGGCATCCCGTTCACCAACGTGTTCAATGCGTGCGCGACCGCGGCCAGCGCGGTCAAGGCCTGTGCCGACGGGATCCGGTTGGGCGACTACGACATCGGCATCGCCATCGGCCTCGACAAGCACCCGCGCGGGGCGTTCACCGAGGATCCGGCGCTGGTCGGCATGCCGAGCTGGTATGCCGAGAACGGGCAGTACCTGACCACGAAGTTCTTCGGCATGAAGGCGAATCGCTATTTGCATGAGCACAACATCTCCACGGAGACGCTCGCTAAGGTCGCGGCGAAGAATTTGCGCAACGGTTCGCTGAATCCGAACGCGTTCCGCCGCAAGGCAATCCCCGAGGACCAGATCCTGAGTTCGCCGGTGCTCAACTACCCGCTGACCCAGTACATGTTCTGCGCACCCGACGAGGGCGCCGCTGCCGCGGTGCTGTGCAAGGCCGACATCGCGCACCGCTACACCTCCAAGCCCGTGTATCTGCGGGCGGTGGAGGTCCGCACCCGCCGCTACGGTGCCTACGAGGTGAACACCACCTTCGCGCCGGTCGACGAGGACGTCGCACCGACCGTCTACGCCGCGCGGGCCGCGTTCGAGAAGGCCGGCGTGGCGCCCGACGACGTCGACGTGATCCAGCTGCAGGACACCGACGCGGGCGCCGAGATCATCCACATGGCCGAGTGCGGGTTCTGCGCGCACGGTGATCAGCAGAAGCTGCTGGCCGACGGCGCCACCGAGATCGGCGGCGCCATGCCGGTCAACACCGATGGCGGGCTGATCGCCAACGGTGAGCCGATCGGCGCCTCGGGGCTGCGCCAGATTCACGAGATCGTCCGCCAGCTGCGCGGCGAGGCGGGCGATCGGCAGGTCCCCGGCGATCCGAAGGTCGGCTTCACCCAGCTGTACGGGGCGCCGGGCACCGCCGCCGCGACAATCTTGACGACCTGAGCGTCGAGCAGCTGTAACTTTCGCCCGGCCCGTCTCGTCGTAGTGGCGAACGGGAGGAGTTCTCATGCACATCGTCATCTTCGGCGCCAATGGATTGACCGGGCGGCTGCTGACCCGTCGCGTCCTCGACGCCGGCCACTCGGCCGTGGCGGTGACCCGGCGGCCCGACGAGTTCCCCGTCGCCGATCCGCGGCTGACGGTCGCGGGCGCCGACGTGCGACGCGACGGCCTCGCCGCTGTTGTCGCCGGCGCCGACGCCGTGCTGTCGACGCTCGGTGTGCCGTTCACCCGCGGGCCCGTCGACACGTATTCCGTCGGCACCCGCAACGTCGTGAACGCGATGCGGGAGGCGGGTGTCGACCGGCTTGTCGTGGTGAGTTCCACCGGCGCCTCCCCCGCCCCCGGCCGGCGGCATGCGCCGCTGGCGTTGCGGCTGTTCGAGCCGATCGTCGCGCACACCATCGGCAAGACCGTCTATCACGACATCCGGCGGATGGAGGCGTTGGTCCGCGAGAGCGGCCTGGACTGGACGATCGTGCGCCCGTCGGGCTTGTTCGACCTGCCGCGGCTCACGAATTATGTTGCTGGAGAGGTCGATCCGGTGGGCGCGTTCACGGCGCGCATCGATCTGGCGGACTACCTCGTCAAGCTCGTCCAGGACGGTGCGGCACACCGGAAGACCGTTGTCGTCTCGACAACCGAGCACACGCCGACCGTGTGGGAAATGATCCGCCGCGAGGCGTTCAAGGGCGACGCGCCGCTCATGCCGGGGCCCACCTCTTCACCGAACGTGTAGCTGCTGCGACGACACGCCGAAGGCGGTCGCAGTGGTTGCATGTTGGGCGAGGGGTTACGACGTTTTCTTCAGCGGCGCTGAGTAATTCGGTTTGCCCAGCCCGAGCATGTACTGGCCGATCATGTTGCGGAACACCTCCAGCGTGCCGCCGTAGATGCCCACCAGCGGGGCGAATCGGTAGGCGTATTCGGCGGCGCCGTCGTCGGCGGCGCCGTCGGTTCCATACGGCAGCGTCGACGCCGCGCCGAGGATGTCCATCAGGTCCGGGGAGATGTCCCGCATCGTTTGCGCGATGGCGACCCGGCCGAAGATGCTCGGCGACGACAGCGCAATCTCCAGCCGGGCGGCGCTGCGGCCCAGTCGATACGCGACGGATTTGTCGTCGATCAGCCGGCGCCCGTCGGGGCCGGACCGGGTCACGCGGGCCGCGGCCTTGTCGACGGCCTCGGACATGAATCCGGCCTGGTGCATCATGATCGAGGTGTCCTGCAGCCCGTCGGGCGCCGCCGCGACCGCGCCGTGCTCGACGTTCAGCGGCTCGCGCAGCACGGTCCAGCCGGCGTTCACCTCGCCCAGCCGATACTTGTCGTCGACGCGAACGTCGCTGTAGTAGACGATGTTGGTCCGGTCGCCGTCCACCGTTCGGATGCCCTGGATTTCGATGCCGGGCGAATCCAGTGGAACCAGGAACATGGTCAGGCTCTTGTGTTTCGGCGCATCCGGAGCGGTGTTGGTGATCAGGAAGACGTATTGACAGTTGTGGGCGCCGGTGGTGAACATCTTGGAGCCGTTAACAATCCACGCGTCGCCGTCGCGCACCGCGCGGGTCTTGCAGGTGGCGATGTCGGAACCGCCTTCGGGCTCGGTGTAGCCGAGACACAGCCGCACCTCTCCGCTGAAGACCTTGGGCAAAACCTCGTCGCTCAGCTCCGGCGACCCGAACTTGGCGACCGAGCGCGCCACCATGGCGGTGGTCCCCCAGGTCACCCAGGGCACGTGTACCCGCCGTTTTTCCAGCTCCCAGATGCGGCGCCGGAGCCGGCTGAACCCACCCTCGGATTCCGGCTTCCACTCGGCCTCCAAATAGCCTGCGGCGCCGAACTTCAGGTGCAGCCCCTCGTCAAAGTTGTCGCCCGTCTCGCGGTCCCGACGCCGGACCTCGTCGGTCATGTGGGTGCTCAGGAAATTACGCGCCTCTTCGCGGAAGGCCTCGTCTTCCTCGGACAGCTCGACTCGGGAGAAGTCCATCGTTTCTCGCTCCTGTCCTAAGCCGGCTGGCGGTTGCTCTCGCGGGCCGCGACGATCTCCGCGACCCGCAGGGCGGTGGCGCCCGGATCGCCGGCGGCCAGCGGCCAGCCCCGGGCGCGCACCAGGTACGCCGTGGCCGCGGCTTCGGAGGACACCCCGAGGCCGCCCTGGATATGCACCGCCATCGTCGCCGCCTTGGCGGCCTCCTCGGCCATGAAGACGAAAGCCGACGGCGCCAAATCGAGGCGTTCGTCGGGTTCGTTGTCCAGGAACCAGGCGGCCCGGCGGACGAGGTTACGCCCGCCCTGAACGACGATGGCCATGTTCGCCAGGGGGTGCGAGATGGCCTGCAGGCTCGAGATCGGCACGCCCAGCGTGTAGCGGGTCTTGGCGAACTCCGCGGCGATCGTCATCGTCTCCTCGACCAGACCCACTAGCGCGGCCGCGGTCAGGAGCCGCCATTCGTCCAGGGCCCGTTGGTAACTCGCCACCGCGACGGGCCCCTCGGCCACGACCGTGCGGGTGTCCGCGGCGGCCGGATCCACCCAGGCCATCGGCAACCGGCCGATGTTGTCCACCTTTGCCGGCCGGGTGCCGAAGGTCAGCCGCACGACCTGATCGCCGTCGCGGACGATGATGTGGTCGGCGATCGAGCCCGTCGGTATCAGGCGGGCACCCGGAGCGGCGTCGATGCGCGCGTCGAGCGCGGCGAGCTGTTCACCACTCCCCACGCCCGCGGTGTCGGCGCCCAGGGCCCCCAGGCGTCCCAGCAGCCGGGCGGCGCACACGTGGTCGATCCACGGGATCGGCGCGAGCGACCGGCCGATCTCCTCGGCCACCAGGGTGAGGTCGACGAGCGTCGCACCGTCGCCGCCGCAGGACTCCGGCAGCGCCATCGTGGTGGCGCCCATCGCGCACAGCCGTTCCCACAGGCTCTTGTCAAATCCGGATTGCTCTGCCGCGCGCACCGTTTCGATCGAGCAGTGGGTCTTGAAGAATTGCTTGTACGCGTCTTGCAGCGCCACGTGGTCGTCGGACAAGCTGTAGTCGAGTCTGCGCAGTTCGAAGCGGTCCATCGTCAATGTTCCTTCCCGAAGAAGAATTCCTGCGCGTTGTTGTACAGGTAGTTGTCCAGAACCTCGGGCGGCAGGTCCAGCGCCCGGGCTTCGGGGATCACCCGGCGCATGCGCAGCACCGGCCAGTCCGACGCGTAGATCACCTTGTTGGGGCCACGCGTTCGCATGTAGTGCAGCAGGCTTTCCGGCAGCCGCTTGGGCGACCACGCCGACGTCATCAGCCGCAGGTTGGCGTACTTGAGCAGCAGCCGGATGGCGACGTCCCACCAGGGGTCGGCCCCGTGGATCATGCACAGCTTCAGTTCCGGGAATCGCACGCAGACCCGGTCCAGGTGCATCGGGTGCTGCACCTCGCCGGGAATCGGCGGGCCGGGGATCCCGGTGTTGATGCACAGCGGCAGGTCCAGCTCCGCGCATTTGGCGTAAAGCGGGTAGTACACGGCGTCGCTGGGCGGGTATTGCCCATCACCCCAAAAGCTGGGTCCCACTACGGCATACGCGACTGGCAGGTCCCCGGCGACGGCGGTCAATTCGCGCAATGACCGCACCGGGCGGAGCAGGTTGACCCCACCCATCGCCAGGGCGAACCGGTCCGGCCTGGCCTCGATGAACTTGCGCGCGGTGGTGGACGGGCTGGCGATCGAGTCCATCAGAATCGCCTTCCGCACCCCCTGCTCATCCATCTCGTCGAGCAGCTCGGACAGATCGACCGGCGCGAACATGGACTCCGGGCCCTTGAAGTAGTCGTCCCTGACCTTGAGCATCCAGGTCGGCTGGGAGTCGGCCTCCCCGAAGTGCACGTTGATCAGGCAGTCGATCGCGTGGGTGTTCATGACACCATCTCTTCGGCTTGTTCTCGGGCCCATCGGTAGTTGGGCTTGCCGTTGCCGAGGCGCTGGATCTGCTCGACGAAGATGAACGCCTTGGGCGCCTTGAAATGTGCCAGCCGCGAGGTGCAGAACGTATAGAGGGCACCCTTGTCGGTGCTCAGATCGGTGCCCGGGTGGGCCGCGACGAGCGCGACGACCTCCTGTCCCCACCGCTCGCTCGGCCGTCCCACCACCAGCGCGTCGGCCACGCCCGGATGCGCCCGCAGTACCTCTTCGACCTCTTCGACGAACACCTTCTCGCCGCCGGTGTTGACCACCAGCGAATCGCGGCCGAAAAGCCGGATGGTGCCGTCCTTTTCAAGGGCCGCCCGGTCACCGGGTATCACCACGCGCCGGCCGTCGATCTGCGGGAAGGTAAGCCGGGTGGCCTCGGCGTCGCCGAAGTACCCGAGCGGAATCCGGCCCGTCCTGGCGGCCCAGCCGACTTCTTGTTCGCCGGGACGCAGGAATCGCGCGCGGTCGGCGGAGACCACGGTGGCCCCGTCCCTGGGTTGGAAGGTTTCGCTGGCGATCCCCTCGCGGCTGTGCCCGAACGCCATGTTGCCGCTCTCGGACGAGCCGTAGCCCTCGATGATGGTGATGTGCGGCAGGCATTCCATCAGTGCCCGTTTGTATTTCGCGTTGGTGGCGGCCCCGCCGGTGCCGATGGCGTTCAGCGAGGACAGGTCGTATCGGCGTGCGCGCAACTCGGCGATCAGCGGCCCGGCGTACGCGTCGCCGACCATGGTCATCATGCCCACCTTCTCCCGCTCGGCGGTTTCCCACACCGACCGCACGTCGAGCTTGTTGCGGTCGTCATAGAGCACGACCGGCAGCCCGGCGCACAGCGCCGCGAACGCGGTCCACATGCCCGCCGCGTGCATCAGCGGAGAGACCGCGAACCAGGGCGGCCCGCCGCCGCGCACCTTGTCGTGAATTTCGGTGACGCTGTCGTGGTCGGCGCCGACCATGGACGACACGTACATATCGCTCTGGCGCCACAGGACCCCCTTGGGGCGCCCCGTCGTTCCTCCGGTGCACATCATGATCAGGTCGTCCGGCGACCCCACCGGGCGCACGGCCGGGTCGCCGCCGGCCAGGGCGTCGTCCAGCGACACGGCACCCGGCAGTTCGGGAGCGCCGCTGCCGTCGTCGATGGAGACCAGCAGCTCGGTCCCGTCGGGGGGCAGCACGTCGCCGAACCGGGCGCCAAGGGCGCGGTGGTAGATGATTGCCCTGGGCCGGACGTAGGCGAGCAGGTCGGCGATTTCCCGCGGCGAGTAGTGGTGGTTGACGTTGACCGGAACCGTGCGCGCCTTGAGGCAACCGATCACCATGTCGGGGTACAGGTCGTTGTACATCAGCAGCGCCACGCGATCCTGACCACATTCCCATGGTTCGAGCTCCGCGCGCTCGGCGTGGGCGCCGAAACCCTTGCCGCTGAGGAAGTTTGCCAGCCGAGTGGTGCGGCTCGCCGATTCGGCAAACGTGCTGCGGCGGTTACCGCAGACGGTCATCAGACGGTCTCCGATGACGTCGGCGATGGCGTCGAGAACGGCGCCTACGGTCCATTCGCTCATGGTGTCAACGGCTAGGCGGACGATCCGACCTGGACACCGAGGAGGTCGAGGGCGTTGTCGCGCATGATTTTTCGGACGTCGGAATCACTGAAACCGACGAGCTCTTCGGTAAAGGACACCGGTGACTCGAGGCCTTCGCCGTGCGGCCAGTCGGATCCGAACAGGATCTTGTCGATGCCAATCGCTTGGGCCAGCTGCGGTAGGTCGTCCTCGTAGTAGGGCGCAACCCATACGTTGTTGCGCAACTGCTCGACCGGGTCCTCGGGAAAATGCCGCGGGTAATTGTTGGCCACCTTCTTCAGGCGCTTGATCAGCCGGTGCACGAAGTACGAGCCGTTTTCGATGCTGACCGCCTTGAGTTTCGGGTGGCGGGTGAACACGCCGTGCACGATCATCGAGGCCATCGTGTCGTGGATGGCACGGTCGTCGAGGAGCACCTGATCCAGCGGGTCCTTTTCGCCGAATCCCTCGAATGTCGCCTTGCCGCCCCACTGCGCGGCGATATGCAAATAGCCGCTGTCGCTGAGGTGGAAGCCCACCGGTACGCCCGCCTCGGCCAGCCGGGCCCACACCGGGTCGTGGGTGGGATCGCCCAGCGACCGCGGCTTGACCACTCCGGGCACCGGCGCCGGCCGTACCAGCACCAGCTTGGCGCCGCGGGCCAACACGAAGTCGACCTCGGCAAGCGCCTTGGCAGGGTCGGCCAGCGAGATGATCGGCGCGGCAATGATTCGGTGATCGGGCCGGTCGAAGCCCCAGTCCTCGTCGAGCCAGAGGTTGAATGCGTGCACGGATGCCATCGTCGCGTCGATGTCGTGCTTGAGCGCCTCCTCGACGCCGCATCCGAAAGTCGGCAGCATGAAAACCGTCTCGATGTCCTGGGTGTCCATCACCGCGACCCGCGCATCGCGGTTCTGGTACTCGGGGTGGTCGCCCAGCCGCTCGACTTTCATCAGCGACGCCGGGTCGACACCCTCGGGGATCTCGCCGCGGAACAGCAGGTCGAGGCAGCCCGGCACGATGATCGGGTCGAAGGTGACGTTGGGGATGAAGTGGTTGACCCGGTCCCCGATCACGGCCCAGGTGCGCTTGCCGTCGCTGACCATCTGCACGCCGCGGCGCTTGAACTTCTTGTCCAAGTGGCGGGTAAAGGAATCCAGCGGCTCGTAATAATGGTTGTCGACGTCGATCGGCCGGTAATCCAAGTCAGCCATGATCATCCTTTCCGGTGCCACCGGCAAATTAAGCTTCGGTTGAAGTGAGCGAAGGGAATTGGGGCGGCCGCTTCTCGAGGAAGCTGGTGATCCCTTCGATGACATCCGGTCGCGGCATCGCCTCGTGCAGCAGGACCTCGGCCCGCGCCGTGGCGTCGACGACGCCGCGGGTGGCGTCACCGTAGACCTGCTGTTTGATCACCGCCATCGCAGCGGGCGAGCAGTTTCGCGCGACGTCCTCCGCGTACTCGAGGGCCCGCGTCATCAGGTTTTCGGGGGTGACCACTTCTTTGACGAGGCCCAGCTCGGCTGCCTCCTCGGCGAGAAAGGTGCGGCCGCTGAGCAACAGGTCGAGGGCGACTCCCCAGGTGGTCAGCCGCGGAAGTATCCAGGAGATGCCGAATTCGGCAATCAGTCCCCGGCGAGCGAACACGGCGGCGAACTTGGCCCCGGCGGCCGCGAAGCGGACGTCGCACATCAGGGCCTGGGTGAGGCCGATGCCGACGCAGGCGCCGTTGATCGCCGCGACGACGGGCTTGCGCAGCGTGGTCACGAAATGCGGTGGGCGCTCGCCGACCAACGCGGCCAGGTCGGTCTGGGCCGCCTTCTCCAGGGTCTTGCCGTAGGTGGGCGCCGAACTCGGCGCGCCCAGATATGCGCCGGCGCAAAATCCCTTGCCCCGACCGGTCACCACGATCACCCGGATGTCGGGGTCTGTTTCGGCCCGGTCGATCCCGGCATAGAACGCGGCGGCGATGTCGGGACCCCAGGCGTTCAGGCGATCCGGACGATTGAAGGTGAGGATTGCGACGCCGCTCGCGGTGGCCTCGTAGAGCACGGCGTCTTCGAAAGCACCGTCGCTGCCGGACATCTGCCGCGGCACCTCCCTCACCCTCGATCCACCGGAAAAATCACCCCGACTTTGTACGCATACTGTATACCTATCGGTAGCGCATTCCACAACCGCCGCAGCGCGCGCGTGAACCGCAACCGAACAGCGATTTTCGGCGCGCTGAGCTGCCCAAGGCAACGCCTAGCGGGACGCGCGTCCGCGAGTGATCAGCTTGACGATCGCCAGCAGGATCACCGCCCCCAGCAGGCACGTCAGAAACGAGAACCACAACCCTCGGCCGTCGACGCTCACGCCCATGGCGCGCAGCAGGAAACCACCGATCAACCCGCCGACGACTCCGACCGCGATGTTGAGGAGCAGGCCCAGCTGCGCGTCGGTGCCCGTGATTTTGCTGCCCAGCCAGCCGGCGACGCCGCCGATGACGATCCAGCCGATGACACCCAGCGTGAGCACCGCCCGATCGTAGCCGCGGGCGCGGGTTTGGGATGGCGATGCGGGGGTTATCGATGACTCGTGAAGACGACCTTGAAAGCGTTGGCTCACCGCCTGCGCCAGGTGCGCGCGGTAGCGCTGCGGGCCGAGCTCGCGGTGACGGGCGCGCAGATCCTGTTCTGGGCGGCGCTGATCGGCGTTCTCGCCGGCCTGGCATTGCGGCTGCGACGGCGCCGCCGAACCCCACCGCTACAGCCGAGTCCGGCCCAAGCCGCGCCTGCCGTGGCCGCGGACTAGGGGCTGTGGCGTGCGCCACGTGAGGGAGAGGTTTGCGCTGATCCCGTCCCTGGGAACCCCTTAAGTCAAGCCATCCATCAACGGGAGGGAGATGCAATGGTGGACATCAAGAGCGGTCCGGTCCAGGCCATTCGGGGCATCGTCGAAGGCGTGTTCGGTAAGGCCAAGGAATTCATCGGCACGGTCATCGGCAGCAACGACCTGGTCAATGAAGGCGAAGCCCAGCAGGACAAGGCCGACGCGGAGCGCAGCGTCGCACGCAAGGAGGCCGCGGCAGAGAAGGCGCGCGGCAAGGCGAAGGCCGCCGAGGCGCGTGAGCGGGCCGAACAGAAGAAATAATCGTCTCGTAGGGAGCGGGCCCGGTTATGTGCCGGGCCCGCTTCGCTTCGAATTCGTTCTAGTGCAACACGGTTTCGAGGAGACCGACCCGCCGGTAGGCGTTTTCGATCTGCGCCTTTGCCTCGGGCGGCAGCGTGGCCTGCGGAGGCCGCGAATGTGGATAGTCGCCGATCGGCAATCCCAGCAGCGAGGCCGCGTACTTGAAGGCACCACCCCAATGGGTGAAGTAGTCCGGCCGCCCCGGGTAGCACGTCCACCACGAGCCGATGTCGAGGTCGAACTGGTCCATCCCGGACTCCCGCCCGTAGTCCATCGCCTCGAGGAGCTTGTCGTTGAGCACCAGCTCCCAGTATTCGGAAAACAGCCGCCGTTGCGGGGTTTCGAACAGGTAGCCGGCGGTGCCCAGTTGCGCCGGGCAGACGATACCGGCGCGCAGCCACCCGGCGCGGTAGACGGTCCGGTCGCATTCCCAGACCGCTAGGTCGGGCGCCAATTCGTGCAGCCGCCGGCTCGCTTCCGGCCGGAAGGCGCCCTCCTTGGTGGCGCATACCGCGGGCACCTCGTCGTAGATTCGCGCGCTTTCCGCCGGGGTCAGCACGTAACCGGAAGACGGAGAGTTGAACATGCCCAGGGCGATATCGGTGCGAGCGGCGACGTGCTTGAAGAACCTCAATACGCCCTCGCCGCCGTGGGCCTCCATCATCGGCGTTTGGATGTAGGCGATGTCGGCACCCACCTCCTGCGCGTGGCGTGTCAGTTCCACACAGTCCTTCGCCGACATCGCGGCCGTGCAGGCCTGCACGACGACATCGGGATTCAGGCCGCGCGCCTCCTCGATTGCCACCTCGAGCAGGCGCTTGCGCTCGCCGAGGGTCAGGGACCAAAACTCGGCGATTCCGCTGGTACACCACAACATCGGGTGCCCGAGATCGCCGACGCAGTAGCGCACCAGCGTCCGGTAGGCGTCCCAGTCGATGTCATCGCCGTCGGTGCCGCAGAACGGCGTGTAGAGGGAGTCGCCGATTCCCCGCAATGCTCCGCGCGCCCAGGTGCGCGCTTCGGTCGCCGTCGCCACAATCGACTCCTTCTGTCGGCCAAACGATTTCGGGTCAGGTGAAGTCCGAACCACCGTCGACGTTGATGTTGGCACCGGTCATGTAGGAATTGCGCCGCGACGCGAGGAAGGCGGCCACCGGCCCTATTTCGTCCGGCAGGCCGGCCCGCGGTATCTGCGCGGGATGCCCGAAATGCTCGGCGATCGCATCCATCAGCGCGTACGGGTCGTTGCCGTCGACGCCGACGGACTTCGCCCAGCCGACCAGGGACTCGGACGCGATGCTGCCCGGCGATACCACGTTCACGAGGATCTCGTCCTTGGCCAGCAGCAGGGACAGGTTTTTCGAGACGCTCGTCAGCATCGACTTGGCGGCGGTGTAGGCGGGCAGCATGACGCTTTGCCGCTGGGTGGAATGCGCCGAGAAGTTGACGATCCGCGCCCATTGCGCCTTGCGCAGCAGGGGAAGTGCCGAACGGACGCAGCGCACCATCCCCATGACCCCGTCCTCAACGGCCCGATGCCACTGTTCGTCGGTCAGATCCTCGAAGCTGCCCGCCGCGCCCGGCCCGACCGTATTGATGAGCACGTTGAGTTTGCCGTCCCATCGCGCGGCGAGGTCGGCGAACACCTTGTCGACCGCGGCGGTGTCACCGATGTCGGCCAGCAGACCGAGGGCATCCGGGCTCCCGCGCCCGGTCAAGTCGGACGCGGCGGAATCGAGCGCGTCGCGGCTGCGGCCGACCACCGCCACCCGGGCCCCGTCGTCGGCGAGGCAGCGTGCCGTCGCCAGCCCCATCCCCCGACTACCACCGACCACCACCGCCGTGGCATTCGCCAGCCTAGATCCATGTGTCCAGCCGTTTTACCAAAAAGCCTACGATAGGTATTACAGTAGCAGACAGAAACGCGACGACACGCACGCATATACGCAGGTCAGAGAAGAACCCGCGGTAGATTCCACTCTACCGGTGGCACGGCTAGATCCTGATGGAGGTGCCCGTAGTGGCAAAGCAGGCAACCGCCGAGAAGCGTCAACGACGTGAACGCGGGTCCATCAATCCCGACGACATCATCAGCGGCGCATTCGAACTCGCGGAGCAAGTGTCGATCGACAACCTGAGCATGCCGCTGCTGGGCAAACACCTCGGCGTGGGCGTCACCAGCATCTACTGGTACTTCCGCAAGAAGGACGACCTGCTCAACGCCATGACCGACCGCGCCCTGGGTAAGTACGTCTTCGCCACCCCGTATGTCGAAGCCAGCGATTGGCGCGAGACGCTGCGCAACCATGCCCGCCTGATGCGTAAAACATTCATGGGCAACCCAATTCTGTGCGACCTGATTCTGATTCGCGCCGCTCTGAGCCCGAAGGCGGCGCGGGTGGGCGCTCAGGAGATGGAGCGCGCGATCGCCAACCTGGTGGAGGCCGGCCTGTCGCCCGAGGACGCCTTCGACACCTACTCCGCTGTCTCGCTACATGTCCGCGGTTCGGTGGTGCTGCAACGGCTCTACGACAAGAACCAGACGCCGGACAGCGGACCGCGCGCCATCGAGGATGCGGTGGCCATCGATCCGGCCACCACTCCGCTGATCGCACAGGTGACCGGGCAGGGACACCGCATCGCCGCTCCCGACGAAGCGAATTTCGAGTTCGGCCTGGACTGCATCCTCGACCACGCCAGCAGTCTGATCGAGAAAGACGCCAAAGGGGCGGGCCCCTCGCGTCAACGCAAGGCGGCCAAGTCGCGTTAAGGGGCGCTGTGCAGCGCCGAGTGTGAACTCACGGCGGCTTTTTGGCCGATTTTTCACCCTGGTTGCACGCTCGACGCGTTACGCCTCGGGCTCCGGCACGTCGAAGTGCTCGTCACGTAGCCGGAACGCCTCCTTGGCGCCGTGTTGCGCGCGGGTCTTGACGAAGTTGAACTCGCCCGGGGCGAACTGCAGGTTGGTCCCGTAGGCGTGGAACAGATAGCTCGCGACTTCCTCGCCGTTGTACGCCTGCGTCTGCTCGACGAGGCGGAACGCTTCCTTGGCGATGACGACCCCGTCGGCGGGCATCTTCGCCGCCTTCTCGGCCCAGTACCGCGCCCGCGCGGTCACCGAGCCGGGATCGCATGTGTCGGTGAAGATTCCGAGATGGTCGATCTCGCCGGCCTCGATGATGTCGCCGGTCAACAGCAGGCGCCGGGCCAGCACCGGACCCAGCCGATGGAAGAACATGTGCAGGCTGCCGAGCGCCGGGCCGAGGAAGCGGGTCGCCGGCATGCCGATCTTCGTGTCGCGCGCGATGACGGAGATGTCCGTCATCAGCGCCATCTCGAAGCCACCGCCCAGCGCATAGCCGGCGATCTCGCCGACGGTCACCTTCGGGAAGCCCATCAGGTTGTGGTAGAAGCCAAAAGACTTGCGGTCCACGGTGAGCCGGCGCCGCTGGCTGGGGCGGCGTTTGGCTTGGTCGTCGCTGCCCGAGCCGTACCAGCCGTACGCGTTGTTCATGTCGGCACCGGTGGAAAAGACGCCCTCGGCGCCGCGCAGCAGCACCACCGTCAGGTCGTCGTCGTCGGCCACGAGATCCAGGCAGCGGGCGATGGCCTCGCGCATTGTGGCGTCATAGGAATTGCGCTGCTTGGGATTGTTCAGCGTGATGGTTGCGATTCGCCGATCGGGTTCGACCTCGAAGAGCACCCGCTCATCCCCGGCATTGGAGGAGCTCATCTGTCGGATTCCTCTCGCCGCCTGCCGAATTTGAATCCGGTCAGGTTCTCCGGCGACGACGCCAACGTGGTGACCTCGCCCGCACAGAGCACCTCGTCGCCCAGCAACAGCCGCGCCGTCGACGCGATGCCCCGCTCGACGTGCGACCGATCGATGTCGAAACGCAGCTCGGTGAGCACCGGCGTCGGCCGGCGGAAGTTGACCAGCAGCGACCGCGTCTTGCCGGAAAGACCGGTGACGCAATTGTGGTGCTGGATCACGCAGTCGAAGAAGACGCCGAGGAAACCGCCGTGTACCAGTCCGGGCGGCCCCTCGTAGACGAGCGGGAAGCACACCACTCCGCCGGCTTTCTCGGCGTCGATTTGATCGAACCGGTATTCGGGAAAGCAGGGGTTGTAGGCGCCGATGTCGGTGGCGTGATTCAGGTAGACGCGCCGCGGATCGTCGGGGATCTCGCCGATCCGCGGAGCCGAGTCCGCCGCGACCGCGGGGGCCAACTCGCCCTCCCACTCCGCGAACTTCGCGAGCATGGCATCCACGGTCGGGTGCGGGTGTTCGAGGGATAGCAGCAGCGAGCTGAGGCGACGCATGGCGCCGGCGGCCGCCACCGTTTGGGCAAGCGGCGCTTCGCCGAATTTCGCGTCACCGACCATGCTGCCCGCTTTCACCGGGCTCACCCGGTTGTTCCGTCGTTGGCGTTTCCTTGCTAACTTATACCTCGTATCAATCGTATTGCCTACTGTATGGGTAACCGTATCGGCGGGGAAAGGCCGGGTACGCGGTGAGTCATGAGGCCGATACGGCCGGCGCCGACGGTTCGGTGACGGCGTGGCGAGATGGCGCGGTCTTGCGGATCACACTCGAGCGCCCAGCCCGGCGTAACGCGTTGACCCACTTGATGATCGACGCTTTGGTCGACGCGCTTACCGATGCCGCCGCCGACGATTCGTTGCGCCTGATTCACATTGGTGGGGCCGGCGACGACTTCTGCGCCGGCGCCGACTGGGTGGCCGCCAACGATACCGGCGGGCCGCGCCCGCGCGCCGGCGATCTGGTGCGACGGATCCCCCATGCCGCCCACCGCGTGATCGAACTCGTGACGAGCGTCCAGCTGCCGGTGGTCTGCAGTGTGCGGGGATGGGCGGTGGGCTTCGGCTGCAATCTCGCGCTGGCCGCCGACTTCACCCTGGCCGCGGACGATGCGGTGTTCTGGGAACCGTTCGTCGACCGCGGCTTCAGCCCCGATTCGGGATCCACCTGGTTGCTGCCGCGGCTGGTCGGTGTGGCGCGGGCCCGGCGGATGCTGTTGCTCGGCGAGAAGGTGGGCGCGACGGATGCGGCCGACTGGGGCCTGATCCACCAGGCGGTCGCGGAGCCCGAACTCGACGAGGCCGCCGGGAAGCTGGTGGAGCGGCTGGCCAACGGGCCCACGGCGGCGATCGGGCTGGCCAAGCAGGCGCTGAGCTTCGGTCAGCACGCGACGCTGGGTCAATCCATGACCCAGGAACTGTTCAACCTGGAACTCTCTTGCCGGACAGGTGATTTCAAAGAGGGACTGGAAGCGTTTCGGCAACGACGCGCACCGAGATTTGAGGGCCGATGACAATGCCGACCAGCTCGTTCGACACCATCAAATATGAAGTCGACGGGCATACCGCCACGATCACGCTGAACCGTCCAGAGGCCCTCAACGCGCTCAGCCCGCACATGATCACCGAACTCCGCGCCGCCTACGACGAGGCCGAAAACGACGACAACGTATGGCTGCTGATCGTCACCGGCACCGGCCGCGCATTCTGCACCGGCGCCGACGTCAAAGAGATCCCCGAAGACGGCAAGGTGATCTACGAGCGCCCGTACCTGTCGACGTACGACCAGTGGGAAGCCCCGCAGGAGGGCACTCCCCCGTTTCGGACCATGGCCAAGCCGGTGCTGACCGCCGTCAACGGGCTGTGCTGCGGCGCCGGCATGGATTGGGTCACCACGACGGACATCGTCATCGCGTCCGAGCAGGCGACCTTCTTCGATCCGCACGTCAGCATCGGGCTGGTGGCCGGACGCGAACTGGTGCGGATATCCAGGGTGTTGCCGCGCTCGATCGCCCTGCGGATGGCCTTGATGGGCAAGCACGAACGGATGAGCGCGCAACGCGCCTACGATCTCGGATTGATCAGCGAAATCGTGGAGCACGACGGCCTGCTGGACCGGGCCCGCGAGATCGCCGACATCGTCAATTCGAACGCACCGCTGGCGGTCCGGGGAACCCGGCTGGCCATCCTCAAGGGCCTGAATGTGCCGCTGCACGAGGCGGAGATACTCGCCGAAACCTTCCGGGAGCGCGTGCTGCGGACCGAGGACGCTCAGGAGGGGCCCCGGGCCTTTGTCGAAAAGCGTCAACCCAATTGGAAATGCCGGTGAACGCAGCGGGTTTCGAAACGATCCTCCTCGACGTCGACGCGGGCACCCACGTCGCCACCATCACGCTCAATCGGCCCGAGCAACTCAACGCTTTCAACCGCACCATGTGCGAGGAGATGGCCCGGGCCTGGCACGCGGTCAAACTCGACGAGTCGGTGCACGCGGTGGTGCTGCGGGCGGCCGGCGACCGCGCTTTCAGCGCCGGACTCGACATCAAGACGCCGTACGGCCAACCCGAAAACGTGTGGAATCACGACGATCCGGGCGAAGCGCTCAGCCCTAAGTGGCAGAAGATGTGGAAGCCGGTGGTGTGTGCCGTTCAGGGCATGTGCACCGCGGGGGCCTTCTACTTCATCAACGAATCGGACGTGGTCATCTGCTCCGAGGACGCGACGTTTTTCGACTCCCACGTCTCGGCCGGCCTGGTGTGCGCGCTGGAACCCATCGGCCTGATGCGGCGCATCGGGCTGGGCGAGACATTGCGGATGGCGCTGATGGGCAACGACGAACGGGTGAGCGCCGATACCGCGCTGCGCATCGGATTGGTGACAGAGGTTCTCCCCGCCGACCGGCTGTGGCACCGCGCCCACGAGATTGCGGCGACGATCGCCGCCAAGCCGCCGTCGGCGACCCAGGGCACCGTGAAGGCGATCTGGGAGTCGCTGGACAAGCCGTACCGCGCAGCCATGGAGCAGGGGCTCATCTACACGCGACTGGGCAACCCGTTGGGGACCGCCGAACTGGCCGCCCGGCACGGCGAGGTCGGTGCGCGCGAGCCGAAGATCCGCTGATGCCCCTGCACCGGCTCAGTCGGCGCATCGCCGACGTGCTCGGACTGCGGCCGGACGCGCACGCAATCGAGTATGAGGGCCAATGGTTCTCGTGGCGGCAGGTGGACGACACGGCGCGAAGCATCGCGCCCCTCGCCGGTGAAAGCACGGCCGTCGGGATGCTGCTGCGCAACCGGCCCGGCCAGGTGGCGGCCTTCCTCGGTGTGCTGCTGGGCGGCGGAACGGTCGTCACCATCAACCCCGCCCGCGGCGACGAACGCACCCGGGCCGACATCGCCGCGCTGCGGCTGCCGCTGATCGTCGGTGAGGCCGAGGACCTGGCCGCGCTGGTTCCGCCGGGGACTGCGACGCGGGAGATTTCGGCCGCTCTGGGAGGGGAACCGGTCGGGCACAGCGCGGGAGCCGCCGCTTCGCCCGGCGTGGCCGTGCGGATGCTGACCAGCGGAACCACCGGCCCGCCCAAACGGATCGACCTGAGTTACGACATGCTGGCGCGCAGCGTCATGGGCCCCGACCCCGGCGCCGCGCCGGCTCCCACGGAGCTGCGACGCGGCGTCGCGATCGTCAACTCGCCGTTGGTGCATATCGGCGGTGTCTTCCGAGTCCTGCAGTGCGTCGCCGAGGCCAGACCCTTTGTGCTGCTGGAACGCTTCGAGCTCAAGACGTGGGCCGAGGCGGTGCGCAGGCACCGGCCCCGCGCGGTGTCGCTGGTGCCGGCCGCGCTGCGCACGGTGCTGCACTCCGATCTCACGCGCACCGACCTGGACAGCATCCGCGCCGTCACCTGCGGCACGGCTCCGCTTTCTGCCGACGACGCCGACGCGTTCACCGACAAGTACGGTATTCCGGTGCTGACCTCCTATGCCGCAACGGAATTCGGAGGCGGCGTCGCCGGCTGGACCCTCGCCGACCACCAGGAGTACTGGCAAGCCAAACGTGGCAGCGTCGGCCGGGCCAACCCGGGCGCACAGCTGAGGGTGGTCGACGACGAGGGCGCGGTACTCGGGCCCGACCGGGTCGGCCTGCTGGAGGTCAAGCCGGGCCAACTGGGCCCGGCGGCGGGCTGGATGCGGACGACGGATCTGGCGCGCATCGACGCCGACGGCTTCGTCTGGATCGTCGGGCGGGCCGACCAGGCGATCATCCGCGGCGGCTTCAAGGTGATGCCGGACGAGGTGCGCATCGCGCTGGAGGGTCACCCAGCAGTGGCGGGCGCGGCCGTGGTCGGGCGGCCCGATGAACGCCTCGGCGAGACGCCGGTCGCGATGGTGCAGCTGCGCGAGGCCGCGTCCGCCGATGCCGACGCCCTGGCGGATTACCTGCGGACCCGACTGGCCCGGTACGAAATCCCCACCGAGATCGCGATCGTCGACGCCATCCCGCGGACTCCGTCCGGCAAGCCCGATCTCGCGGCGGTCGGGCTCTTTTTCGGCGGCTCCACCGCCCAGCGCGACCATGCCCGGTGACCCGCGCACGGTCGCGGAAACCCTGCGGCACCAAGCCCACTCGCGCGGCGACCACCCGCTGCTGGTCTGCGACGACGACCGCATCGGCTACGTCGAGGCGGACCGCCGCTCGGGGGAGCTGGCCCGCGGACTGATCGCGCGCGGTGCCGGCAAGGGCACCCATGTGGGGCTCCTCTACCCCAACGGCACCGAATTCGTCGTCGGGATGCTCGCGGCCGCGCGGATCGGCGCCGTGGTGATCCCGTTCTCCACGTTCGCCACCGCCCGCGAAATGCTCGAGCAGCTGGTCGACAGCGACACCGAAATCCTGTTGGCCACGCCGTCGTTCCGCTCCCACGACTACGTGCAGCGACTGACCGAGGTGCTGTCGCATGCCGAGCTGGACAGCGAGGACCGGCTGTTCGTCACCGCCGCCCCGCAATTGCGCCACGTCATCGCCGATTCTCAACGGGCGTGCCGGCCCGCGCCGGACGTCGCCCCCGCCCTGCTGGCGGCGATGGAGGACGACGTCGACGGCTGCGATCCGCTGGCCATCGTGTACACGTCGGGCTCCACCAGCAGCCCGAAGGGGGTGGTGCACACGCACGCCGGCCTGCTGGCCCATCAGCGCAACCTCAACGAGATCCGCGGCCTGACGGCGGCCGACAGGCTGTTCTGCAATTCACCGTTCTTCTGGATCGGCGGTTTCGCGTTCGGCCTGCTCGCCACGTTGGTCGCCGGATCGACACTGGTGTGCTCCAACGCCACCTCTGACACCAGCGGAGCGGGTCAGACGCTCGACCTGCTGGAAAGCGAAAGGCCAACCATCACCAACGGTTTCGCCGCCGGGATCGCTCACCTGGCGGATCACCCCAGCTTTCCCGGGCGCGACCTGTCGTCGGCGGGCCGGGGCAACCTGTACCCGGTCATGGCGCCGGGCGCGCGGCCGGCCGACCCGGAGCTGCGGCACAACATGCTGGGGCTGACCGAGGCCGGCAGCGTCGTGTTGATCAGCGGCGACGAATCCGACCAACCCGAGAGCCGCCGCGGATCCTTCGGCAAGCCGGCGCCGGGATTCGACACCATGATTCTGGACCCGGATGCCTCGGGAGTCGGCGAGCTGTGCATCCGTGGGCCGTATGTGATGCAGGGGTATTACAAGCGCAGCCGCGAGGAATGCTTCGATGCCGACGGATGGTTTCACACCGGCGATTTGGTGCACACCGACCCCGACGGGTTCTTCTATTTCACCGGCAGGCTCAGCGGGATGATCAAGACGGCCGGCGCCAACGTCTCGGCGGCCGAGGTCGAGCAGGCCATCGCCAGGGCGAGCGGCGCGGTCGCCCACGTCGTCGGCATTCCGGACGCCCGGCGCGGGGACCTGGTCGCGGCGGTCGTCGTCGTCCAGTCGGATTTCGACGAAGCCGCGCTGCGCGAGCGGCTCAAGGGCGAGCTGTCTTCCTACAAGATCCCCAAGCGGTTCCTCGCCGTGCCTCCCGCCGAAATACCGCTGCTGTCCAGCGGAAAAGTCGACCTGCAGCGACTGAGGAAGCTCTTCGATGCCTGAGCGCACCATCGACCAACTGGTTCGTTCCCGGGCCGCACAGCATGACGCCAAGCCGATGGTGATCGACCCGGCGGCCCGAATCAGCTATCGCGAACTCGACACCACCACAAGAGATCTGGCGGCCGTATTTGTCGAGGCGGGCGTCGGCAAGGGCACCCGCGTCGGGCTGGTCATGCCCAACAGCGCCCGCTGGGTGCAGGTGGCAATCGCCCTGGCCCGCATTGGCGCGGTGCTGGTTCCGTTGAGCACCCTGCTACGAGCCGGCGAACTCGTGGCGCAGCTGCGCACCGCCTCGGTCCAGTTCCTGGTGAGCGTCGAGGAGTTCCGCGGTCATCGCTACCTGGATGAGCTGCAATCCGTGCCACCACTCGACCTTCCCGCCCTGCGCCACGTTTGGCCGGCCGACCGGCTGGCACGAGCCACCGCCGGCGACCCGGCCCGCCGGATCGTCGACGCCATGGCCGAAACGGTCACCCCCGCCGACCCGTTGGTCGTCATGTTCACCTCGGGCAGCAGCGGAACTCCCAAGGGGGTCATCCACTCCCACGCCAACGCGTTGGGCGCGGTGCAGTCGGGGCTTGCGGCGCGCTGCATCACGTCCGACACCCGCCTGTACCTCCCGATGCCGTTCTTCTGGGTGGGCGGCTACGGCAGCGGGATCCTGTCCGCGCTGCTGGCCGGCGCCACCCTGGTGACCGAGGAGATACCGCAACCCGAGACGACCCTGCGGCTGCTGCAAGCCGAGCGTGTCACGCTGTTTCGCGGCTGGCCCGATCAGGCCGAGACGCTCGCGCGGCACGCCGACACCGTCGGCGCCGACCTGTCGGCGCTGCGGCCGGGCAGCCTGGAGGGCCTGCTGCCCCCTGACCGGCGGGCCCGACCCGGCGCCCGGGCCTCGCTGTTCGGCATGACGGAGGCCTTCGGGCCGTATTGCGGGTACGCCGCCGACACCGACATGCCGCCGTCGGCGTGGGGCAGCTGCGGAAAACCGTTCCCCGGCATGGAAGTCCGCATCGTCGACACCGACCACCAAGCGGTGCCGCCCGGATCCGTTGGGGAGATCCAGATCCGCGGTCCACACACGCTGCGCGGCATCTGCCGTCGCAGCCGCGAGGAGCTCTTCACCCCCGACGGCTTCTACCCCACCGGCGACCTCGCCCACCTCGACGACGACGGGTTTCTGTTCTACCACGGCCGGTCCGACGACATGTTCAAGGTCAGCGGGGCCACCGTCTATCCCAGCGAGGTGGCGCGTGCGCTGCGCGAAATCGATGGCGTCCAAAGCGCCTACGTCACCAACGTGCCCGGCGATCAAGGCGATCGGGTGGGCGCCGCGGTGGTGTGCAACAGCGCGCTGGCCGCCGATCAGCTACGCGAGTCGGCGCGAAAGCTACTGAGCGCCTTCAAGGTGCCGACGGTCTGGCAGTTCCTGGAGTCCGACGACGACGTTCCGCGCGGCGCCACCGGCAAGGTCGACACCCAGCGGTTGCGCGAGATGCTGATCGGGGCGGACGTGCCTTAGGGCACCCGCGTCCAGGGTTGACAGTTCTGCGACTCGAAGGCCTTGACCGAAGAGTTGATGTTCGCGAACATCGGCCCGATAGAGGTGTTCGTCTGCAGTACGTGGTCCTTGTTCGCATCGGGTGTGCTGTAGGTGAACCACGAGCACATCGAATCCTGGGTCGGCACGTTGTTGATCCAAACCCCGAAGGCCGAACCCGAACCGCCGGTGTGATAGAGGCCGGGCGCGATGTCGGGCCCGACGACGAAGACACCATTGCCGGGGATCGGATCGAGTAGGTCGGCGAGCGCCGGCGGCGCGAGGGCGATCGCCACCACGGATGCAACGAACACCGCCGATGCGCAAATCGTTCGGGGCACTTTTCCTCGCTCCATGTTGTCGCCCCCTGAGATGGCAGCCTATGCCCAGATGGCTTCCAGCAACAAGAGATGGCAACCCACGCTGCGACGGCTACCGGCGAGTGCCGGATACCGGCGAGCGCGGCAAGCGGCCCGCGCGGGAGTGTCCGCTCATGACGTCACCACTCACCACCACGTCGAAATCCAGCTTCAGCCGTATTGGCTTTCTCACCGATTGCCGCCAGGTGAGCCGAGTTCCGCTCCCGACCGTCTCGCGCGTAAAGTCCTGCAACGCAACCGTTTCATCCTGGTAAGTCGCCGTGCCGGAAAGCCCACCGGGCCCGTCGCCCAGTTGCTTGAATGCGGAGCGGACCGCCAGTGTGCCGATCGGGGTTTTGATGCTCACGTCCCAGTCGCCTTCGATGTCCATCTATACCTCCGCAGGTTCTCGTCCTACGGGCCGCCACACGGTGCCCCTCCGCTCGTATTCGAAGAGCTCTTCGACGGCGTGGGCGATTCGAGGGCCGTAGAAGCGCTCGAGAAGGTGCAGGCCCAGATCGAGCCCCGAGGTCACCCCGCCGGCGGTGACCAGGTCGCCGTCGTCAACAACCCGGGCCGCCACCGGATGCGCACCCCCCGCCTCGAGCAATTCCAGACCCAAATGATGCGTCACCGCGTGGCGCCCCTCGATCAGCCCCGACATCGCCATGACCACCGAGCCGCCGCACACGGCCGCCACGGTCACATCGGGATTGGCAAACGCTTTGTGCAGCAGTGGATTTAGTTCGGTCTGGGCCGCGCGCGCCAACAACACCGGGATGGTCTCGACACCCTCGTCAGGGTCACCCACGATCGGCCCGCTGGCTCCGGGCACGATAACGCACCCCGGCTCGGACGGATCGAGCGCGGCGGCGGCGGTCAGCGCGAGACCGCGAGTCCCGCCGGTCACGCTGCGCGGGCCTTCCGCCGCTACCAATGTCACCGCGAGATCGCCTTCGACCAGCTCGCTGCCCGCGGCAAGAACTTCGAACGGGGCAATGACGTCGAGCGGGTCGAACCCGTCGTACAACACGATTTGCGCATGCACCCGGCTATGCTCGCCGGTTGCGCCCCATGAGACCAGTGGCAGGATTGCCACGTTGCGCCGGTATATTGCCAAGCCATGCATTCCGTCGCGATCCTGGCCGAGCCCGATGCCATTGCGTTCGACCTCGCCATTGCGATCGAGGTGTTCGGCCGCGTTTGGCTCGAGAGCGGGGCACCGGGCTACCGGGTTCGAGTGTGTGGCTGTGAGCCTCTCGTCGCGGCGGGACCCATCGGGATCGCAACGGAATACGGCCTGGATGAACTCGCCAACGCCGACACCGTCGTCGTACCGGGCCGCAATGACGCCGCGGCGGCGGTTCGGGACGATGTCATCTCGGCGTTGAAGTCCGCTTACCACAACGGAATCCGGATCGCTTCCATCTGCAGCGGCGCGTTCACCGTGGCAGCGGCGGGAATTCTCGACGGCAAGCGGGCGACCACGCACTGGCTGGCGGCCGAGATGTTTTCGGCGGCCTACCCTGACGTCACACTCGATGCCGACGCGCTCTACATCGACGAAGGCCAGGTTCTGACCTCGGCCGGAGCGTCCGCAGGCCTGGACCTCTGCCTCCACATGGTCGCCCGCGACTACGGCGCCGCCGCAGCCGCCGACGCCGCCCGCCTCGCGGTCACCCCGCTGCACCGCGGCGGCGGCCAAGCACAATTCATCATCCGCAACCGCCGCATGTCCAACACCGAACTCGATGGCCTATTGGTTTGGATCGAGAACAACGCGCACCTGCCGCTGACCCTCCGTGACATCGCGCGCAAAGCGTCCAGCAGCGAGCGGACGATCAATCGCCGCTTCAAGCGCGAGACGGGTCATACGCCGATGCAATGGGTCAACAGCGTTCGTATCAAGCACGCGCAACAGCTGTTGGAGAGAACCGCCGAAAGCGTCGAAAGCATCTCGCGCCATGTGGGTTTTGCCTCACCGGCGAATTTCCGTGAGCACTTTCGCAGAGTCGCCGGAGTGTCGCCGCAGAGCTACCGGCACACGTTTCGTGACGACTAACGTCCATCTCGCGGAGCAGCTTGGGCACCGCGCGGGTCCTCGACCACCACGCCTTGCGCGGTGAGGTGCTCGATCAGCGGAACCGCGCCGGCGGCGAGGTGCTGCGACATCGCGGCTCGCGCGAGCTCGTCGTCGTGCTTTTTGAGCGCGGACAGGATTCGCCGATGATCCTTCATCGACTGCTCCGGCCAGCCTTCGATGGCGGGAAAAACCGATTCGGGTGCGTAACGGGTGATCTGCGACATGAGTTGGGCGAGCTTGGGCGAATCCGCGGCCACATTGATCGCCCTGTGAAACTCGTGATTGAGGCGAACGGTCCGCTCGTTGTCGGCACCGGCATACGCTTCTTCGAGTTCCGCTTGGATCTGTTTGAGTTCGCGGAGCTGGTCGTCGGTGATGTTGACCGCGGCCCGCGCGGCGAGCTCCCCGCCGACGTAGCCCTGCACGTTCGCGACGTCGGCGACGTCGCGCCCGGTCACCGGCAACACCACAAAGCCGCGGTGCGGCTGCTGGGCGATCAACCCTTCGGCGCGCAGCGCGAACAGCGCCTCGCGCACCGGCGTGACGCTGATCCCCAGCTCCGCGGCCAGTTGATCCAGCCGGACGTAGGATCCCGCGGCGTAGATGCCATCGAAGATCCTCATGCGGATCAGGCGCGCGACGTCGTCGGAAAGTTGCGGCCGCGCGGCGAAATCCGGAACGGTCATGGCGTCACACCTGATACTCGGCGAGCAGTCGCTTACTGATGATCGACTTCTGGATTTCGCTGGTCCCCTCGCCGATGAGCAGGAAGGGGGCGTCGCGCATCAGCCGTTCGATCTCGTATTCCTTGGAGTAGCCGTAACCGCCGTGGATCCGGAAGCTCTGCTGCGTAACCTCCGAACAATATTCGCTGGCAAGGTATTTGGCCATGCCGGCGGCGACATCGTTGCGCTCACCGGAATCCTTCAATCGCGCCGCATTCACCATCATGAGATGCGCCGCTTCCACTTTTGTTGCCATCTCGGCCAACTGGAACGCGATGGCCTGGTGCTCGGCGATCGGCTTGCCGAAGGTGTGCCGCTGCTGGGCGTACCGCACGGCAAGCTCGAAGGCGCGGACGCCGATACCGCACGCCCGGGCCGAGACATTGACCCGGCCGACTTCGATGCCGTCCATCATCTGGAAGAAGCCCTGCCCCGGTGCGCCGCCGAGGACATCGTCGGCGCTGGCCTGGTAGCCGTCGAAGATGAGCTCGGTGGTGTCGATGCCCTTGTACCCCAGCTTGTCGATCTTGCCGGGTATCACCAGACCGGGTACGACTTCGCCGAAGCCGGTTGGCTTTTCGACGAGGAACGCGGTGAGGTTGCGGTGTGGCTTGTCGGCGCCCTCGTCGGTGCGCACCAATACGGCGATCAGCGTCGAACTGCCGCCGTTGGTCAGCCACATCTTCTGGCCGTTGATGGTGTAGTTGCCGTCCGGATTGCGCGCCGCCCGGGTTCGGATCGCGGCGACGTCGGAGCCCAGCTCCGGCTCGGACATGGAAAACGCGCCGCGGGACTCACCCGTCGCCATCCGCGGTAGGAACCGCTGCTTCTGCGCGTCGGTGCCGTGCTGGCGCAACATATACGCCACGATGAAATGCGTGTTGAGCACCCCGGATACGCTCATCCACCCGCGCGCCAGCTCCTCGACGCACAGCGCATAGGTCAGCAGCGACTCCCCGAGCCCGCCGTACTCCTGAGGGATCATCAGCCCGAACAAGCCCATTTCGCGCATCTGGTCGACCATGTGCTGGGGGTAGGTGTCGCCGCGTTCGAGTTCCGGCGCGTTGGGGATGACTTCCTTGTCGACGAATTGCCGCACGGCGGCGATGATCTCGGTCTGCAACTCGGTGAGGCCGAGGGTCTGGGCGAGTTTAGTCATGCGGTGTGCTCTCCTATCGTCTTTTCGCTCGACAAACGCTCGATGTCAGCGCTCGTCAACCCCAGGCATTCGGCGAGCACGCCGGCGGTGTCCTGTCCCAACGCGGGCGCCGGCGCACCGGCGGGATGGGCGCCGTCGAACGCGACCGGCATGCCCGGGGCGAAGTACTCCCCGACGCCAGGCTGGTGCAGCCGGGAAAAGAGCGGGTTGGCGGTCACCTTCGGGCCCGCCGCGACGTCGGCGAAGGTGCTGTAGCGCTCGAACAACACGGTCGTGCCGGCCAGCGCGGCGGTGATCTCGTCGGCCGTGTGGTCGGCGAACCAGGTGGCGAACAGCCCCGACAGCGCGTCGCGGTAGCGATAGCGATCGCCCTCCGACCCGAAGTCCACGCCCAGCGCCCCCTCGAGCGCCGACACCGCGGCGGCCGTGCCGGTCACGTCGACGAGGTCGCGAAAGTGCCTGCGCGTCAAGGTGACAACCATGAACGCGACGCCGTCGCGGCTGGCGAAGTCCTGGCCATACTGACCGTAGATGGCGTTGCCCAGCCGTTGCCGTTGCGTCCCGTTGACCTGGGGCTCGGTCAGCACCCCGAGGTTTCCCGCCGTCGCCAGCGCCACGTCCTCCAGCGCCAGGCTGACGCGCGCGCCGACACCGGCCCGGTCGCGCTGGCGGACCGCCGTGACGACGGCGAGCGCCGCGTACAGGCCGCAGCACACATCCCAGGCCGGCAGCACATGGTTGATCGGACCGGCATGCCCGGCCGGACCGGTGACGAGCGGGTACCCGACCCCGGCGTTGACGGTGTAATCCACCGCGGTGGATCCGTCGCCGCGCCCCAGCAACTGGACGTGGATGACGTCGGAACGCTTGGCGGCCAGCACATCATGGCTCAGCCAGGACAGTCCGGCGGCGTTGGTGACGACGATGCCGTCGCCCTCGACGATGAGGCGCTGGACCAGTTCCTGGCCCTCGGCCGAACGCAGATCGATGGTGGCCGAACGCTTGCCTTTGTTCAGTCCGGTCCAGTAGATCGACGCGCCGCCCGCGGCCAGCGGCCATCGCTGGACGTCGGAGGCCCCGCCGATCGGGTCGATGCGGATCACCTGCGCGCCAAGCTGACCCAGCGTCATGCCGCACAGCGGTGCGGCGACGAAGCTGGACACCTCGACGACGGTGAGGCCGCTCAACGGGCCGGTCATGCCGAGGCGACCCGCTCGAAGACCGCGGCGAGCCCCTGGCCGCCGCCGATGCACATGGTCTCCAGCCCGTAGCGCGCCTGGCGGCGGCCAAGTTCGCGCGCCAGGGTGGCCAGCATCCTGCCGCCGGTCGCCCCGACCGGATGACCCAGCGAGATGCCGGACCCGTGCACGTTGGTGCGGTCGTGGTCGGCGGCGCCGAACTTCCACTCCCGCATCACCGCAAGCGCCTGTGCGGCAAAGGCTTCGTTGAGCTCGATGAGGTCGATCTCGGAAAGCCGCAGGCCCGCCTTGGCGAGCGCGACCTCGGTGGCGGGCACCGGACCGATGCCCATGATGTTGGGCGCCACGCCCGCCGACCCCCAGGACACCAGGCGGACCAACGGCGTCAGCCCGCATTGGGCCGCCTTCTCGAGCGTGGTCACCACGCACATCGACGCGGCGTCGTTCTGCCCGCTGGCGTTGCCGGCCGTGACCGTCGCCGCCGGATCCTCGCCCAGCAGAACGGGTTTGAGCTTTCCCAACGACTCCACCGAGGTGTCGGCGCGCGGATGCTCGTCGGTGTCGATCAGCTCCTCGCCCTGGCGCGTGCGCACCGCAACCGGGATGATCTCCTCGGCCATCAGGCCGTCCTTCTGCGCGGCCACCGCGCGCTGGTGCGAGCGCACCGCCAGCTCGTCCTGCTCCAAACGCGAAATGCCATACTGGCGGCGCAGATTCTCGGCGGTCTCCAGCATGCCGCCCGGCACCGGGTAGTGCCGGCCGCCGGCCGTGGTGCGCCCCCGCGCGAGCCCGTCGTGCACCCGGATTCCGCCGCGGGCGCCACCCCACCGCATGTCGGTGGAGTAGAACGCGACGTTGCTCATGCTTTCGCAGCCACCGGCGATGACGAGGTCGTTGTCGCCGTTGCCGACTTGCAGGCACGCCTGGATCACCGCCTGCAGGCCCGACCCGCAGCGCCGGTCGATCTGCATCCCCGGAACCGTCACCGGCAGGCCGGAATCCAGCGCGACGACGCGACCGATCGCGGGCGCCTCGCTGCTGGGGTAGCAGTGCCCGAGGATGACGTCCTCGACCGCCTCGGGTGAAAGTCCCGTCCGCTCGAGCAGCCCCTTGAGGGCGGCCACCCCGAGGTCGACGGCGGTCAGCGACTTGAACATTCCGCCGTAGCGGCCGATCGGCGTGCGTACGGGCTCGCAGATGACGGTTTCGCGCATTGCCCCTCCTCCGTTCGCAGCCGCTCAGATGTGCCGGCCGCCGGTGACTTCCATCACGGTGCCGGTCATGTAGGAGGACAGATCGGAGGCCAGGAACAGGGCGACGCCGGCGACTTCGCTGGGCTCGCCGGCGCGACCCATCGGGATCTCGGCCACCTTTTCGTCCCAAATGCGTTGCGGCATGGCCTCCGTCATCGCTGAGCGAATCAGGCCGGGGGCGATCGCGTTGACCCGGACGCCCAGGTAAGCAAGCTCTTTGGCCGCGGCCTTGGTCATCCCGACGATGCCTGCCTTGGCCGCCGAATAGTTGGTCTGGCCGATCATGCCGACCTTGCCCGATACCGACGACATGTTCACGATGGCGCCGCGCTTGTTTTCGCGCATGACCGCGGCCGCCAGCCGGGTGCCGTTCCACGTTCCCTTCAGGTGCACGTTGATGACCTGATCGAACTGCTCCTCGGTCATCTTGCGCATCGTCGCGTCGCGGGTGATTCCGGCGTTGTTGACCATGATGTCGAGGCCGCCGAAGCGTTCGACCGCGGTCTGGATCAGCGCTTCGACGTCGGCCGCCTGCGTCACGTCGCAGCGCACCGCCAAGGCGACATCGCTGCCACCCAGCTCCTTGGCCGCGACTTCGGTTGCCTCCAGGTTCAGGTCACCGAGCACCACCCGCGCGCCCTCGGCGACGAATCGCTGCGCGATGGCGAAGCCCAGCCCTTGTGCACCTCCTGTGACGACCGCCGTCTGACCGTTCAGCAACGACACCTGAATCACGCCTCCCTTGGGTTCGCTTCCGTCGCGGGGTACCCGACGGTCGAATATCATATTTCATATAGGATCGCTTCCGGCGCCGGGTGGGTGAACCCGAGCGATGAGTGCCACAGAGGAGCGTCCGCCATGACCACCGCCGAAGTCCAGGAAGTGCCCGACGACGACTTCCGGGACATCCTTGCCCAGACCCGCCACTTCGTCCGCACCGCCGTCGTCCCGCGCGAGCAGGAGATCCTGACCGACGACCGGGTGCCGGACGATCTGCGCGACCAGGCCAAGAAGATGGGCCTCTTCGGCTACGCGATCCCGCAGCGTTGGGGCGGCCTGGGCCTGAACCTGGTCCAAGACGTCGAACTGGCAATGGAATTGGGCTACACCTCGCTGGCGGTGCGGTCGATGTTCGGCACCAACAACGGCATCGCCGGGCAGGTCCTCGTCGGCTTCGGCACCGACGGGCAAAAGCGCCGCTGGCTGGAGTCGATGGCTTCCGGCGAGGTCGTCGCCTCGTTCGCGCTGACCGAACCCGGCGCCGGATCGAACCCGGCCGGCCTGCGGACCAAGGCCGCCCTCGACGGCGATCAGTGGGTGATCTCCGGCGAGAAGCGTTTCATCACCAACGCGCCGGTCGCCAACCTGTTCGTGGTATTCGCGCGCACCAGGCCGGCCGACGACCAGGGCCCGGGGATCGCCGTGTTTTTGGTGCCGGCGGACGCCGCGGGCGTTCAGGTGGGCGCCAAGGACGCGAAGATGGGCCAGGAGGGCGCGTGGACCGCCGACGTCGCCTTCAACGACGTCCGCGTCGGGAACGACGCGCTGATCGGCGGCAGCGAGGACATCGGCTACCGGGCCGCGATGACCTCCCTGGCGCGCGGCCGGGTCCACATCGCCGCCCTCGCGGTGGGCGCCGCCCAGCGCGCGCTCGACGAGTCCGTGGCGTACGCCGCCACCGCGACCCAGGGCGGGACGCCGATCGGCGGCTTTCAGTTGGTGCAGGCGATGATCGCCGACCAGCAGACCGGGGTGCTGGCCGGTCGCGCGCTGGTCCGCGACGCTGCACGGCTGTGGGTCACCAATTCCGACCGCCGGGTCGCGCCGTCGGCGGCCAAGCTGTTTTGCACCGAAATGGCCGGCACGGTCGCCGATCTCGCGGTGCAGATCCATGGCGGCAGCGGCTACATGCACGGCGTCCCCGTCGAGCGCATCTACCGCGACGTGCGCCTGCTGCGGCTGTATGAGGGCACCAGCGAGATCCAGCGCCTGATCATCGGGTCGAACCTGGTCAAGGCGGCGCAACGATGAGCCGCCGGCTCGAGGGAAGAGTCGCGTTCATCACGGGCGCGGCGCGCGGCCAGGGCCGGGCGCACGCCGTTCGGATGGCCCGGGAGGGCGCCGACATCATCGCCGTTGACATCGCCGGCAAGCTCCCGTCGTGCGTCCCCTACGACTCGGCCACGCCCGACGACCTCGCCGAAACCGTCCGCCTGGTCGAGGCGACCGGTCGTCGAATCTTGGCCACGGCGACCGATGTTCGTGACTTCGACGAACTTCGCCGGGTCGTTGACGACGGTGTCGCCGCCTTCGGCCGCCTCGACATCATCGTCGCCAACGCCGGCATCTCGGCTCCGCAGCCCTGGGACGAGATCACGCCCGAAACGTTCGGCGACGTCATGGAGATCAACGTGACCGGCACCTGGAACACGGTGATGGCCGGCGCCGACAGGATCATCGAGGGCGGCCGCGGCGGTTCCATCATCCTGATCAGTTCCGCGGCGGGCATGAAGCTGCAGCCGTTCATGGTGCACTACACCACCAGCAAGCATGCCGTCGCCGGGATGGCGCGCGCGTTCGCCGCCGAGTTGGGCAAACACTCGATCCGGGTCAACAGCGTGCATCCGGGGCCGGTGAACACCCCGATGGGATCCGGTGACATGGTCGCGGCGATGGGCAGAGCGATGGAGACCAACCCGCAGCTGTCCAACATGCTCACGCCGTTCCTGCCCAAGTGGGCCGCCGAGCCGGAAGAGGTGGCCGACGCCGTGTGCTGGCTGGCCAGTGACGAATCGCGCAACATCACCGCGGCCCAGATCCCGGTGGACCAGGGTTCGACGCAGTACTGATCGAGGCGCGCCGGGACCAGAAGGGAATAGCTCTCGCGGTCCGGCGTTCGTAGTGCCCATGAGGAGTTTCAGCGAAGCCGAACGTCAGGAGTTTCTCGCCGACAAGCACGTCGCGGTGCTGTCCGTCGCCGCCGACGGGCGGCCGCCGGCCAGCGTCCCGATCTGGTACGACTACACGCCCGGCGGGAACATCCGGATCATGACCGGGTCCTCCAGTCGCAAGGCCGGGCTCATCGAGCGGGCCGGCGCGGTGACGCTGGTGGTCCAGCGCGAGGAGCCGCCGTATCAGTACGTGGTGGTCGAAGGCAGCGTCGTCGACACCACCACTTCGGCCCCGTCGGACGTGCAGGAAGCCATCGCCATCCGTTACCTCGGCGAGGAAGGCGGCCGGGCGTTCGTGAGCAGCATGGAGGGCGTCGAGGAGGTGCTCTTCACCATCCGGCCCGACAAGTGGTTGTCCGCCGATTTCACCGGCGACCTCTAACCGATCAACTCCAGCGTGCCCAGTTCGCGGATCGCCCGGCAGCCGCGGCTGAGCATGGCCAGCACCATGTCGTCGCCGCGCTCGGTGGCTGCGGCGAACGCGAATCCCAGCGCCGAGATCAGGGGCGCCTGCAACACCCCGAGCCGGTAATCACGCCAGCAGCTTTCTCGGTCGTAGCCGCTGACCCCGGAACGCAATAGCGCTCGGTGGTAGGCGGCGACGAGGTCTTCTTCGATGCGCGCCCGCAGCTGCGGATTCAGGCTGGTCGCGGTGAAGTAGGCGAGATCCCTGGCCGGCAGGCCCACGCCGAGGGTCTGCCAGTCGACCACGCTGACCCGCGTTCGGTCCGGATCGAACAGCATGTTGTCCAGCCGATAGTCGCCGTGCAGCAAGGCAAAGCGGTCGTACTCGGCCAGCAGCCACGGCGCCACCAAACCCATTGCCGCACTGAAGGTCTCATGGTCCTCCGGGGTCATTCGATCGCCCAGCTTCTCGAGCGTGATGTCGGCGCTCATCTTCGCCACCTCGCCCATGCCGCTGGCCCCGGCTTCGTCGGGCCGGCCAAAGCCGATACCTTCGAAATCCAGCCAGACCGGATCGCACCAGCTGGGCGCGTGCAGGCCGGCCAGCGCCGTCACCGCGAGGTGCGCTTCGGCTTCGCCGCAGCCGGCGAGCTGATCGCCCTGCACCGCCGGCGCTTGATCGGCGAGCAGCAGGGCGAAATCCATTGCGTCCTCGCTGATCTCGCAGTAGAAGCATTCCGGCGTCGGCACCCGCACCCGATCGGCCACCGACGAATAGAACGCGCATTCGCTGCGATATCCGATGACGACGCGGTCGCGCACGGCGTCGTCCTGGGCCGGCAGCTTGATCACGAAGGTCTGGGGCAGGTCGCCCGGATCCGTCGCATACCTGGCCGTCACGCGGTAGGTCGCGCCGGTCTGGCCGGTGCCGATGGCAGCCACCTCGACGTCGGAGACCTCGACGGGTGTGCCGCGGCCGGTAAGAGCTGCCGAAAGCCATTCGGGGGTCACGTCGCCGGGATACCGCGGAATGGACACCACAGCACTCATATGCACGCCTCCAGCACTCCCGACCCTCGACCGACCGCCTAACTGTAAGGCATACGGCAAGCGCCGCAGCCGGCTATGCCGACTTACTCGGCGACGATCCGCCAATCCGCGGCATCGTGCTGCTGTCGCCAGAATTCGTCGAAACGCCCGCCCGCGGCGAGCAGTTCGTCGACCGTGCCGTCCTCGACCACTCGGCCGTTGTCCAGGAACAAAACTCTGTCGGCGTGCCGGATGCTGGCCAGGCGGTGAGCGACGATCACCCGGGTGCGCGCCTGCGGGTCGGCAGTGAGCGCGTCGACCACCGCCGCCTCGTTCTCGGTGTCCAGGGCGCTGGTCGCCTCGTCGACCAGCAGGATCGGCGCGGCCTTGAGCAAAGCGCGCGCGATGCTGACCCGTTGCCGTTCACCGCCGGACAGCGTCGACCCCGCCTCGCCGACGATCGTGTGGGCGCCGTCGGGCAACCGGCCGGTGAGTTCGTCGACCCGCGCCAGCGCCACCGCCCGCTCGAACTGCGCATCGCCGGCGGACGGGTTTCCCGCGAAGACGTTTTCGCGGATAGTGCCGTGAAACAGGTACGGGTGCTGGAACACGACACTGGCGGCCGCGCGCCGCGCCTCGGCATCGAGCGTCGCCGCGTCCACGCCGTCGATCAGCACGCGGCCCCGGGAGGGCTCGTGCAGGCCGGCGATGAGCGCCAGGACGGTGCTCTTGCCGGAGCCGGAGGGGCCGACGATCGCCGTGGCGCTCCCGGGCCGCAACGAGAAGCTCACGCCGTCCAGCACCGGCCGCGTGGAATCCCCGTAGCCGAAGGTGACGTTGTCGAAATCGATGCGCGGGGCCGCCGCGCCGTCGGGCAGCGCTGCGGCGCCGGCCTTCAGGACCGGCGCGGTGAGCACGCAACGGATGCGGTCCAGCGTCGCGCGGGTGCTCTCCAGCGCCGGGGCAAGCTCGCTGATGGTGGTGAACGGCTCGAGGTAGCGGGCGATCACGACGATCAACGCGATGGCCTCCGGCACGGTGAGCGTGCCGCCGATCGTCAGCGCCGTCGTCGCCCCCGCCAGCAGGATGAGGGCCAGCTGGCTGGCGAGGCTGAACAGCAGCTGGCCGGGCACCTGCATGGACAGCAACCGCATCGTCGCACCGCGCTGGGCGGCGAGCGCGTCGCCGACCAGGCTGCGGGCCGGCTCGGCGCGGCGCGCGGCGCGCAACGCCTGCTGGGTCCGGGCGAACTCGATGATGCGCTCGGTGAGCGCGGTGTTGGCCTCGGCGGCGGCGCCGTCGGCGCGGCGCGCGAGCCGCGCGGAGGCCCACAGCGCGCCCAGCAGCAGCGGCACGCCGCCCAGGGCGGCCGCACCGAGCTGCCAGGACACCGGCAGTAGGGCCAGCGCGATGGCCGCCGGCAGCAGGATCGCGGTGGCCAGCGGCGTCAGCAGGTTGACCGCCAGGCCGACGAGTTCGGGTCCCGTTGCGGCGATCGCTTGCCGTGCGGTCGCGGTGTTGTCGGCGGTGAACCAGTCGAGCCGGACGTCCGGAAGCCGGTCCGCCACGTCGTGCTGGCTGTGATCGAGCACGGCGAAGCCCAGGTCGAAGCCGATGCGCGCGGTCGCGGTGTCGATCACCCACCCCGCCACGGTCGCGACGGTGAGCCAGCCCAGCCACACCGGCGCGCGGTGGGGTGCGTCGAACAGCGCGCCCACCAGCGGAACCAGCAGCACCGTGGCGACCGCCCGCACCGCCACCGAGATCAGGGCGAGCGCGGTGTAGGCGATCAGCTTGCCGCGGCGGTCTGGGGGGACGAGCCCGATCCAGGTCCTGATCATCGCGCCCCCTCCCGGGCCGCGGCCGCCGGAAGCAGGCCGGTGTCCCACAGCCGCCGGTAGCGTCCGTCCGCGGCGAGCAACTCGTCGTGGGTGCCGCGTTCGGCGATCCCGCCGTGATCGAGCACGACGATCTGGTCGGCTCGGGTGACGGTATGCAGCCGATGGGCGATGACCAGCACGGTGCGCTCCCGGGTGAGCCGGTTGAGCGCTTGCTGCACAAGGTATTCCGATTCCGGATCGGCGAACGCCGTCGCCTCGTCGAGGATGAGCACCGGGGTATCGGCGAGGATGGCGCGGGCGATGGTGAGCCGCTGGCGTTCGCCGCCCGACAGCCCGGCGCCGGCGCCCAGCACGGTGTCGTAGCCCTGCGGCAGCCGCATGATGCGGTCGTGGATCTGGGCCTCGCGCGCCGCGGCCTCGATTCGTTCGGCGGTGGCGTCCGGCACCGCCAGCGCGATGTTCTGCGCGACGGTGCCGTGCACGAGTTGCGTCTCCTGCAGGACGAAACCGACGCGCGTGTAGAGTTCGTCGGCGGTCAGCGATCGAATATCTTGCCCGCCAACGCGTATCGCGCCCTGTTCGACGTCGTGGAACCGGGCGAGCAGCGCGGCCAGGGTCGACTTCCCGGAGCCCGACGGGCCGACGAGCGCGGTGACGGTGCCGGGCCGCAGCGTCAGCGACACGTCCTCGATCACCGGGACACCCGGGCGATAACCGAAGCTGACCCGATCGAACACCACCGTCGCCCCGGGGTCGGCTTTCGGCGCATCGGGCCGTCGCACTTCGAGCTCGGGCTCGTCGAGGGTGTTCTGCAGCCGTCGGGCCGCCAGCGTCCCGGCGCGGATGCCACCGAGCCCATAGGCGATGCCCAGCAGGCGCGCGCCGAAGGTGGTGCCCAGCAACAGGAACGACAGGAGGTCGACCGGATCCATCCGCCCGGCAACCACCAGCAGGGTGCCCGTCAACGCGATGAGCCACAGGAACGTCGCGGGGCGGGTGACCAGATCCATCAGCGTTTTCTTCCCGGCGAGGGGACGCTGCCAGGCCACCAGGAAACCGACGTACTCGTCGAGGCGGCGGCGGAAGCTGGACGCCGCGGCGCCGCCGAAGACCCGGATCACCGGCTGTCCCTCGAGATACGCGCCGGCCTCCCCGCTCATCCGCTCCGCCCAGCGCTGCGATTGCGGGATGCGCGGGCCCGACTGGATGGTGATCGACGACGTCAGCACCAGATAGACCAGGACGGGCACGAACAGGACCAGCGCCACCCGCCAGTCGACGGCGAACAGATAGAGCAGCACCGCCACCGGGGCGACGACCGCGGCGACCGCGTCCGGTATCGCGTGGGTGACCAGATAGTGCAGGGACAGCGTGTCGTCGGCCAGCAGCTGCTTGATCGACCCCGATCCGCGGGCGGTGAACCAGCCCAGCGGCAACCGGGAGAGCTTGGTCAAAAGCCTTGTGCGCAAGTCGTTTGCGAAACGCGCATCGACGACGTGCAGCCACAGCGTCAGGGCGGCGCCGAGAACCGTACCGGCGCCCAGCAGCGTGACGGCCGCGATGCCCACCGTCCACAGCCGGGGCGCCCCGGCGCCCGACGCCAAGAGCCGGGCCAGCTCGACCAGGAGCACGAACGGCGCGAGCTGCAGCAGCGTGATCACGGCCTGCAGCACGCCCGAGAGAATCAACGCCGACCGCAGCGGCGCCAGCAGCCGGCCCGCGGCCTGGGCGCGCCAGTTGCCCTTCGCCGGCGCCGCGGGCACCGGTGGCGATGGTTCGTCTTGTGGCGCAACGCTTTCCGGCTCGTCACCGCGGCTGGTGCCCATCGCCCGTCCCGCGCTCCAGTAGGCCTGGGCGTGGATCTCGGACTTGGGGAACCCGAACTCGTCGCGCAGCCGGGTCCGGACATGCTTGAGCGTCGTGGCCTCCGGCGTGGCCCACGCATACCAGTTCGACCAGTCCCGGCTCTCGATCGCCGCGGCCAGCGACCTCTCGTCGCGGCGCGCCACCCAGTGCACCCGCAGCCGGGGGTGTTCCGCGAGCGGGATCAGCGTGTCGTTGCCGTCGTGCTGCTCGAGGTACATCTCGATCGGGACGTCGTCGGGGACGGTGCCCACGATGCCGTTGATCCCGGGAATCGACGCCGAGTCGCCGATCAGCAGATAGCCGGCCGGCTGCTCGCCGGGCGCGTCGAAACGCGACGAGCCCATCAGGGACATCACCGCGATCGCCTCGCCCGGCCCCACGGTGCGCGCCCATAACGACGCGGGTCCCGCCGGCTCGTGCAGCACGACGTCGACCGCAAAGCGGCCCGCGGCGACGTCCGCCTCCGAGATCGTGTACGCGCGCTGGAACTCGGTGGCCGACCCGTCGGGGTCGGGAAACCAGAACCGCAGCCACGCCGCGGGTTCGGCCTCCGCGTCCTCGAACAGGGTGGCCGACTCCATCCGAATCCGCACGAAATGCGGTGCGATGCGGACCGTTTCGATCACGGTCGCGATGTGGTCGCGCGCGCCGAAACTGCGCAGCATCACCCCCTGAAGGCCGCGCGCCATCAGCGGTCCTGCCCGGTGCAGGGTTCGGCGCGGCCGCCCCGACGAGACGCAACCGACTGCATTCAGCACCCTCCGAGTAGGTAAGTTACCCACAAACTAAGGGTTGCCTTACCAAAGGTCAAACCCGGGCGCTCCTGGCCGCCGACCACGCCGAAATCGACACCACCGTGAGCTCTACTCGAACGTTTTCGCGCCGGTGTCGATGTGGGCGAGTACTCGTACCGCGACGGTGCCGGCTACGCCGCCTGCCCGGACCCCCGCAACTCCCGCAGGGCGGTGCGCAGGCCGCGCCGCTTGCCCGTGGCGGGATCGACGAAGCTTTCCCGCAGCCCCTCGCGGACGCGGAACTTCAGCTCCGAGCGCGTCTCGCGGGCGTCGTCGGGCGTCGCCTGCAGAAGCTTGTCGGGCAGGGCGAGTTTGAGAATCGTCCAGAACGTCTGCAGGTATTGGCGGCCAAGGGATCCCGTGGTGTAGGGCAGGTCGTACTTGTCGCACAGCTCGCGCACCCGCACCGCGATCTCCGCGTAGCGATTGCTGGGCAGGTCCGGGAAGAGGTGGTGCTCGATCTGGTAGCAGAGGTTGCCGCTCATGAACGCCATCAGCGGGCCGGCGTTGAAGTTCGCCGATCCGAGCATCTGGCGCAGGTACCACTCCCCCTGCGTCTCGTTCTCGAACTCCTCGACGGTGAACTTCTCCGCGCCGTCGGGGAAGTGGCCGCAGAAGATCACCATGTAGGCCCAGATGTTGCGGATCAGGTTGGCGGTCATGTTGGCCTTGATGGTGCGCTTCCAGTTGCGCCCCGTCAGCGCCGGGAAGATCAGGTAGTCCTTGCCCTCCTGCTTGACGACCTTCTTGCCGATCACCTTCAGGTCCTTGGCCGCCTCGGCATAGCTCTTCTCCTTCTTGCGCAGCTTGGCCGACTCGATGTGGTGCAGCGCGACGCCGTACTGGAAGAAGGTGCCCAGCAGCATGTTGTAGATCGGGTTGCCGAGCATCCACGGCTCCCACGGCTCGTCGCGAGTGACGCGCATGATGCCGTAGCCCACGTCGGCGTCGAGGCCCACGATGTTCGTGTACTTGTGGTGCACGAAGTTGTGGGAATGCTTCCACTGCACGCTCGGGCAGGTGGTGTCCCACTCCCACTCCGTCGAGTGGATCTCGGGGTCGTTCATCCAGTCCCACTGGCCGTGGATGATGTTGTGGCCGATCTCCATGTTCTCGATGATTTTCGCGCTGGCGAGCATCGCGGTGCCGGTGAGCCACGCCAGCTTCTTGTGGCTGGCGAACAACGCGATTCGACCACCGGCGGCCAGGCCGCGCTGCAGCTGGATGGCTCGCCGGATGTAGCGGGCGTCCCGCTCGCCGCGGGACTCCTCGATGTCGGCGCGGATCGCGTCCAGCTCCTGGGCGAGCTGCTCGATGTCCTCAGTCGTCAGGTGTGCGTATTCCTTGATATCAGTGATTGCCATAAGTTTCCCTCAGATCTTGATGGTGCAGTTTCCGGATGCAGTGGAGATGCAGGTTTGAATGCGGTCGCCCGCGCCGTGTTCGGTCCCCGACCTGACGTCACGCACGTGCCCTTCCTCCAGCGGGAGCACGCAGGTCTGGCAGATGCCCATCCGGCACCCGAACGGCATCTGGATTCCCACGCTTTCGCCGGCTTCCATAATCGATGTCGCGCCGTCGATTTCGATCGTCTTGTCGGAGATGGCGAAGGTGACGGTTCCGCCCTCGCCGCCCTTGTCAGTGGCCGCGATCGTGAAGCGCTCCATGTGCAGCTGATCGTCGCAGTCCGCGGCTTTCCATGCTTCTTCGGCGGCGTCCAGCAGGGAGTTCGGGCCGCAGACCCACGCCGGGCGCTCCTGCCAGTCGGGCACGATGTCGGCGAGCTGATCGAATTCGAGGTGACCCTGGGTTTTGGTGAGCTGCAGGTGAAGTCGATACCCCGGCTGGGCATTCTCGAGTTCGCGCAATTCGCCGTGGAAGATCACGTCGTCGTCGCTGGGCGCCGAGTGGATGTGCACGATGTCCGCTTGTTGCCCGCGGGATTTGAGTGTGCGCAGCATCGCCATGACCGGGGTGATCCCGCTGCCCGCGGTGATGAAGAGGAGCTTGGCCGGCGGCGGGTCGGGCAGCGCGAAGTCGCCCTTGGGGGACGCAAGCCGCACGATGGTGCCGGGTTTGACGCCCTTGACCAGGTGGGTCGACAGAAAGCCCTCCGGGGTGGCCTTGACGGTGATGGTGATGTTCTTGTTGTCGCGGCGCGGGATCGACGTCAACGAATAGGAGCGCCAGTGCCATCGGCCGTCGATCCGCAATCCGATCCCGACGTACTGGCCCGGCTGGTACCTACCCGAAAAACCCCAGCCGGGCTTGATCGTGACGGTCGCCGAATCGGCGGTTTCGGGGCGGACATCGACGATGAGGCCGCGCAACTCCCGCGCCGACCACAACGGGTTGAGCAATTTGAGATAGTCGTCGGGCAGGAGCGGGGTGGTCGCGCGGGCGGCCAGCCCACGCGGCACGTTGACCCAGGACTTGGCGGTCTGCACGCCCTTCGCGGGCGCGGTGCTCCATCGGGTGAGGCTGCGAAGCGGAGAAACCATAAGTCATCCCAGAGGTCTGATCGAGATTTCCGTGAGCCGGTCGGCTCACGCTTCCCCCTCGGCTTCCCAACTGCCGCGTTCGATAAACACGTGTTCTCTGAGTCGTCGTTGTCGGCGGCATCGTGGCGGGCACTGCCAGTGCGTTCGCCCCTGCCGACGGGTTCGCCCGGCATTCGACACGAGACAAGTTGTGTATACCGAACCGCACCGGCCAGCTCGAGCGGCTAGTGTCGTCCCCAAATCCGTTGACGCAAGGGCTTTCATGGCGCAGCCAACGGTGTTTACCGCTCTTTGCCCAGAGACAGGTCGGCTTCGGACTCTTTCCGCTTCTGCTCGGCCAGCCTGCGGTCCTCGGCGGCAGCTTCGCGATGCCGGATCGCGGACTCGCGGTGGGCGTCTGTGTCCGAAACCCCTTGGGCGACGGAAACGTCTTGCACCTCTGCGAATCGTTGGTGGGACTGCGCGGATGCCGCCATGCTCTGGGCGGCCGAGAGCCCGGCGTGCGCGGCACGTTCGCGCGCCTGTGCGGCCCTGCGTTCGGCGAATTCCACAGCTTGTGCGGTGACGGGTGGTTCGGGTGGCTCGTGTGCGGTGGCCAAGGCGTCTTCCTTCGAATGCGGTGCAACGCGACTACCCACGGAATGCGCGACAAAACATCGGCTGGGAGGCGCCCGTCAAGGACCGTGCGGGCGGAGGTCTGTGATTCATTGACATAGAGGACGGATGTCTCCCGACATAGAGGACAGCCCAGTGATCGCGAGGTGTCCTCAT
>NZ_LZIC01000014.1 GCF_001667185.1 Mycobacterium sp. 852002-50816_SCH5313054-b | reverse complement strand
CGGCCAGGTCGGCTTCGGCGTGCGCGCGGGTGCCCACGTCGACCTGCGCGGGCAGCTGGGCGAAAAAGCCGCGGATCACCTTCACCTGCCCGTCGCCGATCAGGCCCTGGCGTTGCCCGGCGGCGGTCGCGGCCAACTTCGGCGCCAGCGGCTCGCCGGTCAGCGCGCGACGCTGGCCCAGGTCCTCGGCCTCATCGACGCGCCGGGCGGCCTCGGCCTTGGTGATGCGCAACCGGTCGGCCAACGCCGAACGCAGCGTGCCGCCCAATTCTGCCGTGCTGGCCTGCGCCTCGAGTTGGTTGATCAATGCGTGCCCGGGGGTGCGCAGCCGGCGTGCCACGCGCTCCAGGCGCTCCAGGGCCCGTAACCGTTCCGGGGTGGTGAACACGTCGAAAGACAACGCGCACAGGCGCTCTGCATCGTGATCGAGCGCGTCGAAAACCTCGACGATCTCGTCACGACTGCTCGCACCCATGCCCCAAACTCTACGAACACCCACCGACAAAAACGCCCGCGCTGTGACCAGTGAAACCACAGTGACACAAGGGATTACGCACTACGTGCGCCACGCCTGTCGCGCCACCCGATAGAAGTTCCCGCCGAGCACGGCCGCGACGTCGGGGGCGCCCCACCCGCGGCCGCGCAGATGCTGCTCGAGCCCCAGGAAGGTTTCGGGCGGCATCCATTGAATCGGTCCCCAGCGGGTGTAACTTTCGTCGAACAGCTGCGGGTTGCGGGCGACTTCGTCGTGGAAATCCGCGAAATCAAACGAGAAGTCGGTGCTGACGCCGACGTGGTCGATGCCGACGAGCTCGGCGGCGTATTCCAGGTGCCGCGCCATCGCGTCGAGGGTTGGGGTGTTGGGTCCCAGGAAGATGCCGACGCCGGTGACGCCGATGACGCCGCCCGTCGCGGCGCTGGCTCGGGCCTGGTCGTCGGTGATGTTGCGCGGGTGCTCCCAGACGGTGCGCATGCAGGAATGGCTGTAAATGACTGGCCCACTCGAGATTTCGCACATGTCAAGCCCGGTGCGGGCGCTGCAGTGCGATCCGTCGGGAACGACGCCCACGCGATTCATCTCGCCGACGAGTGAACGGCCCCATGCGGTGAGGCCGCCGTCGGTGGTGTCCAGGCAACCGCTGCCGGCGCGGTTGGCGTGGTTATAGGTGGGCAGCAAGGTGCGCACGCCGAGCCCGGCGAGGGGGGCCAGGTTGTTGAGGTTGCCGTCGAGGGGACCGGAGTCCTCGAGGTCGAACACCACGGCGATCCGGCCGCCGCGGGTGATCGCGGCGACATCGCCGAGGGTGTCCGCCAACGCCAGCTGTGGGTGGGCGTCCACCGCCGAACGATAATGCCGCAGCAGGGCGGTCGCGTCGTCGAAGGTGTGGGGCGAATACCCCGCGTTGACGGACACCAATGCCCCCGCGGGGCGCCCGTAGCGGGTCAGGGGGTCGACGTCGGTGTCCGCCTGCAGAGGCAGGCAGGTGTGCTGGTCCCACACGAGCGACGTCATGGAACTAGTCTAGATCGACCGACTTCCCCGTGGCGGCCGCATGACCCGCCCGGTAGCCGAAAACCATTGCCGGACCGATTGTTCCACCCGCGCCGCCGTAGGCCCGCCCGGTCACGCCGGCCATCGCGTTCCCGGCGGCGAACAGGCCCGTTATCGGCTCCCCGCT
>NZ_LZIC01000013.1 GCF_001667185.1 Mycobacterium sp. 852002-50816_SCH5313054-b | reverse complement strand
GGTCTGCGCGTGGACCTCAAAACGGCCCGCCATCGCCCGCATCTCGTGCGGGTCGGTCATAAAACGTGTTGCCATGTTGCCTTTCTCCTTCTGGATTTAACTTCCTGGATTTCTCATACAGGTTGGTCTTGGATCACGCGTGAAACCTCAGCCCGCCGCCGGCGAGGTCGGTACCACGCTGGTAGTGCGCGGCATGTCGAAGCGAGGTTCCGCTTCGGCTTGCCACTCGCTCCATTCGGCCCACTCATTCCACTCGTCCATGCCGTCGCCGGCCGCCTCCGGGCTGAGCCCCTCGGCCGCCTGCGCGGTTGCATCGGTGCCTTCTTCCGGCTCCGGTGCCCAATGGTCGTAGTCATCCGGGGGAACAGCCACCCCCCACTTCAGCGGAACCGATAAGCCGCCGAGCATCCCCGACTCGCCTCGCTTTGCCGACACCGCATCGTCCGGCAGCGGGGAACCAAGAGGCAAAAGCACGGTGCCCCCTTCCACAGCCGTTTCGTTCACATTCGAACCCGGCGGCGAATACAGCACCACCAGGCACTTCGCATCGTAAGTCAATTCTGAGGACAATATCCGGGATTCACCGATTTCGCCTCTTTGAGAAACAGCGCAAGATCTTGAGCGAAACGGATGACGGAATCCGGGTGAGAGCAGCACTCTCCGCTTGGTGCAACCAATATGGCCACAGACCCGGGCCCTGGGGGCCGCCGACTCGCGACCCGGTTTATCACCTGCCCTTTCCGACGACCTATCCGACCCCGGTCCGCGGCACCACGCTGGGCCGCGACTGCACCACGTGGGTCGGACTGGCTCCGCCGCGGCCCATCATCCCGCCGGGCATGCCCGCGCCCGCGCCCATGCCACCCATCGGCATCGGCATCATCGGCATGCCGCCGCCCATCGGCGCCCCGGCCGCCGCGGCGCCGGCCGGCATCTCGCCCATGCCCGACATCGCCGCGCTGACCATCCGGGACGGCGCCGAGCCCTGCCAGGTCGGCGGGACCGACATCGCGCCGACCAGCCGCGCCTTGCCCAAACCGGCCTCGGCGCCACCCAGGCCGCCGATGCCGCCACCGCCGAGCCCCTTCGGAACCGCACTGCTGACGAACTTCGCCGGATCCATGGCGCCGGCGGCACCCGTCGCTCCGGCCAGGGCCGCCGAATTCGCGCCGCCCATTCCTGCTTGGGCCGCCATCATGATCGGCGACATCATCATGCTCACCGGCATCATCCCGACCTGGGCGACGGTCGACAGCGACGAAATCGGCGCGGCCGAGGCCAGCGCGGACACCTGCGACACCGCGGGTCCGGCCACGGCGACCGCCGAGGCCACCGGAGCGGTGATCGCGCCGCCCACCGACGAGGCCAATCCGACGGCCTGCGAAGTCACCCCCGCCAGCGGCGCCGACAACAGCCCCGTCAAACCCGCCAGGTTCAGGGGCGGCGTGCTGAACGCCGGCAACGCCGCGGCGACCCCCATCGCCCCGCCGTGATAGCCGACCATGGCGGCCACGTCCTGGGCCCACATCTCCATGTACTCGAACTCGGTCATGAAGATCGCCGGGGTGTTCTGGCCCAGGATGTTCGTCGCGATCAACGTCATCAACTGGGTGCGGTTCGCCGCGATTGCGGGCGTGGGCACAGTCGCCGCCAGCGCGGACTCAAACGCCGTCGCCGCTGTGCGCGCCTGCAGACCCGCCGACTCCGCCTGCCCGGCGGCCGCGCTCAACCATCCGACGTAGGGCGTCGCCGCCGCCGCCATGGATATCGACGCCGGCCCCGCCCACGGCCCGTCGGTCAAGCCGGAGACCACCGACTGGAACGACGACGCCGCACCCGCCAGGTCCGTCGCCAGGGAGTCCCAGGCCGACGCCGCCATGAACAAGGGCCCCGAACCCGCCCCGGCGAACATCAACGCCGAGTTGATCTCCGGCGGGAAGAACGTAAAAGCGGGAACCATCACACCCCCAAGCCAGCCAGCCGCATCAACGGCACAGTCCAACGATCAACAGACACCACGGACCGATCCTAAGTCCATCGGCCATCAAAAATCCGGGGTTTCACCAAACCGTCTCACCCGTATTGGCGCTGAATTCGCGTCGGGGACCGGTTCTCGTCACCGAACGCCTCAGGCGTGGGTAACACCGGGGTGTTACCCACGCCCTTGAGAGGTGGTCAGGCCCAGCTGGACCCGACGGCGCTGTCGGTGCTGGCCATGTTGCTGCCGGCGCTTTGCACCTTCTGGCCGTGGGAGTTCGCCTGCTCGTAGATCACCTGGAAGTTGCGACCCAACTGGGTGATGAACTCCTGGCAGGCCACCGAACCGGCGCCACCCCAGAAGTCACCAGCAGCCAGCACATCGCGAACGATGGCCTGGTGCTCGGCCTCCAACGACGCCGCCTGCGCGCGAATCGTCGCGCCATGGGCGTCCACATCGCCGAATTGATAGTTAATTGTCATCGCACAAATCTCCTAAGTCTCAGTGCCGCTAACTGCTCAAAATCTGCTGCGACGCCTGCTCTTGCTGCTCGTAGTTGTTGGCGTCACGGATCAAGCCGTCGCGAACGCTCTGCAGCATGTTCACAATGTTGCGAAATGCCTGGTTCATCTGTCCCATGGTGTTGTAGGACGTCGCCTCCGCCGCCCCGCTCCAGCTGGCGCCGGAAATGTTTTGCGACGACGCCCACATCCGTTGCGCCTCATCCGTAACCGTCTGCGCATGCACGTCGAATCGACCTGCCATCGCCCGCATCGCGTGCGGATCGGTCATAAACCGAGTAGCCATAACCCCACTCCTTCCGTAACAAAAAATTGAAGTTAGGCGCCGCTGCGGCGCCCAACGCGCAGCCCCGACCTATCACCCCCGGTAGCCCAGCATCGCGGCGACATCCTGGGCAGGCAACCAGGAAAAATCGAGAACCATCACGACCCCCGCGCAGCGGGCCGTGCCAACGGCCTCGTCGCCTCCCGGAAATCAACACCCATCACGGCCGGATCGTAAGGCAAAAATCACCGAAAAGCCGCATATTTTTCTAAACTTGAATCAATCGAGAACGCAAACTTGACCGGATCAATAACACAAACTTGATCCAATCCGAAAACGGCTTGACGCCACCCCGCAGACCACCGAGCAGAGGCCGTCGGAGCAGCGCGGATCCCCGGCCGCGGCGCTCGTAGCGCCCGGACGCTCCGCGGAATTGCGATGGCAACTTTTCGAAAGAGCCGGAACCTCAATTCGCGCGCAATTTGAGTCGTTCGATTCATTCGGCGAATTAGCGCCGTGTACGCAGAGACCACAAATCGGCATCACCGTGCGGAAGGGGCGCCTAGCAGCCCTTCAGGCGGGCCGCCAGGTAATCGGCGACAGCGCCGATCGCGACCCGATCCTGGGTCATGGCGTCGCGCTCGCGCACGGTCACGGCGTCGTCCTCGAGCGAGTCGAAGTCGACGGTCACGCAGAACGGCGTGCCGACCTCGTCCTGGCGACGGTACCGGCGACCGATGGCGCCGGCGTCGTCGAAATCGATGTTCCAGCACTTGCGCAATTCGGCGGCCAGGTCACGGGCCTTGGGGCTCAGGTCGGCGTGCCGGGACAGCGGCAGCACCGCGGCCTTGACCGGCGCCAGGCGTGGGTCGAGCCGAAGCACCGTCCGCTTTTCCATGACGCCCTTGGCGTTGGGCGCTTCGTCCTCGCTGTAGGCATCGACGAGAAACGCCATGAACGACCGCGTCAGGCCCGCCGCGGGTTCGATGACGTAGGGCGTGTACCGGGAGTCGGTGACCTGGTCGTAGAACGACAGATCGGCCCCGGAATGCTTTGCGTGCGTTGACAAATCGAAGTCCGTGCGGTTGGCGACGCCTTCCAGCTCGCCCCACGGATTGCCGACGAAGCCGAACTTGTACTCGATGTCGACCGTGCGGTCCGAGTAGTGCGACAGCTTCTCCTGCGGGTGCTCGTACAGGCGCAGGTTCTGCGGGTCGATGCCCAGGTCGACGTACCACTGCAGCCGGGTGTCGATCCAATACTGGTGCCAGTCCCTGGCGGTGGAGGGCTCCACGAAGAACTCCATCTCCATCTGCTCGAACTCGCGGGTCCGGAAGATGAAGTTGCCGGGGGTGATCTCGTTGCGGAAGCTCTTGCCGATCTGCCCGATCCCGAACGGCGGCTTGCGGCGCGCGGTCGTCACCACGTTGGCGAAGTTGACGAAGATGCCCTGCGCGGTCTCGGGACGCAGGTAGTGCAGCCCCTCCTCGGTCTCGATCGGTCCGAGGTAGGTCTTGAGCATCATGTTGAATTCGCGGGGCTCGGTCCACTGGCCCTTGGTGCCGCAGTCCGGGCAGACGATCTCGCCCATCGGTACCGAATCGGGGTCGGCGATTCCCTTCTTCGCCGCGTAGGCCTCCTGCAAGTGGTCCTGGCGATGCCGGTGGTGGCAGTTCAGGCACTCGATGAGCGGGTCGTGGAAGACCTCGACGTGGCCGGAGGCCACCCACACCTGCCGGGGCAGGATGATCGACGAGTCGAGCCCGACCACGTCGTCGCGGCCGGTGACCACCGCGCGCCACCACTGGCGCTTGATGTTCTCCTTGAGCTCCACGCCCAGCGGGCCATAGTCCCACGCCGATTTGGTGCCCCCGTAGATCTCGCCCGAGGGAAAGACGAAGCCCCGCCGTTTGGCCAGGTTGACTACGGTGTCGATGACGGACGCCACGGGGCTGTGCACTCCCTTTCGAAGATCCGGGCAGACGGGCGGCGGCGAACCGCCGCCCGCAAAACATCAGTCATGGTATCGACCGGCGCCGCGATCTTTGACATGCGTCATCACGCATGTGACAGTGGAAAGCGGCCGATCGTGATTGCCACGACGGGCACTCCCGATAACCGGCACTTCTCGAGGTGATGACTCTCCCATGGCGACGTCCTCAACGTCCTCGGTGCCGGCCGCTGCCGGCGGCGACATGGGATCCGAGCTGAGCGTGCTGCCCCACGAGCATGGCGGGGCCGGGCCGGGCGAACACGCGGAGTTTCCCGAGTACCCCGTCCCACCGCCGCGGGAGATCCTCGATGCCGCGGGCGAGCTGTTGCGCGCGCTGGCCGCACCCGTGCGGATCGCGATCGTGCTGCAGTTGCGCGAATCGCACCGCTGCGTGCACGAACTGGTCGACGCGCTCGGCGTGCCGCAGCCGCTGGTCAGCCAGCATCTGAAGATCCTCAAGGCGGCGGGTGTGGTGGCCGGCGAACGGTCCGGACGCGAAGTGCTGTATCGGCTCGCCGACCACCACCTGGCGCACATCGTCGTCGACGCCGTCGCCCACGCGAGCGAGGACGCACCGTGACAGGCGCCAGCGTGCGCTCCACCCGCCAGCGCGCCGCGATCGCCACGCTGCTCGAGACGCTGGACGAATTTCGCTCGGCCCAGGAGCTGCACGACGAGCTGCGGCGCCGCGGCGACAACATCGGCCTGACCACGGTCTACCGGACGCTGCAGTCGATGGCCGCGGCGGGCATGGTCGACACGCTGCGCACCGACACCGGCGAGTCGGTCTACCGCAGGTGCTCGGAACATCACCACCACCATCTGGTGTGCCGATGCTGCGGTTCCACCATCGAGGTGGGTGACCACGAGGTGGAGGAATGGGCGGCGCAGGTGGCCGCCAAGCACGGCTACTCCGAGGTCAGCCACACCATCGAGATCTTCGGAACCTGCGCCCAGTGCCGCTCCTAGGGCGCTGAGGCTGTCCGCAGAAAAGTTCTGAAAAAAGTGTCCGGCACGCGTCCGCCGCGTGCTCCTACCCATGAGTGGCCCACGGGCCGAGACAACACCTCAAGGGAAGTGAGCACCCGATGCGCAACGAACTATCGCCCCAGCTGCGGCCGGTCCGCGAGGTCGAGGCCCCGTCACTGCAGTTCCGCACGATCCACGGGTACCGCCGTGCCTTCCGGATCGCGGGGTCGGGACCGGCCCTGCTGCTGATCCACGGCGTCGGCGACAACTCCAAGTCATGGGAAACGGTGCACGCCAAGCTTGCGCAACGGTTCACGGTCATCGCGCCGGATCTGCTGGGCCACGGCGAGTCCGACAAGCCCCACGCCGACTATTCCCTGCCGGCCTTCGCGAACGGCATGCGCGACCTGCTCGCCGTGCTCGGCATCGACCGGGTCACCGTCGTCGGGCATTCGTTCGGGGGCGGCGTCGCGATGCAGTTCGCCTATCAGTACCCCCAGCTGGTGGAGCGCATCGTGCTGGTGAGCGCCGGCGGCGTCACGAAGGACGTGAGCCTGGCGTTGCGGTTGGCGGCGATGCCGCTGGGCGCCGAGGCGCTGGGCGTGCTGCGCGCACCCGGGGTGATGCCCACGATCCGGCGCGTCGGCCGCGCCGTGCAGACCGTGCTGGGTTCCACCAGGTTCGGGCGCGACGCCGCCGAGGTGGTCAACCTGATGGAGGGCTTCCTCGACCCCGACGGGCTGGCGGCCTTCGCGCGCACCCTGCGATCGGTGGTGGACGCGCGCGGCCAATACGTCACCATGCTGGACCGCAGCTATCTCGTGAAATCCGTTCCAGTGCAAATCATTTGGGGCAAAGACGACCTGATCATCCCGGTCGACCACGCGCACACCGCCCACGCCTCGATGCCGGGTTCGCGCATCGAGATCTTCGAGGACTCCGGGCACATGCCGTTCCACGACCACCCCGACCGCTTCGTCGAGGTCGTCGAACGGTTCGTCGACTCGACCCGGCCGGCCGACTACGACCCGGACACGATGCTGTCGCTGCTGCGGACCGGCGGCCGCGAGGAGCTGGCCGCCGAAGCGACCGAGGCGGCGGTGTCCTAGCCCGTCAGCGAACGACGTATCTCCGCGCCGGTGTCGAGGACCAGCAGGATCATGGTGCGCAGGGCGTCGTCGGTCAGGCCGCCGCCGGGAAAGTTGTAGCGCAGCATCACGTCCGCTGTTTTGGCCACGCCCTTGCCGGAATTGCGTTGCGCCGCCTTCTGGTTGGCCTTCTCGACCAGCGTCACGCTGCCGAAGTTGCTGTCGTGCGCCTGCTTGGCGATCTGGTCGCTGATCTTCTTGGTCAGGGGCAGATCCCAGGCCAAGATCTGCGTCAGCGACACCAGATCGAGGCCCTCGGCGATGTTCACCACCCGCAGCGAGGCCAGCGTGCCGTTGTGCCGCAGCGTCAGCGCGCCGTCGGGCTCCTCCTCGATGGCAAGGGCGTCGCGCAGTATCGACGCCAGCCGCTCCTGCAGTGATGGCATCACGCGCTCCCGAACCGTCGATTGCGGTCCGCGTATTCCTCGCACGCCGCCCACAGGTCGCGGCGGTCGTAGTCGGGCCACAGCTTGTCCTGAAAGATGTACTCAGCGTAGGCCGCCTGCCACAACATGAAGTTGCTGGACCGCTGCTCCCCCGACGTCCGCAGGAACAGGTCGACGTCGGGGATGTCGGGCCGTTGCAGGTGGCGCGAGATCGTCGACTCGCTGATCCGGTCCGGCTTGAGCCTGCCCGCCTCCACCAAACGGGCTATCTCCCTTGCGGATTCGGTGATCTCCGCGCGGCCGCCGTAGTTCACGCAATAATTGACGGTGATGACGTCGTTGCCGTCCGTCATCGCCTCGGCGATCGCCAATTCGTTGATCACGCTGCGCCACAGGCGGGGACGGGATCCGACCCACCGGATTCGGACCCCGATCGTGTTGAGGTTCACCCGGCGCATGCGCACCACGTCGCGGTTGAAGCCCATCAGGAAACGGACCTCCTCGGGCGAACGCTTCCAGTTCTCCGTGGAAAACGCGTAGAGACTCAACCATTTGATTCCGATTTCGATTGCGCCGCAGACGATGTCGATGACGACCGCCTCGCCGGCCCGATGGCCGTCGGTCCGGCTGAGACCGCGCTGGGTGGCCCAGCGGCCGTTGCCGTCCATCACGATGGCCACATGATTGGGCAATCGGTCGGCCGGAATCCGCGGCGCGGCCGCTTTGGAGGTGTGCTGCGGGGGACGGCGCGGGCCGCCGCCGGCGGACGGCGGCAGCTCAGGGAAGGGGACGGGCCAGGTGGATTTGTCGGGAAAGACCGGGTAGTCGTCGGGCGCGGGGGGCAGCTGCGGGAAATCGGTCGACTTCGGCTTGCGCTCAGCCACAGGCAGTATCCTGCCCGATCAGCGCTGCGCGCCGTTCGGCGATGGTGCGGTCGACCTGGTATGTCCGCTCTACCAGCGGCAACGTTTTGAGCTGCCGTTCCAGGTGCCATTGCAAGTGCGCGGCCACCAGCCCGCTGACGTAGCCCCGGTGTGACTGCGGCGACGCCTCGGCGGCCTCCCAGTCCCCGTCGTGCAGCGCGGCCATCAGCTCCAGCACACCCGGCGGCGGGGTGGTCGAGCCGGCCGGGCGGCAGTGTGGGCAGACGCTGCCCCCGGCGGCGACGTGAAACGCCCGATGCGGACCGGCGGTGGCGCACCGGGCGCACTCGGTGAGCGCCGGCGCCCATCCGGCGATGCCCATGGCGCGCAGCAGATAGGCGTCCAGCAACAGGTCGCGGGGCCGGCGCCCGTCGGCCACCGCGCGCAGCGCGCCCACCGTGAGCCGGTGCAGCGCCGGGGCGGGCGCCCGCTCCTCACCGGCGAGGCGTTCAGCGGTTTCCAGCATCGCGCACCCGCAGGTGTACCGGCCGTAGTCGCTGACGATGTCGGTGGCGAACGCGTCGATGGAGACGACCTGGGTGACGATGTCGAGATTGCGACCAGGGTGCAGTTGCGCGTCGATGTGGGCAAACGGCTCCAGCCGCGCGCCGAATTTGCTGCGGGTGCGGCGCACGCCCTTGGCCACCGCGCGGACCAGGCCATGGTCGCGGGTCAGCAGGGTGACGATCCGGTCGGCTTCGCCGAGCTTGTGCTGGCGCAACACCACAGCTCGGTCTCGATATAGCCGCATCACCATAGTTTTGCACCCCGCCGCGACAATGCGGGTATCCGCGCCGTTAGTCTCGTACCCCGTGATCGGCGCTTCCGGGGCGGGCACCGGGTCCATCTCAGGATCCGGCGGTCAGCGCCTGCCCACAATGACTGACCTGCTATATCAGCTGGCCAGTCGCGCAGTGACGTCCACCACACTGGTGAGCCGTTCGCTGCACGCCATTCATTCCAGCCAGCCGACGCTGAACGCCTTCCGGGTGGTGCTGACCGAGTCGGCGCTGGCCGACGCGGCGCAGGCCGACCGGCGCCGCGCGGCCGGGGACACCGCGCCGTTGCTCGGCATTCCGATCGCGGTCAAAGACGACGTCGACGTCGCCGGAGTGCCCACCGCCTTCGGCACCGAGGGGTATGTCGCGCCCGCGACCCAGGACGCCGAGGTGGTGCGCCGCCTCAAGGCCGCCGGCGCCGTGATCGTCGGCAAGACGAACACCTGCGAGCTGGGCCAATGGCCGTTCACCAGCGGGCCGGGCTTTGGCCATACCCGCAATCCCTGGTCGCGGCGGCACACCCCGGGGGGATCTTCCGGGGGTAGCGCGGCCGCCGTGGCCGCGGGCCTGGTCACCGCCGCCATCGGCTCCGACGGCGCCGGCAGCGTCCGCATCCCCGCGGCGTGGACGCACTTGGTAGGCATCAAGCCGCAGCGCGGCCGCATCTCCACCTGGCCGCTGCCCGAGGCGTTCAACGGCATCACGGTCAACGGCGTGCTGGCCCGCACGGTGGCCGACGCGGCGCTGGTGCTCGACGCCGCGTCGGGCAACGTCGAGGGCGACCGGCACAAGCCGCCCCCGATCACGGCGTCCGACTATGTCGGCAAGGCACCCGGTCCGCTGAACATCGCGCTGTCGACCCGGTTCCCGTACAACGGTTTTCGGACCAAGTTGCACCCCGAGATCCTCGCCGCCACGCGGGCGGTGGGCAAGCAACTCGAGCTGCTCGGCCACAAAGTGGTGCCCGGCAACCCCGACTACGGCCTGCGGCTGTCATGGAACTTCCTGGCCCGGTCCACCGCCGGACTGCGGGATTGGGAGGAACGGCTGGGCGACGGCGTGATCCTGGACCCGCGCACGGTGTCCAACCTGCGCATGGGCCAGGTGCTGGGGCAGGCGATTCTGCGCAGCGCGCGCCGCCACGAGGCGGCCGACCAGCGCCGGGTCGGCTCGATCTTCGACATCGTCGACGTGGTGCTGGCCCCGACGACCGCCGAACCACCGCCGTTGGCGCGCTCGTTCGACCGATTGGGCAGCTTCGGCACCGACCGCGCCATGATCGCCGCGTGCCCATTGACCTGGCCGTGGAACCTGCTGGGGTGGCCGTCCATCAACGTGCCGGCGGGATTTACCTCCGACGGTTTGCCGATCGGCGTGCAGCTGATGGGGCCAGCAAACAGCGAGGGCCTGCTGATCTCGCTGGCTGCCGAGCTGGAGGCCGTGTGCGGCTGGTCCACCAGGCAGCCGCCGGTGTGGTGGCACGCCGGGGCCGACACGCCCCCCGCCGGGGCGCCGCCGTCGCGCATGTGAGGCGCCGCGCATTCGGACCGCGCTCTTAGCTCGCGACAACCCGGGTATCCCCACCGAATGGACCAATCCGACGCGCCATTGCTGAATGCGGTCGCCGACTATCGGGAAAAGAACCGGTACGGATTCACCCCACCCGGGCACCGGCAGGGACGCGGCACCGACTACCGGGTGCTGGCCGTGCTGGGCGGCGAACCGTTCCTCGACGACGTGCTGGCCAGCGGCGGGCTGGATGACCGCAAGACCAGCAACGGATACCTCAAGCACGCGGAGGACCTGATGGCCAACGCCGTCGGGGCCGACACCGCATGGTTTTCCACCTGCGGCAGCTCGCTGTCGGTGAAGGCCGCGATGATGGCCGTGGCCGGCGGCGACGGCAGCCTGCTGGTGGGTCGGGACAGCCACAAGTCCGTCGTGGCGGGCCTGGTCTTCTCCGGCGTGCAGCCCCGCTGGATCACCCCCCGCTGGGACGCCGAGCGCCACTTCTCCCATCCGCCCTCCCCCGAGCAGGTCGAGGAGACCTGGGCGAAGCACCCCGACGCCGCCGGTGCGCTCGTCGTGAGCCCCAGCCCGTACGGCACCTGCGCCGACATCGCCGGGATCGCCGAGGTCTGCCACGCGCGCGGCAAGCCGTTGATCATCGACGAGGCGTGGGGCGCGCATCTGCCCTTCCACGAGGACCTGCCGACCTGGGCGATGGATGCCGGCGCGGACATCTGCGTGGTCAGCGTGCACAAGATGGGCGCGGGTTTCGAACAGGGCTCCGTGTTCCACTTGCAGGGCGACCGGATCGACCAGGACCGCCTTTCGGCCTGCGCGGATCTGCTGATGACCACCAGCCCCAGCGTCCTGGTCTATGCCGCGATGGACGGATGGCGCCGGCAGATGGTCGAGCACGGCCACGACTTACTTGGTGCCGCACTGGATTTGGCGCACGAGCTGCGTCAGGACATCGAACTGATCCCGGACGTGGAGGTGCTCGACGACGAGTTGCTGGGCGTCGAGGCGTCCCACGACCTGGACCGGTTACAGGTGATGATGGACGTCTCGGCGACGGGCACCTCCGGCTATCAGGCCGCCGACTGGCTGCGCGCGCACGCCCACATCGATATCGGGATGAGCGATCACCGCCGCATTTTGGCGACCCTGTCCTTCGCCGACGACAAGGCCACCGCGGGCCGCCTCACCCACGCGCTGGCCGAATGGCGCAGGGCGGCCAGCGATTTCGACCCTCCCCCGCTGATCGACCTACCCTCACCCGAGGAATTGCAGTTGGACAACGTCTGCCCGCCCCGCGACGCGTTCTTCGGGCGCACCGAGGCGGTGCCCACCGACCGGGCCGCGGGGCGAGTCTCCGCCGAGCAGGTCACCCCGTATCCCCCAGGCATTCCCGCCGTCGTGCCCGGCGAGCGACTCAACGACACCGTGCTGGACTACCTGTGTTCCGGGGTGCGGGCCGGGATGAACGTCCCCGACGCGGCCGATCCGTCGCTGCAGACCATTCGGGTGCTCGCCTAAAGGCCGCGGCTAAAAGCCAAGCCGACCAAGTTGTTTGGGGTCGCTCTGCCAGTTCTTGGCGACCTTGACCCGCAGTTCGAGGTAGACCTTGGTGCCCAGCAGCTTCTCGATCTGGGCGCGCGCGGCCGTCCCCACTTCCCGTAGCCGCGCGCCGCCCTTGCCGATCACGATGCCCTTCTGGCTGTCCCGCTCGACGTAAAGGATCGCGTGCACGTCGATCAGGTCGTCGCGCCCCTCGCGCGGATTGACCTCGTCGATCACCACCGCCAACGAGTGCGGCAGCTCGTCGCGAACCCCCTCCAGGGCGGCCTCGCGGATGAGCTCGGCCATCAGGACCTCTTCGGGCTCGTCGGTCAGCTCACCGTCGGGGTAGTAGGCCGGGCCGGCGGGCAGCGCCGCGGCCAGCACGTCGGTCAGGATGTCGACCTGCGCGCCGGTGACCGCCGACACCGGGACGATTTCGGCCGAGTCGCCGACCAGCTCGCTGGCGGCGACCAACTGCGCGGCCACCCTGTCCTTGGGCACCTTGTCGATTTTGGTGACGACGGCGACGAGCGCAGTCTTGGGAGCGACCGCGCGAATCTGGTCGACGATCCACCGGTCGCCCGGGCCGATCGGCTCGTCGGCCGGGATGCACAACCCGATCACGTCGACCTCGGCGTAGGTGTCGCGGACCAGTTCGTTGAGCCGCTTGCCCAGCAGGGTCCGTGGCCGATGCAGGCCGGGGGTGTCGACCAGGATGATCTGAAAGTCTTCCCGGTGCACGATCCCGCGGATGGTGTGCCGCGTGGTCTGCGGTCGCGTCGAGGTGATCGCCACCTTGGTGCCGACCAGCGCGTTCGTCAGCGTCGACTTGCCGGTATTCGGCCGGCCCACCAAACACACGAAACCCGAATGGAATTCAGTCATGGCAGCATCCCAAAGCCGAGCGTCATACCGGGTTCCCGTCGGCTTCGGCCGGGCTCAGCAGGACGGTGTTGATCCGCACCCGCCCCCGGTGATCGCGGCCGCCCTCGGCGCGCAGGCGCAGGCCATGCGAGACCACCTCGGCGCCGGGCAGCGGCACCCGGCCCAATTCCAATGCCACCAGGCCGCCCACCGTGTCGACGTCGAGGTCGTCGTCGAATTCGACGTCGTACAGTTCGCCGACATCTTCGATCGGCAGTCGCGCCGATACCCGAAACCGCTTGTCGCCCAACTCTTCTATCGGCGCCGTCTCCGCCTGGTCGTACTCGTCGGCGATCTCCCCGACGATCTCTTCCAGCACGTCCTCGATGCTGACCAGGCCGGCTATCGCGCCGTACTCGTCGACGAGCAGGGCCATGTGGTTGCGGTCGCGTTGCATCTCACGCAGCAGCGCGTCCAGGGGCTTGGAGTCCGGCACGAAGACCGCCGGGCGCATGACCTGCGACACCTTGGTCTCCCGGCCGCCCTCGCGCGACAGGAATGTCTGCTGGACAAGGTCTTTCAAGTACACCACGCCGACCACGTCGTCGACGTTTTCGCCGATCACCGGGAGGCGGGAGTGCCCGCTGCGCACGGCCAGGTTCGTCGCCTGGCTGGCCGACTTGTCGCTTTCGATCCAGATCATCTCGGTGCGCGGCACCATCACCTCGCGGGCCGGGGTGTCGCCGAGTTCGAAGACCGACTCGATCATCCGGCGCTCGTCGGCGGCGACCACGCCGCGCTGCTGGGCCAGATCGACGACCTCGCGCAGTTCGATCTCGGAGGCGAACGGCCCGTTGCGCAACCCCCGCCCGGGTGTCAGGGCGTTGCCCAGCACCACCAGCAACCTGCTGAGCGGCATCAACAACCACGAAATGACCCGCAGCGGAAGCGCGGTCACCATGGAAATGGAATAGGCGTGCTGGCGGCCGAGGGTGCGGGGGCCGACTCCGATGACGACAAAGCTCGTCACCACCATGATGGTGGCCGCGCCGAACAACGCCCACCTCATGCCGAAGTTGTCGTAGAGGAACACCACCAACAAGACGGTCGCGGTGATCTCGCAGATGATGCGCATCAGCACCACCAGATTGATGTAGCGCGGACGCTCGCTCATCACCTTGAACAACGACACCGCCCCGGGCCGCTCCTCGCGCACCAGTTCCTGCACGCGCGCCAGCGACACCGTGCTCATGGCGGCGTCGATCGCCGCGAAGAGTCCGCCCAGGGCGATCAGGGCGATCGCGCCGAGCAGCTGGGACACACCGGTCAATTGTCGAAATACCTTGAGATAGTGGATTTGCTGTTTCATTGACCCTACCTGCGACTTTGCAAGCACGTCCAACATGGGGGGTCAACACTTGCAGCGTCCGGCGAAGGAAAAACACCGCTACGGTTAGCGCGTCCTGCACTGGTTTCTTACCTTGCCGGCCGTGATCCAGTGGGGAACAGTGCCAGCGGGCGGCAGCGTCGCCCTTAGCATATGGAAAGGCGATCGGGGAGGCGAAAAGGCGACGAGAGAAGAAGGCCGCAGCAAACGAAACTAAGATATCGCTGGCATCGCTGCCCCGTCTCGGCCCTTCGGAGCGCCTCGGTGTTGAAGCATGAAATGCCCTGATGCGTAAGGCGATTTCCAGTCTACGCGGCCGAAAGACTGTAACTGCAAACCAACACCGAATTGAGGCGCATTTTTCTGAACTCCCTCGCGCGTTTGTGAATCCGGTCGACGCAGCCGGCTACGACACAATGGTGAGCGCGGTTACATACGGCAGTAAGAACAAGTTAGAACAACCCTCAGCCGAACAACCCGGACCCAGGCTTGCCGGCCGTGCCGTCCGTCCCTATGCCAAACCCGGCGATGCCGCCGTTACCACCAAAGCCAAACAGGGTGTTGCCGCCGTTGCCGCCGGCGCCACCGGTGGCGGTGCCCGCGAACCCGCCGGCCCCGCCCTCGCCGCCGTTGCCGAACAGCACCCCACGGCCGCCGTCACCGCCGTTACCGCCGTTGGTTCCGCCACCGCCGCCGACGCCGCCGGCGCCGCCGGTGCCGTACAGCATGCCGGCATTTCCGCCGACCCCGCCGACACCTCCGATGCCGCCACTGTCCCCGCCGGCACCGCCCGCCCCGCCGGCACCGATCAGGAAACCATTACCGCCGGCGCCGCCGGCCCCACCGGCCGTAAAACCGAACCCGCCGCTGCCGCCGGCCCCGCCGGGACTGAACAGCAGCCCGGCGCCGCCGCCGTTGCCGCCCGCGCCGCCGGTCCCGGCGCTCAGGGTTGTCCCGCCAGCGCCGCCGGACCCACCGGCACCGAACAGCAGGCCGGCGTTGCCGCCGTTACCGCCGGCCCCACCGGTAGAGAGGCCTTGCCCCCCGGCGCCGCCGCCACCGCCGGCGCCGAACAACAGGCCGCCGTGGCCGCCGGCACCACCGGCCCCGCCGGTGGAGGTAGTGCCCCCGCCGCCGACCCCGCCAGGCGCGCCGGGGCCGAACAGCAGGGCGGCACCGCCCGCCCCGCCGGCACCACCGATGATGGCACCGGGGCCGCCGCGCCCGCCAACGCCGGGGGCGCCGAACAGCCCGCCGGTCCCGCCGGTCCCGCCCACCCCGCCGGTGGTGGCACCGGACCCGCCGGCCCCGCCACTGCCTCCGGCGCCGAACAGCCCACCCGCACCGCCCGCGCCGCCGGTACCGCCGGTGCCGGCCGCTGAGTTGATTCCGGACCCGCCGGCACCGCCGTTGCCGATCAGCCAGCCACCGTTCCCGCCTGGTTGTCCGCTTCCAACTGCTCCGGGTGCGCCGTTGCCGATCAGCGGTCGGCCGGACAGCACCAGGAAGGGCGCATTGATCGCACCAAGCAGGTCTTGCTGCACGCTCTGCAACGGCACGGCGCTCGCCGCCTCGGCGCCCGCATAGGCACCGCCGGCGGCGCTCAACGCCCGCACGAACTCGGAATGAAACGCCGCGGCCTGGGCGCTGAGCGCCTGAAACGCCCGCCCGTGCCCGGCAAACAGCGACGCGACCGCCGCCGAGACCTCATCGGTACCGGCGGCCAGCACCCCGGTCGTCGTCCCCGCCGCCGCGGCATTCGCGGCGGTCAGCGATGAGCCGATGTTGGACAGATCCGTTGCCGCCGAAGCCAGGAACTCCGGGGCAGCCACCAAATATGACATCGCAATCCTCTCGCAAGATCGTCGACATACCGGCGAATTGGATGCACATGAAATTGTGTCGAGAGCGTACGCCCATTCCGACCCGATATTCCAGTGCGGCGCGAGACAATTTCGCCCGCCGCGCTAGATCACTTGTACTCCAAGGGATCAACGGGAGGGTGGTGGACAAAGGCGCGCGGCCGATCAAAAGCTCGGAGCCTATTCCAGTTTCATGCCCAGTGTTTACCGGGATTCAATTGTCGAAATACCTTGACTTGTCCAGCAACCGGCGGTCGCGTTCCTCCTGGCGGTTTTGCTGGTAGGCCTCGACCTGTTCGGCGACCCATTCTTCGAGCAACCGGTCCTGCAGGGCGAACATCTCTTTTTCCTCGGCCGGCTCGCCATGGTCGTAGCCGAGCAGGTGCAGTACACCGTGAATCGTCAACAGCGCCAACTCATGTCCGAGGCTGTGGCCCGCGACCGCCGCCTGTTCGGCGGCGAATTCCGGGCACAGCACGATGTCGCCCAGCATCGCCGGCCCCGGCTCGGGCGCGTCCGGGCGGCCGCCGGGCTCGAGCTCATCCATCGGGAAGCTCATCACGTCCGTCGGTCCCGGCAGGTCCATCCAGCGCATGTGCAGGTCGGCCATCGCCGCGGTGTCCAGCAACACCATCGACAGCTCGGCGCTCGGGTTGACGTCCATCCGCGCGATCACGAATTTCGCGACGCTGACCAACTCGACCTCGGACACGTCGACGCCCGACTCGTTGGAGACCTCGATGCTCATCGGCGACTGCGACTACCCGAGGCGCGTCGGGCCGCCCGGTTCATCCCCGATCCGGGCTCCTCGTAGCGGGCATAGGCGTCGACGATTTCCGAAACCAGCCGGTGGCGCACCACATCTACGCTGGTCAGCTCGGCGATGTAGATGTCCTCGACGCTGTCGAGGATCTCGACCGCCGAGCGCAGGCCGGACCGGGCCCCGCCGGGCAGGTCGATCTGGGTCATGTCGCCGGTGACGACGACCTTCGACCCGAAGCCGAGTCGGGTGAGGAACATCTTCATCTGCTCGGCGGTGGTGTTCTGCGCCTCGTCGAGGACGATGAAGGCGTCATTCAACGTCCTTCCTCGCATGTACCCGAGCGGTGCGACCTCGATAACCCCGGCCGACATCAGCTTCGGGATCAGCTCCGCGTCCATCATGTCGTAGAGCGCGTCGTACAGCGGCCGCAGGTACGGGTCGATCTTCTCGCTCAGCGTCCCGGGCAAAAAGCCAAGGCGCTCACCGGCTTCCACGGCCGGTCGGGTCAGGATGATCCGGCTGACCTGCTTGCTCTGCAGCGCGTGGACGGCCTTGGCCATGGCCAGATACGTCTTGCCGGTGCCGGCCGGGCCGACCCCGAAGACGATGGTGTTGGCGTCGATGGCGTCGACGTAGCGCTTCTGGTTGAGCGTCTTGGGCCGGATCGTGTTGCCGCGGCGCGACAGGATGTCCAGGGTGAGGACCTCGGCAGGTGACTCGTTGCCGGTGCCGACCAGCATGGCGACGCTGTGGCGCACCACCTCCGGCGTCAACGGCTGGCCGCCGGCCACGATGGCGATGAGCTCGGAGACCGCCCGCTCGGCCAGCGCGACGTCGGCCGGCTCGCCGGAAATCGTGACGGCATTGCCGCGCACGTGCAGGTCGGCGCTCAGGGTGCGTTCGAGGGCGCGCAGGTTTTCGTCCGCGGAGCCGAGCAGGCCCACAACGAGGTCGGGCGGAACGTTGATGCTGCTGCGAACTTGAGCAGAGCCCGAAGCTGCGCCGGCAGCGCTAGTTTCGCGGGGCGTCACGTGGTTTCCGATACCTGCTTCCTCGGCTTGTCAGGGGTTTGCTCAGCTGACTCAGTCTACGCCGGGGGCCCCCAGTGGTCAGCCTTCTAGTCACCGTCGCTTGCGGTCAGGGCCCGGATCAACCGGTCGATGACCGCGCCGGCTTCCCTGCGTGCCGTGTCATGATCGTCCGCCCTCGCCACGTACAGGGTGGCCTCACGCATGGCGCCAAGCATTGTCAGCGCTGTCGCTTCGATCGGCTGCGGCGGGATGCGGCCGGTCTCGATGGCGCTGGAGAGCAGCGCCCGCACCAACCCGATGTTGTAGCGGTTGCCGATCTCGGTCCACCGCGTCCAACCGAGCACCGCCGGCGCGTCCACCAGCGCGATGCGCTGGATTTCGGGATCGGAGCAGGCGTCCAGCCAGAAAGCCGCGCCCAACCGCATGACCTCGATGGCGTCGGTTTCGCCCGCCGCCGTGATGGCCTCGCTCATCCGGGCGGCGACCTCCGCCTCGACTTGCTCGAACACCGTCGCGAACAGCTCGGTCTTGTCGGCGAAGTGGTGATAGAGCGCGCCGCGGGTCACGCCCGCCGCTCGCACGATCGCCTCGAGCGCCACCTCCGAGAAACCGTCGGCGGCGAACAAGGGCCGCGCCGCGGCCACCAGTGCCTCCCGCGTCTCCGCGGAGCGCTCCGCCTGGGTGCGGCGTTCGTCGTTCACAGCTGTTGCCTTTCATACATACTGTATGTAGGTTCATACATACTGTATGAATCTCGCTCTCAAGATAGCAGCGGGACGGCCGAACCACGGAAAGGGACACGTGAGATGAGCTCAGCGATACAGGCCATCGAGTCGGACCGCGCGGCGCTGCTGGCGATTTTTCCCCTCCTCGGAGAATCCGCCTGGGCACAGGCGAGCGGATGCCCGGGCTGGTCGGTACGGGACGTCGTGTCTCACATGGCGTGCAGTTTCTGGCTGGCCGTCGACCCGTCGCAGCTGCCCGATCCCCGCGGCCTGCCCGCGGAGCGGGCAGCGGACCTCTACGTCGAATCGCGTCGCTCGATGACCTCCCGGGAAATCGTCGACGATTACGAGTCAGTCAGCCTGAAGGGCCTCGAGGTCCTCGCCGCGGCCGAGGGCCAAGACTTCGAGGTGCCGCTCGGAGATGTCGGGACCTATCCCGCGTCGGTGATACCGACGGCGTTCGCCTTCGAGCAGTACGTACACATCAGACATGACCTATTGCAGCCACATGGCCCGGTGCAAGCAGAGCCGCCGGCCTCCGACGCATTGCGGCTTGAACCAACCGTCGACTGGATCGAGGCAGCGCTGCCCCAGCAAAACGCTGCCCTGCTCGGGCGCATCGACGGCGTGGCGGAGATTCGCCTGACTGGAGGCTGCACCCGCACACTGCGCTTCGGCGATGGGGAATTGACCGCCCAAATCACTTCCGACGCCGACGCATTCGTGCGGTGGGTCAGTCAACGCGGAACGTGGGAAGCCCTCGGCGTGCAAGCCGAAGGGGACCGAGCGAACCTCGAGATCGTGCGCCAGCTGAGCGTTTTCTGACGCGGCGCCGCCAAGGCCTCATTGGCCGCCGTCCAGGCCGGCGGGGTCCCATCGCGGCGTGAGCACGCCCAGCGCGCCCAACGCCACCGCGGCCGCGGTCGACGTCCGCAGCACCTGCGGGCCCAGCCGGACCGCCACCGCGCCCGCCGCGGTCAACGCGGTGATCTCGTCCGGCGCGATGCCGCCCTCGGGCCCGATCACCAGCAGCACCGAATCCGCTTGGCCGACATGGTGATCCGCGAGCCGCTCGGTCGCCGACTCGTGCAGGGCCAGCACCGCCGACCCGGCCGACACCTCGTCGCGGACTCGTTGGATCAGCGCGGTGGTGGACAGCACGCCCTCGACGGGCGGGATGTGCGCCCGGCGGGACTGCCGGGCCGCCGAACGGGCGACGGCCCGCCACCGGCGCAGCCCCTTGTCGACCCGGGCACCCTCCCAGCTGGCCACGCAGCGAGCGGCCTGCCAGGCCAGGAACGCGTCGGCACCGGCCTCGGTGGCCAACTCGATCGCCAACTCGGAGCGATCGGACTTCGGCAGCGCCTGCACCACCGTCACCGCCGGGCGACCGGGCTCGACGCTCCAGCGCCCCAGCACCCGCGCCCGCAGCCCGTCGCGTCCGGCGTGCTCGACCTCGCACCGCGCGAGTCCGCCGGCGCCGTCGCCGAGCACGAGCTGTTCGCCGGGCCGGATCCGGCGCACCGTGGCCGCGTGGAAGCCCTCGTCGCCGTCGACGACGGCCAGCGCGCCGGTGTCGGGCAGTGCGTCAACGTAGAACAGCGTCGCCACCATGTGCGGGGCCCAGCGACTTAGCGCCCGGTGAAGGTCTCGCGCAGCCGGCTGAACAGTCCGCCGCCGGCGTGGGTGGAGCGGACCTCGGCCACGTCGCGGCTGCGGCGGTTCTTCAGCTCGCGCAGCAGTTCGGTGTCGCGGTGGTCCAGGCGGGTGGGCACCACCACGTCGACGTGGACATGCAGGTTGCCCCGGGCGCCCGACCGCAGGTGCGGCATCCCGTGCCCGCGCAGCGTGATGATCGAACCCGGCTGCGTGCCAGGCGGAATGGTGATCTCGCTCTGGCCGTCGAGGATGGCGTCGACGATGACGGTCACGCCCAGCGCCGCGTCGAACATCGGCACCGACACCGTGCAGTGCAGGTCGTCGCCCTCGCGGACGAAGATGTCGTGGGCCTGCTCGTGCACCTCGACGTACAGGTCGCCGGCCGGGCCGCCCCCGGGCCCGACCTCGCCCTGGGCGGCCAGGCGGACGCGCATGCCGTCGCCGACGCCGGCGGGAATCTTCACGCTGATCTCCCGGCGGGCCCGCACCCGCCCGTCGCCCATGCACTGGTGGCACGGGTCGGGGATGACGACTCCGACACCCCGGCAGGTGGGACATGGCCGCGACGTCATCATCTGGCCCAGCAGCGAGCGCTGCACCGTCTGCACCTCCCCGCGACCGCCGCAGGTGTCGCATGGGACGGGCACCGAATCGCCGTTGGTGCCCTTGCCCTGGCACCGATCGCACAACACCGCGGTGTCGACGGTGACCTGCTTGGTCACGCCGTTCGCGCACTCCTCCAAGTCCAGCCGCATCCGCAGCAGCGAGTCCGAACCGGGCCGGACCCGGCCGATGGGACCGCGGGAGGCCCCACCCCCGCTGAAGCCGCCGCCGAAGAAGGCCTCGAACACGTCGCCGAGGTTCCCGAAGCCGCCGAACCCGCCGCCGGCCGCGGCGGCGTTCTCCAGCGGATCCCCGCCCAGGTCGACGATCCGGCGTTTCTCCGGGTCGCTCAGCACCTCGTAGGCGGCGCTGATTTCCTTGAACTTCGCCTGCGCGGCCTCGTCGGGGTTGACGTCGGGATGCAGCTCGCGCGCCAACTTGCGGTACGCGCGCTTGATCTCCGCATCGCCGGCGTTTCTGCCCACGCCGAGCAGCCCGTAATAATCGCGTGCCACGCCCTGACCTTCCTTGTGCCGCCGTTATGCGGCCGTCAACAAACACCGGGGTGCGCGGTCATCGGGCACCCAGAACTTCGCCGATATAGAGAGCAACCGCAGCCACGCTGGCGATAGTTCCCGGATAGTCCATCCGAGTGGGGCCCAGCACACCCATACCGCCATACACGGTATCGGAGGTGCCGTAAGCGGTGGACACCATCGAGGTGCCCGCCATCTGCTCGACGGCGGTCTCGTGCCCGATGCGCACCGTCACCTTGCCGGCCTCCTGCTGGGCCGCCAGCAACCGCAGCACCACCACCTGCTCCTCGAGGGCCTCCAGGATGGACCGCAGCGAGCCGCCGAAATCGGCGGCGTGGCGGGTCAAGTTGGCGGTGCCGCCCATCAGCAGGCGCTCCTCGGTGTGCTCCACCAACGACTCCAGCAACACCGTCGCCGAGCGGCCCACGGCGTCGCTGAGGTTGTTGGCCAGCCCGCTGCGCCCGTGCAGCTCACCGGCCAGGTCGGCGACGGCGGTGGACGCCGCGGCGAGCCTCTTGCCGACCAGGGCCTGGCCCAGCATCTCGCGCAGCTGGGACAGCTGATGGTCGTCGATGACGTCGCCGAGTTCGACGATGCGCTGGTCCACCCGGCCGGAGTCGGTGATGACCACCATCAGCAGCCGGGCGGGCGTCAGGCCGATCACTTCCAGGTGGCGAACGGTCGACGTCGACAACGTCGGGTACTGCACCACCGCCACCTGGCGGGTCAGTTGCGCCAACAGCCGGACCGCGCGGCGCAGCACGTCGTCGAGGTCGACGCCGGACTCCAGAAAGCTCTGAATCGCGCTTCGCTCGGCCGACGACAGCGGCTTGACGTCGGCCAGCCGGTCCACGAACTCGCGGTAGCCCTTTTCGGTGGGGACCCGTCCGGAGCTGGTGTGGGGCTGCGTGATGTAGCCCTCGGCCTCCAGCACGGCCATGTCGTTGCGGACCGTCGCGGACGACACGCCCAGGTTGTGGCGGTCCACCAACGACTTGGAACCGATGGGTTCCTGGGTGGAGACGAAGTCGGCGACGATGGCGCGCAGCACCTCGAAGCGACGCTCGTCGGCGCTTCCCATCGGCTCCCACCTCCTTGATCGCGTCCATTTTACGGTGTCACGAGGGTCTCCCCGCCATTCGAGGCGTCTGGCGGCGATCGTCGACGGGTTCCCGGCTAGCCTGTCCCCCATGTACTCGTCGGGCCCGGGGGACGCGTCAGAGACGATCCGCCAATGATTTTCAAGGGCGTGCGCGACGGCAAGCCGTATCCGGAGCACGGGCTGTCCTACAAGGACTGGTCCCAGATACCGCCGCAGCAGATCCGGCTGGACGAATTGGTCACGACGACGACCGTGCTGGCGCTGGACCGGCTGCTGTCGGAGGACTCCACCTTCTACGGCGATCTTTTTCCGCACGCGGTGCGGTGGCGGGGCATCACCTACCTCGAGGACGGCCTGCACCGCGCCGTGCGCGCCGCGCTGCGGAACCGAACCGTGCTGCACGCCCGGGTGTTCGACATGGACATGCCGCTGAGTCACCAGACGTAACTCTTTTGGCGCGGTCACATTTCTGCGTCGCCGGGTGTCGACGTAGAAAGGACCACGTTCAAGGAGGACCGCCATGCCTCGCCTTCAAGGAGTCTCCGACCGTGACGCCGGCCTGGGCGCCAAGATCGCGTTCTTCTTCACCAAGCGCAAGCTGGCGCAGATGGCCGGGCTCGAGACCGCGGGGATGCTCGAACCGCTGCGGATGTATGCGCACATCCCCCGATTGCTCAGCGCCTACGGCAAGCTCGAGCAGGCGGAGTCGAAGCTGGACCTCCTCAGTCCCCGGCACCGCGCGCTGGCCGAGCTGAAGTCGGCGACCACGGTGCGCTGCGAGTACTGCATCGACCTGGGTTCGCAGATCGCGCGCCAGTGGGGACTCACCGACGAGGAACTGCTGGCCCTGTCGGATTACCGCAACGCCTCCTGCTTCTGCGAGCTGGACAAGCTGATCCTGGAGTACGCCACCGCGATGAGCCGCACCCCGGTCGAGGTGAGCGATCAGCTCTTCGACGCGCTGCGCGCCCACTTCGACGCCGCCCAGCTCGTCGCGCTCACCCACGTCATCACGCTGGGCAACATGCGCGCCCGGTTCAACATCGCGCTGGGCATCGGATCGTCCGGCTTCTCCGGCGACCGGGTCTGCGCGCTGCCCGAGAAGGACCGCGCGTGACGAGGCCCGACAAACCGGAGGCCGCGCTGGCCGCGCGTTTCGAGGCGGCGCGGCCCCGGCTGGGCGCCATCGCCTATCGCATGCTGGGCTCGGTCGACGACGCCCAGGACGCCGTGCAGGAGGCGTGGCTACGGCTCAGCGGCGCCGGCCAGGACATCGCGAATATGGACGCCTGGCTGACCACGGTGGTGGCCCGCATCTGCCTGAACACCTTGCGCGACCGCCACGGACGCGGCCGGGAGGAGCCGGTCGGGCACCTGCCGGATCCGATCGTCGACGCCGACGGGGAATTCGATCCCGAACACCGGGCGATGCTGGCCGACGCGGTCGGGCTGGCCCTGTTCGTGGTCCTGGACACCCTGCCGCCCGCCGAGCGGCTGGCCTTCGTGCTGCACGACGTGTTCGCCGTCCCGTTCGACGAGATCGCACCCATCGTCGAGCGGAGCCCGGAGGCGACGCGTAAGTTGGCCAGCCGGGCCCGCCGGCGCATCGAGCGGGCCGAGCCCGCCCCCGAGGGGGGCGTCGCCGCGCAGCGCGAGGCCGTTGACGCCTTCTTCGCCGCGGGCCGCGCCGGCGACTTCGACCGGCTGGTGTCGGTCCTGCATCCCGACGTCGTGCTGCGCGGCGACTTTGGCCGGGGCGCCGCGGTTTTCCGCACCGAGGGCGCGGCCTCGGTGGCCAAACTCGCGCGCGGCTACGCGGCGCCGGAGCGCGAGGTGCGCCCCGCCATCGTCAACGGTGCTGCCGGCGCGGTGGTGTTCGTCGACGGGCGGCCCACGGCCATCATGGGTTTCGTGGTGCGCGACGGGCTGGTGGCGGCCATCGATGTGCTGGCGGACCCGGACCGGATCGCCAAACTAGACCTGCGCGGCGTGCGCGCCGATCACTGACCGGCGGCCTGCAGCAACTCCATCGCCGAGGCGCGCGACAGCACCCAGCCGCCCTGGTTCACGAACGTGACGTTCTGGGTGACCGGCGACGTGAGCTTGGGACCCGAGACCGCCACGTCAGCCGTCGCGGACCCGGCCGCGGCCGGTTGGACGTTGGTGACGTTGAACGCCAGCGGCAGGTCGCCGTTCTTTGCCGCCTTCTGCAGCTTCTTGTCGGCGATGTGCGCTTCCATTCCGCCTATTCCGCCTTCAACCAGATTGCTCTTGCTGGCGAACGGGACACTCGGGTCGGCGAGGCTGGTCAGCAGGCCGGTCAACTGATCGGCCGTCGGCACGTTGACCGCCTGCGGCGGGTCCTGCGGCAACGGCGCACCGACAGCGATCAGCTGCACCGGGGCCGACTCGCCCGGCGCCGCGATGGACGTGATGCCGGCGGCTGCTCCCCCGATGACGGCCAGCGCTGCCGCGCCGCCGGCGAAGAATTTAACGGTTTTCATGGTCCCCCTTTGGTGGGCACGCGTCGACGGACGGTGCCAGTGTGCGTCTTTCGACTCTTACTTCGGGTCTGCGCACCGTGACGTTACGAGCACACCATGTGAGTAGCCTGTGCGCCCACTGTGTGGGTGCACAGGCCGCCCGCTTTGCTAGTTCGTCGCCGACGCGGCCTGGATGAGGGCGATCGCGGCGTCGTGCTGCAGGATCCAGTTGCCGCCCTGGTTGACGAACACGAGGTGCTTCTCGACCGGCCCGGCAAACCTCGGACCGGAGATGGCGACGTCGGCCTGGGCCATGTTCGGTCCGGCCGGCGCAATGTTCGTCACGGCGAACGTCTCCGGGAAGTTGCCGTTCCGGTACGCCTTCCGCAGGTCGTGGTCGGCCACGTGGCCCTCGTCCGGGGCGATGCCGTTCTCGACCAGGTTGGTCTTGGTCGTGTACGAGACGCCGGGATCGGTGGCCTGGTTGCACAGGTTGGACAACTGGTCCGGGGTCGGCAGTCCCGGCGCCGGCGGCGGATCCTGCGGTAGCGGCGCGCCGGATGCCACGCCGATGCCGGCCGCGCCCATCGCACCCACGGCTATCGCGCCGGTGGCCAACGATTTCCAGGATTTCATTCTCATGGTCAGGTCCTCCCCCTGTGCGTAAGAGTTGTGATTCTGCCCCGAGCGCCCGCTGTTCTTGGTCTCGGGCGGGTCACGGTACGGGCACGCTACCGGCGCTCAGCCGGCCGCCATGGCCTCGCGCAAGCTCTTCGGCCGCAGGTCGGCCCAGTTCTCGTCGACGTAGTCCAGGCACGCCGAGCGGCTCGCCTCGCCGTACGCCACGCGCCAGCCGGCCGGGACTTCGGCGAACGCCGGCCACAGGCTGTGCTGCTCCTCGTCGTTGACCAGCACGTAGAACGCCCCGCCGTCGTCATCGAAGGGGTTGGTGCTCATCGCTTCTCCTCATCGTTTTCTGCTTGCCGGAATGTGCCGTCGAGCCCAGCACCCGGTCGGACAGCAGCCCAAGACAGCTCAGGTTCGGGAAGCCGGGGCCCTGTGTGAGGCCGGACAGGTTGGGCAGGAACAACTTTGGGGCGACGTCGGTGACGGCCAGGTCGTAGCCGATGGCCTCCTGCAGGCCGTCGGCGGTGAGCGGTCCGCCCAGGCCGAGTTCGAGCAGGTCGAGCGCGTCCTGGCTGAACAGCGAGGTGAACCACAGCGGGTCGGCGCCGGAGCCGTCGATGACCAGATCGAAACCGTGGACCGTCTCGAGGTTTTCGCTGCCGCGGTTGGTGGACAGGGTCAACCGGATCTGCCCGTCGCGGCCCACCGCGTGCGCGACCCGGCCGCGCAGGTGGCGGATGCGGTCATCGGACAACAGCGCTTCCTGCACATTGGCCGAGAACACCCCACGGTCGGTGCGGGCCAGCGCGTCGCGGCGTTCGTCGAGCGTCAGCGCGACCCAGTCGGTGGGATCGGAGAACAGCGAGTTCTCGAAGAAGCCCTCGCCGCGGGTGAACAGCGTCACCTGAGGCGAGATGACCGTGATCGTCGAAACCCGATGCCGGAACAGCTCGTTGAGCATCGACGCGGCCGTCTCCCCGCCGCCGATCACCGCCACCCGTTCGGCGCTGATCCGGTCGTCGCCCGCGGCGCGGTCCCAGAACTGGGCGATCGACAGCATCCGCGGATTGCCGGGCAACAGGGACTTCTCGGCCTGGCCGGGGCCGGTGATCATCAAAGCGTCGGCGTGCACGATGGTTTCGTGGGTCTGCAGCGCCCAACGGTCGCCGTCGACGGCCAGCCGTTCCACCTCGCCGTGCACCACGTTCAGGCCGATCTGGTCGGCCACCCAACCGAGGTACTGGCTCCACCGGCGGTGGGTGGGCGCCGGCCTGCCACGGTCGATCCATGCGGCGAACGACGCGGTGGCGATGAGGTATGACTGCCAGCTGTAGCGGGTCATCCGCTCGTCGAGTTCCGCGTTGCGGCGCGGTACCAGCGCCGAGCGGTAGGGGAACCCGACGTCCTTCTCCGGGCTGGTTCCCAGCCGGTGCGCCCCGTCGGTCCAGCCGCCGCTGGCCTGCCAGTTGCCCCCGACGCCGATGCGTTCGACGGCGACCACGTCGGGGACCTCTTGGATATCGGGGCCCATGTCGCGCAGCACCGACGCCTTGGCCGCGACGGCCACCGCCTTGGCCCCGGCGCCGAGGATAGCAAGCACGCTCATGTCGCCACCTCCCTGAGGTTGTCTGTCCAGAGTTGTTGCAGCGCAGCCATATCCGCGTCGTCGAGGATGTCGGGCAGCGCGCGCCATTGCGTGGCCAGCATCCGCTGCTCCCCGGCGGTGAGCACGACGGCGAGGATGGTGAGCTCGTGGCGCACGGCGAGCTCGGGCTCGGGCACCGGCGACACATCGGCGAGCAGCTCGCGGTCGAGGCGCAGTGCGGTGCCGCCGCCGGTGTGGGCGGCGCCGAGGTAATTCAGCAGCAGTTGCGGCCCCGGGAAGCCGGCGAGCTGCCCGGCGGTGTCGGCGCGCAGGTAGCGCAGCAGCCCGTAGTCGATTCCGTGGCCGGGGATCTCGGCGAGCTGTTCGGCGACGGGGCGCGCCGGATCGACCCGCAGCGGGTAGATCGAGCTGAGCAGCCCGACCGTGTCGCCGGTGTCGACGGCGCGTGCGCCCGGCTCGTCCAGCAACGCGTCGGCGCGGCCGTGGGTCTCCAGCGCCAGCAACGGTGGCGGCGTGGCCTGACCCCGGGCCCGCCGCCAGCCCGTCAGCATCGCGGCGGTCGCGGCGACGAGCAGATCGGGCAGGGGCGCTTGGGATTTCAGCAACCGACCGCTGACGTCCGCGTCGACCAGGGCGGTGCGGACGACCAGGTCGCGCGCCACGTCCCGGCCCGGGCGGATTCGCCGGGCGCCGATGTCGGGATCGTCGCCCTCGAGTTGGGCGCGCCAGAAGCCGACGGTGTCGAGGCGGCGGGCGCGCTCGGACAGCGCCGCGGCCCAGCGCCGGTAGCTGGTGTGCTCGCGCACCGGCGCGGGTGGCCGGCCGGCGGCCAAAGCCGTGAGCGCGGAGTCCAATTCGCCGAGCACCACCCGCCACGACGCCGGGTCCATCGCCAGCACGTGGGCCGCCAGCAGCAGGACGCTCCCCCCGCTCGGCGGCCGTAGCCACACCGCGGCCAGCAGGGTTCCCCGCTCCGGGTCGAGCCGCTCGACGGCGGCGGACGCCTGGGCGGTGACCGCCGCGTGCAGGTCCTCGACGTCGACTTCGGTGAGGAAGTCCGGGATGGGGCCTTCGAGCAGCGTCATGGCGGCCCGATCCAGGCTGGTGCGCAGCACCTCGTGGCCGTCGATGAGGGCGGCCAGCGCGGCGCGCAGGTGCTCGCGCGTGACGGTGTCGGGCAGCCGGATGGCTTCGGTTTGCGCGAGCCGGCGCGGTTCGCCGTACTCATAGAGCCAATGGGCGTTGGGCAGCAACGGAATTGGGCCGCTTGCCTCGGCGGTCACGAGCTGTTCGGCATCCTCGTCGATCGCCGCGGCGAGCTCGCGAATAGTCTCGCACTCCGTCATCAGCCTGGCCCGCAGCGCGATGCCACGCCGGCGGGCCGCCTGCACCACCGAGAGGGCCACGATGCTGTCCAGACCCATTTCGAGAAATCCGGCGGTGACGTCGACGTCGGCGATCTCCAGGATGTCGGTGAACGCCTCGGCCAGCGCCGCCTCGGTCGGCGTCTCGGGCGGGACAGCCCGGTCCGCCGCGATGCCTGTTGCCGCCAAGGCCTTTTCGTCGATCTTGCCGTGCGGCGTCAGCGGCAACTCGTCGAGCACGACGATGTGGTGGGGCACCAGGTAGCGCGGCAGCCGCTTGAGCAGCATCGACCGCAATTCGGCCACCGTCGGCGGATTGGGGCCACCCGCCACGTACGCCGTGAGCCGCGGCCCGTTGGCATGGCTGCGGGCCGTCACGTGGGCGCCGCGCACCCCGTCGTGTCCGTTGAGTGCCGCGACGATCTCCCCCGGCTCGACGCGGAAGCCGCGGATCTTCAGCTGGTCGTCACTGCGCCCGAGGAACTCCAGGCCGCCGTCGGGCATGCGGCGCACCACATCTCCAGTGCGGTACATCCGGCCACCGCACGCATGCGGGTCGGCGACGAACCGTGCGGCGGTCTCGGCCGCGCGCCCGAGATAGCCGCGGGTCAGCTGGTCCCCGGCCAGGTACAACTCGCCGGCCGCGCCGTCCGGCACCGGGCGCAGCCAGGAGTCCATGACGTAGGCGCGGGTGGTCCGGGTCGGGCGCCCGATGGTCGGTCGCGCGTGCTCATCGATGGCGGCGACGACGGCCTCGACCGTGGTTTCGGTGGGCCCGTAGCAATTGAAGGCGGTCATGGCCGTGCGGGCGCATTCCCGTTGGATCGCTTGCCACGCCGCGCTGCCCAGCGCTTCGCCGCCAAGCGCGAGAATCGCCAGTGGCACCCGGCGCAGCAGCCCCGCGGTGTGCAGCTGGGCGAACATCGACGGCGTGGTGTCGATCATGTCCAGGCCGAACCGGTCGATCGCCGCGACCAGCGCCTCCGCGTCGCGCTGGTCGTCGTCGCCGATGATGTGCACCACGTGGCCGTCGAGCAACGCGGCCAACGGCTGCCACGCCGCGTCGAAGGTGAAGGACCAGGCATGCGCGACGCGCAGCGGCCGGCCGAGTCGCGCGGCGGCCGGTCGCAGGACGCGCTCGATGTGGTCGTCGACGTAGGCCGACAGTGCCCGGTGGGTGCCGACAACGCCTTTGGGTGCGCCGGTGGTGCCCGAGGTGAACACCGCATAGGCGGCGTGATCGGGCGGAACCGGGGCCGCCCGGTAGTCGGCGGGCGTGGCGGTTTCGGCGGAAGCGGTGAACAGTTTCCCGTCGATCACGATCGGCGCCGACGTCTGGCGCAGGATCTCGGCCACCCGGTCCTCGGGCATCGCCGGATCCAGCGGCACGATCGTGCCGCCGGCCTTGAGGACTGCCAGCATCGCGGCCACGTAGCCGGGACCCCGGGGCAGCGTGATCGCGACCGGGGTCTCGCTGCCCACGCCCCCTCGGCTGAGGGCGGCGGCCAGCCGGTCGGCGAGCGCGTCGAGTTCGCCGTAGGTCAGCCGGCCGTCGGCCCAGCCGACCGCCACCGAATCGGGTAGTGCCGCGGCCATTTCGGCGAACCTGATGTGCACCGCGACCGGGTTCGGACCTGGCGCCGGCGGGATCGGGCGCTGCTCGTCGTCCAGCAGGATGTCGACCTCGCGCAGGGGCCGGTCCCACTTGTCCACCAGGCGCTGCAGCGTCGCCAGCAGCCGCCGGCCGAGGCCGTCGGGCGCCATCGTGCCCAGCGCGCCGTCGAGCACCTCCACCAGCACGGTCAGCTCACCCGCGCTCAGGTGCGCGGCGATCGTCACCGGGAAGTGCGACACGCTCTCCAACGTCGCCGGGCGGAACGTCGCGCCGTTCGCCGCGAATTCGGTCGCGCCCACCACGGCGCCGGGCGGGAAGTTCTCGTACACCAGCAAGCTGTCGAACAGCTCGCCGATGCCGGCGAGGGCGCGCGACTCGGCGTGCCCCAGGTAGCTGTGGTCACGCAACGCGGCGGATTCCCGTTGCAGAGCAGCGCATTGCGCCCCGACCGTCGTGCGGGGATCCACCCGCACCCGCAACGGCACGGTGTTGATGAACAGCCCGACCATCGTCTCCACGCCCGACAGTTCGTCGGGCCTGCCGGACACCGTCACCCCGAAGGTCACATCGCTGCGATCGGTCAAGACCGAAAGTATCGCCGCCCAAGCCATTTGAATCAGGGTGTTGAGGGTGACGCCGCGCGCGCGAGCGGCCTCGGCCAGCGCGGTGGTGGCGTCGCGGTCGAGTCGCAGCGTGGTGCGCCGCGGGATGCCCGCCCGCGGCGGCGTGGCGGTCAGCGCCGGTGACAGGAGGGTCGGCCCGTCGAGGCCGGCCAGGTGCTGCGCCCACAGCGCCCGGCTGGCCGTCTGGTCCCGGCCGGCCAGCCAGCCGATGTAGTCGCGGTACGGCCGCGGCGATGGCGGCAGCGCGGCGCCGTCGCCGCCGGCGCGGTACAGGGCGAGCAGTTCGGACACGAAAAGCGGCAGCGACCACCCATCGATCACCAGGTGATGCGCCACGATGACCAGATGCCAGCGCCGGTCGGGTAATTCGACGAGCAGGAATCGGATCAGCGGCCCGCGGCCCAGGTCGAAGCGGCGTCGGCGCTCCTCGGCCTCCAGGGTCTCGACCTCATCGGGCGTAGCCCGGACCTGTCGCCAGGGCACCTCGACGGCGCTCGGAATCACCTGCACTGGGTGGCTGAGGTTGCCGTGTACGAAGCTAGCCCGCAGGTTCGGGTGCCGGGTCAGCATCGTCGCGGCGCAGTCGCGCAGCAGGGAGACGTCGAGCGAACCCGTCACATCGGCGGCCATCGCGATGACATACGGGTCGCTGGCACCGGGATCGGTCAAACTCGTCATCGCGAACAGCCCCTGCTGCAGCGGGCTCAGCGCCATCACGTCCTCGATGGCCGGTCTCTGTTCGGCTCGGGTCACGGCTGACTACCCCACGACGAAGTGAGGGCCGCCAGTTCGTCGGCCGACAGCCCCGACGTGCTCATCGGCGCGTGATGCGTGTCGTGCGAGCCGGTTTCGGCGTCCGACTTGGCGCCAAGCGCTTCCGCGAGCTCGTGCAGCACGGGATGTTCGAACACCATCCGCGGCGTCAGCGGCAGTCCGGCGTCGCGGGCCCGTGCGGCCACCCGCACGGCGAGAATGCTGTCGCCGCCGAGGTTGAAGAATTCGTCGTGGCGACCGACCACCCCGGCGCCGAGCACATCGGAGAAGATCGTCGCCAGCGCGCGCTCGGTCGCGGTCACGGGCGGTTCGGCCGGGCCGGTGACGGGCGCGGCCGGTGCCGATGGTCCCGGCGTCGCCGCGCCGGCCACCAGCTCGAGTAGGCCGTCGTCGCTCCACACGGCGCGCTCACCGGTGCGGTACAGCCTCGAACCGGGCTGCGCGGCAAACGGATCGGCGACCAAGCGGGTCGCGGTCAGCGATGGGCTCGCCAACCGGGCGAGGACGGCCGGGCCGCCGCCGTAGTAGACGTCGCCCACCACGCCGGCCGGGACCGGGTTCAGCCACGCGTCCAGTAGGTATACCCGCGCCGCGCCGGCGCCCGCGTTGGACCGGTCCAGAATGCGTTGTCGCTCTCGCGCGCCGGCGATCTCGACCTCGTGCAGCCGTTGATCGGGGCGGTGGGCGAACGCCTCGACGACGCGGACCAGCCACCCGGCGAACCGGCGCGCGGTGTCGCGTTGATAGAGCTCGGGGCGGAAAATGATGTGCCCGCGGTAGCCGTGTTCGGCGGCGAAGAAGTTGACCGACATGTCGGCGTGTGCGACGTCGAAGGTCGGCTCCAGCGCGCTGAACGTGGTGTCACCGGCCGGGCCGCTGCCGATGACGTTGTCGTGCGGCAACCGGTCACGAACGTGCACCACCACGTCGAACAGCGGATTGCGTGACAGCGACCGGACCGGGCTGACCGCGTCGACCACTCGGTCGAACGGCAGGTCCTGGTGCGAGTATGCGGCCAGCGCCATCTCCCGGGTCCGCAGCAGCACCTCGCGCAGAGTCGGATCTCCGCGAAGGTCGTTGCGCAACACCAGGATGTTGACGAAGAACCCGATCAGCCGATCGAGCCCGGCTTCGTCGCGACCGGCCACCGGGGTGCCGATGGGGACGTCCGGGCTCCCGCCGGCCTTGTGCAGCACGACCGCGACGGCGGCTTGCAGCAACATGAACTCGGTGATGCCGAGGTCGCGGCTCAGCGCCGTCACCCTGTCGCGGGTCTGCGACCCGAGGCTGAACTCGACGGCGTCGCCGGCGCCGCTGAGCGAGGGCGGGCGCGGGAAGTCCGGGCGCAGACCGGTTTCGGCCGGCATCCCCTCGAGTTGGCGGACCCAATAATCGCGCTGCGGGCCGGCGATGCCCGCGCTGTCGTCCAACAGCGCCGCCTGCCACCTGCCGTAGTCCGCGTACTGCACGGGCAGCGGCTCCCATGACGGGCTCTCCCCGCCGCGGCGGGCCCGGTAGGCGGTCAGCAGATCGGTGAACAGCACCCCCGCCGACCAGTGGTCACCGGCGATGTGATGCACCACCAACGACAACACGTGCTGGCCGGGAACGCTGAGCACCGCGGCCCGAATCGGCAGGTCGCCCTCCAGGTCGAAGACATACCGCCGCTCGTCGTCCAGTTCGGCCCGCAGCCAGCGCTCGTCGGGTCCGGCGGCGCGCCGCACCGGCACCTCGGCGGGCGGGTGGATGATCTGGTATGGGACACCGTCGATTTCGCGGTAGGTGGTGCGCAAGATCTCGTGCCGCGCCACGACGTCGGTGATGGCCGCCGCCAGCGCCGCGGTGTCGCACGGGCCACGCAATGCCGCGGCGAACGGAATGTTGTTGACGGCATTGGGCCCGTCGAACCGGTAGGTGGCCCAGCTTCGCAGCTGCGATGACGACAGCGGCACCGGACCGTCGTGTGGTGCGGGCACCAAACGCGGCCTCGCCGATTCCGGGTCCCGCGTGTCGATCTGTTCGGCGATCCTGGCTACCGTTGCCAGTTCGAAGATCTCGCGCACGCCGAGTTCGACTCCGAACGTGTTGCGCACCGCGGCGACCAATTTGGTGGCGAGCAGGGAATGGCCGCCCAGGTCGAAGAACGAGTCGTCGGCACCGACCCGCTCCCGGCCGAGCAGCTCGGCGAACAGCCGGGCGACGCCGCGTTCGGTGGCCGTGTCCGGTGCGCGGAACGCGCCGCCGGAACCGACCTGCGGTTCGGGGAGCGCGGCGCGGTCGATCTTGCCGTGCGCGGTGATCGGAATCTCTTCGAGCACAACGTATGCCGCCGGCACCATGTATTCCGGCAGCGCCGCCGCCACCCGGGCCCGGATGCGGTCGAGGTCGACCCCGCAATTCCCGTCGTCGCCGGTCGCCGGGGTCACGTAACCCACCAGGCTCTTGCCCAGCCGCGGCAGGTAGCTGACCACCACCACGGCCTGTCCGACCGTGGGATCGACCGAGATGGCCGCGGCCACGTCCCCCAGTTCGATCCGGAAACCGCGGATCTTGACCTGTTCGTCGGCGCGGCCCACGAACTCGACATCGCCGTCGGCGTTGCGGCGCGCCAGGTCTCCCGATCGATACATCCTGGCCCCGGGGTTGAACGGGTCGGCGACGAACCGCTCGGCGGTGAGCCGGGAGCGGCGATGGTATCCGTGCGCCAGATGCGTTCCGCCAAGGTAAATCTCGCCGATCACGCCCACCGGCACCGGTTGCAGCGAATCGTCGAGCAGGTACATCGTGGTATTGATCTTGGGCTTGCCGATGGGCACGATGCGGGTGCCCTGCGGTCCCTCCACCAGGTAGCGGCTGGCGTTGATCACGGTTTCGGTCGGGCCGTAGAAGTTGTGCAACAGCGCGTCGAAGGTGGCGTGGAACTTGTCGGCCACCTCGCCCGGCAGCGGCTCGCCGCCGATCGGCACCCGCCGCAACGTCCGCCACTGGTTGACGCCCGGCAGCGACAGGAACAGGCCCAGCAGCGACGGCACGAAATGCATTGCGGTGATGCCCTCGTCGCGCAACAAGGCGGTGAGATAACCGATGTCACCGAGTCCCCCTGGGCGCGGGATCACCATCCGCGCGCCGCAGGCCAGCGTGCCGAAGATCTCGGCGATCGACACATCGAAGCTTGGGGAGGCGACCTGCAACAGCCGGTCGGTGTGGTCGACCCCGTACTCCCCCTTGAACCAGACGAAGTATTCGGCGACGGGCCGATGCGGCACCGCGACGCCTTTGGGCAACCCGGTGGTGCCCGACGTGTAGATCAGGTAGGCGGTGTTGTCCGGCCGCAGCGGCCGGACCCGATCGGCGTCGGTCGGATCGTCGGCGCGATAGCCGGCCAAGTCACCCACCGGTTCCCGCAGCACCAGCGTCGCGTCGCAGTCGTCGAGGATGAATTCCAGCCGATCTCGCGGGTAGGTGGGGTCGACGGGCACATACACCGCACCGGACTTGGCGATGCCCAGCGCGGTGACGACCAGGTCCGGCGACTTGTCCAGCAGCACGGCGACCCGGTCCTCGCTACCGATGCCCTGCCCGATCAGCCAGTGCGCCAGGCGGTTTGCCGCCTCGTTGACGGCCCGGTAGGTGAGCCGGCGGCCCTCGTATACCACCGCGGCGGCATCGGGAGTGCGCGCGGCCTGCTCGGACACCAGGTCGGCGAGGGTCCTCGGCGGGGTGTCGAACGCCTCACCGCGCGACACCGCGCGCAGCCAGTCGGCGTCGGCGCCGCCCAGCAGGGCCAACCGGGCCAACGGCTTGTCCGGTTGGGCCAGGGCGTCGTCGAGCAGCACGGCGAAGTGATCCAGCAGCTGTCTCACCAGTGCGGGGTCCAGGATCTCCCACAGGTGCTCGGCCTCGACCAGCGCACCGGTGCTGTCGAATTCGACCATGAACCCCAGGGGTAACTGAGTGAGGTTGCTGCGCAGGTCGTAGCGCTCGCATGCGATGCCGGGCGGGCGGAAACCCCCACCGTCGGGTTCGCGGAATCCGAAGGACAGCCGGGTCATTCGTTCGGCGCCGTGGCGGCGATCGGGAATCAGTTCGCGCACCACGCGGTCGAGGTTGACCCGCTGATGGGCGAACGCCCCGGTGGCGGCGTCTCGCGTCGACGCCAGCAGCTCGCGGAATCTCATTGTCGGGCGCGGCCGCAGCCGCATCGCCACCGTGTTGCCGAAATACCCGATGGCATCGTCGGTTCCGGCGCCTCGATTGAGTACCGGTGCGGCGACGAGGAAGTCGTCGCAGTGGGTGTAGCGGTGCACCAGCGCGCCGAAGGCGGCCAGCAGCACCATGTATGGGGTGCAGCCGGTGTCCCGCGCCGTCGCGGACACCAGCCGGGTGGTGTCGGCGGACAGCCGCAGCGTCGTGCGGGCGGCGCGCCAGGTGGTCGGCACGGCGGTTCCGGCGGGGCCGGGAAGTTCCAGTGGCTCCGGCGGATCGGCCATGACGGCGCGCCAGTAGTCGAGGTCGGCCTCGCTGGTATCCGGTCCGGATGCGGCGGGCGGGCGGTGGGGCTCGAGGTGGTTGCCCTGGTACGCGCTGGTGAGATCGGAGAAGAACACCCTCCAGGAGCCGTCGTCCCACGCGATGTGGTGGGCCACCAACAGCAGCACGTGTTCGGTGGCCGCCGTGCGCACGACGGTGATCCGCAACGGCGCGTCGCTGGAAAGATCGAAGGCCGCGGAAAACTCGCGCTGGGCAAGCACTTCGAGGCGAAGCCGGCGTGCGTGCTCCGACAGGTCGGTCAGGTCGTGTTCGGCCCACCCCGGGCGGAGATCATCGTGCACCACGGCCCGCGGGTCGCCCTGGTCGCCGACGGCGTAGGTGGTGCGCAGGATGCGATGGCGGCGGGATACGGCGTTGACGGCGTCACGCAGCCGGGCGGGGTCGAGCTCGCCGGTGATCCGGTACGAGACGCAGACGTTGAGCAGCGCGCCGCTGGGGTCGGCCGATTGCACGAACCACATGCGCGCCTGACCGTCGGAGAGCTGATCGTCGGCGGCGGGACGAGGTTCCCCGGCGTCGCCGGCGAGACCGCGTTCGGCGAGCCTGCGCCGAAGCAGTTCCAGTCTGGCCGCATCGAGCCGGGCGCCGGTGTCGGCGATGTCAGTCACGCGAAATGTCCACTTTCTCTGTTGTTTCGAGGCGCTCGGCGGTGTCCCCGAGCTGTTCGACGAGTTCGTCGCCGGTGATTTCGCCCATCAGCGTGGCCAGGGACACGGTCCGGCCGATCATTCGTGTGAGGCGTTTGCGCAGATCGAGCGCCAGCATCGAGTCGACGCCCAGATCGAAGAGCGATTCGGCGAGGTTCAGCTCGGCGGGTCGCTCGATTCCGAGCACGGCCGCCAGCTGGCTACGCACCGCGTCGGGCACCGACACCTCGTCATGTTCGCCAGCGACGGCGTCCGTAGGGCCGGGCGGCCCGGACCTCGTGCCGTCCAGGAACATCCGCAGCCGGGACGCGTCCGCCGCGAACACGAGCGGGTCCTCGCGCCACTCGCGTAGGCTCGCCTCGATCGCCTCGCGCGGCGCCATGGGGCGCAGCCCGGACCGCTCGATGTCGGCGAGCCCGGCCGAATCCGCGATGCTCCGGCCCGATTCGGTCGATCCCTGCCATAGGCCCCATCTCACCGCGACGCAATGCCTCCCCGCATCGCGCAGCTGGCCGGCGATCACGTCCAGCAGCCGGTTGGCCGCCGAGTACGCCGCGTGTCCGCGCCCGCCCCACACCCCGGACACCGACGAACACAACAGCATTCGCGCGTCGGCGCGCACCGGCCACACCTCGACCAGATGGGCGAGACCGCGGACCTTGGCGGCGAAGGTGTCCGCGGCGGCGTCGGCCCCCAGCTCGTGTACCGTGCCGAACGCGGCGCTGCCCGCGGCGTGGACGATCAGCGACGCACCGGCGCCGCCGTATTCCGCCGCGACGAGCGACAATTGGGCCGGGTCGGTGATGTCGCAGGGCGGCGACGCGAGCTCGGTGCCGTAGCCCGCCACCAGGGTCGTCAGCAGTTCGGGATCCGCGGGTCGGCGGCTCAGCAGGATGATGCGCCGCGCGCCGCGCTCGGCGAGATCGCGGGCGTAATGCAGGCCGAGGGCCCCGGACCCGCCGGTGATCACCACGTCGTCGAGCACTCCGGGGACCAGTGGCCATTGCGCGGGGACGGGCCCATCGCGAAACGAGCGCTCGAACAACGCGTATCCGCTTTCGGAGTCGCGCAGCGCGGTTTCGCCGCAACCGGACAGCAAACCTGCCACGGCGGTGTGACCGGCGACCGGCGTCAGCTCCCCCGGCGCCAGGTCCAGGTGGGTGAAACTGCGCTCGGGATAATCGAATCCGATGCTACGGTGCAGCGCGGCCAGCGCCGCCTGGCCGGGTGAGGGCGGCGTGTCGCGATCGCCTACCCGCTCGGCGCCCACCGTGACCAGACAAACGGTGTGGCAGTGGGGACCGAGCGCGCGCGCATAGTCGAGCTGACCGGAGCCGATCAGTGCCGTGAGGGTCTCGGCGGCCGCGGCGGCGTCGGCCCCGTCGAGCGTGGGGGCGATCGCCACGACGACCTCGGCAGCCGGCGGCGCGGCGAGAGTGGCCCCCGGGTGGGACTCGATCGCCGCGCGCAGCGACCGGGCCAGTGGGCCTTGGTCGGCGCCGACCAGCGCGAGACGCGCGGGCCGGCCCGCGGCGGGCGCGGGCCGCGCCGACGCCGGTTCCCAGTGCTCGACCGCAACGGTGAGGCCGGGCGGCCCCGCCAATGTCTCGAGCGGTTCCGGGTGCGCCCACATCGGAATCGCGCGCATCGGCGCGCCCGGAAAGCCGCGCAAACCCACCTCGCCGCCGTCCAGATAATCGCCCCAGCCGTAGCCGGGGTCGGCCACCGCCGCGGTGACGATATTCGCCGACAGCGTGTCGGCCAACGGCTCATCCCGGTGCGCCGACCCGACCAGCACCGCCGGGTCCTCGCGGGCCTCGAAGATCTGTCCGATCGAGAACAGCAGCGCGGGATGCGCCGACAGCTCGATGAACGAGCCCGCGCCACAACGGATTGCCGCCTCGAATGCGCGGTCCAGCCGCACCGTGTTGCGCAGGTTCGCATACCAGTACTCGCCGAACCGTGCGTCCGGACCCACCACGTCGCCGGTGGCGCCGCCGATGAATTGCACCGGGGCCTCGGCGAATTCCGACGCGGGCAGTCGCAGCCGGAATTCGTCGCGCAGCCGCTCGAGCACGCTGGTGTGCCCCGGAAAGCCCGCGGCGATCTCGCGGGCGAAGCCGCCGCTGCGGCGAACGGCGTCGACGACGGCCAGCACCGCGTCGCGATCTCCCGAGACCGCGACGGTCGAGGCCGAGTAGACCACCGACAGCTCCACCCAGCCTTCGGCGGCCGCGATCAGCGCCCCGGCCTCCCGGGCCCCGACGCCCAGGGTCGCCATCGCGTAGCGACCCGGAAGACGGTCGACCACACCGGCGCGCGCCGCGACCACCGCGACCGCGTCGGGCAACGTGATGCTGCCGGCGACGACGGCCGCGGCGACCTCGCCGAGGCTCTGCCCGATGGTGAGGTCGGGAACCACGCCGCACGAGCGCCACACCTCGGCCAGGGCGACGGCGTGCACGAATTGCGCTCCCTGGACTTCGATCTCGGAAAAGGTCTGCGGGTCGTCCCCGGCCGTCAGGTAGCGCAGCGGCGACGCGACGCCGGCGGCCTCGAAAGCCGCGACGCAGCCGTCGGCGGCGGCCCGGTAGTGGTCGAGCGCCCGGTAGGCGGCGGCGCCCATGCCCGGCCAGTGGCCGCCCTGGCCGGGAAACACGAACGCCTGTCGGGGGGCCGCGGTCAGCGCCGACCTGGCGACCAGCGGATGCTCCCGCTCGTCGGCCAGCGCGCGTAGCCCCTCGACGAACTCGGCCCGGTGCGCGGCGCGGATCACCGCGCGGAACGTGCGGACCCGTCGGGTTGAGCGCAGCCGCCGGGCCACCTGCGCCACAGTCGTTTCCGGAAAGCGGTCGAGATAGTCGGCGATCGCCCGGGCGTCCGTGGGGACGAGTTCGTCGGCGTGGGCGCTGAGCAGTACCGGGATCCGCCCGTCGGGCAGGCGTCTGGCGGCCATCAGGCGACCCCGCGCCCGTCGGCGTCGGGCATCGAGACGATCAGATGGGTGTTCGTGCCGCTCATCCCGAACGCGGACACCGCCGCGGTGCGCCAGCCATCGACGGCCTGCCAGGGCGTCAGCTTGTCCGCCAACCGCAAACCCTGGCTCTCCCAATCTATTTCGCGGCTGGGCTCGTCGACGTGCAGGGTGGGCGGCACCGCGGCGTGTTCGGCGGACAGGATCACCTTGGCCAGGCCCAACGCCCCCGCCGCGGCCTGCGCGTGCCCGATGTTGGACTTGACCGATCCCAGGAGCGGTCCGCGTCCGGGTGGCGCGGTGCCGTAACTGGCCGCCATCGACAACAGCTCCGTCCGGTCGCCGAGCCGGGTTCCGGTGGCATGGCCCTCGATCATCCCGACGTCGACGGGCTCGATACCGGCCTGCGCAAGGGCGCGCCGGAACAGCCGCAGCTGCGCGTCGCCGCTGGGGGCCATCAGCCCGGCGCTGCGCCCGTCCGAGTTCAGGCAGCTGGCACGCACTTCGGCGAGGATGCGACGCCCGTCGGCCACCGCCCTGGACCGGCGCTGCAGCACGAACATGGCCGCACCCTCGGCCCAGACGGTGCCGCTGGCGAGCGCGCTGTAGGGCCGGCAGCGGCCGTCGTCGGACAGCGCGTGCTTCTTCGAGAACTCAACGAAATAGCCAGGGCTGCCCATCACGCACACGGCGCCGGCGATCGCGAGGTCGCAGTCGCCGGCCCGGATAGCCTGCACCGCGGTATGGAACGCCGCCAGCGCCGACGAGCACGCGGTGTCGATCGTCAGCGCCGGACCCGCCAGGTCCAGTGTGTAGGCGATGCGCCCCGAGATGACGCCCAGCGACGTCCCGGTGATCAAATGCCCGCTGTGATGGGAGAATTCGGAGAGCGGAGGGCCGTACTCGAGCGTGGAGGCGCCGACGTAGCAGCCCACGTCGTGACCGGCCAGGTCGTCGGGGTTGATCCCGCTGTTCTCCACGCTGCGCCACGCCACCCGCAGGCCGACCCGCTGCTGGGGGTCCATGGCGGTCGCTTCGCGCCGGGAGATGCCGAAGAACTCCGGATCGAAGGCCGTTGCGCCGGACAGGAATCCACCGAGGTTGCGGATGGGCTTGAACCCGTCCCGCCGCGACCCGTCAAACAGCTCGCGCAGCGCCCAGCCCCGATCGGTGGGGAACGGTCCCAGGGCCTCCCGCTGCTCGGAGAGCAGCGCCCAGAAGTCGTCCGGGGTTTCGATCCCACCGGGCGCCTCGAAGGCCAACCCGACGATGACGACCGGGTCGCTATCGGACATCGGCGCTCACCAGCCGGGCCACCGCATCGAGGTGATCGTTGAGGTAGAAGTGCCCGCCCTCGAATTCCGACACCGTGAATCGGCCGGATGTGTGGGTTTGCCAGCTGGCCAAGGTTCCCCGGCTGATCCGGTGGTCGCGGTCGCCACCGACCGCATGGATGTCGGCGCCGATGCGCACGTCCGGACCGCAGGAGTAGGCGTTCAAGGCGCGGTAGTCGGCCTGCACCGCCGTCACCAGGAGTTCGACGAATTCCTCATCCTCCAGCAGCGCCGGATCGGTGCCGCCGAGATCCACCATGTCGGCCAGCACGCCCCTTTCGCTAATCGGCAGGGGCCCGTACGCGGCGACCGTCGACGGGGCCTGCCCGGCCGACGCCCACAGCGCGCGCACCGGCACTCCGTTGCTTTCGGCGACGCGGGCGAACTCGAAGGCGACCACCGCCCCCATGCAATGCCCGAACAGGCTCAGCGGAGCCGCCGAAGCCCAGTCCCCGGCCTCGAAAAGCTCGCGCGCCAGCGCACCGATGCTGTCCGCCGCGGGGTCATTGCGCCGGTCCGCCCGCTGCGGGTACTGCACCACGAAGGCATCAACGCCGTTGGCCGACAACGCTTTGGCCAGCGAGCGGTAGGCCGCGGCCGCACCGCCGGCGTGCGGGAACACGACCACCGAGCCGCGCGCGGCGGCACCGGTGAACCGCTTCACCCAGGGCTGGAACTCCCGCGGCGCCGGCGCGGTCGGCTTCGCCGGAATTTCGTCAAGCGCGGACAGCACGTCGACACTCGCCATGTCCGCGATTTCCAGGTACACGTCGGCGACCTGCTCCAGCCGGCCGTCGGCTTCCCGCCCGACGAGCAACTGGGCCAGGGTCGCGACGGTCCGGGCGGCGAAAATGTCGGCGACCATCAGGCTCGGCGAATCGAGCCACTGCCGGATGCCGGCGACGGCCTGGGTCGCGAGCACGGAGTCGCCACCGAGGGAAAAGAAGTCGTCGTGCACGCCCACGGCGTCGACGTCGCGGTTCAGCAGCTCCGCGACGATGTGGCACAGCGCTCGTTGCAGACGGGTGGCCGGCGCCCGGTAGGGCACCGAGGTCTCGCGCGACCGCTCGGCCACCGCCGCGGCCAGCAGCCCGGCGACCGCGCGCCGGTCGATCTTGCCGCCGTCGGTGAAGGGGATGCGCCCGACCACCGAGATGTGCGCCGGAATCATGTGGGCGGGAACCAGATCGGCAAGGCCGTCGCGCATCCACCGGGCGTCCGACGCAAGCCCATCGAGGCAGACCTGCGCGGCCAGCACCTCGGCGCCGCCGGGCGCGGGCACCAGCGCGGCCACGGCCGCGCGCACCCCGGGCACCCGCCGCAGCGCGGCCTCGATCTCGCCGAGCTCGACGCGATACCCGCTGACCTTGATCCGGTGATCGGCGCGGCCGACGAACTCGAGGGTGCCGTCGCGCCAGTAGCGAGCCAGATCGCCGGTGCGGTACCAGATCCGGCCATCGTGGGCGACGAAGCGCTGGGCGGTCAGCTCGGGGCGCCCACGATACCCGCGGGCGATGCCGCGCCCGGACACCCAGAGCTCGCCGGCCACCCAGTCGGGGCAGTCCGCGCCCCCGTCGCCGACCACCCGGCAAGCGATGTTGGGAAACGGCTTGCCGTAGGGCACCGCGGTCCAGTGGTCGGGCAGCTCCTCGGTGACTTCGAAAATGGTTGCGTGGACTGCCGTTTCGGTGGCGCCACCGAGACCGGCGAACCGCACGCCGGGCGCCTGCGCCCGCAGCCGGCGGGCCAGGCCCGGGCGCACCCAGTCACCGCCGGTGGGTACCACCCGCAGCGACGACAGCCGCCCATGGCCGACCTCGACCAGCATCTCCAGCCAGCCGGGCAGGAAGTTCAGCACGGTGACCCGATGGCCGTCGATCAGCCGGGCCCAGGCGTCGGGGTCGCGGCGCTGCGCCTCGTCGACCACCACGATCGCCCCACCGGCGCGCAGCGTGGCGAAGACGTCCAGCACCGACATGTCGCATTCCAGCGTCGACAGCGCCAGGCATCGGTCGGCGGCGCCGATCCCGAAGTGGCGGGTGACGAATTCGACCGTGTTCATCGCGGCGTCGTGCGTCATCTCGACGCCCTTGGGCTCGCCCGTCGACCCGGAGGTGAACAGCACGTAGGCGAGCGCATCGGGATCCGTTGCAGCGGGCCGGATGTCGGACGGTGCGCCGCGCAACAGGTCGGCGATCACCAGCGCGGGCACCGGCAACGAAAGCGGCCGGCCGCCGCACACCAGCGCCGCGCGCACCCCACCGGTTTTCAGGATGCGCTCCGCCCGGTCGTGTGGCTGGTCGACGCCGATCGGCAGGTACACCCCGCCGGCGGCCAGGATCCCGAGCAGCGCGGGCACCTGTTCGGCGGTCTTCGGGCCCATCACCGCGACGGTGTCTCCGGCGCCGATCCCGGCCGCCCGCAACGCGGCGGCCACGGCCAGCGCCTGATCGCGCAGTTGCGCATAGGTGAGGTCGCCCGAGCCCGCGAAGACCGCGGGCGCGTCGGGTTGCCGTTCGGCCCGGCGGAAGAACCCGTCGTGCAGCGCCTCGCCGCTGGGCTCGGCGGTGTGGCCGTTGGCCGCCTCGCGCACCGCCCGCTGCGCCTCCGGCAGCGCCGGGGGGCCGGGCGCGTCCCAGGCGTCGTCGGCGGTGGCCAGCCGGAGCAGCTCGTCGATGTGGTGGGCGAACATGGCGTCGATGACGCCCGGCGCAAAGACCCCGTCGCGCACGTCCCAGTTCACCAGCACGCCGCCGTCGAACTCGGTGACCTGCGCGTCGAGCAGCACCTGGGGACCCTGGGAAATGATCCAGGCGGGTGTGCCGAATTGCGTTGTGACGTCGGCACCGAACAGTTCCCCCAGACCGAGCGCGCTGGTGAAGACCATCGGCGCCAGGACCTGGGTGCCGCGCTGGCGGCTGAGGTCGCGCAGCACCGACAGCCCGGGGTAGGCGGAATGGGCGGCGGCGGTCCGCATGGCGTCCTGCATGGCGTGCGCGCGCGCCGCCGGGGTCTCGGCCCCGCTCAAGTCGATGTCGAGCAGCAGCGACGAGGTGAAATCGCCGACCACGAGGTCGACGTCGGGGTGCAGCTCCTGGCGCCCGAACAGGGGGACGTTCAGCAGGAATCGCGCGGTGGACCAGCGGGCCAGCGCGTCGGCGAACGCGGCGCCCAGCGCCATCGCCGGGGTGACGCCGCGGGCCCGGGCGCGGGCGAACAGCGCATCGCGGGTCGCCGGATCCAGCCAGTGCCAGCGTCTGGTGCTGGTGCGCGAGTCCCGGCCGCCGGTCGATGGCGGTGCCGGCGGGTCGGGCAGGTGCGGGATGCGTTGTGCCCACCAGTCCCGGTCGGCGTCGCGATCCGGCCGCGGTTGCGCCTCCTGCCGGGCGATCGCCTGCCGGTATTCCCGATAGCTGTAACGCAATTCGGGGAGGTCGCGGCCCGAATAGAGGGCGGCCAGGTCGGCCATCAGGGTGCGGTAGCTCATCGCGTCGGCGGCCTGCATGTCCAGATCGACGTGCAACCGGGACCGATCGCCGGGCAGCAGCGTCAACGTCAGTTCGAACACCGCGCCGTCGAGCTGTTGGTGTGATTTGGCGTCCCGTAGGGCCGCGAGCCGCTGCTCGACGTCTACGTCGTCGCGCAGGTCGACCACCGCGACGGGGAAGTCGCCGCATTCGTCCACCGGGATGCGCTGCGTGCCGTCGGGCAGAAACCGCACCCGCAGCATCGGGTGACGTTGCGCCAGCCGGGTGGCCGCCGCGCGCAGGCGGTCCGGCTCGACCGGGCCGCCGTCGAACTCCACGTAGAGGTGCCCAGCCACCCCGCCGAGCTGCTGGTTGTCCTGACGCCCGACCCACATCGCGTGCTGCATCGGGGCGAGGGGGAAGGGGTCGCCGGCGTGCCCGGTCGCGTCGACCACCGGCACCGCCAGCTCGGCGGGGGGCGTCGGCGCGCCTGCGGTGACCAGCTCGGACCACGCCTCGATCGTCGGAGCCGCGGCCAGCGCGGCGAAATCGACGGCGACGCCGTCCCGGCGCCAGCGACCGGCCAGCGTCATCATCCGGATGGAGTCCAGGCCCTGGCCGATCAGGTTGCTGCCTGGGTCGATGGCGTCGGCGCGGACGCCGAGCAGCGCGGCCACCTCCGCGCGGATGTCCTCCGAGCACGCCGGGGCACGCACCACGAAATCCTCCCAGAATTAGCAAAGGCTGCCCTAAGTTGTTGGTTACCCTATCCTCGATACCTGCGTGGCCGCTACCACCCCCCAAACCAAGGAGTCCGATGGCCCCGAACATGCCGCGGCGTCCGGGCCCGCAGGGCTTCGTGCCGTTCCCGGCCGACCGGGCCGCGTCCTACCGGGCGGCGGGCTATTGGGCGGGACGGGCGCTGGACACAGTCCTGACCGACGCGGCACTCCGCTGGCCCGACCGCATCGCGGTCGTCGACGGGCTGTCGGACGGCGGGTTGAGCTACGCCGAACTCGACGAGCGGGCCGCCCGCGTCGCTGCGGGGCTGGGGCGGCTGGGCATCGCGCCGGGCGACCGGGTGCTGTTGCAGCTGCCGAACGGCTGCCCGTTCGCGGTCGCCCTGTTCGGGTTGCTGCGCGCGGGGGCGGTCCCGGTGCTGTGTCTGCCCGGCCACCGGGGCGCCGAGCTGGCCCACTTCGCCGCGGTCAGCGACGCGACGGGTCTCATAATCCCGGACACCGCAAGCGGTTTCGACTATCGGGCGATGGCGCGCGGCCTGGTCGACGATCACCCCGCGCTGCGGCACGTCGTCGTCGTCGGCGACCCCGGGGAATTCACCCCGTGGACGCAACTGTGCGAGGAAAGCGCCAAAAGGTCTCCCGCACCGCCGGCCGACCCGGAAACCCCTGCGCTGCTACTGGTTTCGGGCGGCACCACCGGCATCCCCAAGCTGATTCCCCGCACCCACGAGGACTACCTCTTCAACGCGAAAGCCAGCGCCGAGGTGTGCCGCCTGCGCGCCGACGACGTCTACCTGGCGGTGCTGCCCGCGGGCCACAACTTCCCCCTCGCCTGCCCCGGTCTGCTGGGGGCCATGGCCGTGGGAGCGACGACGGTGTTCGGCGCCGATCCCAGCCCGGAGGCCGCGTTCGCCGCGATCGCGCGCCACCGGGTCACGGTCACCGCCCTGGTGCCGGCGCTGGCCAAGCTGTGGGCGCAGGCCTGCGACTGGGAGCCGGTGACGCCAAAATCGTTGCGGTTGCTGCAGGTTGGCGGGGCACGACTGGAGCCGGCGGACGCCCGTCTGGTGCGCGCCGCGCTGACGCCGGGCCTGCAGCAGGTGTTCGGGATGGCGGAGGGCCTGCTGAACTACACCCGCCCGGACGACCCGCCAGACCTCCTCGAGAACACCCAGGGGCGGCCGCTGTGCGCCGCCGACGAACTGCGCATCGTCGACGCGGCGGGCGAGCCGGTGGCGCCAGGCGACGAGGGCGAGCTGCTGGTGCGCGGACCGTACACGATCAACGGCTACTTCCGTGCCGAGCGCGACAACGAGCGCTGCTTCGACCCCGACGGCTTCTACCGCAGCGGCGATCTGGTCCGCCGCCGAGACGACGGCTACCTGGTGGTCACCGGCCGGGTCAAGGACGTCATCTGCCGTGGCGGTGAAACCGTCGCGGCGGCGGAGCTCGAGGAGCACCTGCTGAGCCATTCCGCGATCCGATCCGCGGCAGCGGTGGGGCTACCCGATCGCTATCTTGGCGAAAAGATCTGTGCGGCAGTCGTTTTTGCTGGAAAGCCGGTCACCCTCGCCGAGCTGAACGCGCACCTCGACGAGCGCGGGGTGGCCGCCCATGCCCGGCCCGACATGCTGGTTGCGATGGCGGCGCTACCCACCACGCCGATCGGCAAGGTCGACAAGAAGGCGCTCGCCCGCCGCTTCGGCGGGACTTAGCGCGATTCTTAGTGCTGCACCCGCACCGCGAGGTAGTAATCGTGCACCCGGGCGTTGTCGACGGTGTAGCTGACCGCCTTCACGGCGGCATCATGGTCGGAACTCAACCAACGCTCGGTGTGCTGGCGCTCGAACTCGGCCCACGATGCCACGGTGAACCGCTCCAGCATGAGTTGGGGACTCTTGGTGCTGCGGTACAACCGCCAACTGTGGCCACCGGTACGCAGGCGTGATCGCCGGACCGCGCTCATCGCCTCGACGAAGCCATTGAGGTTCTCGGCCGACACTCGATATTGCACGGTCACCAGCACCGGCCCGTCGTTGGCGCGCGGCTCGAACACGACCATCGGCGACGTCCAGCACGTGGAAATGTCGCGGCTCAGCAGCCCGGTGGCCGCCCGCAACGGCAGCACGGCGACGCTGAGGGCGGCCACGCCCAGCAGCACCGCCGAGCACGTCAGCGAGATCTCGAGCCCCGCCTGCGTGGCAATGACGCCCCAGCAGTATGAGCCGATCGCCATAGAACCCGTGAACACCAGCAGATAAACCGACAACCCCCGGGCCCGAACCCATTGCGGCAAGTGCAGTTGCGCCGCGGCGTTCAACGTCGACAAGGTGATCAGCCAGGACATCCCCGCCAGCACCAACGCGGGCATCGCCGCCGCGAACGGCAGCCACCCGACCGCCGCCGGCGCGAGACCATAGACGGCGGCGCATGCTGCCAGGAGCACGTTGGCCGACACCTTCCGGCGCAGCGGTGTGGCGACCGCGACCGCGATCGTCGCGCCAAGCCCGATCGCCCCCAGTGTCAGACCGTAGCCGCTGGCTCCCAGGTGCCATCGGTGGTCGGCGGCCACGGGCAACAGGGCCAACAGGGCCGATGCGGGGAACAGGAAAAGGCTGGCGCGCAACAGGATTCTGCGAAAGATCGGGCTGTGGGCCACGTATTGCAGTCCGGTGCCGATCGCCTGGCTGATGCGTTCTCGCTCGATCGGCGCGATTTGCTTGGGGCGCTTCCAGCCCCGCAGGACGACGATGATCCCGGCGAACGAGACCGCGTTGATCGCGAAGACGGCGGCGGGGCCGGCCAGCGCGACGGCGACGCCGCCGATGGCGGGTCCCACCGCCTGGCCCACGTTCGCCGAGACGCTGGACAAGGTGGCTGCGGCGGGTATCTGCTCGCGCGGGACGACCTCGGGCTGAATCGCCTGCCAGGCCGGTGCGGTCAGCGCCGAAGCGCAGCCGATGGCAACGGTGAACAGCAACAGCGATGTCGGGGTGAGGTGACCGCCGTAGGTCAGCGCGGCCAGCGCCAGCGCCACCACCACCGCGTAGGACTGCAGGAAGATCAACAGCCGCCGCCGGTCGAACAGATCGGCCAGCACGCCGGCGAACAGCCCCAGCACCAGCGTCGGCCCCAGGCTGGCCGTCTGGATCAGCGACACGATGGCGGCGCTGCCGTGCTCCTCGATCAAGAACCATTGGGCCGCCACGCTTTGCATCCAGGTCCCGATGTTGGAGATGAACTGCGCGATGAACAGGCCGCGGTACAGGCGATCGCGCAACGGCGAGGGCGCCGGCTGCCCGCCGTCGGCGCGCTCGGCGACCTGAGTCACCATCGAACCGATTGACGACGGCCCGCCGCTTCACGGGCAACGCCTTGCGCCTCGTGCACGGCTGCAAAGTCTAGGACACGCGTCCTGCCCCCGCAGCACCCGACAGGCGGCTAGAAATTCAGCCCGGAGAACATCACCCGGCCGGGGTCGTACTTCTGCCGTGCGGCGCTCAGCCGGGACAGGTTCGGGCCGAAGTAGCGCGACGGCGGCTGGCCGGCCTCGATGTAGTTCACGTAGCCGCCGACCGAATACGGTTGCACCGCTTGATGTGCGGTGTTGAGCCAGTTGGTGGCCGCAGCCGGGTCACCGGTTTCGACGTACCACTGCACCAGCGACGACTGCCGGCGCCACGGAAAGGCGGTGGCGCCCGGCGCCACGGTGGCGAGGGCACCGTCGAGGGCGTGCATGATCGCCAGCATGCGCCCCGCGCTCCGGGGGAAGGCGTCGACCGCGGAGGCGATCCCCTGGGCCGCGGCCGGGGTGAGCGTCGTGAACACGTCGGAGCCGCCGACGTACCCGAGCGGCGCCGGGTTGAGGTTCCCGACGGCCAGATAACGCACCAGATCCAGGTAATTGAACGTGTGGCTCTCGGTCCCGGTCGGTTGCAGCCCGACGGCCGAGGTGATCGCCTTTGCCACGCTCCCGCCCGAGCCCGCGGGGCTGGTCGCCATGATCCGGCAGTGCGCGCCCATCGCGTCGACGGTGGCGTCGGCCAGGGCCCAGCTGTTTCGGTCGGCGGTGCGCAGCCAACCCTGCCAACCGAGCAAGATCTGCGCGAAGGACTGCGGCGGGAAATTCAGGTTGACCACGTCGACGTCACTGGTCGGAAACGTGGCGAAGGTCAGCGAGGTCGTCACGCCGAAGTTGCCGCCACCGCCGCCGCGCAGCGCCCAGAACAGGTCGGGGTTGCTCGCGGCGGACGCCATGACCGCCTGGCCCCCGGGCAGCACCACCGACGCCGACGTCAATTGGTCGCACAGCAGGCCCGCGTGCCGGGATTGGGGGCCCAGCCCGCCGCCCAGGGCGTGGCCCGCGGCGCCGACCGACGGGCAGGTGCCCGTCGGGATGCCGCGGCCGGCCGCGGCCAGCGCCTGGTGCATCGCGTACAGGCTCGTCGCCGGCGTCACGGTGACCTGGCCGCTGGCCGCGTCGTAATTGATTTCCCCCGGCAGCTGACGGAGGTCGAAAACCATGGTCCCGTTGGCCGTGGACGCGCCGATGTACGAGTGCCCGCCGCTGCGCGGGGCAACCTTGAGGTTGTTGGCGGCGGCAAACGCCATCGCCTTTTGCACGTCCGCCGCCGACGTCGGGGTGACGATCGCCGCCGGCGCGGAGCCGTTGTAGTTGGTGTTGAAAACCTGCTTGGCCGAGGCGAATTGGGGGCTACCCGGCAACAGCACCTTGCCGCCCAAGGCGGTGGAGAGGCCGTCCCAGCCGGACGCGGCCGGAGCGGCGGCGGCCCGGACCGGGCCGACTCGGCCCGATCCGAGAACGGCGCCGGCGGCCAACGCGCCGGCGGCGCCCCGCAGAAAAGTCTGGCGGGAGATCTCACGCGCCAACGTGGGCTCCCGCGATTGCGTCATGCCCGCATTCTCGATGAGCACAACCGCGGCGCGGCATGACGTGTCGGGGCGACGACCGAAACGTGCCCGAACCGTTACCCGGCCGAGCGCCTATCGTCCGCTGAGCGTCAGTGTGCCTTCGGTTTTGAGCACCCGACTGGCGGTGATCCGCTCGGCCTTGCGGGCCTCCCGTTCGAGGTAGCGCTGCTTGGATTCGTCGAATTTGTCGCTGGCGACTTCGAGTTCCTTGATCAGCACGGCGAGGTCGTCGCGCATCCGGGCGGCCTCGCCGGTGAAGTCCTCACGTTCGAAGATGCGCCATTTCTTCAGCACCGGCATGACGACCTCGTCGAGATGGATACGCGGGTCGTAGACACCTCCGACCGCGATGATCACGGCCTTGCGCCGAAACTCCGGCACGGTGAATCCGGGCATCTTGAAGTTGCGCAGGATGCGGTGCACCGACCTCATCGCCTGATTGGGGGCGATGTCCAGGCCGGCGGCGCTGACGTCGCGGTAGAAGATCATGTGCAGGTTCTCGTCGTGCGACACCCGCGCCATCAACTGTTCGGCGATGGTGTCGTCGGCGGCTCTACCGGTGTTGCGGTGCGCGACGCGGGTGGCCAATTCCTGAAACGACACGTACATGACCGAGTCGAACAGGCTCTCAGCGAACATGTCGCCCTGTTGGTTCTGGCCCGGGCTGAACCCCCGCGTCATTTGCTCCATCCGCAGCTTCTCCAGCTCGACCGGGTCGACCGCGCGGGTGACAACCAGGTAGTCGCGCAGCGCAGTGCTGTGCCGGTTCTCCTCGGCGGTCCACCGGTTCACCCACTGGCCCCACGGGCCGTCCATGCTGAAGTTCATCGCGATCTCGCGGTGATACGACGGCAAATTGTCCTCGGTCAGCAGGTTTTGCACCATCGCGACTTGTGCGACGTCGGAAAGCCGGCTCTGTCCGGGCTCCCAGTCCTGACCGTCCAGGGCGTAGAAGTTCTTGCCGTCCGACCACGGGACGTAATCGTGCGGGTTCCACTCCTTGAACAGCGAGAGGTGGCGGTCGAGCAGCTGCTCGACCACGGGCTCGAGCTCCTGGAGTAGCTGCAGGTTGGTCAAGCTGTCGGACACGGGACCCCTCCCAGTTATGTGTGTCTATCAGTACCTGTGTCATGCAGTTACATCAAGATGACACGCCCAGGAGACCGTCGACTAGGGCCAAAAGTCCTTACGGGGCCGAGCGACGGGCGTTCTTGCACGCCGAGATCGGCGCTAACGTGCACCTGACTCGCACTTGTTTGCGCCGGCGTAGATCTCGACGAAAGACCACTCGGGCGCTAGCGCCGCGCGATCAGATAAGGCGCGAGCGTCGACAGCTTTTCGCAGGTCTCCTCGAATTCGCGCTCGGGCTCGGACTCTTCGATGATCCCGGCACCGGCCCGCAGCCACGTCTTGCCGTCGCATTCGTAGGCCGCCCGCAGTGTCAGCGCCGCGTCCAGGCCGCCGTCCGCCGAAAACATCACGACGGCACCGGAATACAGCCCGCGCGGGCCTTCGTCGAGGCGCAGGATGGCTTCGACGGCGGCCGCCTTCGGGATCCCCGAGGCCGTGACCGCCGGGAAGAGCGCCTCCAGCGCGTCCATCCGGTCGCTCGATGGGGCAAGGCGCGCGCTGACCGTGGAACCCAGGTGCTGCACGCTCCCCCGCTCCCGCACCGTCATGAAGTCGCTGACCACCGCGGTTCCCGGTTCGGCGATCTCGGTCATCTCCTGCAACGAGCTGCGCACCGAAATAGCGTGCTCGACAATCTCTTTGGAGTTCGATTCCAGGTCTTCGCGAGCCTGGCGATCACGCGCCGCACCGCGACCGAGCGCGCGCGTGCCGGCCAGCGGCTCGGTCACCACGGCGCCATCGCGGTGCACTGCGGCCACGAGTTCGGGGCTGTAGCCGACGGCGCGAATCCCGCCGAGCCGCAACAAGAACGATCTCGCCGGGGTGTTGTGCCGCCGGCCCAGCCGGTAGGTAGACGGGAAGTCCAGCGCGAAAGGGACATCGACGCAACGCGACAGGATCACCTTGTGGTAGCCACCCCTCGCGATCTCGCGGACGGCCGTCGCCACCCGGTCGCGGTAGGCGGACGGGTCGGCCGTCACGTCGACCGCGCGAGCGTTGGGCAGGCCGCGCACGCCGCCCCCCACCAAGCCCTGCACCGCCTCGAGGTGGCCGGCTTCGGCGCCATAGAGGCGAACCGCGTCCCGGGTCACCACGATGCGGGTGCGGGGCCAAAACACCCGCGCCAAGGGCGTGCGCGGCGCCAGCCGCTGCTGCAGCCCATAGCGGTGGATGCCGAATTCGAAGGTGACCCAGCCGAAAAGCTGGTCGGTTTCGAGCAGCAGCCGGTCGATGGCTTCGCCCAGGACCGGGCCGGGCCGCCCGGACCACTGTTGCCGCTGGGTGACGCCGTCGCGGATCACCCGCAGCTCGTCGCTGTCCAGCTCGACCATCGCCCGCACACCGCTGGCCAATACCCATTGCCCGTCGTGTTCGTAGAGCAGGTACTCCTCGCCGAGCCGCTCCGGCAGCGCGGCGGCCAGCTCGGCTGCGACGTCGGCCGGGTGGACGTCGGGGGGCAACGGAATAGGCGGTGACGTAGAGCCTGCGGAACTCGTTTCGACGCTGACCTCGGTCACGGTTAGTAAATGTAGCCTAACCTATCTAACTCCGCGCAACCCCTCCCGTTGGCCCGCCGGGACCGTCGTCGCCGCGCCCACGCCGATCCACAGCGAATCACCAGAAAAGTCACAGTGGATTCACGCCAAACTCGGCATACACCGTCCGACCAGCGGCGCTGTGACCATAGGCTTTGGGAAAATCCGCTGTTTCGATACGGCTGTGTAAAACATCGGCTTTTCGCGCTGTGTCCGAGTGGCGGACCCCCATCGGCGGGGTTAAATTTTGCACCGGTTTCGGGATGGCGTGGTTGCCCCGGTTGTGAACGGTGCTTCCCCTGATCACCGCTTCAAAAAGAGAGGCACCCAATGCTGCAAGAGTTCTGGCACAACTTCACCCACAACCTGTTCAAGCCGCTCCTGCTGTTCTTCTACTTCGGCTTCCTGATCCCGATCCTCAAGGTGCGCTTCGAGTTCCCGTACGTGATCTATCAGGGCCTGACTATGTACCTGCTGCTGGCCATCGGCTGGCACGGCGGCGAGGAGCTCGCCAACGTCAACGCCTCCAGCGTCGGCGTCATCGTCGGATTCATGGCGGTGGGCTTCCTGCTCAACTTTGTGATCGGGGCCGTCGCCTACGCGCTGATGGGTTGGCTGACGTCCTTGCGAAAGGTGGATCGCGCCACCGTCGCCGGCTATTACGGATCCGACTCAGCGGGCACGTTCGCCACCTGCCTGGCGGTCCTGGCCGCCGTCGGCATCTCGTTCAACCCCTACATGCCGGTGATGCTGGCCGTCATGGAGGTCCCCGGCTGCCTGGTGGCGCTGTACTTCGTTGCGCTGCTGCGCCACCGGAACATGGACGCGGCGGGGAACATGCCCGACGAGCCCGGGTACACGCCACCGGTCAAGGTCGGCGTCGGGCCCGGCACGGCGGCAAAGCCTCCACACGGCCAGAGCCTGGAGGCCGAGCACGATCGGGGCGTCGAGCAGGAGCTAGAGCTCGCGATGGAGAAGCTGGAGCATCCGAACTGGGAGCCCGATCAGAGCCCACCCATCGGTAAGCCCAAGAGGATGCCCCTTTTCTCCCGTGAACTGCTGCAGGAAGTGTTCCTGAACCCCGGACTCGTCCTCCTTTTCGGCGGCATCGCCATCGGGCTTATCAGTGGCCTGCAAGGACAGAAGGTCGTCGCGGATGACGACAAGTTCTTCGTATTGGCATTCCAGGGCGTGCTGTGTCTTTTTCTGCTCGAGATGGGCATGACGGCCTCCCGCAAGTTGAAGGACCTTCGGTCGGCGGGCCCCGGTTTCATCTTTTTCGGTTTGCTCGCGCCGAATATCTTTGCGCCGCTGGGCATCATCGTCGCTCACCTCTACGCGGCCGCGACTCATGCCGACTTCAAGCCCGGAACCTACGTGCTGTTCGCGGTGCTCTGCGGCGCGGCTTCCTACATCGCCGTTCCTGCGGTCCAGCGGCTGGCCATCCCCGAGGCAAGCCCAACCCTGCCGCTGGCCGCATCGCTGGGTTTGACGTTCTCGTACAACGTCACCATCGGAATCCCGCTCTATATCGAGATCAACCGCCTGGTCTCGCACTGGTTCTAGTGCCCTGAGGGCCGAGAACGGCTCATCGCGGTGCGGCGTCTGCGTCACCCAGTCCGCTTGCAGCCGAGCGCAATACGCGTGCGCAGGCCCGCTGTAGGTGGGTTGCCTACGGCGATGGCGCCGGGAGCCTCACCATCGCGTGCGAGCGGGACGCACCATCCGTCCCGACCCCCCAGCGACCGACCGGATGTTTCCACGATGTTCCAAGCCGACGCCGTGCGCGTCGACTGTTCGTAAAAGTGATGTCAATTGTTCGTAAAGACGCGTTAACTGGGGCCGCCATGGGTGCCGCCGGGAGCAAACTGCATGAGTTCCATATGAATTTGACCCATATCGTGTTCTATCCGTTGTCGAGAGGCGCTCACCGTGCTGCAGGCCAGAACCGTTCCGGCAACCGTTTTGACCGAAAAGCCCCGCAATGGCCTGGCCGGTCTTAAACACTGGCGCTACGACCTTCGGTCGGGTTTCACGGTCGCCATGATCTCGCTGCCGTTCTCGATGGGAATCGCGATGACCTCGGGTGCTCCGCCGATCTGCGGGATCATGTCGGCGATCATCGCCGGCTTCATCTTGCCGTTCGTGGGCGGCTCGTACGTGACGATCAGCGGCCCGGCCGCGGGGTTGGCGCCCGCTCTGTTCGCCGGCATGATCGCACTGGGACACGCCCACCTGGGCCGCGGCGGCTCCACATCCGAGCTACTCGCCGTGGGATACCCCCTGGTCCTGGTCGCGATCGCCATCGCGGGCGTATTGCAAGTAGTTCTTGCCAAGCTGAAGGTGGCGCGCCTGAGCGCCATCTTCCCGGCCGCGGCGATCCACGGCATGCTGGCGGCGATCGGCCTGATGATCATCGTCAAGCAGATCCCGCTGTTCATGGGAGTGAAGTTCGAGGCCCACGAGTTCTGGGCTGTCCTGGGCGAGGTGCCCAGTCATCTCGGATCGATGAGCCCCAAGGTCTGCGCGCTCGGGATCGGTTGCCTGGCAGCGTTGTTCGCGCTGTCAGTCCTGCCCGGGCGGCTGCTCAAGGTCATGCCGCCGCCGGTCTGGGTGTTCCTGGGCGGCACATTGGTCAGCACATTTGTCTTGAAGATGGACAAGCACTATCTGATCAACGTGCCCGATTCGCTCGAGCATGGGATCGTCTTCCCCCAGTTCGGTGAGGCATTCACCGATGCCGCGGTGTGGCTGCCCCTGGGCTACCTGGTGGTCACCCTGCTCTTGATCGACGCGACCGAGTCCCTGGCGACGATCGCGGCCGTGGACAATATCGACCCTTACCGCCGCCGGTCCAACCCGGACCGGACCCTGCTGGCGATGGGCGTTTCTAACGGCGCCTCGAGCCTTCTCGGTGGCTTGACCATCATCCCGGGCATGGTCAAGAGCACCGCGAATGTCATGGCGGGGGGCCGGACCCAGTGGGCCAACTTCTACAACGCCTGCTTCCTGCTGACGTTTGTGCTGCTCGGCCGCTACCTGATCGACATGGTCCCGATGGCAGTCCTGGGCGCCATCCTGGTATTCATCGGCTACAAGCTCTGTAAGCCCGCACTCTGGCTCAAAATCGCGCGGATCGGGACGGAGCAGTTCGTCGTCTTCGTCACCACATTGCTCGTGACCGTGACAACGGACCTGCTCATCGGCATCATCGCCGGCGTCGCGCTGGAGTTGGTCTTGAACCTTTGGTACGTCGGGCTCTGGCACACCCTGAGCAACGGGTCGGAATACGCCAAGCCGAATTTCGTCGCGCGCTTCTTCAGTCTGTTCCGCAATCCGGTGTCCGATCGGGAAGCCGACGACGGCACTTACCACCTGTACTTGGACGGTCCCCTCGTGTGTTTCAACCTCTTCCACGTGATTCGGGAGTTGGGGCAGCTTCCGCAGGGCACCCGGGCGGTGTATCTCCACGTGAGCTCCCGTGTGCCGCTGGTCGATCACACGACAGGTGAATCCCTGCGCTATTACCTGGAGGAGTTCAGCGGCCAGGATCAGAGTCCGAAACTGACGATCGAGGGATGGGACCACATGCGCCCCCTGTCCAAACACGAGACGAGCACTCGGATCGCAATAGCGACCGTCGAAACGCCGGCGCCCACGGGCGTCGAGAGCATGCCCCTCACCAAAGTCGAGACGGTGACCCTCATCGACGTCGAGCAGGCGGCCTTCATGGATCGGGCCGAACACGAATTGAGGGTCGCGCAAACCACGGATTGACGGCGCTCCGGTCCCCGGAAACCACTGCGCGACAACGCAATTACGGCTACCCCAGCAGCGCGCGCACCACTCCGTCGGCCAGCAGCCGGCCGCGCGGGGTGAGCACCAGCCGCTCCCCCTCGGAAACCAGCAAACCGTCGGCCACCGCGGTTTGGGCGCGTTGACGTTCGGCGTCCCCTAGCCGATCCAGCGGAAGCCCTTGCCGCAACCGGGTTTTCAACAGCACCTCCTCGGTGTGCAGCGCGTCGGGATCGAGCTGTTCGAAACCCGAGACCGGCAGCGTGCCGTCGGCCAGCAGCTCGGCATAGGCGTTGGGGTGCTTGACGTTCCACCAGCGCGTCGCACCGACGTATCCGTGGGCCCCGGGCCCCGCACCCCACCACTGGCCGCCGTTCCAGTAGCCGAGGTTGTGCCGGCACTCGCCGCCCGGCCGGCTCCAGTTGGACACCTCGTACCAGCTCATGCCGGCGGCGGACAGCCGGGCGTCGACCAATTCGTAGCGGTGCGCCAGCACGTCGTCGTCGGGAGCGGCCAGCTCCCCGCGCCGAACCCGCCGGGCCAGTGCGGTGCCCTCCTCCACGACCAGCGCGTACGCCGATACGTGGTCGACGCCGGTGTCGACCGCGGTGTCGACGGAGCGCAGCAGATCGTCGTCGGACTCCCCCGGCGTTCCGTAGATCAGGTCGAGGCTGACGTGTTCGAAGCCCTCGGCCAGCGCCTCGCGGGCCGCCGCCGCCGACCGGTTCGGCGTGTGGATCCGGTCGAGCACGCCTAACACCCGCGGCGACACCGACTGCATGCCCAGCGACACCCGCGTGAAGCCGGCGGCGCGGGTGGTCGCGAAAAAGTCCGGCCAGGCCGACTCCGGATTGGCCTCGGTGGTGATCTCGGCGTCGGGGGCCAGGACGAAGTGGTCGCGCACCATGCCCAGCAGCCTGGCGATCCGCTCGCCGCCCAGCAGCGACGGCGTCCCTCCGCCGACGAACACCGTGCTCACGCTCGGTCCGTCCAACCGCGCGGCGGCCAGCTCCAGCTCCGCCCCCAGCGCCTCCAGCCAGGCGTCGGGGTTGACGCCGCCGAGTTCGGCCGGGGTGTAGGTGTTGAAGTCGCAATAGCCGCAACGTGTGAAGCAGAACGGAACGTGGAGATACAGCCCGAACGGCTGGCCGGGACTCGGCTGCAGGGCGGGCAGGTCGCCCGGGGCCTCGCGAAGGGGCATGCCAAAGTTTCCCACGGGGCATGGCCGGGCCGTCGTGCGGAACGGATCGCGGCAGGTCGCAGGGGGTAAGCGGCCCCAGACCAGTACGAACCGTTTCCCAGGCGATTGGTGGCTCCGTGTGCCCGGGCGCCCAGGGTCGCTGCCTAGTTTGGGTCAGCGTGAGGAAAAATATGACCTGCTGGCAACCCCCGTCTCGGTCCATGGCACAATGGCAGCCGTGACCGCCAACCGCAGCTTGCGCATCGCCCTCGTGGCGCGGCGGCACATTGATCTCAAGCGCGTCTGCAGCTGTTGCTGTCTGCCTTGATCTCGTAGACCCGCCCCCCGCCTGTACCTCCAGCTGGCTGCCGGATCTGCGCCGCCGGAATAAATCGGTGGACTGCGCTGTCTGACGCCCTTGAGATCCGTGAAGGAGAACCCCGGAATGACAACAGCCCCTCCCGCGAAGTCCCGCAACGAGGGCCAGTGGGCGCTGGGAAACCGCGAGGCGCTCAACCCCAACGAGGAGATGAAGCAGGCCGGCGCACCGCTCGAGGTCCGGGATCGCATCGAAAACATCTATGCGCAGGGCGGGTTCGACAGCATCGACAAGGGCGACCTGCGTGGCCGCTTCCGCTGGTGGGGCCTGTACACCCAGCGCGAACAGGGTTACGACGGGTCGTTCACCGGCGACGAGAACGCCGAGTTGCTCGAGGCCAAGTACTTCATGATGCGGGTGCGCTGCGACGGCGGCGCGCTGTCGACCGCCGCGCTGCGCACGGTCGGCCAGATCTCGACCGAGTTCGGCCGCGACACCGCCGACATCTCCGACCGGCAGAACGTGCAGATGCACTGGATCGAGGTGGAAAACGTCCCGGAGATCTGGCGGCGGCTCGACGAGGTCGGGCTGCAGACCGCCGAGGCGTGCGGCGACTGCCCGCGCGTGATCCTGGGCTCGCCCCTGGCCGGCGAATCCCTCGACGAGGTGATCGACCCCACCTGGGCGATCGACGAGATCGTGCGTCGCTACATCGGCAAACCCGACTTCGCCGACCTGCCGCGCAAGTACAAGACCGCCATCTCCGGCCTGCAGGATGTCGCGCACGAGATCAACGACATCGCCTTCATCGGCGTCAACCATCCCGAGCACGGTCCCGGCCTGGACCTCTGGGTGGGCGGCGGCCTGTCCACCAACCCGATGCTCGCCCAGCGCGTCGGCGCCTGGGTTCCCCTGGACGAGGTACCCGAGGTGTGGGTCGCGGTGACCTCGATCTTCCGCGACTACGGCTACCGGCGCCTGCGGGCCAAGGCGCGGCTGAAGTTCCTGATCAAGGACTGGGGCATCGAGAAGTTCCGCGAGGTCCTCGAAACCGAGTACCTCAAGCGCCCGTTGATCGACGGCCCGGCCCCCGAGCCGCTCAAGCACCCGATCGATCACGTCGGGGTGCAGCGGCTCAAGAACGGGCTCAACGCCGTCGGGCTCGCCCCGATAGCGGGTCGCGTGTCCGGCACCATCCTGTCGACGGTGGCCGACCTGGCCGAGCGGGCCGGTTCCAACCGAATCCGGTTCACGCCGTATCAGAAGCTGATCGTCCTCGACGTGCCCGACGACAAGCTCGACGACCTGATCGCCGGCGTGGAGGCACTGGGCCTGCAGGCGCGCCCGTCGCGGTGGCGCCGAAACCTCATGGCCTGCACGGGAATCGAGTTCTGTAAGTTGTCTTTCGCCGAAACACGGGGCAGGGCACAAGAATTGGTGCCCGAGCTGGAGCGCCGGCTCGAGGACCTCAACTCGCGCCTGGACGTGCCGATCACGGTCAACATCAACGGCTGCCCCAACTCCTGCGCGCGCATTCAGGTCGCCGACATCGGGTTCAAGGGCCAGATGGTTGACGACGGTCACGGCGGCTCGGTGGAGGGCTTTCAGGTGCATCTGGGCGGCAGCCTCGGCCTGGACAGCGGTTTCGGCCGAAAACTGCGTCAGCACAAGGTCACCAGCGACGAGCTGGGTGACTACATCGATCGGGTAGTACGCAACTTCATCAAGCACCGGAGCGACGGCGAACGATTCGCGCAGTGGGTCGTTCGCGCCGAGGAAGGCGACTTGCGATGAGCATTGAGACCACCAGCCCCACCGAAGCCGACCTGCGTGAGCTGGCCGCCCGCGGCGCCGCGGAGCTCGAGGGCGCCAGCGCCACCGAGTTGCTGCGCTGGACCGACGACCACTTCGGCGGCATCAACGGCCCCCGGGGCTGGGCGACTTGCAACTACGTGGTGGCGTCCAGCATGCAGGAGGCGGTGCTGATCGACCTGGCCGCCAAGGTGCGGCCCGGAGTGCCGGTGATGTTTTTGGACACCGGCTACCACTTCGTGGAGACCATCGGCACCCGCGACGCGATCGAGTCCGTCTACGACATCCGGGTGGTGAACGTCACGCCCGAGCACACGGTGGCCGAGCAGGACAGGCTGCTGGGCAAGGACCTCTTCGCCCGTGACCCCGGCGAGTGCTGCCGGCTGCGCAAGGTCGCCCCGTTGGGCAAGGCGTTGCGCGGCTACTCGGCGTGGGTCACCGGGCTGCGCCGCAGCGACTCGCAGACTCGCGCCAACGCCCCGCTGGTCAGCTTCGACGAGGGCTACAAGCTGGTGAAGATCAATCCGCTGGCAACGTGGACCGACGACGACATGCAGAACTACATCGACGAGCACGACGTGCTGGTCAATCCCCTTGTCTACGACGGCTATCCGTCGATCGGTTGCGCCCCCTGCACCGCCAAGCCGGTCGAGGGCGCCGACCCGCGCAGCGGGCGCTGGCAGGGACACGCCAAGACCGAATGCGGGTTACACGCGTCGTGACCACGCTCGTGCTGACCGCGCACGGAAGCAAGGATCCGCGCTCGGCGGCCAACGCCCGGGCCGTGGCCGCCCACCTCGCGCGCATCCGGCCCGACCTCGACGTGCGCCTGGCATTCTGTGAGCTGAACACGCCCAGCCTGGCCGACGTGCTCGGTGACCTGCCGGGCGGCGCGGTGGTCACCCCGTTGCTGCTGGCGAACGCCTACCACGCGCGCATCGACATCCCCGCCCAGCTCGCCCGGTCGGGTGTCGATGTCGCCCAGGCTGACGTGCTAGGCGAGGATCCACGGCTGATTTCGCTACTGCGGCATCGAGTTACGGACTTGGGTGTCTCCCGGCACGACGAACGGGTCGGCGTGCTTGTGGCGGCGATCGGTTCATCCGACCCGCGCGCCAACGCCCGCACTCGGCAGGTGGCGCCCCAACTCCTGGCAGGCACGAGTTGGGCGGGCGCGACGACGGCGTTCGTGACCCGTCCGGAACCGTCGCTGGCCGAGGCCGCCGGCCGGCTGCGCCGGCAGGGCGCCCGGCGGGTGGTTATCGCTCCATGGTTCTTGGCGCCCGGCCTGCTGCCGGACCGGGTGCGCGATTTCGCGGACGACACCGGCATCGAGCTGGCGGAACCCCTGGGCGCGCACGGGCTGGTGGCCGAGACGGTGCTGGATCGCTTCGACGAAGCCCTGACATCTCGAATTCACGGCATCGCGGCCTGAGGGATCGCCCTTCTCCGACATCCCCGTGGCCGCGCCCGCGCCGCAGAGATCCGAGCGATTTATTGCTCGTGAGCGACCTGCCCTAAAAGCCAGGCGCCCCAGGCCGCATCGGTTCGCTTACCGGGCAACGCGAGTGCCGTAGAGATCGTCACCAAAAGGCCCGTGGCGAAGAAGGTTCGCACCTCCAGCTCGTCCGCGCCGGTGAGGTCGGTGACTGCTTGTTGCAGCGCGAGGTGACGGGCCGCGACCGCCTCGCGTACGGCTTCGTCTCCGGCAGCGGCGTAACTCTGCAGCATCATCAGCGCGACCGTCCGGTCGCGCTGCAGCAGACGCCGATAGGCGTCGCCGAGCCCAATGAGCGGCGTCGCGTCGCTGGCGCGCGAGCGGGTGGCCGCCGCCGTGAACGCGGCGGCAATGTGATCGAAGGCCGCGTCGACGACCGCAAGAAAAAGCGCCCGCTTCGAGCCGAACATCTGCACAATGCGCGGATGCGAGATGGCGGCGCGAGCGGCGATCGCCTCCAACCGCGTTCCAGCCAGCCCGGTTTCGGCGAATTCGATCGCCCCCGCACTCAGAATCTCGGCACGCCGCACCGCCGCCGGCTTTCGCTCCCGTACCGGCGCCGCGGCATCGCCGCTCATCGCGGCCGAGTTTTCCCAAGCTGGCGCAGCACCAGATCGTTGTCGTACAGGCGGCGATAGGCGCTGATCAGACCGTCCTCGCGCAACACCAAGCGGTCGTCGCCGTGGAATTCGACCTTCCGGCCGGTCGGGGCGTGCGTGCCACTGAACCGCCAGGCGACCAGCACCGCGGGCCGGGCCACATCGGCGTACAGGCCCTCCAGGAAGAACGTGTGGTCGGGAAAGGCCGCATCCATCATTGCCACAAAATTTCGGATTGCGTCGCGGCCGTGAACCGTGTCGCCGAGCGCCGGCTCGTCGTACACCAGATCCTCTGCACACAACGCGGCGACGGCGTCGCCGTCATGGTCGTTCCATGCCTTCGCCCATCGTCGGAAAACGTCTTCGACGGCGGCGGGTTCGGCAATCGCGGCGCTCGATATCGGCGGCATGCTTTCTAACTTACTAGTTTGTAAGGAACGGGGCAACCCTCGGCAGGTTCACCACATCGGGTGACCCGAGCGCAGACGGTTAGCCGGTGCGGTTCACCGAATGGATCCATCCCGCCCAATCCACCCGATCGGGTCCAGTAAACTTCGTGGCTTGAACAGGCCGTCAATTCGAGCGCTGCTGACCGTTTTGGCGCTGTGGCTGGCCGCATGCGGCGGCAACCACGCGGCCGGGCCGCATGCGGCGGGTCCATGCGAGATCGTGCCCAACGGCACGCCGTTGCCCGAGACCCCTTCGGCGTCAGCGCCTTCGGCGCGGAACACCGCGGCCAGCCCGGAAACCGCGACCGGGTACCGCAGCGACATGACCGTCGTGCGCACGGCCCACTACGCGGTGGCCACCGCCAATCCCCTGTCGACCCAGGCCGCGTGCCAGGTGCTGCGCGACGGCGGCACGGCCGCCGACGCGATGGTGGTGGCCCAGGCGGTCCTGGGCCTGGTCGAACCGCAGTCTTCGGGAATCGGCGGCGGCGGATTCGCCGTCTACTACGACGCGCGTGCCGGTACGGTGCAGGCCTACGACGGCCGGGAGGTTGCCCCGGCGGCCGCTAGCGAAAACTACCTGCGCTGGATCGGAGACAACGATCACACCAGCCCCCGGCCCGACGCGCGCGCCTCGGGTCGTTCGATCGGGGTCCCGGGCATTCCCCGGATGCTCGAACTCGTCCACCACGACCACGGCCGCACGCCATGGCGCGATCTCTTCGGCCCCGCAATGGCGTTGGCCGACAACGGCTTCGACATCAGCCCTAGGCTGGCCGCCGCGATCGTCGACTCGGCGGCACAACTGCGCGTCGACCCGCAGGCGCGCGCATACTTCCTGAACCCGGACGGCAGAGCGAAGACCGCGGGAACCCGGCTGACCAACCCCGCCTACTCAAAGACCTTGTCCGCCCTCGCCTCCTCGGGCGTCAACGCCTTTTACACCGGCGACATCGCTCACGACATCCTCGCCGAAGCCGGCGATACCTCGGAAGGGCGCACGCCGAGCCTGATGACCAACGACGACCTCACGGGCTACGTCGCCAAGAAACGCGACCCGCTGTGCACGATGTATCGCGGCCGGCAGGTCTGCGGCATGCCCACCCCGTCGTCGGGCGGCGTCGCGGTGGCGGCCACGCTGGGCATCCTCGAGCATTTCCCGCTGGGCGACTACCCGCCCACCAACGTCGACCGCAACGGCGGTCGCCCGAGCGTGCTGGGCGTTCACCTGGTCTCCGAGGCCGAGCGGCTGGCCTACGCCGACCGTGACAAGTACGTCGCCGACGCCGATTTCGTCGCGCCGCCCGGTGGTTCGCTCGCCACGCTGATCGACCCCGGCTATCTGGCCGGGCGCGCCACGCTGATCTCGCCGCGGCACAGCATGGGAACCGCCGAGCCCGGGGACTTCGGCATGCCCGGCGACGTCGACCCACCCGGCAGGGAGCACGGCACCAGCCACGTCAGCATCATCGATTCCTACGGCAATGCGGCCGCGTTCACGACGACCGTCGAGTCGCCGTTCGGCTCCTTCCACATGGTCGACGGCTTCGTCCTGAACAACCAGCTCACCGATTTCGCGGCCAACCCCCGCGCCACCGACGGATCGCCGGTGGCCAACCGCGTCCAGCCCGGAAAGCGGCCGCGCAGCTCGATGGCCCCGACGCTGGTGTTCGATCCCGCCCCGGCGGGGCGGGGCGGGCTATACGCGGTGACGGGCTCACCCGGCGGCTCCACGATCATTCAATATGTCGTGAAAACCCTTGTGGCGATGCTGGATTGGGGTCTGAACCCGCAACAGGCGGTGTCCCTGGTCGACTTCGGTGCGGACAACTCGCCGCAAACCAACGTCGGCGGCGAGGACCCGGAGATCAACCGGTCCGACAACGGCGATCACGATCCGCTGGTGGCCGGCCTGCGCGCGCTGAGGCACCAGGTGAACCTGACCGACCAGTCCAGCGGGCTCTCCGCGATCACCCGCAGCTCGTCGGGGTGGACCGGTGGCGCCGATCCCCGCCGCGAGGGCGCGGTCCTGGGCGACACCGCCTAAGCCAAGGTCACGCCGACGTCAGCGTGCTCCGGTCCTCCTCGGCGCCCCCGCGTCCCGGCCTCACGATGTCGCTGGGCAGCGGCGGGACACGAGTCGCTCGCACGTAGACGGTGTCGCCGTCGCGCAGGGCCAGCGCCTCGGCGTCGCCGCGGGTGATCTGCGCGGTGAAGGCGCTCCCGGTGGCCGCGCTGGTCATCTCCACGCGCACCTCGAATCCCAGCGCGACCACCCGGTCCACCGTCGCGCGCACCACGCCGATGGACTCCGCGGTGCCGTCCCCGCCGGCGACCGCCATGTCGGGCTTGCGGCCGACGCGGATGTCGTGCGGGCGCACCAGCGCGCCGTTGAGCTCGGAGACCGTGCCCAAAAACGACATCACGAACGCACTCGCCGGGGAGTCGTACACCTCGGTGGGCGATCCGACCTGCTCGATGCGGCCCTTGTTCAACACCGCGATCCGGTCGGCCACGTCAAGCGCCTCGGCCTGGTCGTGCGTGACCAGCACCGTGGTGACGTGCACCTCGTCATGCAGGCGCCGCAGCCACGCCCGCAGGTCCTCGCGCACCTTGGCGTCCAGCGCCCCGAACGGCTCGTCGAGCAACAGCACCTGCGGGTCGACGGCCAGCGCCCGGGCCAGCGCCATGCGCTGCCGTTGGCCGCCGGAAAGCTGGTTGGGGTAGCGGGTCTGAAACCCGCTCAGCCCCACCACTTCGAGCAGGTTGTCGACCTTTTCCTTGATTTCGGCCTTGGGCCGTTTGCGAATCCGCAACCCGTAGGCCACGTTGTCCCGGACCGTCAGGTGCTTGAACGCGGCATAGTGCTGAAACACGAAGCCGATGCCGCGGCGCTGCGGCGGCACCCCGGTGACGTCACGACCGTTGATCGTGACGGTTCCGCTGTCCGGCTGGTCCAGGCCGGCGATCGCCCGCAGCAGCGTCGACTTGCCCGAACCGCTGGGGCCCAACAACGCCGTCAGCGAGCCCTTCGGCACCACGAAGTCCACATGGTCCAGCGCGACGAAGTCGCCGTACTGTTTGAAGGCGTCGTGCACGATGATCGCGTTGTCACCGCGCTGGGGTCGGCTGTCGGTCATCACGAGTCTCCTTGTCGCGCTTACTTGGCCGCTCGTGCCCGGCGGGCGTCGAGGACCAGCTGGAAGATCAGGACCAGTACGGCCACCCCCATCAGCAGTGTCGACAGCGCGTAGGCGCCGTACTCCGCCCCGCGGTTGTACCGGTCCGCGACGAGCAATGTCAGGGTCTGCGACTTGCCGGGCAGGTTGGACGACACGATGATCACCGCGCCGAACTCGCCGAGGGTGCGCGCGACGGTCAGCACGATGCCGTAGGTCAAGCCCCACCGGATCGACGGCAACGTGATCCGCCAAAACGTCTGCCACCAGCCCGAACCCAGGGTGGCCGCCGCCTCCTCCTGGTCGGTGCCCAGCTCGTGCAGCACCGGCTCCACCTCGCGCACCACGAAGGGCAGGGTGACGAAGATGCTGGCCAGCACGATCCCGGGCAGCCCGAAAATGATCTTGAGCCCGAGGTCGCGTTCGACGAACCCGAACGCGCCGGCCGCCCCCCACAGCAGGATCAACGCCACGCCCACGATGACCGGCGACACCGCGAACGGCAGGTCGATGACCGCCTGCAACAGCCCCTTGCCGCGGAAACGGTTGCGCGCCAGCACCAGTGCGGTCGGGATGCCGAACACCACGTTGAGCGGCACCACGATCGCCACCACCAGCAGCGTCAAGTTCAGCGCCGAGATGGCCGCCGGTGTGCTCACCCAGTCGAAGAACTGACCGACGCCGGGCCGGAATGTCCGCCACAGGATCAGCGTCACCGGAACGACGAGCAACACGAAGATGTAGGACAGCGCGGCGAACCGGATGAGGTAGCGAATCCTGGGCGACGATGTCATTCGGCCAGCTCCTGACGCTTGGCGGCGCGCCCGCCCACGATTCGCAAGGCGAGCAACACGAAGAACGAGATCGCCAGCAGCACAATGGATATCGCGGCGGCACCGGTGCGGTCATCGTTTTCGATCAGCGTCCGTATCCACTGCGATGACACCTCGGTCTTGCCCGGGACGGCGCCGCCGATCAGCACCACCGACCCGAACTCACCGATCGCTCGCGAGAAGGCCAGCCCCGCACCGGATAACAGGGCGGGCGTCAGGGACGGCAACATGACCGAGGTGAAGACCTTCGGGCCGCTGGCGCCCAGCGACGCCGCCGCCTCCTCGGTCTCCCGATCCATTTCCAGCAGCACCGGCTGAACAGCGCGCACCACAAAGGGCAGCGTGACGAAGGCCAGCGCCACGGCCACGCCCCAGGCGGTGTGCTGCAGGTGCAGGCCCACCGGGCTGTTGTTGCCGTACAGGGCCAGCATCACCAGGCTGGCCACGATGGTCGGCAGCGCGAACGGCAGGTCGATGATCGCGTCGACGAGCCGCTTGCCGAAGAAGTCGTCACGCACCAGCACCCACGCGATCAGCAGGCCGAAGATCACGTTGACGACCGTCACCCCGGCGGAGATGGTCAGCGTCACCCGGAACGACTCCAGCGCGGCGTTCGACGTGACCGCGAGCCAGAAGGCATGCCAGCCGCCGGCGGCCGCCTGCCACGCGATGGCGGCCAGCGGCAGCAGCACGATCACCGAAAGCCACAGCGTCGCAACGCCGACCCGCAGTGACGTGGTTCCGGATCCCCGCACCCGCCACGCACCCGTCGGCGCCTGGTACCCGGGCGTCACCGTGGCCGTCATCCGGTGGCCTGGGTGTAGATCTTGGTGATGCTGCCGATGCTCTTGTCGAACAGCTGCGGATCCGTTGTCCCCCAACCGCCGAGGTCGGCGATCGTCCACAGTTTCGCCGGCGCCGGGAACTGGTCAGGGAAGTCGGCCGCCACGGCCGGATCGACCGGCCGGAAGCCGGCCTGCGCCCACACCTTTTGCGCCGCCGCGGTGTACTGGAAGTTCTTGAAGGCGACGGCGGCGTTCAGGTGGGGGCTGGTGCTCACCACCGCTACCGGGTTCTCGATCTTGAAGGTCTGCGGCGGGTTGACGTGCTCGACGGGTTTGCCGGCCCGCTCCGTGGCGATCGCCTCGTTCTCGTAGCTGATCAACACGTCGCCACTGCCCTGGACGAAGACGTCGGTGGCCTCCCGGCCCGACCCGGGACGCAATTTGACGTGTTCGCGCACCAGCTTGCCGATGAAGTCGACACCCGCCTGGGCGTTGTTCCCGCCCTGGCTCTTGACGGCGTACGGGGCGAGCAGGTTCCACTTGGCCGAGCCGGAACTCAGTGGGCTGGGCGTGATGACCTCGACGCCGGGCCGCAACAAGTCATCCCAGTCCCTGATGTTCTTCGGATTGCCCTTGCGTACCACCAGGGTTACCACCGACCCGAACGGGATCCCCTTGGTGGCGTCGGTGTTCCAGTCCTTGGAAACCTTGCCGGCCTTGACCAATCGCGCGATGTCCGGCTCGACGGAGAAGTTCACGACGTCGGCCGGCTTACCGTCGACAACGCCGCGGGACTGGTCACCCGAGGCGCCGTACGAGGCCACCACCTGCACGCCCTTGCCCTCCTCCGAAGCGTTGAACGCGGGAATCACCTTGCTCCAGCCCGGTTCTGGGACCGAATAGGCGACCAGCGTGATACTGGTGCGCGCGTTGCCCGGCCCGCCGCCCCCGACGACGTCGCTGGGGCCGCCCGCGCACGCGCCGACGGCACCGGCGATCAGCGCCAGCGCCACGACACAGCGGAGAACCGGCCGGCGCGGGGCGCTGCCGATGTCGTTGAGCATGGGTGGCCTTTCAGTGCGGGACTTTGGTTCTCGGTCCCGGTGCGGCGGAAAGGCGTTTGCCAATTCAGGAGAATTCACGACTCCAGACCAGACCGCGCACGGGGTTTGGGAGTCAGCGACAACAGTGCACGAAGACGGCGCATTCGAAAACACCGGACGCCTCATGCATGTCGCGAAGCCTAACAGGATCCGCAGGGGCCGTCTTGTCAGTGCGTCGCCAGCCACGCGACGATCACCAGCACGACGAGCGTGATCAGAATCAGGGTCACGTGTGACCGGGGCATGCGCGTTACCCGGGCGCCTCATCGGCGTGCCGGACCCGGCGCATCAACTTGATGCCCCGCCCGAGCAGGCCGTCGAGCACCGTCGCCGCGACGTAGGCCACCGCCAACACGACGGGCATCACGATCAGGGCCTGCAACACGAACGGCAGGCCCGAAAGCCACAGCTCGTTGCCGTCCCACCAATTCAGGAACGCGCTCACTTGGCTCACCCTATTCGCCCTGGGAGGCGAAACCAACGTGGCGTGGCCCGCTGCCGCGTAAAAGTCACGGTGAGGGAAAAACGCGGCTTCCCGTGGATTCCGCGGCGGTACCGCGAACGCCGGCCAAAACCCGACACCCGATGCAAACATTGGACGCCGGGCAGGTTGACAGTCGATGATGTCGGGATGGTTCTGCACGCCCAACCCGCCGACCAGCCGGCCGACGGTGCTCCCGGGGAGCCCCCGCTCGAAGCGTTCGGCACGGCCCCCGAAACGGTGCTGCCCTCGCCGATCGATTTCAACGCGCCCGCGCCGCTCACGACCAGCGGGTCACTGCGGAACCCCTTCCCGCCGATCGCCGATTACGCGTTCTTGTCCGACTGGGAGACGACGTGCCTGATCTCCCCCGCCGGGTCGGTGGAATGGCTGTGCGTGCCCCGGCCTGACTCACCGAGCGTGTTCGGCGCCATCCTGGACCGCAGCGCGGGCCATTTCCGGCTCGGCCCCTACGGCGTCTCGGTGCCCTCGGCCCGTCGCTACCTCCCGGGCAGCCTGATCATGGAGACCACGTGGCAGACCCACACCGGGTGGCTGATCGTGCGCGACGCCCTGGTGATGGGCAAGTGGCATGACATCGAGCGACGGTCGCGAACCCATCGCCGCACCCCGATGGACTGGGACGCCGAGCACATCCTGCTGCGCACCGTGCGCTGCGTCAGCGGCACCGTCGAGCTGATGATGAGCTGCGAACCGGCGTTCGACTACCACCGGGTCGGCTCCACCTGGGAATACTCAGCGAACGCGTACGGCGAGGCCATCGCCCGCGCCAACCGGCAACCGGATGCGCACCCGACGCTGCGGCTGACCACCAACCTGCGCATCGGGCTGGAGGGCCGGGAGGCGCGCGCCCGCACCCGGATGAAAGAGGGCGACGACATCTTCGTCGCCCTGAGCTGGACTAAGCACCCCGCGCCGCAGACCTACGAAGAGGCCGCCGACAAGATGTGGCAGACCACCGAGTGCTGGCGGCAGTGGATCAACATCGGCAACTTCCCCGACCACCCGTGGCGGGCCTACCTGCAGCGCAGCGCGCTCACGCTGAAGGGGTTGACCTATTCACCCACCGGCGCGCTGCTGGCGGCCAGCACCACGTCGCTTCCGGAGACGCCGCACGGCGAGCGCAACTGGGACTACCGCTACGCCTGGGTCCGGGATTCGACGTTCGCGTTGTGGGGCCTCTACACCCTGGGACTGGACCGCGAGGCCGACGACTTCTTCGCCTTCATCGCCGACGTCTCCGGCGCCAACAGCAACGAGCGGCACCCGCTGCAGGTGATGTACGGCGTCGGCGGGGAGCGCAGCCTGGTCGAAGACGAGCTGCACCACCTGTCCGGCTACGACCACGCCCGGCCGGTGCGCATCGGCAACGGCGCCTACGACCAGGTCCAGCACGACATCTGGGGCTCGATCTTGGACTCGTTCTACCTGCACGCCAAGTCGCGCGAGCAGATCCCGGAGACGCTGTGGCCGGTGCTCAAGAAGCAGGTGGAAGAGGCGATCAAGCACTGGCGTGAGCCCGACCGCGGCATCTGGGAGGTGCGCGGGGAGCCGCAGCACTTCACGTCGTCGAAGGTGATGTGCTGGGTGGCGCTCGACCGCGGCTGCAAGCTCGCCGAGCGGCAGGGCGAGAAGAGCTACGCCCAGCAGTGGCGGGCCATCGCCGAGGAGATCAAGGCCGACATCCTCGAGCACGGGGTGGACTCGCGCGGCGTGTTCACCCAGCGCTACGGCAGCGACGCGCTGGATGCCTCGCTGCTGCTGGTGGTGCTGACCCGGTTCCTGCCGCCCGACGACCCGCGCGTGCGCAATACCGTGCTGGCGATCGCCAACGAACTCACCGAGGAAGGCCTGGTGCTGCGCTACCGGGTCCACGAGACCGACGACGGGCTGTCCGGCGAGGAGGGCACGTTCACGATCTGCTCGTTCTGGCTGGTGTCGGCGCTGGTCGAGATCGGCGAGGTGAGCCGCGCCAAGCGGCTGTGCGAGCGGCTGCTGTCCTACGCGAGCCCGCTGCACCTCTACGCCGAGGAGATCGAGCCGCGCACCGGACGGCACCTCGGCAACTTCCCGCAGGCGTTCACCCACCTGGCGCTGATCAACGCCGTGGTGCACGTCATCCGCGCCGAAGAAGAAGCCGACGGCTCCGGGACGTTCCAGCCGGCCAACGCGCCGGTCTGACGCGCCGGGTCAGATCAGCGCGCCGATCCTGTCCATCATCGCGCGCGCGACGTCGATGGCGCTGTTGTTGATCTCCCCCGGCCCGTGAGCCGACGGTCGCGGGGAATTGAAGAAATCCACCTCGACCTCGATGAGGCAATTGCCGCGCACCGCGATGGCGCGCCCCGCCGGGATGGACACCGAATCCGGATCGGGCGACCGCCACCCCTCCCAAACCGTGGCCGCCACAACGGAATCAGCGACCTGCACGTCGGTGATCTTGCCCTTGAGCCGGAACACGCCGCCCGGCAACGACGTCTGCGCGCCATTGCATTCCTGCCACTGCCGAGAAAACGTCGCGAACAACGCGCCGGCGTCAGCGGCGGTGGGCAGGCTGACCACGCCCTCCCTCACGTCCGTCACATCCGCGGGCCTATTAGCGTGCCGCCACGCCGCAACCGCGACTTCTTCGACGTCGCTGGATTCGTAGACGCCTTGCTGCAGCATCGCCACGACGCCGAGACAGCCGTCGGGCAAAGCCGTTCCAGCGTTCTGTAACTCCTCGGCGCCACCGAACTGTGGCGGAAAACGAAGGTCAAGGTCCAAGGGCTGCTTGAGGATTCGGGAAAGCGCTTCATCGCCCAGCAGCACGTGGTCGACGGCCGGTCCACCGAGCGATCGCGGCGCCAGGCCCGCCACCGGCGTCGCTTTGCCGCCGATGGCCACAGCGCATCCGGCGACCAGCAGCACGATCGTCAACGGGCCCATCAAGAACGAGAGGTGTTTCATTCGGTCACTTCGGCGTCGTCGTTAACCTTTTGTTCACCTTGATTTTAGGCTTCGTTTCCCGAAAGCGTGCTGCGCCGCGCCGGAAAAACAGGCCAGCCGCAGCGAGGTCTCAGGCGCTTTTCAGCGGGCCCCTCAGCCCAGGGCGTTGACCTTGTCCATCATGGTGTGCGCGATGTCGACGGCGCTGGTGTCGACGTTGCCCGAACCCGGGTCGGACGGGCGTCGCTCGCCGAAGAAGACCACCTCGACCTCGACGAGGCAGTTCGACTGGACCCCGAGGGCTCGCGCCTGGGGCGTGGGCCGCAGGGGTGGCATGTTGGGCAGCGTCGATGTCGCCGTATTGGTCGCGGCGACAATGGTATTCGAGGCGTCGGCCACCCGAACGTCGCTGATGGCGTTCGTCGTGCTGATCGGGCCGGTCTGTTCCGTCATCGTGGTGCCCGCGCACTGCTGCCACTGCTGCGAGAACTGCGCGAACAGCGCGGCGGCCTGCGCGGCCGAGGGCAGGCTCACCACGCCCTCGATCACGGTGAGCACCTGCGCCGGCTCGCCGTTGTTCCACCACGACTCCGACGCAACGTCTTTCACGTCGGCCGGTTGGGGGCCGGCCAGGTAGACGCTCTTCTGCAGCATCGAGGTCACGCCCAGGCAACCGGCCGGCGACACCGCCTCGTCCTTGTGGTACAGCGCTTCCGGGCCGCCGAACTCGGGTGGGTTGCGGGCGACTAAGGGCTGGCTGAGCATCCGCGACAGCGTCGCCCCGTCGAGCAGCACCTGCTTGACGGTCGCACCGGTGAGCGGCCGCGGCTTCAGATTCGGCGCGGGCTTGGCGGTGCCGTCCACCACCGTGCCGCAGCCCGCCGCCAACGCGGCGACCAAGAGCAACGCCGTCGCCGGCCCGATTCTCCGCACGGCTACTTCTTACCCTTGTCCCCGGCCGCGTCGGTGGACAGCGCGGCGACGAACGCCTCCTGCGGCACCTCGACGCGGCCGATGGTCTTCATCCGCTTCTTGCCTTCCTTCTGCTTCTCCAGAAGTTTGCGTTTGCGGGTGATGTCACCGCCGTAGCACTTGGACAGCACGTCCTTGCGGATCGCCCGGATATTCTCGCGCGCAATGATTTTGGAGCCGATCGCCGCCTGCACCGGCACCTCGAACTGCTGGCGCGGGATGAGCTCCTTGAGCTTGGTGGCCATCTTGTTGCCGTAGGCGTACGCCGAATCCTTGTGCACGATCGCGCTGAACGCGTCGACGGCCTCGCCCTGCAGCAGGATGTCGACCTTGACCAGTTCGGCTTCCTGCTCGCCGGCCTCCTCGTAGTCGAGGCTGGCGTAGCCACGGGTGCGCGACTTCAGGGAGTCGAAGAAATCGAAGATGATCTCGCCGAGCGGCATGGTGTAGCGCAATTCCACCCGTTCGGGCGACAGATAATCCATCCCCCCGAGCTCCCCGCGGCGGGACTGGCACAGTTCCATGATGGTGCCGATGAATTCGCTGGGCGCGATGATGGTCGTCTTCACCACGGGCTCGTACACGGTGCGGACCTTGCCCTCCGGCCAGTCCGACGGGTTGGTCACGACGATCTGCGAGTCGTCTTCCTTCACCACGCGGTAGACGACGTTCGGCGAGGTGGAGATCAGGTCCAGGTCGAACTCGCGCTCCAGGCGCTCGCGGGTGATCTCCATGTGCAGCAGGCCCAAAAAGCCGCAGCGGAACCCGAAGCCCAGCGCCACCGACGTCTCCGGCTCGTAGGTCAGCGCGGCGTCGTTGAGCTGCAGCCTGTCCAGCGCATCGCGCAGGTCCGGGTAGTCGGAGCCGTCGACGGGATAGAGCCCCGAGTACACCATCGGCTTGGGCTCGCGGTAGCCCGTCAGCGCCTCGGTGGCGCCGTGCCGGGCGGTCGTCACCGTGTCCCCGACCTTGGACTGGCGGACGTCCTTGACGCCGGTGATCAGGTAGCCCACCTCCCCCACGCCCAGGCCCACGCTGGGCTTGGGTTCGGGCGAGACGATGCCGACCTCGAGCAGTTCGTGGGTGGCGCCCGTCGACATCATCGCGATGCGTTCGCGCGGCGTGATCTTGCCGTCCACCACCCTGACGTAGGTCACCACGCCGCGGTAGATGTCGTAGACCGAGTCGAAGATCATTGCGCGGGTGGGCGCGTCGGCGTCACCCTGCGGCGGCGGCACCTGACGGACCACCTCGTCGAGCAGCTCGGGCACGCCCTCGCCGGTCTTGCCGGACACGCGCAACACGTTGCTCGGTTCGCAGCCGATGATGTGGGCGATCTCGCCGGCGTAGCGGTCCGGATCGGCCGCCGGCAGGTCGATCTTGTTGAGCACCGGGATGATCGTCAGGTCGCGGTCCAGCGCCAGGTAGAGGTTGGCCAGGGTCTGCGCTTCGATGCCCTGGGCCGCATCGACCAGCAGGACGGCGCCCTCGCAGGCCTCGAGCGCGCGCGACACCTCATAGGTGAAGTCGACGTGACCGGGTGTGTCGATGAGGTGCAGGACATACCGTTCATCCCCGACTTGCCAGGGCAGGCGCACGTTCTGCGCCTTGATGGTGATCCCGCGCTCCCGCTCGATGTCCATCCGGTCCAGGTACTGGGCGCGCATGGACCGCTCGTCGACGACGCCGGTGAGCTGAAGCATCCGGTCCGCCAGCGTCGACTTGCCGTGGTCGATGTGAGCGATGATGCAGAAATTCCGAATCTGCGCCGGCGGGGTGAAGGTTTTGTCGGCGAAACTGCTGATGGGAATCTCCTGGTCTGGCCCTGCTCGCGGCCGCTTGAGCGGTACGTCAAGGGTATCTGTGTGGGGTCGCCCGGGCCTACTTGGACACAATCGCACCCGGCCGCGCGTGGTTATGCTGCGAATATGGCGTCTGCCCGGAAATCTCAGTGGAAGACGTTGCAGCGGTTCGCCCGCAATGCGGTGGTGTACGCGCAGACCGCCCAGGTCGTCGCGCGGGAACTGCAGCAGGCCGTGAAGATCACCGCGAACGTCATCGCCGCGGCGTCCCCGCAGCCGCCCGTGGCCATCGCCGCGGGCCGGCCGGTGACCAGCGCCAGCTTTCCGACCGCCCAGCGGGCGCGCAAGCTGGTCTACGCCCCGAACCTCGACGGCCGCGCCGATCCGGGGGAGATCGTCTGGACGTGGGTGGTCTACGAGGACGATCCCAGCCGCGGCAAGGACCGACCCGTCCTCGTCGTGGGTCGCGACCGCAGCGTCCTGCTGGGACTGGTGGTGTCCAGCCAGGAGCGGCACGCCGGCGACCACGATTGGGTCGGGATCGGTGCGGGCGCATGGGATGACGAGGGCCGGGAAAGCTGGGTCCGGCTCGACCGGGTGCTCGACGTGCCCGAGGAGAGCATTCGCCGCGAGGGCGCCGTCCTGGATCGTGAGATCTTCGACGCGGTCGCCGCGCGGCTGCGCGCGGAGTACGCGTGGAGCTAGCCAGCGCCTCGCCGAGCGTGTAACCACGGCGAGAAAACGGCAGAATTTTCGCCCTGAGCGCACGTTCGGCGAAGAGGCGGGCAACCAGCCCCGCGGTTGATCAGCCCTGGGTGATGTAGGACTGCAGCTGCTGCTGCTCGGCCTCGAGCTCTTCCATCCGGGTCTTCACCACGTCACCGATGCTCACGATGCCGATCAGCTTCTTGCCGTCCAGCACCGGCACGTGGCGCACCCGGTTCTTCGTCATCAGCACGCTCAACGAGTCGACCGTGTCGGATTTTGTGCAGGTGGCGACGTTGGCGGTCATGATCTTCGAGATCGGCCGGGACAGCACACTGGCTCCGTGCGTGTGCAGTTGGCGCACGACGTCGCGCTCCGAGACGATGCCGACGACGCCGTCGTCGCCGACCACCACCATGGCACCGATGTTTTGCTCGGCGAGGCCGGCGAGCAACTCCTTGACCGTGGCCTCCGGGTTGATCGTCACCACCGCCGCGCCCTTGTTCCGCAAGACGTCCGCAATCCGCATCAGGCCTCCAGCCGGTTGTGATCCGCTGCACACCAGGCTACGGCTAACTCACGCGCCGGGAAAGCCACCACGAGCACCGGAACCGGACGCACCCATACCCTCGGATTTCCCGGCCCAAACCCGGATCGGTCAAACGCCACTGCGCCCCTTCGCGGCTTGCGAGGATAGGACGATGATCGAGATCACTTTGCTGGGAACAGGTAGCCCGATCCCCGACCCCAACCGCGCCGGGCCGTCGACGCTGGTCCGGGCCGCCGGGCAGGTGTTCCTGGTGGATTGCGGGCGGGGGGTGCTGCAGCGGGCGGCCGCGGTGGGCGTGGGCGCCGCCGGATTGTCCGCGCTGCTGCTCACCCACCTGCACAGCGACCACATCGGCGAGCTCGGCGACCTGCTCATCACCCGGTGGATCACCACTTTCGCGCCCAACCCGGCGCCGCTGCCGATCATCGGGCCGCCCGGCACCGCGGAGACGGTGGAGGCGACGTTGAAGGCGTTCGGCCATGACATCGGCTACCGGATCGCCCACCACGCCGATCTCAACGATCCGCCCGCGGTCGAGGTGCACGAATACACCGAGGGCCCGGTGTGGGACCGCGACGGGGTGTCGATCCGGGTGGCGCCGACCGATCACCGGCCGGTGGCGCCGACCATCGGCTTCCGCATCGACTCCGATGGCGCGTCGGTGGTGCTGGCCGGGGACACCGTGCCGTGCGCCGGCCTGGACGAATTGGCCCGCGGCGCCGACGCCTTGGTGCACACCGTGATCCGCAAGGACATCGTCGTCAACATCCCGCAGCAGCGGCTGCAGGACATCTGCGATTACCACTCGTCGGTGCAGGAGGCCGCGGCGACGGCGGCCCGGGCGGGCGTGGGCACCCTGGTGATGACGCATTACGTGCCGGCGCTGGTGCCCGGGCAGGAGGAACAGTGGCGCGCGCTGGCTGCCTCCGAATTCGGCGGGCGCATCGAGCTGGGCGACGACCTACTTCGGGTCGAGGTCACCGCGCGGCAATAGCGCGCCGCCCACCACCAGCCACACCAACGCCGAAACGCGCGCGATCGGCAGGATCGGCCCACACTGCGGCCACGCCAACACCAACGCCGCCGATTCGGCGAGTGCGGCCGTCGCCATGCCGACCCAGGCCACCGGCCGCGGCGTCAGGCCCATCGCGAGGCTCGGCGCCGCGATGCCCGCCACCAGCAGCCCCAGGGCCACGATGTGCCCCGGGCCGCCGACCAGAAAGACCAGGAAGTACAGGGCGCGCACCAGCGCGGCGTCGGCGCTGATGTCCGGCCGCGACAGCGGCCAGGCCAACAACCCGGTCAGGCCCAGCGAGCCGGCGGCCAGAACGCCGCCCGTCGCGGCGACCGCGGCCGTCGGCGCGGCGACGCCGAGCCGCCGCAACCGGGCACCGGCCGCCGCCGCGTAGAGAGCCAGCGGCACCGACGATGCGAACGTGGCCGCGGCCATGACGTGCACCGCGACGGGTTGCGCGCGGACGTAGGCGACGACGTCTCCCGCCGGCCCGTACGGCAACGGCGGCACACCGCCCATGGCGACCCCGACGGCGATCCCCGCGAACAGCAATCCCAGGCACAGCATGGCGAGCAACGTCAACGACGGCCCGGCGCGCCGTGGATCGGCCATGCCCGCAACGATATTCCCGAATTCGCGGGCGGCTAGGCCAGCCGGGTGACCTCCACGATCACGTCGAGATCCGTCGCGCCTTCCCCGGAGTAGATCCCCCTGAGCGGGGAGACGTCGGTGTAGTCGCGCCCGGCGCCCACGCTGACGTACTGCTCGGTGATCTCGGTGTCGTTGGTGGGGTCGAAATTCCACCAGCCACCGGTCCAGGCCTGGACCCAGGCGTGGCTCCGTCCTTCCACGGTGTCCCCGACGACCGCGTTGCGTTTGGGGTGCAGGTAGCCGGACACGTAGCGCCCGGGAATTCCCATGCCGCGCAATACCATCAGCGTCAGGTGCACGAAGTCCTGGCACACACCCTTGCCCTCGTTCAGCGCGTCCGCCCCCGAGGTGTGCACGCCGGTGGTCCCGGGCAGGTAGTCCAGCTCGTCACGGACCCACTTGCCCGCCGCGACGACGGCCTCGGCGGGGTCGTAGGACTTGGCGAGTTTCTTGGCCATGGACGCGGCGCGTTTGCTCGTCGGGGTGTGCGCCGTGGGGCGCAGCAGTTCGTCGAAGCGATCGATCACGGCCGCGGAGTGCAGATCGCTCCAGCTGACCTCCGCCAGCGCCGGCTCCCCCCGCTCGGTCTCGACGACCGAGGAGGACGTCACCGTGAGATCGGTGTGCGGCGCATGCAGGTCGAACGCCGTGACGGCGGTGCCCCAATAGTCGATGTAGCGGTGGGAGCGCGTCGCGGGGATGGTCTCGATCCGGTTGAGGATGACGTTTTGGCGGGTGTCCGAGCGCGGGGTCAGGCGGGCTTCGTTGTACGAGGCGGTGACCGGCGACTGGTAGGCGTAGCCGGTGGTGTGCACCACCCGCAGCCGCCACATCAGGGTTCGCCCTGCCGGGCGACCAGCCGGGCGCGCTGGCCGGCGTCCGACCATGCCACCCATGGGGTGACGTGAAAGTACTGCAGCGACAACGCCTCTCCGACATCGCTACAGGTCCGCTGCAGGCCGGCCAGGCGGCTCTCCAGCGACTCGAGCAGCACGCCGGGTTGCACGAATTCCAGTTCGCTGCGCGCCTTCCCGAGCAGGCGCTGCGCCTCGGCGGTGGAGCCGATGCGGCTCTGCGGATTGTGCAGCAGCTCTTCGAGATTGTGTTCGGCCAGCCGCAGCGAGTAGAACACCGAGCGCGGAAACAGGCGGTCCAACAACATGAACTCGACCACCCGGCCGGCGTCCAGCACGCCGCGGTAGGTGCGCAGGTAGGTGTCGTGCGCGCCCGCCGAGCGCAACAGCGTCACCCACGCCGGGGACGACGCGCTGTCCCCGACCCGCGACAGCAGCAGGCGCACCGTCATGTCGACCCGCTCGATCGCGCGGCCCAGCAGCAGGAAGCGGTATCCGTCGTCGCGCGACAGCGTCGAATCGGCCAGACCGGCGAACATCGCCGCCCGACCCTCGATGAACGACAGAAATTCATGTGGCCCAAGGCGTTTGGCGGCGCGCTCGCGTTCGGCAAGCGCATGGTAGGTGGTGTTGAGGCATTCCCAGATCTCGATGGACGTCACCTCGCGGGCGGACTTCGCGTTCTCCCGCGCCGCCGTGATGGCGTCGACGATCGAACAGCCGCTCGAGGCGTTGGTGCTGAAGGCCACCAGGTCGGTCAGCGACCAGACATCCAGGTCGTGATCCGGTGGGTCGATGCCCAGCACCCGCAACAGCAGCCGGGACGCCTGGTCCGGGTCGACGCTGGAATCCTCGAGCAGTTGGTGCAGCGCCACATCCAGGATCCGGGCGGTGTCGTCGGCCCGCTCGACGTAGCGACCGATCCAGTAGAGCGCCTCGGCGTTGCGGGCCAGCATCAGCGCATCCTCTGTTGTTGTTGCTGCTGGGGCTGCTCGTCGGGAATCTCCGTCGGCTGCGGCTGCTGCTGCTGTAGCCGTGGCGCACCGTCGAGCACCTGGTCGGGGATCGACTTGGGCAACGACCGGACGACCTCGGCGGCGCCCAGCTCCCGCGCGCCGGACGCGGCGCGCGGCGCCAGCACCCAGGTGTCCTTCGATCCCCCGCCCTGGCTGGAGTTGACCACCCGCGAGCCCTCGACCAGGGCCACCCGGGTCAGTCCGCCGGGTAGCACCCACACGTCGTTGCCGTCGTTGACCGCGAACGGCCGCAGGTCGACGTAGCGGGGCGCCAGCGTGCTCCCGACCTGCGTCGGCACGGTCGACAGCTCCATCATCGGCTGCGCGATCCAGCTGCGCGGATCGTCGCGGACCTTCTTGGCGACGGTGGCCAGCTCCTTGTCGGAGGCCTCCGGGCCGAACACGATGCCGTAACCGCCGGAGCCCTCCACCGGCTTGAGCACCAGCTCGTCGATCCGGTCCAGCACCTCTTCGCGTTCGTCGTCGAGCCAGCACCGGTAGGTCTCCACGTTGGCCAGCAGCGGTTTCTCGCCGAGGTAGTACTCGATCATCGTCGGCACATAGGTGTAGACGAGCTTGTCGTCGCCCACGCCGTTGCCGATCGCGCTGGAGATGACGACGTTGCCGGCGCGGGCGGCGTTGACCAGGCCGGCCACCCCCAGCACGGAGTCGGCGCGGAACTGCAGCGGGTCGAGGAAGGCGTCGTCGATGCGCCGGTAGATGACGTCGACCTGGCGCTCGCCCTCGGTGGTGCGCATGTACACCTGGTTGTCGCGGCAGAACAGGTCGCGACCCTCGACGAGCTCGACCCCCATCTGCCGCGCCAGCAGCGAATGCTCGAAATAGGCCGAGTTCGCCACGCCGGGAGTCAGCACGACGACGGTGGGATCGGCCTCATTGGTGGCCGCGGAGTTGCGCAGCGCGCGCAGCAGGTGCGACGAGTAATCGTCGACGGCGCGCACCCGGTGGGTGGCGAACAGGTTGGGGAAGACCCGCGCCATGGTGCGCCGGTTCTCCATGACGTACGACACGCCCGACGGTGAGCGCAGATTGTCCTCGAGGACGCGGAAGTTGCCTTTTTCGTCGCGGATCAGGTCGATGCCCGCGACGTGGATGCGGACGCCGTTGGGCGGGACGATGCCGAAGGCCTGCCGGTGGAAATGCTCGCAGGAGGTGATCAGGCTGCGCGGGATGATGTCGTCGTTCAGGATTTCCTGATCGCCGTAGATGTCGTCGAGATACATCTCGAGGGCCTTGACGCGCTGGGTGATGCCGCGCTCCAAGCGGCTCCACTCGGCGGCCGAGATCACCCGTGGCACCAGGTCGAGCGGGAACGGCCGCTCCTGGCCCGACAGCGAAAACGTGATGCCCTGGTCGATGAAGGCGCGGCCCAGCGCCTCGGCGCGGGCCTTCAGCTCGGAGGCGTCGGAGGGCGCGAGCTCGGCGTAGATCCCCTTGTACGGGCCGCGCACGGTGCCCTGGGCATCGAACATCTCGTCGAAAGCCATCGAGTAGGCGTCCGATTCGTTGTAGCCGCCGAAGATGCGCTCGGCGCGCGCGTCCGGGCGCCCCGCAGCGCCCCGCCTGGTGTCCTCAAGCTGGCTCGGAAGACTCACTTTAGAGATGCTGCCTCAAATCGACGTTCTGGCAGGCCACGGTTTCCCCTTTTGGGAGAAAACGTAACCGACTGCTAACCTGGGCAGTCGCGATCGGGTGTGGGGCGCCCGGCGCAAAACACCGATCTTGAAGAAGGAACTGACGCGTGGCCAACATCAAGTCGCAGCAGAAGCGTATCAAGACGAACGAGAGCGCCCGCGTGCGCAACAAGGCGGTCAAGTCCTCGCTGCGCACCGCCGTGCGCTCGTTCCGCGAGGCCGCCCACTCCGGCGACAAGGAGAAGGCCGCCGAGCTGCTGGTGTCGACCAACCGCAAGCTGGACAAGGCGGCCAGCAAGGGCGTCATCCACAAGAACCAGGCCGCCAACAAGAAGTCGGCGCTGGCGCGGGCCCTCAACAAGATCTGAGCCGCCACCCGGCCCTTCAGCGGCCCCGGTCGGCCACCAATTCGGCAACCTGCCTGACGGCGGATTCCAGCGCGTAGTCCGCGTCGGCGACGGCTCCCTTGACGTTGGCGTTGAGCTCCGCCACGACTCTCATCGCGGTGGCCACGGTGTCGCGCGACCAGCGCCGGGCCTGTTTTTGGGCCTTCTGCACCCGCCATGGCGGCATCCCCAGTTGCGCCGCCAGGCGATACGGGTCGCCGGACAGCGGGCCCACCCGGCCGATGCTGTGCACGGCCTCGGCCAGCGCGTCGGCCAGCACCACCAGCGGTTCGCCGCGCAGCATCGCCCACCGCAGCGCCTCGGTGGCTCCCGCGACGTCGCCGGTCACCGCCTTGTCGGCGATGTCGAAGCCCTTCACCTCCGCCTTGCCGCTGTGGTAGCGCCGCACCGCGGCGGCATCGACATCGCCGGCGGTGTCGGCGACCAGCTGTGAACACGCGGCCGCCAGCTCGCGCACGTCGGAGCCGACGGCGTCCAGCAGGGCGGTCACGGTCTCCTCGTCGACCTTGACGCGCAGCTCACGGAATTCCTTGCGGATGAAGTCGATGCGCTCGCTGAGCTTGCTGATGCGCGCGCACGGATGGACCTCGGCGCCCAGCGTCTGCAGCTGGCCGGCCAGCGCCTTGGCCCGCCCGCCGCCGGAGTGCACCACCACCAGCACCGTGCCCGTCGGCACGTCGGCGGCGGCCGCGGCGATCATCGCGGCCGCGTCCTTGCCCGCTTCGCCGGCCGCCTCCAGCACGACGATGCGCTCGTCGGCGAACAGCGACGGGCTCAGCAGTTCGGCGAGTTCGTAGGTGCTGACGTCGCCGGCCCGCATCCGGCTCACGGGAACGTCTGGGTTCTCGGAGCTGCCGGCGCGTTTGCGCGCCGACCGCAACACGTCGGCCACCGCCCGCTCGACCAGCAGCTCCTCGTCCCCCAACACCAGGTGCAGGTGGTGCGCAACCTCGCTCACCCCACGATCGTGTCACGCGGGACTGACGAGCTCGGACACAGACCAGGCCAGCCAGCACACGACGAGCGCCGACACGGCGAGCCCGAGCGCCCGGCGAAACCAGCGCCGCCGCCACAGCAGCGCGGCCGACAGCAACGCCGACGCCGTGCCTGCGGCGACCACCGCCACGCCGGGCACACCGGCCGGAACGGGTACCGTCGCCGCGGGCACGCCGGCCGACCACCGCGCCACGTGCAACACCCACCACAGTTCCGGCCCGCTGAACCGGATCAACAGCTGCGCACCGGCGGGCCACAGCAGGCAGCTGACGGTCGCCGCGCTGCCCAGCACGGTGATCGGCGCTATCACGGGCGCCACCGCGAGGTTGGCCGCCGCGGCCACCAGGCTGACCCGGCCCGAGATCCCGGCGACCAGCGGGGCGGTCACCACGTGCGCGGCGCACGCGACGGCGAGCGCGTCCGCCAGCGGCTTGGGCCGGCCCCTGCCGACCAGGCGCCGCGACCAGGCGGGCGCGATGACGACCAACGCGGCCGTCGCCAGCACCGACAGCGCAAAGCCCACGTCGACGGCCAGCTGTGGAGCGACCGCCAGCAAGATCAGCACGGTGGCCGACAGCGCCGGAATCGCTTGCCGCCGGCGCGAAGACAGCATCCCGGCCAACGCGATCGCGCCCATCACCGCCGCGCGCAGGACGCTCGCCGTCGGCTGCACGACGATGACGAACGCCACCAGCGCCACGGCAGCGAGCAGGACGGCGGCGCGCGGGCCGATCAACCGGGCCGAGAACAGCACCGCCGCGCACACGATCGTGACGTTGGCCCCCGACACGGCGGTCAAGTGCGTCATGCCCGCCGCCCGGAAGTCGCGGCTGGTCTGGCCGGTAATCGCCGCGGTGTCGCCGAGGACCAGCGCGGGCAGCATCGCGGCCTGGTCCGCGGGCAGCGTGTCGCGGGCGGCGGCGGCGAACCGGCGGCGCACGTGGTGTGCGGCCCGCTGCACCGCACCGGCGGTCCCCAGCGTCGGCCGGCCGGACGCGTTGAGCACCGCCACCGTCAGGTCACGGCGGGACGGACGGTTGACGCGCGCGGTGAACCGCACCGGTTGACCCACCATCAGGTCGCCGAAGTCCGAGGCCCGGGCGAAGACCACCACTCGGCCGGACACCTCGTCGTCGCGCAGCCGCCGCAGGTTGGCACGGAACATCACCCGTCCGCTGCCGAGCGCCAGCGCCGTCTCGCTGGGGGTGACGGTCACCGGGGCGGTCGTGCCGAACGCCGCGGTGATCGGGTGGCGACCTACCGCGTCGGCACGCAGCCCGATCGCCAACCCAAACCCCGCACCCACCACACCGGCCGCCACCAGGCCGGCGCCAACCGCCGGTAGCCACCGGCGGCCCGGCCCGCGCGCCGCGCAGCGGGCCAGCGCACCCACCACGACCAGCACGACGCAGCAGGCCGCCAAGACCCGCCCGATCGGCCACCAGATCCCGGCGGCGGTCACCACCCAGCCGGTGAGCGCGGGCGCCACCAGCCGCACGTCGACGTGCGCGTCGGCCGATCCGCCGCCGCCCGGCCGGCCCACCGGCGTCAGACACGGACGAGCGGGCGTAGTTTCTCCAGCCGCGCCGGACCGATGCCATCGACGTCGGCGAGCTGATCGACGCTGGTGAATTTGCCGTTCGCCTGCCGCCAAGCCACGATCGCGGCAGCGGTGACCGGTCCCACACCGGGCAGCCCGTCCAGCTGCTCGACGGTCGCCGTGTTGAGGTCGAGCGCCTCGCCCGCCTTCGGCTTCGCCGTCCCCGAAACGGGTCCCCGCGGCCCGGGCGCCGGGGACGTACCGGAGGCCACCGAGCTGCCGAGCGCGGCCGGCTGCCCCGGCGCGGGAGCGAGCCCGACCACGATCTGCTCACCGTCGCCGACCGGGCGGGCCATGTTCAACCCGATGGTGTCGGCGCCGTTCACCGCGCCGCCCGCCGCCTGCAGCGCGTCGGCGATGCGCGCGCCGGGCGCCAGGGTGACCAGCCCGGGAGCGTGCACCAGCCCCACCACGCTCACCACCACCGGTCGATCGCCATCGGCGGGCCGGCCGGCGCCCGGGGCCGCCGAGGATCGGGGGCCGGCCGTTCCGGCCTTCTCCACCGGCGGCAGCTTGGCCGACATCACCGGCGCGGGCCGGTCACGCATCAGGGTGAACACCGTGACCAGCACGGCCAGCGCGGCCACGATAGCCAACGCGATCGCGCCCGTGCGGCCGGGGTCGGCGCGCATCTTGGCCACCCAGCCGCGGCTCTCGACGGCGTCCGGCAGCCACCGCGGCAGCAGCGAGTTCTGGTCTTCTGATTCGCCCAAGCCTGCGGCGTCGTGGTCCGAGCCCGATTCGTCCGCGCCGTCGGCGGCCGGGTCCGCGCCGAGCCGGCGCTGCAGCCGCTCGGCGGGCAGTTCTGTTCGCATGCGCCGACCGTAGGCGCGCCGACCGCCCCGGCGACCGCGTGCGACGGCGCCGCACCGCCGGCATGTGGACGAATCCGAGGCTGTGCACAGGCACCCGAATCCGATGGGTCAAGATGGAACGAGTCGCGACGTTCACCTCGACCAAAGGAGGCTGCCATGCAGTTGGCGCTCACACCGGAGGAAGCCGCGTTCCGCGATGAGCTTCGCACCTTCTACACCACGAAGATCCCCGAGGAGCTGCGCGAGCGGGTGCGCGCCGGGGCGGCGTCCGTGCGCCGCGAAGACATCGTCACCAGCCACAAGATCCTGCACGAGCACGGGCTGGCGGTGCCGAACTGGCCGGTCGAATGGGGCGGCAAGGACTGGACGCCCACCCAGCACCAGATCTGGGCCGACGAAATGCAACTGGCGTGCGTGCCCGAGCCGCTGAACTTCAACACCAAGATGGTCGGCCCCGTGATCGCCGAATTCGGTTCCGAGGAGATCAAACAACGCTTCCTGCCGCCGACGGCCAACCTCGACATCTGGTGGTGCCAGGGCTTCTCCGAGCCCGAGGCCGGCTCGGACCTGGCGTCGCTGCGCACCACCGCGGTCCGGGACGGCGACAGCTACGTCGTCAACGGGCAGAAGACCTGGACAACGCTCGGCCAGTACGCGGACTGGATCTTCTGCCTGGTACGCACCGACCCCCAGGCGCCCAAGCGGCAGGCCGGCATCTCGTTTCTGCTCTTCGACATGAAGACGCCGGGCATCACGCTGCGGCCCATCAAGACGATCGACGGCGGCCAGGAGATCAACGAATTGTTCTTCTCCGACGTCCGGGTGCCCGCCAATCAGCTTGTCGGGCAAGAGAATCAGGGCTGGACCTACGCGAAGTACCTGCTGGGCAACGAACGCACCGGCATCGCCGGGGTGGGGCGCACCAAGGTGCGCCTGGCCGAGGTGAAAAAGCGCGCCACCGAAACCGGGTTGCTCGACGATCCCCTGTTCGCGGCGCGCCTCGCCGAGGCCGAGAACGAGGTGCTGGCACTGGAACTCACGCAGTCGCGAGTGGTCTCGGACTCCGCGGACGGGCAGCCCAACCCCGCGTCGTCGGTGCTCAAGCTGCGCGGCAGCCAACTGCAGCAGATCGCCACCGAGCTGCTGGTCGAGGTGGCCGGCCCCGACGCGCTGCCGGTCAACGGTGACGACATCACGTCGCCGGAGTGGGCGCAACACAGCGCCCCGCACTACCTCAACTACCGCAAGACGTCGATCTACGGCGGCAGCAGCGAGGTGCAGCGCAACATCATCGCGTCCACCATTCTCGGATTGTGAGGCAGTCATGGACTTTCAGTTGAGCGACGAGCAGGCCCTGCTGCGCGACACGACCCGCGACCTGCTGTCGCGCTCCTACGACCCGGAGAGCCGCAACAAGGTCATCGGCTCCGATCTGGGCTGGAGCCGCGAGGTCTGGAGTCAGCTCGCCGACACCGGGATCCTGGGCCTCGGGTTCGAGCCTGAGGAGGCCGGCCAGATCGAGATCATGGTGGTGCTCACAGAGGTGGGCCGCCGGTTGGCCCCCGAACCGATCCTGCACGGTGCGCTCGCACCGGGCGCGCTGATCGCCGAGCTGGGCAGCGACGCCCAGAAGCTACAGCTCGACGAGGTCGCGGCCGGGCAACGGCTGCTGGCCTTCGCCCACCTGGAACAGGGGCACCGCAAACCAATCGCCGCGGTCACCACTCAGGCTGCGCGGCAAGGTGATTCATGGACGCTCACCGGGCGCAAGAACCCGGTGCTCGCCGGCGACTGCGCCGACGCGCTGGTGGTCAGCGCCGCGTTGCCCGACGGCGGCACCGGCCTGTTCCTGGTCGACGCGGACGCCGTGAGGCGGCACCCCTACCCGACGTTCGACGGTCAGCGCGGCGCCCAGATCGATCTGGACGGCGCGGCCGCGGAGCCGCTCGGCGAAGCCGTGGACGCGTCGCGGGCCATCCGCGACGCCATCGTGCGCATCCAATCGGCGTTGTGCTCCGAAGCCGTCGGGGCGATGGAGGAAGCGCTGCGCCTGACCACCGATTACCTCAAGACACGCAAGCAATTCGGCGTCACGCTCAACAAGTTTCAGGCGCTCACCCAGCGGGCCGCCGACATGTACGTGTCGCTGGAATTGGCGCGCAGCATGAGCCTTTACGCCGCGATGTCGATCGCCGACGGCAACCTGGACCCGGTCATCGCCTCGCGCGCCAAGATCCAGATCGGCCGGTCCGGTCGGCACATCGCGCAGGAGTCCATCCAGATGCACGGCGGAATAGGCGTGACGGCCGAATATCCGGTCAGCCACTACGCCGCGCGGCTCACCGCGATCGAACACACGCTGGGCACCTCCGGCGACCACCTGCACAACCTGATCGACCACCTCGGCGAGTACGACTTGGCCCGGCTGTAGCCGATGGCCGAGCTGTCCGACAAGGTCGTCCAGTTCCTGTCAACCGGCACCCGCACCGGGATGCTGGGTTACGTCGCCGCCGACGGCCGACCCCTGGTCGCCCCGGTGTGTTTCGTGGTCGACGACGGCGAACTGGTGTTCACCACCGGCCGTGACACCTCGAAAGGCCGTGCGCTGGCACGTGATTCGCGGCTGGTGATCTGTGTCGACGATCCCCACCCGCCGTACTCGTTCGTCCAGGTGCAAGGTGCGGCCTCGGTGAGCGAGGACCCGCACGACGTGCTGGACATCGCGACGCGGACCGGTGCCCGCTACATGGGCGCCGACCGCGCCGACGAATTCGGCCGCCGCAACGCCGTTCCCGGCGAATTGGTGGTGCGCCTACTCCCGACCAAGGTCATCGCCGGATTCGATATCAGCGACTGACCCGCTGGATTCGACTGGCTCTGGCCCCGCCACCGATTCCGGGCTCGCCTCCGCCGGCGCTGCCACCGATTCCGCGGCGTCCGCCTCCGAGTCGGCCTCCGGCAGCTGACCGGCGAGGTACTCGGCGAGGCCTCCGATCGTCGGATAGTCGAACACCGCGGTTGCGTTGATCGTGAACGCGCCACCGAACTGACTGTGCAGGCGGTTGCGGAGTTCGACGGCCATCAGCGAATCCGTACCGAGGTCCAGGAACCGGCTGGTTGCGGCGGGTGGTTGCGCGAGCCGCAGGAAACCCTGCACCTCGCGCTGCAGGAACTCGGTGATGAAAACGGCGCGCTGCGCCACCGGTATCTCCTGCAGTTGCCGGAGCAGCTCGCTGTCACCGACGGCGTCCGTGACCGCGCTGGGCAGCACCAGGTCGAGGATCGGTGGACGAGAGCTGCCGAGCACCTTCGCGGCACGCTGCCAGTTGGCCTTGATGATCGTTGCCTGCGCGGCTCCGTTGGCGACCGCCTCGGCGAGCGCGCTGAGGGCGGCCGAGGGGTCCAGCGGAATGAGGCCTTGCGCACCGATATTGGCGCGCGCGGCCTCCGAGGACGCCATGCCCCCCTTGGCCCAGGGACCGAAGTTGACACCGGTCGCCGGCAAGCCTCGCGCCTGGCGTTCAGCGACCAGCCCGTCGAGCAGCGCGTTGGCCGCCGAGTAGTTGGCCTGCCCCGGTGAACCGAGCAGGCTGGACACCGAGGACGACACGATGAAGAAATCCAGACCGTCGCTCTTCGTCAACCTGTCCAGATAGCAGGCACCGAACGCCTTGGGCGCCAACGTCGTCCGGAAGCGCTCCAGGTTCTGCTGCGACAGCAGCGCGTCGTCGAGGACGCCTGCCAGATGCACCACACCGGCCAGCGGCGGCAACTCCGCGCGGATCCGCTCCAGCAGCCGTTCGACGTGCGCCTCGTCGCCGACGTCGGCGGCGAACGTGTGGATGCGGCACCGGTACCGCTCGCTGATGTCGTCGATTGTGCGTTGCGCGTCGGCATCGGGCGCGCGCCGGCTGGTCAACACGATGTCGCCGGCGCCGAGCTGGGCCAGATACGACGCCGTGTGCAGGCCGATCGCGCCGAGCCCACCGGTGATCAGATAGCTCCGATCGCCGCGCGGCTGCAGCGGGTTCGGCATCTGCAGCACGATCTTGCCGATATGCCGGGCCTGCTGCATCCGGCGAAATGCCGTCTTCGCCTCGGTCAGCGGGTAGATCTCGGCGGGCAGCGGCGCCCACTCGCCGTCGGCCAACCCGGCCGACACCTCACCCAGCAAGGCGCGAATGCGCTCGGGCTGCTGGAATGTAACCGTGTCCAGCGCGACGATCTCGTAGGCGATATCTGGACGGGCCGCCGCCATCTGCTCCGGGGTCCAGATGTCTCGCTTCGCGATCTCGGCGAAGCGCCCGTTCTGGGCGGTGGCCCGCACGGTCGCTTCGACGAAGCCCTCGTTGGTCAGGCTGTTCAGCACCACGTCGACGCCGAGGCCATCGGTGTCGGCGAGGATCTGGTCGGCAAAATCCGTTGTGCGCGAGTCGTAGACGTGTTCCACGCCCAGCTTGCGCAGTGTGGCGCGCTTGTAGGTGCTGGCGGTGGCGAAGACGGTCGCGCCGTGCTGCTGGGCCATCTGGATGGCGGCCAATCCGACGCCACCGCTGGCGGCGTGGATGAGCACCCGGTCGCCGGGCTTCAACTGCGCCCAGTCGAAGGCGAGCCGAGCCGTAAGCGCCGCGGCGGGAATGGTCGCCGCGGCCACGGCGCTCACCCCATCGGGAATCGGCGCCAGCAACTGGGCCGGCACGTTGAACCGGCTGGAGAACGCGCCCTGCATGAAGCCGTAGACGCGCTGGCCGACCTCGAGTCCGGTGACGCCGCCGCCCAATTGGGTGACAACGCCGGCGAAGTCGCCACCGATGGGGCCCGGATCGCCCGGGTAGAGGCCCAGCACGTTGAGCACGTCGCGGAAGTTCAGCCCAGCGGCCTCCACGCGCACCTGCACATAGCCGTCGTCGGGTGGCAACACTTCCGTCTCGGTCAGGCGCAGGTTGTCGATGGCGCCACGTTCGGTGGGCGCCAGCACGTAATCGGTTGACCGCGGTATCGCGAGGTGACCGCTGCGCGACCATTGCAGCAACCGGGACGCCAGGAACTTCCCTTGGCGCACAGCGAGTTCGGGTTCGTCGATCGGTTCGCCGAGCAGACCGGCCAGCGAGCGCACCGCCTGCTCCGATCCGTCGCAATCGATCATCCTGCAGCGCAGGGCCGGTTCCTCGTTGACGATGGTGCGACCGAGCCCCCACAGCGCCGCCTGCACGGGGTCGACGGCTTCGCCGGATTCTGTCGCCACCGCTCGTTCGGTGATGATCCACAACCCGCCCGGAAGTTTCACCGCCCCGTCGGCCTGCAGAGTGTGCACGGCGCTGAGCAGGTGGGCGATTTCGGCCTCCAGTCGCGCGACGGATTCGGCGCTCGACTCTTCCGCGTTCGGTCCGGCGGCGCGCCAGACGATGCCCGAGAACGGCATACCGCGCTCGTGAGCCTGCGCCAGCAGTTGCCCCAGGGGCTCCGACTCCTGGTTCCGGTCGAAAGAGATGCAGCCGGGTACGTGGGCCGCCAGCTCCTCGAAGCCCGCAATCAGCCACGTGCCGAGCGCGTTTCCGGCGCCGGCGACATCACCGCTCGGTGCCGGCGGCGGCACCTCGTGCCAGCCGAGGGCGTAGAGCAGCCGGGTGGCGTCGCCGCCCAGCCCGCGCAGCAACGCCTCTCGGGGAGCGCGTTTGACCGTGAACTCGCGAATCCCGCCCAGGCGGCGGCCATCCCGATCGACGAAGTCGAGATCGAAGACCTGGGTTTCGCTGTCCAGGCCGCTGGTGTGCCATTTGGCGCGGCAGTAGAACCGCCGCGGCATCTTCTCCCGCAGCTCCACCGCGCCGTACCGCAAGGGCAAGAACAGATCGCTCACGCCTTGTTCGGCCGCGAGAAGCGCCGGGAACGCGGGGAAGGCGACGCCGGTGCACAAATCGAGCAGCACCGGATGCATCGGCTCGGTTCCGAGGTGTTCGGCGAGTTCGTCGCCGACGGTGATATCGCCGATCGCCTCGCCCTCGCCCAGCCACAGCGACTTCAACGAACCGGACCAGTTGGGCCCCCACGCCAGTTCCATGTCGGCGAAGGTGTCGAAGAGCTCCTGCGGACGCATGCGGTTCATCCGCTCGATGGCCGCGTCGATGGGATCCGTGGAGTCCTCCGGATCGGGCGCCGGCTCAGCCTCGACGCCGGTCACGACGGTGCCGTCGGCGTTCAGCGACCATTCGGCATCGCGGGCGCCATATGGGCGGCTGTGCACCCGGAAACTCCAGGCCTCCCCGTTTTGCGAGCCGTCCTGCGGATGCAGCGTCAGCTGCACCTCGCGAGAGGCCTTCTCCGGCAGGATGATCGGCTCATAGAAAAAGACGTCCTGCACCCGTCCCGGCGGCCCGACGGCGGCCAGTGCCATCGCCGCGTACGTCGCCCCCGGGACGACGACCGTGCCGTAGATGACGTGATCGGAAAGCCACGGCTGCGACTTGACCGACAGCCGGCTGGTGTAGACGCAGTCGCCTGAGGCGAGATCTTTTGCACTACCGAGGATTCCGGACACGGTGGCGCCCTGGCCGTCGATGCCGGGAAGACCGGACGTCTTGGGCCAGAAGCTGCGCCGCTGGAAAGGATAGGTGGGCAGTTCGAGCCTGCTGCGGGGTTGCCGATGGAGCGCAGCGAATCTCGGTCGGTGGCCGCTGACGTAGGCCCCGGCCAGCGCTTCGGCGATCTGGCGGCGGTCGGGAATGCCCTTGCGCAGGGAAACGATCGCACGAGGCGCGGCCAGATGTTCCGGCCAGACCTGCACCGCGGCCCCGGTCAGAACCGGCTGCGGGCCGATCTCCATCAACACCGAGCAGCCCAGGGCCGCCACGGTGCGCACGCTTTCGGCGAACTGCACGGGCTGGCGGGAATGCCGCCGCCAATATTGCGCGTCGAGCGGGGTTTCCGCGGTCAGCACGGCGCCGGTGCGGTTGCAGACCAGCGGCAACGTCGGCACCGCGAACTGCAACTGCGCCGCGTAGGACTCGAATTCACCGAGCACCGGCTCCAGCAATTCCGAGTGGAAGGCGTGGCTGGTCTCCAGCCAGGTGCAGCGGATCCCGTCGTTGCCGCCCCTGGCGACGATCTGTTCCAGATCCGCGCCGGGTCCCGACAGCACCGTGTTGGGGCCGTTGTAGGCGGCGACCGACACTCGGGGGAACTCGTTGGCGATCTCCTCGACGTATTTGGCGTCGGCGAACACCGCCACCATTCGCCCACCGTCGGGCAGGCTGCCGAACAGCCGGCCGCGCTCGGCCATGAGCCGCGCCCCGTCCTCGAGGCTGAAGACCCCGGCCACACACGCCGCCGCGTACTGACCCACGCTGTGCCCCAGCACCACGTCCGGCTCGATGCCCCACGACTGCCAGAGCCGCGCCAGCCCCATCTCGACGGCGAACAGGGCGGGCTGCGCAAACGACGTGTGCCGCAGCATTTCCGCGCTTTCCCGATCGGTCGCGAACAGCACCTCCAGCAAGGGTCGCGGCAGCATCGGGTCCACCGCTTCCGCGCAGCGCGTCACGGTGTCCGCGAAAACCGGCTCGGCGTAGAACAATTCGCGCGCCATCGCCGGGTACTGGCTGCCCTGCCCGGTGAACAACCATGCCGTCGTCGGCGGGTCGGTGCACTCACCGCGCACCACCCCCGGTCGTAACCGGTTCTCGGCCAACTCGGCCAGCAGCTCGCGGGCGCCCTGAACCGAATCCACCACCAGCGCGGCCCGGTGTTCGAAGTGCGAACGACCCACCCCGGCCGTGCAGCACAGATCGGCGATGTCGACCTTCGGGTGGGCGTTCAACCATTCCTCGTATCGGTGCGCCAACGCCACCAGCGCCTCCGGTGAGCGCGCGGACAGCGGCAGCAGGGCGACCGGTTCCTCTTGAGTGTCCGACTCCGATGCCACGGCGACGTCGGAGAAGACGTCGCCCGTCGAGTACTCGTCGGGCGTCGCCGGTTGCGCCGGGGCCTCCTCGATCAGCACGTGCGCGTTCGTGCCGGTGAACCCGAATGAACTTATGCCGGCGCGTCGGGGTTTCCCGTTGGCCTGCCACGGAGTCGACTTGTCCACCACGCGCACGGGTAGCGAATCCCATGGGATGTGCGGTGAGGGCTTTTCGAAGTGCAGGCTCTGCGGCAGCATTTCGTGCTGCAGAGACAACACGACCTTGATCAGACCGGCGACGCCCGATGCCGATTCGAGGTGGCCGATGTTCGTTTTCACCGATCCCATCAGCAACGGCCGGTCCGCGTCGCGGGCGGCACCGTAGACGGCCGCGGCCGCCTGCACCTCGATCGGGTCGCCCAGGGGGGTGCCCGTCCCGTGCGCCTCGAGGTAGTCGACGTCCCCGCCGACGAGACCGGCGCGGGCCAGCGCCGTGGTGATAAGGCGTTGCTGCGCACCACCATTGGGCACCGTCAGCCCGCTGGACGCGCCGTCCTGGTTGACCGCGGTGCTCGGGATGACCGCGCAAACCCGATCGCCGTCGCGGACCGCATCGCTGAGCCGCTTGAGCACCAGAATCCCGCAGCCCTCACTGCGCACATAGCCGTCGGCGGAGGCGTCGAAGGTCTTGCATCGCCCGACGGGGGAAAGCATCCTGGCGCGGGAGGCCGCGATGATGGACACCGGACTCAGCAAGACATTCACACCGCCGGCCAGCGCCAAATCGCAGTCACCAGAGTGCAATGCCTGGCAGGCCTGATGGACGGCCACCAGCGACGAGCTGCACGCGGTATCGACCGCGACCGCCGGGCCTTCCAGCCCTAGCGCGAAGGCAACTCGACCCGAGATGGCATTGAGCGCGTTGCCGGTGATGAACTGGGGCTCCAGCTTGTCGACCGAGTCCGCGGACAGCAGGTGCGAATACTCGTTGGCGCCCACCCCCACGAAGACCCCGGTTCGGCTGCCGCGCAACGCGGACGGCGCGTACCCGGCCCTTTCGATGCCCTCCCAGGCGGTCTCCAGCATCAGCCGCTGCTGCGGATCGATCCAGATCGCCTCGCGCGGGGAAATGCCGAAGAATTCCGGATCGAATCCGTCGACCTCGTCCAGGAATCCGCCGAAGCGGCTGTAGATCTTGCCCGGAGCCTCAGGATCCGGGTCGTAGAACTCATCGATGTCGAATCGATCCTCGGGCACCTCCGATATCGCATCGACACCACCCGACAACACCTCCCAAAAAGCTTCGGGACTGGCCGCGCCCGGGAAGTGGCACGCCACCGCGACGATCGCGATCGGCTCGTCGGTGCGCGTCGTGACCGCTGAGGCAAGCTGGAGCCCCGACTGCGCCGATGCCTGCTCGCTGAGGCCGAGCACCTCGCCGAGCAGGTAATCCACCACGTCGGACAGCCGTGGGTGGTCCATCGCCAGCGTGGCCGGCACCTCCTTGCCCACCGCTTGCTCGATGCGGCGCCGCAATTCGACGGCCATCAGCGAATCCATGCCCAGATCGAAGAATCCGGCGTCCTCGCGGATTTCCGCGACGTCGACGCGGGTCACCTCCGCGACCGCGTCCCGCAGGTGATCCATCAGGAGTTTTTTGCGCTGCTGCACCGGGGCGTTGGTGAGCTGCTCGACCAGCTGGGTCTTCCCGGACTGCCCGAGCAACGCGGCCGCGGGCGCCGAGACGGGGACCTCGCGCTCCAACTCCGCCAGGAATGCTCGCCGTCCGGCTTGCTGGTACAGCGGCAGGAACCGGTCCCAGCCGATCCGGGCCACCACGCCTTGGGGGGCAGCACCCGCCATGAGGTCGGCCATGCCCGCCAGCGCATCGGCGGGAGACAACGTCCGGACCCCGCGCTGATCCAGTCGGGCGCGGGCCTGTTCGTCGGCCATGCCCGCCGACCAGGGACCGAAGTTGACGCTGATGCCGGGCACCCCCTGCTCGCGCAGCCGCCAGGCCAGCCCGTCGAGGAAGGCGTTGGCCGCGGCGTAGGCGGTCTGACCGAACCCGCCCCACACGGAGGCGATCGAGGAGGTGCTCAGGAAGAAGTCCAGCTGCAGATCCACCGCGGCTTCGCTCAAATGCCAAGCGCCCCAAACCTTCCCGGCGAAAACTCGATCTACCTCTGCGTCGTCCAGGGTGCGCAGCGGGGTGGTTCCGATCTCGCCCGCGGCGTGGACGATGCCCCGCAGCGGCGGCAGTTCGGCATGCACGGTGGCCAACAGGCGCTCGACCTCATGCATATCGGCGACATCGGCCGCCACGACCCGGACTTCGCAGCCGTGCTGTTCGCGGATGGCGGCGATGCGCCCCTGCGCGGCATCGCCGGGCGCGCGTCGCCCGGTCAGCACCAGCTGCCGGGCGCCGTGCGCGGCCAGGTATCCGGCGATTTCCAGGCCGACCGAACCCAGCCCCCCGGTCACCAGATACGTTGCTTCATCGCGCAGCGCCGGCGGCGTGGCAACCGGCTGCTCCACCCGTCGGACCAGCCGGGGCACGTAGACCGCGCCATCGCGCACGGCCAGTTGATCTTCGCCGGCGGCTGAGCCGCGCGGCGCCGTCACGACCTGGTCGATCAAGCGCGACCATTCGTCGACGTCGAGTTCCCGGCCGCCCGACAAATCCGCCAGTCCGCCCCACACCTGCGGATGCTCCAGCGCGGCGGCGCGGCCAAATCCCCAGAGGCAGGCCTGATCCGGTGACACGGTGTCCGCGTCGGTGACGCGTTGCGCGCCTCGGGTCACCACCCAGATGGGTATCCGCAGTTCGGCGGCGACCGCCGCGCGGAAGAGTCGTCGCGTTCCGCCCAGGACCCGGTGTTGCATGCGCAGCAGCGACCGCATCGACGGTGCGGGGTCGGATTCCAGGGCCGCGACGTGCAGGATGCGCAGCACCGCTTCGTCCGCTGCCGCTTCGCGCAACGTGGCCTCGAGCCGTTCGGTGTCCGCGTCGGATACGGGCAGCCCGAGGATCCGGTGCTGGTGGCCATGCGCGGTCAGCGCGTCGATCAACGGTGCGACCGCATCGGCATCGTCGGCGATGAGCAGCCAGGTGGCGCTCGCGTGCGGCGCCTCTGCATCCCCGGAAGCCCCAGTGGATTGCTCCCAGCGGATCTCGTAGCGTGCGTCCGCGATCGACTGGGTCTTGCGCTGCTGGTTGTGTTGCGCGGCAAGCTTTGTCAGCACCCTCAGGGTCTGCTGATTGTCGCTCACACCGTCGACCAGCGCGGCGAGTTCCTCGATCCGGCCGTCCTCGAGGAGCCGGACGGCCTGGGTACTCACGGCGGTGTTCTGTTGTTGGTTCGGGCGTTCCCGATTGTCGCGATACCAGTACTCGCGGTGCTGGAACGGATAGGTCGGCAGGTCGAGCTTGCGCGCCGGACCTGAGACGGCGCCGAAGTCGGGCACGTGACCCAGCACGTACGCGTCGGCGAGAGCCTCGGTGATCTGGCGGCGGTCGGCGGTGTTTCGGCGCAATGACGCGATCGCCCGCGGGGCGGCGACCGTGTCAGGCCATGCCCGCAGCGCCGCGGCGGTGAGCACCGGTTGCGGGCCGATCTCCAGCAACACTTTGCAACCCAGATCGGCCAGGGTGCGCACGCTCTTGGCGAATTCCACCGGTTGGCGCGCGTGGCGGCGCCAATAGGCGCCATCGAGTTTCACGCTCCTGCCGAGCGCAGCACCGGTGCGGTTGCACACCAACATCCGTTGTGGCGAGCCGAAATCGAACCGGTTCGCGTACACCTCGAAGTCGTCGAGGATCGGATCCAGCAGCGCCGAGTGGAACGCGTGGCTGGTGTCCAGCCAGTCACAGCGCACACCGTCGGCCGTCAACCCGGCCACCGCCCGCTCCAGATCCTGCGCGGGCCCCGACAGCACGGTGTTGGCACCGTTGTAGGCGGCCACCGACAGGCTCGGGAACTCGTCGGTCAGGCTCTCGACGCGCTCGGCGGCGGCGAAGACCGCGACCATCCGGCCGCCGGCAGGCAGACTGCCGAACAGGCGGCCGCGCTCGGCCATCAGCAGCATTCCGTCCTCGAGGCTGAACACGCCCGCGACGCAGGCCGCCGCGTACTGGCCGACGCTGTGGCCCAGCACCACACCGGGTTCGAAGCCCCACGACTGCCACAGCCGGGCCAGGCCCATCTCCACCGCGAACAAGGCGGGCTGGGCGTAACTGGTTTGCCGCAGAGTCTCTTCGCCTTCGGGGTCTTCCGTGTCGAAAATCACGTCCAGCAAGGGCTTTTCGAGCAGGTCGGCGACCACCGCCGCACAACGGGTCAGTGTGTCGGCGAACACCGGCTCGGTCTCGAACAGCTCCCGTGCCATGCCCGCGTACTGGCTGCCCTGACCGGTGAACAGCCACGCCGTCTTCGGCGTGTCGTCGGATGTGCCGCGCACCAGCCCGGGCGCGGGGCGGTCGTCCGCGAGCGCGCCGAGCAACTCACCGCCGGAGTCCTTCGAGTTGACCACCAGTGCGGCGCGGTGCTCGAAGTGCGCACGCCCCACCCCGGCGGTGAAGCACACATCGGCCAGGGTGGCCTCCGGGTGTGCGCTCAACCAGCTGCGGTATTGATCGGCGATCTGCACCAGCGCGGCGGGCGTGCGCGCAGACAGCGGAAGCAGGCTGAACCGTCGGTCCCCGGGCGCCTCGACCGCGGCCGGTGGCGGGCCGACCTGATCAACGGCATCGGGAGCTTCTTCGAGGATGACGTGCGCGTTGGTCCCGGCGAACCCGAACGAGCTGACCCCCGCAATACGCCGGCGGCCGCTGCGTTCCCACGGGGTGGCCTCCCGCACGACCTGCAGCGCAAGCCGGTGCCAGGGAATGTGCGGCGACGGATTGCGAAAGTGCAGGTGTGGCGGCAATAACTCGTGCTCGAGCGACAGGATCACCTTGATCACGCCCGCAATCCCCGCGGCCGCCTCCAGATGCCCGATATTCGTCTTCGCCGAGCCGATCAACAACGGCCGGCTCGGCTCGCGCCCCGCACCGAACACCGCGCCCGCGGCCTGGGCCTCGATCGGATCGCCCAGCGAAGTCCCGGTCCCGTGCGCCTCGAGGTATCCGACGTCGCCGGGTGCGACGCCGGCGCGCTTCAGCGCCTCGGCGATAACCCGTTGCTGAGCAACACCGTTCGGCACCGTCAAACCGCCCGATGCCCCGTCCTGGTTGATCGCGCTGCCCCGGATCACGGCCCGAATGCGGTCGCCGTCGCGGATCGCGTCCTCGAGCCGCTTCACGACGATGACACCGCAACCCTCGCCGCGCACGTAGCCGTCCGCGGCCGCATCGAAGGTCTTGCATCGGCCGTCGGGCGCGAGCATGTGGGCGTGGGAGAAGGTGATCATGGTCGCCGGGGTGAGCAGCACGTTCGCGCCGCCGGCCAGCGCGAGGTCACATTCCCCCAGCCGCAGCGCCTGGCACGCCTGATGGATCGCCACCAACGACGAGCTGCACGCCGTGTCGACGGCGACCGACGGGCCCTGTAGCCCCAATCGGTAGCTGATCCGGCCCGCGGCAGCGGCACTCGACGTCCCGATTGCCATGTAGGCCTCGATCTCGGGATACGTCAGCTCGTCTGATGCCATACCCAGGTAGTCATGGGTGGCCAAACCGATGAACACGCCCGTGTTGGTGTTCGCCAAAGCCGTTGGCGCGGTTCCCGAATGCTCCACCGCGCGCCAGGCCGTTTCCAGCAAGAGCCGGTGCTGCGGATCCATCAACCGCACCTCGCGCGTCGACATGCCGAAAAACGGCGCGTCGAACCCCGTCACGTCGTCGACGAAACCCGCGCGACGCGTCACGACCTTCCCGGGCGCGTCCGGATCGGGGTCGAAGAATTCGTCGGCATCCCACCGGTCCTCGGGGACCTCCGATATCGCGTCCCGACCATCCCGCAGCACCTGCCAGAATTCGTCCGCGTCCCCGGCACCCGGAAACCTCGCCGCGTAGCCGATGATCGCGAAGCCCGCAGAACCCGATGCCCCCTGCATCGGATCTTCGGCGGATGTCATGCGGTTGTCCTCCCTGTGTCCATCGGAAGATTCGATGCCCGCGCCCGTGCGACGCCGTGGCCGTGGTTGCTCCGAACCACCTACCGGGCCGCTCACTGCACGCACCCAGGAACAGACCTGGCGGAAGTCCCCCCGGCGTACTGGCTCCAGCGACCGTCGTGGCGAATGTACACATGCCGAACCGGTTGCCGCAGCCGAACCACCTCCGACGGCAAGTATGCCAAGTGTGGCAGCTTCCGGCGGCGCATCGCGCAAGTATGGTCGGGGCGTGCCGGCCGGCTCGTGTCCCACGCCGGGGCGGTCGTCACTACCATGCCGGCGCGCCTTTCGCGTGGTGGGGGACGCGTCCGCGCATACCGCCGACGGTGCTCGCCGGGAGAGTTATCTTGGTGTCGCTAGCAGCGGCCGAACCAGCCGCGCAGACCGGGGAGAAAAATATTGCGAATCGGGAAGATTACGATCGGCTCACTGGGCGATTGGGCGCCGATCCCAGGGTCGGTCATCTCCTGGCACCCGACGACCGCGGCCGCCGAGAAGGTCCGGCACGCGCCGGTCAGTTCCGTGCCGGTCAGCCACATGCAGGGCCAGCATCTTCGTAATTACGTCGAGCGGACAGCCGCTGGGCTGGACTTCTCCCGGCAGATCATCGCGACCTGTGAAGTGCCCGGCCAATGCGATATTTCTGCCATGGATCACGCCGTCAACGCCTACCTGCGTCGGCATGACACGTTTCGCAGCTGGTTCGAACACACCGGCAACGGAGAGTTCAACAGGCACACCGTCACCGACCCCGCCGATATCGAATTCATGCCGATCGATCACGGCAGGAAGAGCGTCGACGAAATACGCGCTCATGTCGTAGCCATACCGAATCCGCTGGAATGGGGCTGCTTCACCTTCGGGATTATCCAAAGCGAGAATCATTTCACTTTCTTTGCCGCCATGGATCACGTCCACGGGGACGCCACGTTGATTGGCACCACGATGCTTGAGGCCAACGGAATGTATGCGGCGCTGAGCGGGGGCGGTGAACCCCTTGCGCTTCCCGATGCCGGCAGCTTTAACGATTTCTGCGCCCGCGAGCGCCAGTACACGTCATCGTTAACCGTAGATTCGCCCGGGGTGCGCGCGTGGATCGAATTCGCAGAAAACAACAACGGCGGCTTTCCCGAATTCCCGCTCCCGCTGGGCGACCCGTCGGAGCCGAGTGAGAGCAACCTGATCTCCGAATTCCTGATGGACCCAGCACAGACGGAGCGGTTCGAATCGGCCTGTTCAGCGGTCGGCGCGCGCTTCGTCGGCGGCTTGTTCGCGTGCTTCGCCCTGGTCGAGCACGAGTTCACCGGCGCTCTGACGTATTACGGCCTGACTCCCAGGGACACCCGCAGGACCACCGATAACTTCATGACGCAGGGCTGGTTCACCGGCCTGGTCCCGATCACCGTGCCCATAGCCGCGGCCTCCTTCGGCGACGCCGCATGGGCGGCGCAGAATTCCTTCGATTCAGGCCTGCACTTGGCGAAGGTGCCGTATTACCGCGTATTGGAATTGGCGCCGTGGTTGAACTGGCCAGAGCCGAACTTCCCGGTGTCGAACTTCTTGCATGGCGGCGCGGCTCCCCTCAACGCCGTCCTTGCCGCGGCCGACCTCGGTTATGCGAACAATCTCGGGATCTACTCCGACGGCCGGTATTCGTATCAGCTGACCATTTACGTATTTCGCTACGGCGAGGGCACCGCGATGGCGATCATGTATCCCGACAATCCGGTCGCCCAGAAATCAGTGACTCGCTATATGGAAGCGATGAAATCCGTGTGCTCGCGGGTCGCCGCCAGCGGGCATTGGGGACGCGTTGCGTAGCGTGGGGTAATCCGGTGGCTCGTGATGCGGAATTGCACGGTTTGAGGTGAGGGCGAAATGCGACGGCTAGCCGATTTTGTAGTGCGTTGGCCCTGGATAGTGATCGGGCTGTGGGTCGCGGTCGCGGTCGCCCTCCCGCTGACACTCCCATCGCTGGGCGAGATGGCCCAGAAGCATCCGCTGGCCATCCTGCCCAGCGATGCACCGTCGAGCGTCACCGCCCGCAAGATGACCGAGGCGTTTCACGAATCGGGCTCCGAGGACCTCGCGCTGGTGGTCCTGACCAACGACAAGGGGCTGGGGCCCGACGACGAAGCCACCTACCGCAAACTCGTGGACGCGCTGCGCCACGACACGCGGGACGTCGTGATGGTGCAGGATTTCGTCACCACGCCCCCCCTGCGTCAGGTCGTGACCAGCGCGGACCACAAAGCCTGGGTGCTGCCGGTCGGCGTCGCGGGCGAATTGGGCACGCCACGGTCGTTCGCCGCTTTCAACCGGATCAGCGACCTCGTCAAGCACACGGTCGCCGGCACGGCCCTGACGGCTAACGTCACCGGTCCCGCGGCGACCGTCGCCGACCTCACCGTCGCGGGCGACCGGGACCGGCTTCCCATCGAGCTGGCGATCGGCGTCCTGGTGCTCATCGTCCTGCTGGTTGTCTACCGCAGCGCCGTCACCATGCTGCTGCCGCTGATCACGATCGGGTTGTCCCTGGTGATCGCGCAGGCGGTGGTGGCGGGATACTCGCAGCTCACGGACTCGGGCGTCTCGAACCAGTCGATGGTGTTCCTGAGCGCGATCATGGCCGGCGCCGGAACGGACTACGCGGTCTTTCTCATCAGCCGCTATCACGACTATCGGCGGCTGGGCGCGGATTTCGATGACGCGGTCAAGCGGGCGATGAACTCGATCGGAAAAGTGATCGCCGCTTCGGCCACCACCGTGGGAATCACTTTTCTGCTCATCAGCTTCGCCCGAATGGGAGTGTTCAAGACGGTCGGGGCGTCGTCTGCGATCGGGATCGGCGTCGCATTCCTCGCCGCGGTGACGCTGCTGCCGGCGATTTTGGCGCTCGCCGGGCCGCGCGGCTGGGTCAAGCCGCGCCGCGAACTGACCGCTCGGTTCTGGCGGCGCTCCGGCGTCCGCATCGTGCGCCGGCCCAGGGCCCATCTGGTCGCCAGCGTGCTCGTGTTGATCATCTTGGCCAGCTGTGCGGGCTTGGTGCGCTACAACTACGACGATCGCAAGGCCCTTCGGCCCTCCGCGCCCAGCTCCGTCGGGTACACCGCGCTGGACCGCCATTTCAACGTCAATCAGTCCATCCCGGAATACATCCTCGTCCAATCACCGCGTGACCTTCGCACCCCGCAGGCCCTCGCGGACCTCGAGCAGATGGCTGCCCGCGTCAGCCAGCTGCCGAACGTCGCCGTCGTCAGCGGCATCACCCGTCCCACCGGAAACGTCCCGGAGCAATTCAGGGCCACCTACCAGGCCGGCGCCATCGGCACCATGCTGGCCGGCGGCTCCAACCTGATCAACGACCACACGGGCGACCTCAATCGGCTGGTCGACGGCGCCGGCACGCTGGCCAACAACCTCCGCGAGGTCCGCGGCCAGGTCACCCAGCTCACCGCCAGCGTGCAGGAACTGGAGAACGCCTTCTCGTCGACGAAGAACCAGTACAGCGGCGACACGCTGGTCAAAGAGGTCGATCTGGCCGCTCAACTCGTCGACCACGTCAACGCGCTCAGCAATGCCATGGGCTGGAACTTCTCGGCCGCCAAGAACATGTTCGCCTGGATGGGCCCGGTGCTGACGGCGCTGCAGGGCAACCCGGTCTGCGACGCCGATCCGTCGTGCAGCGCCACCCGCGGAACGTTCGAGCAGCTGACCGGTGGGCGCGACCAGGCAGATCTCGACGCGATCAACGACCTGGCCCACCAGCTGCAGGACTACCAGGACAAGCGGGCCCTGAAAGCGTCGACCGAGCGCCTGCGCGTTGCCCTGACGAAGCTCACCAATGTGCTGCACTCCATGGGAATCGACCAGCCCGGCGGGCTGCAGGCGAACCTGAACAGCCTGCAAAACGGCGCCGACCGATTCGCCGGCGGGAGCCGGCAGGTGGCCGACGCGGTGGCCCAGCTCGTCGACCAGGTCAAACAGCTGGGCGCCGGGCTCAGCGAGTCGGCGGCATTCCTGTTGTCGCTGAAGCAGGACGCGGCACAGCCGGCGATGGCCGGCTTCAACATTCCGTCGCAGCTGCTGCATTTGAAGGAGTTCCAGCAGGCCGCCAAGGCATTCATCTCGCCGGACGGGCATTCGGTGCGGTACCTGGTGCAAACCAAACTCAACCCGTTCAGCACCGAGGCCATGGATCAGGTCAACGCGATCAGCGCGACGGCCCGGGGAGCCCAACCGAATACCTCGCTGTCCGACGCCACGGTATCGATGGCGGGATACACGGTTGGCCTGAAGGACACGCGCGACTACTACCAACACGACATCCGGTTCATCATCGCGGTGACCCTGTTCGTCGTGCTGCTGACCTTGATCGCGCTGCTTCGTGCGATCGTCGCACCGCTGTATCTGGTTGCTTCCGTGGTCATTTCGTTCTTGTCGGCGGTGGGAATCGGCGTTTTGGCGTTTCAATTCCTGCTCGGCCAGCAATTGCATTGGAGCGTGCCGCCGTTGGCATTCGTGGTGTTGGTCTCGGTGCTATCTCTTATAAAA
>NZ_LZIC01000012.1 GCF_001667185.1 Mycobacterium sp. 852002-50816_SCH5313054-b | reverse complement strand
GGCACCGCCGAAGGGGCTCGACGCGCCGCCGCAGGCGATCGCGGATGCCAAGGCCGCACCGCTGACGCGGATCAACCCTGCCAGCCCGCTCGAGCCGCCCAGCCGGGTGTACGACTTCCATCAGCAAGTGCAGAACGTGGTCGACGCCCACCGCGGCAACGTCGAGGTGGTCAAGGCCGACAACCAGGAACTGGTTCGCCCCCGGCACTGGGACTACGTCGACTACGACGACAACCACCGCCCGGTTCTGTACAACCCGCTCAGTGAGGCCGTGACCTTCCGCTACTTCTACGACGGCGCCTATCGGGAGGCGTTCGTGCCGGCCGGCGGCCGGATCGTGCTCGATGTCGCCACCGTTGGCCTGGTCCCGTTCACCGCGGTCGGCGACAGCCACGTGGCGTCGGGCAGCTTCTACGGCGGGGCCTCGATACCGCCGGCGGGTTCGGACGGCCCGCCGCCGCCGACCTACACCCCGCCGGCGCCCCCGGACGTCTACGAGCACGTCTCCGCCCTCGTCGCCGCCGACAACCAGACGGTCGAGGTCGGTCAGGTGGAGGTGGTCGGCCACGACGCCGGCCAACCGGCGGGCAGCCAGGACACCTTCCTGCTCAACGACTCCACCCTGGCCTGGGGGCAGGTCAACGATCCCACCAGCGCCACGCAGATCAGGGTCACCAGGACCCAATCGTTACCGGGGGCGGGGCCAACCGACAACGGCAGCTTCCTGGTGGCGCTGACCGCTCTCAGGGAACCCGCGCCGTCCACCGCCCCCTGGTGGCCCTCGGCGCTGGGCTACGCGGGGCTCACGATAGGGGCGGGCCTACTCGCCTGGACGATCAGTCGCCCGAGACGGCGCGCGGATCCGACCGCCGCCGACGCTAGGGGTGATTGACGCAGAACGCCACGCACATGGCGTCGACGGGAATGGACACCCACTGCGTCTGGCCGTCCGCCTGGCGCGCGCAGTAGATCGGGCCGGGGTTCCCCCACACTTTCGCGCCTTCCGGCGCGCATGGCTTGCCGAGATCGGTGTCGGCATGCGCCGGGCCGCTGCCGAGGAGAATCACGATCGGGGCGACGGCCGTCAATGTGGCCAAGCCGAAGAACCTCGGTGCTCTCATGATCCACGCCTTCCTCGACAACGTCCGCTACATCACCATCGAGCTTAACGGCTGAGCCCGGCGTCAGGGGTTCAGCATCCGCCAGAGGAACGAGTAGCTGAGCGCCGACTTGAACGCGACCTGCTCGTTGTCGGCCGCGCCGGCGTGCCCGCCCTCGATGTTCTCGTAGTACCAGACCTCTTGGCCGGCGGCCTGAAGGGCGGCCGTCATCTTGCGGGCGTGCCCCGGATGGACCCGGTCGTCGCGGGTGGACGTGGTCATCAGCACGGGCGGGTAGCGGCGGGTCGCCGAAACGTTCTGGTACGGCGAGTATTCGGAGATGAACGCCCAGTCGTCGGGGTTGTCCGGGTCGCCGTACTCGGCCATCCACGACGCCCCGGCCAACAGCAGGTGGTAGCGCTTCATGTCCAGCAGCGGCACGTCGCAGACCAGCGCGCCGAACTTTTCCGGGTACTGCGTGAGCATGATGCCGATCAGCAGCCCGCCGTTGCTGCCGCCGCGCGCGCCCAGCTGCTCGACTGTCGTGATGCCGCGGTCCACCAGATCGGTTGCCACCGCGGCGAAGTCCTCGGCGACCTTGTGCCGGCCCTCGCGCATCGCCTGGGTGTGCCACCCGGGCCCGTACTCGCCGCCGCCGCGGATGTTGGCCAGCACGTAGGTGCCGCCGCGCGCCAGCCACAGCCGGCCCAGCACGCCGCTGTAGGCCGGTGTGTTGGCGGTTTCGAATCCGCCGTAGCCGCTCAGCAGGGTGGGGCCCGGGCCGTCCGCGTCGCCGCGCCGCACGACGAAGTACGGGACCGCGGTGCCATCCGTCGATGCGACGAAATGCTGGTCCACCGAGAGCTTTTCGGAGTCGAAGAACCCCGGGGCGGATTTGATCGGCTCGAGCCGCGCACCTGTGGCGCCGCGCATCAGCCGCGAGGGTGTGACGAATCCGCTGGAATCGAGGAAGAACTCGTCGCCGGTGTCGTCGGCGGCGACGACGACGGTGTTGGTCGCGGCCGGGATGCCCGCGACGGGTTCGCGCCGCCACCGGCCCGGGGTGACGATCTCCACGCGGCTGGCCACGTCTGCCAGCGTGACGATCAACAGGCGGTCCTTCGTCCAGGCGTAGTGGTTCAGGGCCGTGTGCTCGTCGGGCTCGAAGACCACCGTCAATTCGGCTGTGCCGTCCAGGAATTCGTCGTAGCCGGCGGCCAGCAGCGAACCCGCCGGGTAGGTCGCGCTGCCGGTATACCAGTCGGTGCGCAGCTCGATGAGGATCCACTCGCGGTGAATCGACAGGGTCGCGTCGGTGGGCGCGTCGATGCGGATCAGCTCACGGCCGCGCAACTCGTAGAGTTCTTCGTTCCAGAAGTCGAGCGCTCGGCCCAGAAAGGTCCGTTCGAAGCCGGGCGTGCGGTCCGCCGACGCCGAGACGCTGACATCGGATCGGGCGCCCTCGAAGACGAGTTCGGCGTCGGTCAACGGGGTGCCCCGGCGCCATCGCTTGATCACGCGCGGGTAGCCGGAGTCGGTGAGGGAGCCGGCGCCGAAGTCGGTGCCGACCAGCACGGTGTCCGGATCGGCCCAGGCGACCTGCGACTTGGCCTCGGCCAAGAGGAACCCGTCGGCAACGAATTCGCGTGTGGCCATGTCGAATTCGCGCACGATGGATGCGTCCGAGCCCCCGCGGGAGAGGCGGATCAGGCCGCGGGTGTGGTCGGGTTCGATGACGCCGGCGCCCGCCCACACCCAGTTGGTGTCGTCGGTTCGACCCAGCTCGTCCACGTCGATCAGCACGTCCCACTCCGGGGAGTCGGTGCGGTAACTGTCCAGCGTGGTGCGCCGCCACAGGCCCCGCGGGTTGGCGGCATCGCGCCAGAAGTTGTAGAGGTGCTCGCCGCGGCGCACCGCATAGGGAATCCGCGCGTCGGTGTCGAGCACCTCGAGCGCCTCGGCGCGCATCCGCTCGAACTCGGCGCCGCCGAACTTCGCCAGGGTGGGTTCGTTGTGCGCCCGCACCCAGTCCAGCGCCTCGTCGGCGGTGATGTCCTCGAGCCACAGGTAGGGGTCTTCAGGCGTCATGGGAGCCATTCTGGCCCCGGCGGTAGTGTGAGGTGTATTACACGAGCAGAGAACGAGGAGACGGCAGATGACTGTTTTCGCACGTCCGGGGTCTGCCGGGGCGTTGATGTCGTACGAATCCCGGTACGGGAACTTCATCGGCGGCCAGTGGGTCGCGCCGGTGGGCGGCCGCTATTTCGAAAACCCGACGCCGGTGACCGGCCAGACGTTCTGCGAGGTACCCCGCTCCGACGAGGCCGACATCGACAAGGCGCTCGACGCCGCGCATGCGGCGGCTCCGGCGTGGGGCAAGACCGCGCCGGCCGAGCGGGCGGCCGTCCTGAACAAGATCGCCGACCGGATCGAGGAGAACAAGGCCGCGCTGGCGGTGGCAGAGGTCTGGGACAACGGCAAGCCGGTCCGCGAGGCGCTGGCCGCCGACATCCCGCTGGCCGCCGACCATTTCCGCTACTTCGCCGCGGCGATCCGCGCGCAGGAGGGTTCGCTGTCGCAGGTCGACGAGGACACCGTCGCGTATCACTTCCATGAGCCGCTCGGGGTGGTGGGACAGATCATCCCGTGGAACTTCCCCATCCTGATGGCCGCCTGGAAGATGGCGCCCGCGCTGGCGGCCGGCAACGCGGTGGTGCTCAAGCCCGCCGAGCAGACGCCGGCGTCGGTGCTCTACCTGATGTCGTTGATCGGCGATCTGGTGCCGGCCGGAGTTGTCAACGTCGTCAACGGGTTTGGCGCCGAGGCCGGCAAGCCGCTGGCGTCGAGCAACCGGATCGCCAAGATCGCGTTCACCGGGGAGACCACCACCGGGCGGCTCATCATGCAGTACGCCTCGCAGAACCTGATCCCGGTGACGCTGGAGCTCGGCGGCAAGAGCCCCAACGTCTTCTTCTCCGACGTGCTGGCCCGGGCCGACGACTTCCAGGACAAGGCGCTGGAGGGCTTCACCATGTTCGCCCTCAATCAGGGCGAGGTGTGCACCTGCCCGTCGCGCAGCCTGATCCAGGCCGACATCTACGACGAGTTCCTGGAGCTGGCCGCGATCCGCACCAAGGCGGTGCGGCAGGGCGACCCGCTGGACATCCAGACCATGCTGGGCTCGCAGGCCTCCAACGACCAGCTGGAAAAAATCTTGTCCTACATCGAAATCGGCAAGGGTGAGGGCGCCAAGATCATCACCGGCGGCGAGCGCGCCGAGCTGGGCGGCGAGCTGTCCGGCGGCTACTACATGCAGCCGACGATCTTCGCCGGCAACAACAAGATGCGGATCTTCCAGGAGGAGATCTTCGGGCCGGTGGTGGCGGTGACGTCGTTCTCCGACTACGACGACGCGATGTCGATCGCCAACGACACGCTCTACGGCCTGGGCGCGGGGGTGTGGAGCCGCGACGGCAACACCGCCTACCGGGCCGGGCGCGACATCCAGGCCGGCCGGGTGTGGGTCAACTGCTACCACGCCTATCCCGCGCACGCCGCGTTCGGTGGCTACAAGCAGTCCGGCATCGGCCGGGAGAACCACAAGATGATGCTCGACCACTATCAGCAGACCAAGAACCTGCTGGTGTCCTACTCCGAGAAGGCGCAGGGATTCTTCTGATGGTCCCGGGTGCCGTCATCACCCCCGCCGCCGCCGAACTGCTGGCGCGGCTGCAGGAGCGCCACGGGCCGGTGATGTTCCACCAGTCCGGCGGCTGCTGCGACGGTTCGTCGCCGATGTGCTACCCGCGCGGCGACTTCCTGGTCGGCGACCGCGACGTGTTGCTCGGCGTCCTCGACGTCGCGGACGGGGTGCCGGTGTGGATTTCCGGCCCGCAGTACGAGGTCTGGAAGCACACCCAGCTCGTCATCGACGTGGTGCCGGGCCGCGGCGGCGGGTTCAGCCTGGAGGCGCCCGAGGGCGTGCGGTTCCTCAGCCGCGGGCGCGTCTTCACCGACGACGAGAACGCCGCGCTGCGGGGCGCAGGGGTGATCACCGGGGCCGCCTACGAGCGTGGCGAGCGCCCGTCGGAGCACGGCCCGGTGGTGGCGCTCGGCGACGCGGCCGCGCCGGAAACGTGCGGGCCCGGCGGTCGATGACCGCGCTAACCTCGTCAGCGTGATCCCGCTTCCGCGTCCTTGGGTGCTGGCCAGCGCCATGCTGATCGGCTGCGCGGTCGGGATGTTGACCGGTGTCGCGCTCAGCGTCATGGTGCACGCCAGGGTGCGCCCGGACGTCGTCATCGCGCTGGTGCTCGGGATTCCCAGCGTGACCGGGCTGCTGACGATCCTGTTTTCCGGGCGGCGCTGGGTCACCATGGTGGGCGCGTTCGTCCTGTCGCTCGCGCCGGGCTGGTTCGGCGCCCTCCTCGCGCTGCAGGTGGCCGCCGGTGGCTGACGACGAGGACACCGGGACGCAGTCGTGGGTGCCGGACTTCGACGACGAGGACGACACCGGCTCACAGCCGGCGCCGGAGGAGCCCGAGCGGCCCGCCAAGCCCGAGGCGCCCGCGGCGGCCGAGACCGCGGAGGACGAAGCGGGCGGCGTGCCGGTGCAGCCGGTCACCGTTCCCGGTCGTTACCTGTACCTGAAGTGGTGGCAGCTGGTCCTGGTGCTGTTCGGCGTGTGGATGGTGTCCGCCGTGGTCGGGCTCGGGCTGTTCTACTGGTGGTATCACTCGATCGACAAGACGGACACGACGTTCGCGGTGCTGGTGTACGTGGTGGCGTGCGTCGTGGGCGGCGTGATGCTGGCGATGGCGCAGGGCAGGGCTCTGCTCTCGGCGCTGGCGCTCGCGGTGATGTCGGGCCCGTTCGCGTCCGTCGCGGCCGCCGCGCCCCTGTACGGCTACTACTTCTGCGAGCGCACGGGCCACTGCCTGATCGGCGTCATCCCGTATTAGCCCACTAGGGTAGGGCTCGTGACTCACTACGACGTCGTCGTCCTCGGGGCCGGTCCCGGGGGATATGTCGCGGCCATTCGCGCCGCGCAGCTGGGCCTGAACACCGCAATCGTCGAGTCGAAGTACTGGGGCGGGGTCTGCCTCAACGTCGGCTGCATTCCGTCCAAGGCGTTGCTGCGCAACGCCGAGCTGGTCCACATCTTCACCAAAGAGGCCAAGACCTTTGGGATGAGCGGCGACGCGACGTTCGATTACGGCATCGCCTTCGACCGCAGCCGCAAGGTGGCCGACGGCCGCGTCGCCGGCGTGCACTTCCTGATGAAGAAGAACAAGATCACCGAGATTCACGGGTACGGCCGGTTCACCGACCCCCACACCCTGTCGGTGGATCTCAACGACGGCGGCACCGAGAGCCTCACGTTCGACAACGTCATCATCGCCACCGGCAGCAGCACCCGGCTGGTCCCGGGCACGTCGCTGTCGGCCAACGTGGTGACCTACGAGGAACAGATCCTGTCCCGGGAGCTGCCGGAGTCAATCGTCATCGCCGGGGCCGGGGCGATCGGCATGGAGTTCGGCTACGTGCTGAAGAACTACGGGGTCGACGTGACCATCGTGGAGTTCTTGCCGCGCGCGCTGCCCAACGAGGACGCCGAGGTCTCCAAGGAGATCGAGAAGCAGTTCAAGAAGCTGGGCATCAAGATCCTCACCGGAACCAAGGTCGAGTCGATCAACGACAACGGCGCCGAGGTGACGGTGGCGGTCAGCAAGGACGGCAACGCCCAGGAGCTCAAGGCCGCGAAAGTGTTGCAGGCCATCGGTTTTGCGCCCAACGTCGAGGGCTACGGGCTGGAGGCGGCCGGGGTCGCGCTGACCGAGCGCAAGGCGATCGGCATCACCGACTACATGCGCACCAACGTCGACCACATCTACGCGATCGGCGACGTCACCGGGCGGCTGATGCTGGCCCACGTCGCCGAGGCGATGGGCGTCGTCGCGGCCGAAACCATCGCCGGCGCAGAGACTTTGGCCCTCGGCGACTACCGCATGCTGCCGCGCGCGACGTTCTGCCAGCCGCAGGTCGCCAGCTTCGGGCTCACCGAGGAGCAGGCCCGCGACGAGGGCTACGACGTCGTGGTGGCCAAGTTCCCGTTCACCGCCAACGGCAAGGCCCACGGCCTGGGCGACCCCAGCGGGTTCGTCAAGCTGGTGGCCGACGGCAAGTACGGCGAGCTGCTGGGCGGTCACCTGATCGGCCACGACGTGTCCGAGTTGCTGCCCGAGCTGACGCTGGCGCAGAAGTGGGACCTGACCGCCACCGAGCTGGCCCGCAACGTGCACACCCACCCGACCATGTCGGAGGCGCTGCAGGAATGCTTCCACGGCTTGACCGGCCACATGATCAACTTCTGAAGTCGATGATTCGCAGCGACACCGTAGTTGGCGTCATCGGCGGCGTTGCCACCGGTTATGTCCTGTGGCTGGCGGCCTTTTCGATCGCCGACGACAACGCGGCGGTGGGCCGGTGGGCCCCGACGGTGTTGCTGCTGTCGCTCGCGCTGGCGGTCTGCGCCACCCTGTGGGCGTCGCTGCAGCGCCGGCGCAAGAGGTACGCGTGGTCGGCGTTCGGTTTCGGCCTGCCCCTGCTGCCGGTGGCCCTGACGCTGGCCGTGCTGGCCGACGTCTACTTCTGACTCGGCCTGTCCAACGGGATGGCCAGCGCCGACATGGTCGCGGCCAGGCCGTCGTATTGGCTTGCCAGCAAGCAGAATTCGATGAGCTGGCGCCGATCCAGGTGTGTCGCCAGCTGCCGCCAGGTGTCGTCGGTGACGGTGCGCTGCGTGAGGAACTCGTCGGTGGCCGCCAGCAGCGCCTGCTGCCGCACGGTCAAGCGCGCCTCGACCCGCTCCAGCGTCTCGGGCCAGGCGAAGATCGCGGCCTGCAAATCGTCGTCCAGGCCCTGGTTTCGCGCCATCCCGCGATGGTGCTGCAACTCGTATTCGCAGCCGCGCACGTGCGCGACCCGCAGAATCACCAACTCGGTGTCGATCGCCGGCAGTCGGCCCCGCAGCAGCCGTCCGCTGTACATCGACCAGGTCCAGAACAGCACCTGGCGCTGGCCCAGGGTGGTGAACAGGTGCATCTCCGGAACCCGCATCCGGCGCGCGGCGGCCTTCGCCATCACCCAGTTGATCGGCCCCAGTTCCCGCAACCGGCCCGACGGGATGCGACCGTCCCGATCCGCGGTCACGGTTGCTTCACCAGGTACGGCGACACGGTGCTGCGGTGCTCGTCGAGATCCAGTGCGCGCCCCAGGGCCGGGAACGCCCGCTGCGGGCAGTTGTCGCGTTCGCAGACACGGCAACCGGCGCCGATCGGTGTGGCGATATCCCCGGACAAGTCGAGTCCTTCCGAGTAGACGAGCCGATGAGCGTGGCGGAGCTCGCAGCCCAGCCCGATCGCGAAGGTTTTACCGGGCTGACCATACCGCGCGGCGCGGCGCTCCACGGTGCGGGCCACCCACATGTAGTTGCGCCCGTCGGGCATCTGGGCGATCTGCACCAGGATCTTGCCCGGGTTGGCGAAGGTTTCGTAGACGTTCCACAGCGGGCACGTCCCGCCGCTGGAAGAGAAGTGAAAACCGGTGGCGGACTGGCGCTTTGACATGTTGCCGGCACGGTCCACCCGGACGAACGAGAACGGCACCCCGCGCATCGACGGCCGCTGCAACGTCGAAAGCCGATGTGCGATGGTCTCGTAGCTCACCGAGTAGAACGACGACAACCGCTCGACGTCGTAGCGGAAATTCTCGGCCACGTCGTGGAACTGGCGGTAGGGCAGCACCGCGGCCGCGGCGAAGTAGTTGGCCAGGCCCAGCCGGGCCAGCGTGTGCGACTCCTCGCTGGTGAACTTGCCCTCGGCGACCAGGCTGTCGATCAGGTCGCCGAACTCCAGGTAGGCCAGTTCGGCGGCCAGCTTGAACACCTGCTGACCCGAGGAGAGGTGATTGCTGATCTCCAGCGCCTTGCTGTTGGGGTCGAAGCGGTGCAGGACGGTGTCCCCCAAATCGATGCGCCGGGTGATGTGCACCCCGTGCACCTCGGTGAGCCGGCGGGTCAATTCGCGGGCGAGGTCGCCGTGGTGCAATCGCATCTTGATGGTGAGATCCTCGGCGGCGGTGTCCAGCTCGTGCAGGTAGTTCTGGCGTTGGTAGAAGTAGTCGCGCACCTCCTCGTGCGGCATGGTGATCGACCCGGTGCCGCTGCCGTCGGAGTACCGCTCCTCGGTGGCGGCGGCCAGCTGCGCGGTGGTGATCCGGTAGCGCCGGTGCAGGTTGACCACGGCGCGGGCCAGGACGGGATGAGCGCTGACCATCTCGGCCACTTCGGTGGGTTCGACGTCGATGTCCAGGTCGCGGTCCATGGTCACCTCGCGCAGCTCGGCGACCAGCCGGGTGTCGTCCTGGGAGGCGAAGAAGGTCGCGTCCACCCCGAACACCTCGGTGATGCGGAGCAGCACGGCCACCGTCAGGGGGCGAACGTCGTGCTCGATCTGGTTGAGGTAGCTGGGCGAGATCTCCAGCATCTGGGCCAGCGCCGCCTGGGAAAACCCGCGCTCGTTGCGGAGCTGGCGAACGCGGGAGCCGACGAAGGTTTTGGCCACCCAAGGAGGGTACCGGGCGCTGCGAAGTCATGGTTCGCAGAGTTGGCATCCCGGCGCGATCCGGTCGCGATTGGTGTTCGCAAGACGCGTTTTGGCATCATTCGCGGCGGGGGCCGGGGTTAACCTGGGATACCGACACGGAGGGAACGGGGAGACAAGCCGTGAGCCTGGACAAGACAATGATGCCGGTGCCCGACGGCCATCCCGATGTATTCGGTCGCGAATGGCCGCTGCGGGTGGGCGACATCGACCGCACCGGCCGGCTGCGGCTGGACGGCGCCTGCCGACACATCCAGGACATCGGCCAGGACCAGCTGCGCGAGATGGGCTTCGAGGAGACCCATCCGCTGTGGATCGTCCGGCGCACCATGGTCGACCTGATCCGCCCGATCGAGTTCCAGGACATGCTGCGGTGTCGGCGCTGGTGCTCGGGCACCTCGAACCGGTGGTGCGAGATGCGGGTTCGCATCGACGGCCGCAAGGGCGGCCTCATCGAATCCGAGGCGTTCTGGATCAACATCAACCGGGAAACCCAGATGCCGTCGCGCATCGCGGATGACTTCCTGGCGGGCCTGCACAAGACCACGTCCGTGGAGCGATTGCGGTGGAAGGGCTACCTGAAGCCCGGCAGCCGCGACGACGCCACCGAGATCCACGAGTTCCCGGTCCGGGTGACCGACATCGACCTGTTCGACCACATGAACAACTCGGTGTATTGGAGCGTGATCGAGGACTACCTGGCCTCGCACCCCGACCTGCTGCGGTGGCCGCTGCGCACCACGATCGAGCACGAGGCGCCGGTCGCGCTGGGGGACAAGCTGGAGATCATCTCGCACATCCACCCGGCCGGCTCGACGGATCAGTTCGGTCCCAACCTGGTCGACCGGCCTGTTACAACGCTCACATATGCCGTCGGCGACGAGACGAAAGCCGTCGCCGCGATCTTCGCTCTGTAGCGCAGCGGCAGTCCCGCCAATTTTCGGTCTGACCTGCGTAAACCCGGTTACTGACCGGTAGCTTCTGAAACGGTTAAGTTCATGTTCATCTTTGCAGGATTTGCAAAATCGTGCGGAGTCGTTGCCGAAATTGGCAAATGAAACGGCTGGACCTGCAGGAACAAGCTGTGCCATCTTCGAGTTAGCACGCCAGTGAAGTTGAGCCCCTAGCTACCGCCCGACAGCGGGTGGCGTGGACGTTTAGCGATTAGCAAAGAACCGTTAAGGAGTAAGCCCAATGTCTGTCGTTGGCACCCCCAAGAGCGCCGAGCAGATCCAGCACGACTGGGACACCAACCCGCGGTGGAAGGGCGTCACGCGCACCTACACCGCCGAGGACGTCGTCGCGCTGCAAGGCACCGTCGTCGAGGAAAACACCCTGGCCCGTCGCGGCGCGGAGGTGTTGTGGGAAGAGCTGCACGACCTGGAGTGGGTCAACGCGCTGGGTGCGCTGACCGGCAACCAGGCCGTCCAGCAGGTGCGCGCCGGCCTGAAGGCCATCTACCTGTCCGGGTGGCAGGTAGCCGGTGACGCCAACCTGTCCGGCCACACCTACCCCGACCAGAGCCTGTACCCGGCCAACTCGGTGCCGCAGGTGGTCCGCCGGATCAACAACGCGCTGCTGCGCGCCGACCAGATCGCCAAGGTCGAGGGCGACCGGTCGGTGGAGAACTGGCTGGCGCCGATCGTCGCCGACGGCGAGGCCGGCTTCGGCGGCGCGCTCAACGTCTTCGAACTGCAGAAGGCCATGATCGCCGCCGGTGTCGCGGGTTCGCACTGGGAAGACCAGCTGGCCTCGGAGAAGAAGTGCGGTCACCTGGGCGGCAAGGTGCTGATCCCGACCCAGCAGCACATCCGCACGCTCACCTCGGCCCGTCTGGCCGCCGACGTCTGCGGCGTCCCGACCGTGGTGATCGCTCGCACCGACGCCGAGGCCGCCACGCTCATCACGTCCGACGTCGACGAGCGCGACCAGCCCTTCATCACCGGCGAGCGCACCCGCGAAGGTTTCTACCGGACCAAGAACGGCATCGAGCCCTGCATCGCGCGGGCCAAGGCCTACGCCCCGTTCGCCGACCTGATCTGGATGGAGACCGGCACCCCCGACCTCGAGCTGGCGCGCACGTTCTCCGAGTCGGTCAAGGCGGAGTACCCGGACCAGATGCTGGCGTACAACTGCTCGCCGTCGTTCAACTGGCGCAAGCACCTGGACGACGGAACCATCGCCAAGTTCCAAAAGGAGCTTGCCGCAATGGGATTCAAGTTCCAGTTCATCACGCTGGCCGGCTTCCACGCGCTGAACTACTCGATGTTCGACCTGGCCTACGGCTACGCCCGCAACCAGATGAGCGCCTACGTCGAGTTGCAGGAGCGCGAGTTCGCCGCCGAGGAGCGTGGCTACACCGCGACCAAGCACCAGCGCGAGGTCGGCGCCGGTTACTTCGACCGGATCGCCACCACGGTCGACCCCACCTCGTCGACCACCGCGCTGACCGGTTCGACCGAAGAGGGTCAGTTCCACTGAGTTAGTCTGCCGACCAGACGCAGAGTCGCACTCCTGCAGCCCAGTTGATGCGATTCTGCGTCTGCTCGCGCATATAAGGAGGAGCAATGGCAGCGATCCAGCGGGTGGGCGTTGTCGGGGCCGGGCAGATGGGCTCGGGCATCGCCGAGGTCGCCGTCCGCGCCGGCGTCGACGTGACCGTGTTCGAGACCACCGAGCCGCTGATCACGGCGGGACGCAACCGCATCGTGAAGTCGCTGGAGCGCGGCGTCAGCGCCGGAAAGGTGACCGAGCGGGAGCGTGACCGCGCCCTGAGCAAGCTCACCTTCACCACGGACATGAAGGACCTGGCCGACCGGCAGCTGGTGATCGAGGCCATCATCGAGGACGACGCGGTCAAGGCGCAGGTGTTCGCCGACCTGGACCGGGTGGTCACCGATCCGGACGCGGTCCTGGCGTCCAACACCTCGAGCATCCCCATCATGAAGATCGCCGCGGCCACCAAGAACCCGCAGCGCGTGCTGGGCCTGCACTTCTTCAACCCGGTCCCGGTGCTGCCGCTGGTCGAGTTGGTGTGCACGCTGGTCACCGACGAAGCCGCGGCCGCGCGCACCGAGGAGTTCGCCGGCGCGGTGCTGGGCAAGCAGGTGGTGCGCTGCTCCGACCGGTCCGGTTTCGTGGTGAACGCGCTGCTGGTGCCCTATCTGCTGTCGGCGATCCGGATGGTGGAGGCCGGCTTTGCCAGCGTCGAAGACGTCGACAAGGCCGTGGTCGCCGGGCTGTCGCACCCGATGGGGCCGCTGCGGCTGTCCGACCTCGTGGGCCTGGACACGCTCAAGCTGATCGCGGACAAAATGTTCGAGGAATTCAAAGAACCGCAATACGGCCCGCCGCCGTTGCTGCTGCGTATGGTCGAGGCGGGCCGGCTGGGCAAAAAATCGGGCCAGGGATTTTACGCGTACTAAATTCTAAATTCACGGGCCCAAGTAGCAGGCGTTGCACTGATCCGATATTATCCTCGCGTTCAACAAACGAGAGGGATCGGGCACCCATGACCGCGTTGAGGCCGTATTACGAAGAATCGCAATCAATCTATGACGTTTCAGACGAGTTCTTCGCGCTATTCCTAGACCCGACGATGGGGTACACCTGCGCTTATTTCGAGCGCGACGATATGACCCTCGAGGAGGCGCAGAACGCCAAGTTTGACCTGGCGCTGGGCAAGCTGAACCTCGAGCCCGGCATGACGTTGCTCGACATCGGTTGCGGTTGGGGCGGGGCGCTGCAACGGGCGATCGAGAAGTTCGA
>NZ_LZIC01000011.1 GCF_001667185.1 Mycobacterium sp. 852002-50816_SCH5313054-b | reverse complement strand
GACAGGGGTTGAGTGGGTGGGCGTGCGAGTGGTCCTGGGTGCAGTGGTTGCCCGTCGCTGTCGGTGACGGACAGGGCATCTGCGGGTCCGGTGAGGGTGATGAGGCCCTGGTGGTGCAGGCGGTGGTGATAGGGGCAGACCAAAACCAGGTTGGCCAACTCGGTAAGCCCGCCGTCGTCCCAGTGCCTTAGGTGGTGGGCGTGCAGGCCGCGGGTCGCCCCGCAGCCAGGGACCGCGCAGCTTCGGTGGCGGTGCTCGAGGGCGCGGCGCAGCCGTCGGTTGATGGTGCGGGTGGTGCGCCCGGCGCCGATGGGCTGGCCGTGGCGTTCGAACCAGACTTCACAGGTGGCATCGCAGGTCAGGTATTGGCGTTCGCCCTCGGACAGCAGTGGTCCCAGGTGCAGGGCGGCGGTGCGCTGTTGAACGTCGAGGTGGGCCACCACGGTGGTGTGCTGGGCGTGCGGGCGGCGGGTGGCTTCGGCGTCCCAGCCGGCCTCGACCAGGCGCAGGAACGCCTCAGCGGTGTCCGGCAGCGGCGGCGCGCTCTCCGGGGCGGCTCCGCCATTGGCGTGGTCGTGTTTCCACTCGGTGATCAGCGCCTCGCGATGCGAGGCCAGCGCGGCCTCGAACTTCGCCGCATCCAGATGCGGGAGTGTGATGCGCCAACAGCTGCCCTGTTCGTCTGTGGTCTTGGTGATCGAGCGCTGCGGTTCGGGCCGAGGATCGGGTTCGGGGCGGGGTTCGAGGTGGGTCGCCGTGCGCAGCTGGTTGACCGTGGCGACCTGGACCAGCTGTGCATAGTGCTCATCGGCCCTGCCCGGCGCGTGCGGCGATGACACCGATTTGATCCAGCGACACTCGGCCCTGCCGCAGGCCCGCCGCGCAGCGGGGAAACTCTTGCAGTCGGCGGGCGACGGTGGCGATGGTGTGGGCGTTGGCCGACGAGGAGCCCAGCTTCCAGGCCACCAGCGCCGCCACCGAGCGTGCCCCGGTCATCCCGCACAACTCATCGCGCACCAGCTCCGCGACGATGTCCACGATGCGCCCATCAATGGCGTTGCGCTGCCCGGCCAACTCCGCCAACTCCTCGAAGAGCACCGCCAAGCGTTCTTTCGGGCTTACCGCCACCGCAGGCGATCCGGTCGAAGACATAACCTCATCATCACAGCGAGGTACGACAAAAATCGGCCGCCCAAACCGCGCCCGGGCTGGACCGCCGGCACGGCCAAGCGCCGTTGCTCGAGTCGCCCGAGATAACTAGTGCACGCGTCAGGGTTTGGCGAAGCCGCACTGGGACAGGATGTTTTGGCCGGCCCCACCGGTCACCATGGCCACGAACTTCTGCGCCAGCGTTGGGTGCGGGGCGTTCTTCAACACCGCGATCGGATAGACGTTCACCGCCGCGGCGGCCTCCGGAAAGTTCACGGTCGCCACCTTGTTTCCGGCGCTGCGGGCGTCGGTGACGTACACCAGCCCGGCGTCGGCCTGCCCCGTGGTGACCTTGTTGAGGACGTCGGTCACGCTGAGCTCCTCGCTGACCGGGTTGAGGTGCACCCCGGTGCTGTCCTCGACGCGCCGGGTCGCCGCTCCGCACGGCACCGGGTTCTGGCAGATCACCACGCCCAGCCCGGGCCTGGCGAGGTCGGCGAAGGATCCAACCCTTTTCGGGTTGTCCGGCGCGGTGACGATGACCAGCGTATTGGAGGCGAAGTTGGTCGCATTGCCGGCCAGCAGGCCCGCCTTGGCGACGGCGTCCATCTGCGCGGTGTCGGCCGACGCGAAGACGTCGGCCGTCGCGCCCTGGGTCAACTGGGTGGCGAGCTCGGAGGAACCCGCGAAATCGAAATCGACTGTGCTGCCCGGATTTTCGCCTGTGAACTGCTGACTGATCCGAGTGAACGCCGGCTTGAGCGAGGCCGCGCCGAACACCACAACCTTTCCGGACGCCGGAGAGGGGGGCGAGGGCGATTTCGAACTGCACCCGATCAGCCCCGCTGCCAGCACCATGGAAACCACACCGGCCAGGATCCCGATCCGCCGCATGGGTGAACCCTATCCCGCCGAGGATGCGGTCCGCTTGCGGGTTGAATCGTCGCAAAAAAGTGATTGCCGAAGCGTTATGCAAATTATCCGCGCGTCGCGCGCGTCCGGAATTTCATCGACAGCTACTGTCCAGTAACATGAACCGGGATTGATGCCATAGCGGACCGAGACTAGGAGGTCATGGCAGTGGAAGTGCTGGTCACAGGCGGGGACACGGACCTGGGGCGCACGGTTGCCGAAGGCTTCCGCGATGACGGTCACAAGGTGACCCTCGTGGGCGCGCGCCGCGACGACCTTGAGATCGCCGCCAAGGAGCTCGATGCGGACGCGATCGTCTGCGACACCACCGACCCGGCCAGCCTGGAATCGGTTCGCGGTTTGTTCCCGCATCACCTGGACACCATCGTCAACGTGCCGGCGCCGGCCTGGGACGCGGGCGACCCGCGCACCTACTCGATGGCAGACGCGGCCAAAGCCTGGCGCAATTCCCTCGACTCGACGGTGCTGTCGGTGGTGCTGACGGTCCAGGCCGTCGGCGATCACCTTTGCTCCGGTGGTTCCATCATCAGCGTGGTGCCCGAGAACCCGCCCGCCGGAAGCATCGACGCCGCGATCAAGGCGACGCTGTCGACCTGGACCGCGGGACAGGCCGAGGTTTTCGGCACCCGCGGGATCACCGTCAACGCGGTGGCCAGCGGGCGCAGCGTCCAGGCCGGTTACGACGGCCTGTCGCGCACGCCGCCGACGGTCGCCGCCGAGGTCGGTCGCTTGGCCCTGTTCCTCACCACCCCGGCAGCTCGCCACATCACCGGCCAGACGCTGCACGTCAGCCACGGCGCGCTCGCTCATTTCGCCTGAGGCTGAATCCAAATCGGTTTGACGCTCTGGTTCGGACGCCGGGGCGGTGGCTACGGTAACTAGCGTGGCTATTCGACTCGGTTTGCAGATTCCCAACTTTTCCTACGGCACCGGGGTGGACAAGCTCTTCCCCACCGTTCTGGCCCAGGCCCGCGAGGCCGAAGCGGCCGGATTCGATTCGGTCTTCGTGATGGACCACTTCTACCAACTGCCGATGCTGGGCGATCCCGACCAGCCGATGCTGGAGGCGTACACCGCGCTGGGCGCGCTGGCGACCGGGACCGAACGGGTACAGCTGGGCACCCTGGTGACCGGCAACACGTATCGCAATCCGACGCTGCTGGCGAAGGTCATCACGACGCTGGACGTGGTGAGCCAGGGCCGGGCCATCCTGGGCATCGGGGCCGGCTGGTTCCAGCTCGAGCACGACCAGTTGGGCTTCGAATTCGGCACTTTCACCGACAGGTTCAACCGGCTCGACGAGGCGCTGCAGATCATCCTGCCGATGCTCAAGGGCGAGCGGCCGACCTTCTCCGGCAAGTGGTATCAAGTCGACCAGGCGATGGCCAATCCCCGCTTCCGCGAACACATTCCGCTGATGATCGGCGGCAGTGGCGAGAAGAAGACGATCCCCATGGCCGCGCGCCACTTCGACCACCTCAACGTCATCGCTGGGTTCGACGAGCTGCCCGGGAAGCTGAAGGTCGTGCGGCAGCGCTGCGAGGAGATCGGCCGCGACCCGGCCACGCTGGAGACCAGCACCCTGATCACCGCCGTCGTCGACGAGAACTTCAAGGCCGACCAGATTCCCGCCGAGATGACCCAGCGCATGGTGGTCGGTAGCGCCGAATCGGTCGCCGAACAAATCCAGACCAAGGTCCTGGATGCCGGGATCGACGGGGTGATCATCAACATGCCGTTCTACACGCCCGGCGTCATCAGCGCGGCCGGCGAAGCGCTGCGCCCGCTCGTCGGGCTGTAACTTACAACGCATTGGGCATCGGGCATGACGAGTATCACGTTCACTCGACCAGGCCCGATACCCAATGTGCTTGATTGCACATGCTGACGATCTGGGTATCCGGGTATCGGCTTCACTAGCGTGGTAGCTAACTGAATTCGCGCGACCAGCAGCCCCAGATCAGGAGCAGCCCGAACATGAGCACGCAGGCAGAAACCACTGCCGCCCCCAACCGTCGTCATCAAGTCGTCATCATCGGTTCGGGATTCGGCGGGCTCAACGCGGCAAAGAAGCTCAAGCACGCCAACGTCGACATCAAGCTGATCGCCCGCACCACCCACCACCTGTTCCAGCCGCTGCTGTACCAGGTGGCCACCGGCATCGTGTCCGAGGGCGACATCGCCCCGCCCACCCGGGTCGTGCTGCGCAGGCAGCGCAACGTCCAGGTGTTGCTCGGCGACGTGACGCACATCGATCTGGAAGGCCAGTTCGTCGTCTCGGACCTGCTCGGCCACACGTACGAAACCCCGTATGACAGCCTGATCGTGGCCGCCGGCGCCGGCCAGTCGTACTTCGGCAACGACCAGTTCGCCGAGTTCGCGCCGGGCATGAAATCGATCGACGACGCACTCGAGGTTCGGGGACGGATCTTGAGCGCCTTCGAGCAGGCCGAACGGTCCCGCGACCCCGAACGACGTGCCAAGCTGCTGACGTTCACGGTCATCGGCGCCGGCCCCACCGGCGTCGAAATGGCCGGGCAGATCGCCGAATTGGCGTCCCACACCCTGAAGGGTTCTTTCCGGCACATCGACTCCACCAAGGCGCGGGTGATCCTGCTCGACGCCGCCCCCGCGGTGCTCCCGCCGTTCGGCGAAAAGCTCGGCGAGCGGGCGGCCGCGCGGCTGGAGAAGATGGGCGTCGAGATCCAGCTGGGCGCGATGGTCACCGACGTCGACCGCAACGGCATCACAGTCAAGGACTCCGACGGCACCACCCGGCGCATCGAGTCCGCGTGCAAGGTGTGGTCCGCCGGGGTGCAGGCCAGCGGGCTGGGCAGAGACCTCGCCGAGCAGTCCTCGGTCGAGGTCGACCGGGCCGGCCGGGTCAAGGTGCTGCCCGACCTGTCGATTCCCGGGCATCCCAACGTGTTCGTCATCGGTGACATGGCCGCCGTCGAGGGCGTGCCCGGCGTGGCCCAGGGCGCCATCCAGGGCGCCAAGTACGCCGCTGCCGCGATCAAGGCCGAACTGGACGGGGCCGACCCGGCCGACCGCGAGCCGTTCCAGTACTTCGACAAGGGCTCGATGGCCACGGTGTCGCGGTTTTCCGCGGTGGCCAAGGTCGGTCCGCTGGAGTTCAGCGGCTTCATCGCCTGGCTGATGTGGCTGGTGCTGCACCTGGTCTACCTGGTCGGGTTCAAGACGAAAGTCAGCACCCTGCTGTCGTGGACGGTGACCTTCCTGAGCACTCGCCGCGGCCAGCTCACCATCACCGAGCAGCAGGCGTTCGCCCGCACCCGACTCGAACAGCTGGCGGTCCTGGCGGCCGAGGCCAAACGCCCGGCGGCCAGGCGGGCCAGCTAAACCGCCAGCCGGTCGGCCTGCCAGGTACTCAGCGTCCCGCCGCCGGCCAACGCAAGTACGGTCGATCCCACGTCGATGGCGGTAGTCTCGAAACTCGTTTCGGGATAGCGTAATTCGTTGACGGCGGCCCGGGGTGCCGAGATGTCGTCGTCGGCCGGCGACCCCGCGCCCAATTCCACCCGGTGGCGCAACAGCGGGAGTCCGTCGCGGTCGGCGTGCAGCGATCCGGACCAGAACCCCTCGCGCTCACCGCATCTGCCTATCTGCACCCGCTCGCGCAACCGGAGCAGGCCCTCGTCGTGCAGGGACAGCACAACGCTGGACAGGTGCCGGGCGGCGCCGGCGACCACCGTCGGCTCCAGGTCGACGTCGAGGCTCCCGGCCACCTCGATCACCCAATGGGCGTGCGACGTAGGCGTGCTCGCCCCGGGCAACGCCACGGTGGCGGCGGCGCTGCGCAATCTGAGCCGGGCGCCTGGTTCGACGATGACCCGGATGTCGATGGTGTCGCCGCCCAGCGGCATGGCGGCCGCCGACACCAAATGCACCGTGTCGGGCGAGGTGCAGCGCGCCTGCATGCCGCCGCCGCGGCACTGGATGCGCGGCAAGCGATCGGCGGACGCGACCAGCACAACCTCGGAGTGCATCAGGTCACTGCGGCCAACTGGGCGCGCACCCAGGCCAGCACCTCGGTGGCCGCCGGGTCCCTGGTCAACGACTGCATGATCGTGGGCCGGCCCGCGCGCACGGCGTCCGCGTCGCGGGCCATCACCTCCAGGTCGGCCCCGACCAACGGCGCCAGGTCAATCTTGTTGACCACCAAAAGGTCCGAATAGGTCACTCCGGGGCCGCCCTTGCGCGGCACCTTGTCCCCGCCGGCCACGTCGATGACGAAGATCTGCACGTCCACCAGGCCCGACGAGAACGTGGCCGTCAGGTTGTCGCCGCCGGACTCCACCAGGATGAGGTCCAGGTCGTCGTGGCCGGCGATCAGGTCGTCGATCGCGTCCAGGTTGGCGGTGATGTCGTCGCGGATCGCGGTGTGCGGGCAGCCCCCCGTCTGGACGGCCGCGATCCGGTCGTCGGGCAGCACCGCGTTGCGGCGCAGGAAGTCGGCGTCCTCGGTGGTGTAGATGTCGTTGGTCAGCACCGCCAGCGACAGCTCGCCGCGCAACTGCCGGCACAACGCGGCAACAAGCGCGGTCTTGCCGGAGCCGACCGGTCCCCCGACGCCGATGCGCAGCGGCTCCCCCGGCCGCCGGACCCGTTTCGGCCGATCGTGATGCGTGTGCGGGTGGGTGTGCAGATGTGTTGACATGGTTGGCCTTTCAGGAAACAAAAAGCGGTCGCTCGCGTTCGGCGTGGTGCTGCGCCAGCATGTCGAGGGTGGGATCGGACAGGTCGGCCAGCCCGGTGCCGGCCTCCGCGGCGGTGCGCTCGCAGAGTTCCGACAGCTCGAACGTGACGGCGGCGACGGCGGCGGGGTCCAGTGCCAGCAGCCGCTGGGCGGCGGTCGCCGAGCCGGTCATGGTCGTGTACACGACGTGCAGCGCGGTGTGCCCGGGCTCCAGGCCGCTCATCGCTCCGACGCGCCCCGCGGCCACCGCGAGGTGCGGCCGTGGGCCCAGGTCATCCCAGTCGGCCTGCGGCCAGACCCGACGCGCCAGCCGTGCCAGCCCTCGGCCCTGGGCGCGCGAGGCCTGCCGGGCCGCGGGGGCCGGCGTGCGCGCGTCTGTTTCGCGGTCCGCGTCGTCGAGCGAGATGTCGCCGCGGTGCACCGCGGCCGCCACCGAGGCGATGACCAGCCCGTGCGTGCGAATCCTTCGAACCAGAAACGCTTTGAGCGTGGCCAGGTCGGTCACCATCCCGCTGGTGACTGCCTCTTCGACGCCACCGGAGTGCACGTGCGCGCCGGTGGGCAGTCGCGAGTCGGCCAGTGCGAGCAGCGTGGCCAAGGGGGGCTGGACCATCAGAACAGGAAATATCGTTGTGCCATGGGAAGTTCCGTCGCCGGCTGCTCCTGCCAGACCTCTCCGTCGATGCGCACGGTGAACGTGTCGGGATCGATCGCGATGCTCGGCATGGCGTCGTTGAGCGGCAGGTCGGCCTTGCCGACGGAGCCGACGTCCTGGACGGGGACCAGTCGCCGACCGATGGCCAGCCTTTCGGTCAGGCCCGCTTCGATCGCCTGCGGCGCCACGAAGTGCACCGACGTGGCCGGGGCCGTCGCGGCGCCGAACATCGGCCGCGGGAGCACCGGCTGCGGGGTGGGGATCGACGCGTTGGCGTCCCCCATCGCCGCCCAGGCGATCATGCCGCCCTTGAGCACGGCGTGCGGGCGCACGCCGAAGAACGCGGGCTCCCACAACACCAGGTCGGCGAGCTTGCCCACCTCCACGGAACCGATCTCGTGATCGAGGCCGTGCGTGATGGCCGGGCAGATCGTGTATTTCGCGACGTAACGCCGCGCCCGGTTGTTGTCCGCGGCGCCGTCGCCGGGCAGCGCGCCGCGGCGGCGCTTCATCACGTGCGCGGTCTGCCAGGTGCGGATCACCACCTCGCCGATGCGGCCCATCGCCTGCGAATCGCTGCCGATCATCGAGATCGCGCCCATGTCGTGCAGCAGGTCCTCGGCGGCCATCGTCGACGGCCTGATCCGGCTCTCGGCGAACGCCAGATCCTCGGGCACCGCGGGATTGAGGTGATGGCAGACCATGAGCATGTCCAGGTGCTCGTCGAGCGTGTTGACCGTGTGCGGGCGCGTCGGGTTGGTGGAACTGGGCAACACGTTCGGTTCGGCGGCGACCCGCATGATGTCGGGTGCGTGCCCGCCGCCGGCGCCCTCGGTGTGATAGGTGTGGATCGAACGGCCGGCGATGGCGCCCAGGGTGTTCTCGACGAACCCCATCTCGTTGAGGGTGTCGGTGTGCAGCGCCACCTGCACGCCGGCCGCGTCGGCCACGGTCAGGCACGCGTCGATGGCCGCGGGCGTCGACCCCCAATCCTCGTGCAGCTTGAAACCCGAAGCGCCACCCCTCAATTGCTCCCACAAGCCCTCGGCGTTGACCGTGTTTCCCTTGCCGAGCAGCGCGAAGTTCACCGGCCAGGAATCCAGCGCCTCCAGCATCCGGGCCAGGTGCCATTCGCCGGGGGTGACGGTGGTGGCCTTGGTGCCCTCGGCGGGCCCGGTGCCGCCGCCGATGATGGTGGTGATGCCGGACCCCAGCGCCTCGGGCATCAGCTGCGGACAGATCAAGTGCACGTGACAGTCGATGGCGCCCGCGGTGACGATTTTCCCGTTGCCGCCAATGATTTCGGTGGAGGGCCCGACCACCAGGTCCGGATGCACGCCCGACATGATGTCGGGGTTGCCCGCCTTGCCGATGGCGACGATGCGGCCGTCGCGAATCCCGATGTCGGCCTTGATGATTCCCCAGTAGTCAATGATCACCGCGCCGGTGACCACGGTGTCGGGTGCGCCGTCGGCCCGGCTGGCGCGACCCTGGCCCATCGATTCGCGCAGCACCTTGCCGCCGCCGAACACGGCTTCGTCACCCGCCAAACCCGGTCCGCCACTGCGGTCTTCGGTGATCTCCACCAGCAGATCGGTGTCGGCCAGCCTGATCCGGTCCCCCGTGGTGGGGCCGAACAGATCGGCGTAGCGCTCCCTGGACAGCCGTGTCATGACGGGTCGAGCCGTCCGGGTGGGTTCAGGTCCAGGCCGTGCACTTCGCGCCGCCCGCGCAGCGGGACCAGCCGGACCGTCTGGGGAATGCCGGGTTCGAAGCGGACCGCGGTGGCCGCCGGGACATCGAGCCGGTACCCGTGGGCCGCGGCACGGTCGAACGACAGCGCCGCGTTGGTCTGTGGCAAATGGACGTGGCTGCCGACCTGCACCGGGCGGTCGCCGGTGTTGACGATCTGCATCTCGAGCCGTTGCGCGCCGGCGTTGATCTCGATATCGCCTGCGCCGTATAGAATCTCGCCGGGAATCATGCGATCGGGTGATGGACGGTGACCAGTTTGGTGCCGTCCGGGAACGTCGCTTCCACGTGCACGTCGTCGATCATCTCCGGCACGCCCTCCATCACGTCGTCGCGGCTCAGCACCTCACATCCGCTGGCCATCAGCTCGGCGACGCTGCGGCCGTCCCGCGCGCCTTCGAGAATGTGGTCGGTGATGACGGCGGTGGCCTCGGGGACATTCAGCCGCAACCCCCGCGCCCTACGCCGCCGGGCCAGCTCGGCGGCGTAGGACAACAGCAGTCGCTCTTGCTCGTGCGGCGTGAGAAGCATGTCGTGGTAGATCCTGCCATTGCGCGGCGGTAGGTGACACCTCGAGTCAGGCCCGTTGCGGAATGGCGTCGGCGTGGGCCGCCTCGCTGTTGGCGTAGGCCCGGGCCGAGACCATGTAGAGCAGGCCGACGCCGATGATGATGCCCGCCATCAGGAGAACGACGTAGTTGTCGTACCAGGGGGCATCGGGCGTGCGCGGCCAGCAGATGTTGACGATGGCCGCGACGCCGTAGACCAGGGCGCTGATATTGACGAGCATCCCCCACCGGCCCAGCCGGTACTTGCCGGACGGCTTCCAGCCCTTCAGCCTCGCCCGCAGGGCGGCCAGCACCACCATCTGGAACCCGAGGTAGACGCCGACCGTGCCGAAGCTGACCAGCTTGTTGAGGGGGTGCTCGGAGACGATGGTCCCGATGATCAGCCCGCCCGGGACGAGGACCGCGGCCAGCAGGGCGAACGGTGGCACGTGCCTCTTGTGATCGAAGCGCGCCAACAACTTGGAGCCGAAGATCATCCCGTCGCGACCGTAGGAAAAGATCAACCGGCTGGCGGCCGCCTGCAGGCTCAGCGCGCACGAGACGAACGAGATCAGCACGATGCCCAGCACGACCCGGGATCCGATGTCGCCGAAGGCGCTTTGCAGGACGGTCGAGATCGGGTTGGTGTCCTCACCGCGGATGACCGCCCCGAAGTCGGTCACCGACAGGATCAGGCTCAGGCACACGAACGTCGATGCCGCCCCGCCGACATAGATGGTGCGGCGCATCGCTTTCGGGATCTGGATGCCGGGGTTGCGGACCTCCTCGGCCACGTCGCCGCACGCCTCGAAACCGAAAAACTGATAGAAGCCGATGAGGCTGGCGGCCAGGAACGCGTACAGGAAGCTGTGACTGCCCTGGGCGTTGAAGCTGTTAAACAGCACACCCAGGCCGTGGGCCCGGTGGGTGATCAGCAACCAGACGCCGACAACGAGCGCGCCGATCAGCTCCGCGGTAAAGCCGAAGATCGCGAAGTAGCCGAGGATCTTCGTCCCGGTGAGATTGATGAGCGTGGCCACCGCCAAAACCGCCAGCGCGCAAAAGATCTTGGCCAGTGCGGTCGGACGGAAGCCGACCATGGCCGCCAGGTACGGGCCCGCGCCGAAGGCCGCATCCGCGATCAGCGCTAGCAGGCAGAACATGTAGACCCAACCGGTCATCCATGCCCATTTGCGCCCCCACAGCCGTCGCGCCCACGGGTAGACGCCGCCGGCCACCGGGAACTGCGCGACCACCTCGCTGAACACCAGCGCCACCAGCATCTGCCCCGCGCCGACGATCAGCAGACTCCAGATCATCGGCGGGCCGGCGGTGGCCAAGGCGAACGCGAATACCGTGTAGATGCCGACCACGGGCGACAGGTAGGTAAAGCCCAGCGAGAAGTTGGCCCACGGGCTCATGTCGCGTTTGAACTCCGAGGAGAATCCCAACGCCTTCAGCTGGGCGAGGTCCTCGTCCTCGTGCGTGATGCCGGGCGCCACCTCGGTTGCCGTGGCCGGGCGCGTCGGAGCCTGCTCCGCACCGTCGTGCACGACCGTTGGACCCACGTCGACGGCCGGGTCGCCCGCTAAACGTTGGTCAGACCCGGCAAACTTCATGAAAATCAATTGAACCGACCCCAATCGTCGAAACCTGTTGTAACAATCCGGTTTTCGCGCCTACTTCTGCGTGCCCTCCTTAATCAGCGTCGCGGCCGTGCGCTTGAGCACATCGCGCTGCCTGGTCACGTCGGCGACCGCCTTGCGGAGCTGGTTGAGTTCGTCACGTTCGCTGACCGCGCCGTCACCGTCCGCGGGCGCGCCCGGCTTGACCCACGGGGCCGCGGGATCCTCCTGCTCGCCGGGCAGCGCCGCGACCACCTTGTGGCGCGACCGGGCTCGTGGCCCCTCGCCGCGTGGCGCGTTGACGACGCTGGCCACCGGGCCCATTGGGGGCATGCCGCCGTAAAAGGTTCCCGGCGCGGCAAGCCCGGCCAGCGGCGAGCCGTCCAGGGCGGTGGCCGGCAATGCCGTCGCCGCCAACCGGATCGCCGGGGAGCCGCCCCACGATGGCGGCACCGACAGGTTGCCGACCGTGGCCGCCTCGCCCAGGCCCGCCGAGGCGCCCGCGCCGGACGTGCCAGCGACGTTGGACGCGAGCCCGGCGCCGGCCGCCGCTCCGGCTGCCGGGGCGGCCGCCGCCGGTGCCGACAGCGAGTTCACCAACGGATTCCAGGCCGCGGCCACCGGCGGCGCGAGGGTCAGCATGGCGCCGGAAGCGTCGAAGTTCAGACCCTCGGACAGGATCTGGTATCCCACCGTCCCGGCGCTCAGCGTGTGGAACGTTTGGAACGGATAGCTGTTCAGCGTGTTCAGGATCGGATTCGGCCCGTTGAGGTAGTCGATGATCGGGTTGGCCGCAGGGGCCGAGGCCGCCGGCGCCGACATGCCCTGCAGCAGGTTCGGCACGTTGGCGAGCGTTGATTGGGTGCTCGAGCCGGTCGCGGCGGCGGCAGCGTTGCCGACTGCGGGGCCCTGACTGGTCGTGCCGGCCTGATTGGTGGTCGGCGGCGGCGTGCCGAAGGCCGTCAGCCTCGTCGCGGCCGCCGACGCCCCGGCATAGCCGTACATCGCCGCGGCATCCTGCGCCCACATCTCGGCGTACTGCGCCTCGGTGCTCGCGATCGCCGGGGTGTTCTGCCCAAAAGTGTTGGTGGCCAACAACGACGCCAACAGCGCCCGGTTCACCTCGATCTCCACCGGAGGCACCGTGGCCGCAAACGCCGCCTCGTAGGCCGCGGCCGCCGCGCCGAGCTGACCGGCGGTGTGCGCGGCCTGCGCCGCGGTCGCTGTCATCCACGTCAGGTACGGAGCGACCGCCGCGGCCATCGATCCAGACGACGGACCCACCCAGGGTCCGCTGGTGAGCCCGGACACCACCGCCCGATACGAACTCGCCGTCGAACCCAACTCCGCCGCCAACGCCTGCCAGGCCGCCGCGGCCGCCGTCAGCGATTCCGCCCCCGGCCCCGCGTACATCCGGGCGGAGTTGACCTCCGGCGGCAGCTCCGCGAAATCCAGGACGCCGATCACAGCATCGCCTCCTTGATCAGCCGGGCTGCCGCATCGCGCTCCATCGCGGCCTCGGAGATCTCCTTGCGCAGCTTGCTCAGCTCTTCGCGCTCACGGTCGCTCAGTGCGCTGGCGACGTGCTGGCGAACCGGTTGCGCCGGCGCGGTGCGGGCGGCCGCTTCGTCGGCGTTCTGCTCCCCGGGCATCGCGGGGATGACTTTCTGACCCGGTCCGGATCGTGCCCGGGTCTGCTCGCCCCGCGGCGCGTTGACCAGGCTGCCGATCGGCGGGATGCCGCCGAAGAAGCCCCCCGGTTCGGCCGGCCCGGCCTGGGGCACGCCACCCAGCGCGGCGCCCGGCAACGGCGACGCGCTGCTGGCCAGCCGGATCCCCGCCGCGGAAGCCCACGACTGCGGCACCGAGAGCTTGCCGATCGTGGCCGCCCCGCCCGCGCCAGCCGAAACGGCTCCGCCGGCCCCCGAATTGACCGAACCCGCCAGCGCCCCGAGGCCCGCGTCGGGCACCACGTCGCCGGCCACCGCCGCGGCCTGCGGCAGCGCAAGCCCGTACAGACCGCCCAGCAGCGGCGTGATACCGGAAGCCGTGAACAACGGCCCGCTGATAACGAGCGCCCAGTTGCCCGCATCCGTGGTGAAGGTGTTGAGCGCCTGGCCGGTCGTGGTGCCGAGGACGTCCTCCACGAACGAGATCGGGTCGAACGATCCCCCGGACCCGAGGCCCTGCAGCGCGGCCGGCACCAGGTTCATCGCCTGGGTCAGGCCGGATTGCGCGCTCGGCCCGGCCGCCGACGCGGCGGCCCGACTGACCGCGGCGGCTTGAGTGGCGGTACCGCCCTGGTTGGTGGTCTGCGGCGGTGCGCCGAAGGGAATCAGCTTGGTGGCCGCCGCCGACGCGCCGGCGTAGCCGTACATCGCGGCGGCATCCTGGGCCCACATCTCGGCGTACTGCGCCTCGGTGGCCATGATCGCGGGGGTGTTCTGCGCCAGGAAGTTGGTGGCCACCAGCGCGGCCAACAGGGCCCGATTCACCTCGATCGCCGGTGGCGGCACGGTCGCCGCAAACGCGGCCTCGTAAGCCGCGATCGCCGACTTGAGCTGGCCGGCAGTCTGTTCGGCCTGCGCGGCCGTGGCGCTCATCCAGGACATGTACGGCGTCACCGCAGCGAGCATCGTGGTCGACGACGGACCCACCCACGGACCGCCCGTGAGCTCGGACATCGCCGAGCGATACGAACCTGCCGCGATAGTGAGTTCCGCGGCCAACCCATCCCACGCCGCCGCGGCGGCCACCATCGGCCCCGAACCCGGCCCCGCATACATGCGCCCCGAATTGACTTCGGGCGGCAATCCCGCAAAATCCAGCGTCACAAGTCCCCCTGGTAGGCCCACCCGACGCAAGCGCGCGCTGTCCCGGCTGCCAGGCCTGCGCGGACGATGGTTGGGCGCACGCTTCTGAACGCCCGGCTATGCGCGCGACATGGTGTCCCCCGCGACGTGTACAGCACCGCACCGATGTGCACTTCGCCATACCAGCGTCCAGATCGCCGCACAATTACTACATGGTGACGCAGCTCGCTGTCACCAGGCTGGCTAATTACTGAGGATTAGCTGAAAACTCAATTGATCTGCCGACGGCGGCCCCAATCCGTCGAGGGATTTTTCGGTGGTGGCGCGCCTCGGCCGGAGCCGTGGCAGCCAGCCCGCCCCCGTGGTGTTGGCAGCGCGACTGCGGGCCACGGTGTCGCGGAAAAGGCTGTACCGCAAGGAGTTACTGCGACTCACAAGCCGCTGCGTCGCCGAGCGCCGCGCCGCTAGGCCCGGTCCCCACAGTCGCAATCCCCCGTTACGCAACCGGCACGCGGTGGCCGCTGCCCCGCCCCCAAGCCGACGGTGTCGGCGCCAACGCCATCCGACCAGATGGCTTTGCCATTGACTCGAGCAGCAAGTAACAAACGCCATTCGGGGGCGGGCTTCGCGAACGCGGGGGCTAGTCGTTAAACGGCCCCCACGCGTGACGCTTCATGGCGGCCGGTTTCTTGCCGAGCTTCCCGGCCCGCACCATGACGGCGAGGCTGTCCAGAATGACCCGGCTGCTCATCAGGGCGGTCTGCTCGGCCCAGTCGTAGGGCGGTGAGCACTCGACTACCTCGATGCCGTTGAGTCCCGGCTCGGAAATCATCCGGATCAGGTTCAGCGCCTCGCGCGGCAACAGGCCGCCGGGCTCGGGCCAGCCGGTGCCGGGCACGAAACCCGCGTCGATGACGTCGATGTCGAACGACAGATAGACCGCCTTGGCGTCCTTCCACGCGGTCTCCAGCGCGATCTCGGCGATCTTTTCGATCCCGACGCGTTCGACGTCGCCAACCGTGATGACGGTGCTGCCGCGCTGCCGGCCCACTTGCACGCCGGCGCGCGGGGCCTGCCATCCGCCGATGCCGATCTGGACCAGGTTGGTGGCCGGCGCGTTCTTGATGTTGGTGGCGTGGAACCACGGCGTGGTGTGCATCCGCTCGTCGAGATCGGTTTCCTGGGTGTCGACGTGGCGGTCGAAGTGGATGATGCCGACGTTGCCGTCCATGTGCGGGGCCAGGCCTCGCACCGTCGGGAACCCGATCGAGTGGTCGCCGCCCAGGATCACCGGGAACACGCCCTTCGAAACCACGTGGGACATGGCCGTGCTGATCTGGTCGAACGACTTCTCGATGTTGGCGGGAATGGTGACCACGTCGCCGATGTCGACGATGTTGAGTTGTTCGCGCAGGTCCACCCCGAGCTCGTAGCAGTAGGTGCCGAACAGGTTGGTGGAGCGGCGGATTCCCATCGGCCCGAACCGCGTGCCGGGTCGGTAGGTGGTCCCGGCGTCCAGCGGCGCCCCGAACACCGCCACCTCGGCGTCGCCCACGTCGTTCACGTCTTCCAGGAACGGGCACTTCAGGAATGTCCCGCGCTCCCCGGCGAAGTGCGGCAGCTCGCCGCGGGAAAAGGTCGACAACGTGCGGTCGTTGATCGTCGGGGCCGCTTCCAGGCCGTGGGCGAGGCAGCGCTCGATCTCTTCGCGATGGCGGCGGGTGGACAATTCCGCCTCGGCCTGCTGCGCCCAGCTGCCTTCCCGGTTGGGGATGTCAGCTTGTCCGGCGAACGGATTGAACATCAAATTTCCTCTCGTCGCGAATGAATCCACGGCGGAGGATGCCCCGGCGACCGGAGTCTAAGCGGAAGGCAAACACAGGAGCCATCTTTGAAATGACCCGGGGCGCCAGGCATCGTCCCGCGGTCGCCGTCTTGTCGCTTTCCGGGTACGGCGAACTCGTCCGGGCGGCCCCTGCGGCGCGCCGCTATTGAAGGTACCGGCTCGCTCGGCGACTGCAACTTCGGCGGCGGTCGTGTCGCGCCGCGGCGATCGGCCCCGCCCGAGCGCGGTGGCCCATGCGCCTGCGCCCCCTTTTACGTGCTTGAAAGGCATTGCAGCGCAATGTGATTCGCGGAGGGCGCAGGCGAGCATCCGCTGGCGGGCTCGAGGCGTGCGCGAGGCAGCCACCCAACGGAACCAACGCGCGCCCGGCCGGGAACCCGATTCAGGGCGCCGAGATTCCCTTGCGGAACAGGCATTTTCGGGAGCCGGGCCTCGCGAGGCGGGAAGCCTCGGTAACGACTGGCCGACAGCTGGGAACTTGCTGAGAATTACGCTGGGAATTACATGGCGAGGTTCTGCAGCCGCACCTGGCCGCGGGCCACCACCCGGTCGTTGTCGTCGGTGATCGTGACGAGCCACAGCTGCTGGCGCCGGCCGCGATGAATCGGTTCGGCGCTGCCGTACACCGTCCCGGATCCGATCGAGCGCAGGAAGTCCGTGTTGTTGTTGACGCCCACGACGTTGCCGCCGTCGCCTTTCGCGTTGAGCCAGGTGTAGGCGGACACGCTCGCCATGCTCTCGATCATCGAGCAGTAGACGCCGCCGTGCACGAGGCCCATCGGCTGCAACAGTTTCGGTGCGACCTCGAGGTGCGCGCGGGCGCCGTCGGGACCCAGCTCGGTGAACCGCAGCCCCAACTCGGTGTCGAACGGCGCGGTGAAGTTCGGCGGCAACGTCGGGTCGGGCGGCGGTGGCACGTTATGTGTCTACACCATCGGCGACCCGGCGCCGCCGGGGCGGAACGCCCGTCCGCAAAAACGGGCGAGCCCCGCGCTGGGCGCGGGGCTCGCCGATCGAGTAGACCGGGGGTCACTGCAGCCCTCAGGACTCTACCGCGGTCATTGTCGCTCGACCGACATCAGCATAGGCAAGGCTGCCCTAATTTTGCAAGGTATGTTTTCACCGAAACAAGTCGCATCGGGATCGTGTTGGTACGACCGTGAGTAGTAAGCGGAGTACGCTTATTTCGACGCTCAGGAGATGAACGCACTATGGCCAAGCTGACCCGGCTGGGGGATCTGGAACGCGCGGTGATGGATCACTTGTGGTCCACGGCCGAACCCCAAACCGTCCGCCAAGTCCACGAAGCGCTGTCGGCGCGACGTGACCTCGCCTACACGACGATCATGACCGTCCTGCAGCGGCTGGCCAAGAAGAACCTGGTCTCCCAGATCCGCGACGACCGCGCCCACCGCTACGCGCCGGTGCACGGTCGCGACGAGCTGGTCGCTGGGCTCATGGTCGATGCGCTGGCGCAGGCTGAGGACTCCGGGGACCGGCAGGCGGCGCTGGTGCACTTCGTCGAGCGGGTGGGCGCCGACGAGGCCGAGGCGCTGCGGCGCGCGCTCGCCGAACTGGAAGCCAATCAACGCAACACGCCGTCGGCTGGCGCAGCGGCGGAGGACTGAGAGAGACTAGCAGCGTGTCAGCGCTGGCCTTCACCCTCCTCGCGGTGCTGTTGGTCGGCCCGGCGCCGGCCCTCTTGGCGCGAGCGACGTGGCCGTTGCGCGCGCCCCGCGCCGCGATGGTGCTGTGGCAGGCCGTCGCACTGGCCGCGGTGCTATCCGCGTTCAGCGCCGGGATCGCGATCGCCAGCAGGCTGCTCGTGCCCGGCCCCGACGGCCGGCCCACGGCCAGCGTCATCGGCGCCGCCGGCCGGCTCGGCTGGCCGCTCTGGACGGCCTACATCGCAGTCTTCGCGTTGACGGTGGTGGTCGGCGCCCGGCTGATGGTCGCCGTCCTGCGGGTGGCCATCGCCAACCGCCGCCGGCGGGCGCATCACCGCATGGTCGTCGACCTGGTCGGGGTGGGGCACGACGCGGCCACCGCCCAGCCGTGCGCCCGCACGCGCGACCTCCGCATCCTGGATGTCCGGCAGCCGCTCGCCTACTGTCTGCCCGGCGTCCGGAGCCGGGTCGTGGTCAGCGAAGGAGCGCTGAGCGCGCTCGCCGACGAGGAAGTCGCCGCGATACTCACGCACGAGCGAGCCCACCTGCGGGCCCGCCACGACTTGGTGCTGGAGGCGTTCACCGCCGTGCGTGCCGCCTTCCCGCGGCTGGTGCGCAGCACCAGCGCGCTGGGCGCGGTGCAACTGCTCGTCGAGCTCTTGGCCGACGACGCGGCGGTGCGCGCAACCGGTCGCACTCCCCTGGCCCGCGCGCTGGTGGCCTGCGCGTCGGGACGGGCGCCCTCGGGCGCGCTGGCCGTCGGCGGCCCCAGCACCGTGGTCCGGGTGCGGAGGCTCTCCGGGCGCGGCAACAGCCTGAAGCTCTCGGCGGCCGCGTACCTCGCCGCCGCGGCCGTCATGGTGGTGCCCACCATCGCGCTGGTCGTCCCGTGGCTCACCGAGCTGCGCCGGCTGTTCAACGTCTGACGCGCGGAGCCAAGCACCCCGGGCGAAGGCGTGACCGCTGTGCCACAGTGTGACCGAGAGCTTTTCGGAAGTAGTTCCCCGACACTGGGAGGCCAACAGATGAGTGCCCCGACTTCCAAGGACGCGAAGACCGGTACCGCGCAGATCGGCGTCACCGGCCTGGCGGTAATGGGATCGAACATCGCCCGCAACTTCGCCCACCACGGCTACACGGTCGCGTTGCACAACCGATCGGTCGCCAAGACCGACGCGTTGCTCGAAGAGCACGGCGACGAGGGCAAGTTCGTGCGCTCGGAGACCATCGCCGAGTTCCTCGACGCGCTGGAGAAACCGCGGCGGGTGCTGATCATGGTCAAGGCCGGCGACCCCACCGACGCCGTCATCAACGAACTCGCCGACGCCATGGAGGAAGGCGACATCATCATCGACGGCGGCAACGCCCTCTACACCGACACCATTCGCCGCGAGAAGGCGATGCGCGAGCGGGGCCTGCACTTCGTCGGCGCCGGCATCTCCGGCGGCGAAGAGGGCGCGCTCAACGGGCCGTCGATCATGCCGGGCGGTCCGGCCGAGTCGTACAAGTCGCTGGGCCCGCTGCTCGAGGAGATCTCCGCACACGTCGACGGGGTGCCGTGCTGCACGCACATCGGGCCCGACGGCGCCGGCCACTTCGTCAAGATGGTGCACAACGGCATCGAGTACTCCGACATGCAGCTGATCGGCGAGGCCTACCAGCTGCTGCGCGACGGGCTCGGCAAGACCGCCGACGAGATCGCCGACGTGTTCGACGAGTGGAACTCCGGTGACCTGGACAGCTTCCTGGTCGAGATCACCGCGCAGGTCCTGCGCCAGAAGGACGGCAAGACGGGCAAGCCGCTCGTCGACGTCATCCTCGACGAGGCCGAGCAGAAGGGCACCGGCCGCTGGACGGTGAAGTCGGCCCTGGACCTCGGCGTCCCGGTGACCGGGATCGCCGAGGCCGTGTTCGCCCGCGCGCTGTCGGGTTCGGTGACCCAGCGCAAGGCGACCACCGGGCTTGCTTCCGGATCGCTCGGTGAAAAGCCAAGCGATGCAACGCAATTTGTCGAAGACGTCCGGCAGGCGCTCTATGCGTCGAAGATCATCGCCTACGCCCAGGGGTTCAACCAGATTCAGGCCGGCAGCGCCGAATACGACTGGGGCATCACGCCGGGCGACCTGGCCACGATCTGGCGCGGCGGCTGCATCATCCGGGCGAAGTTCCTCAACCGCATCAAGGAGGCGTTCGACGAGGACGCCGACCTGCCGACTTTGGTCGTCGCGCCGTACTTCCGCAGCGCGATCGAGGCCGCGATCGACGGCTGGCGTCGCGTCGTGGTGACCGCCACCGAGCTGGGCATCCCGATCCCGGGCTTCTCCTCGGCGCTGTCCTACTATGACGCGCTGCGCACCGAGCGGCTGCCCGCGGCACTCACCCAGGGGCTGCGCGACTTCTTCGGCGCGCACACCTACGGCCGCATCGACGACGACCCGGACAAGCGCTTCCATACGCTGTGGAGCGGTGACCGCAGCGAAGTGCCCGCGTAGCGGCCGGGTGTAAGAGGGCGCAAAGGGGGCAAGCCAACTGACATGAGGTTCTTGGACGGGAATCGGCCGGGCTATGACCTGACCTACAACGACGTCTTCATCGTGCCGAACCGGTCCGAGGTGGCGTCGCGCTTCGACGTCGACCTGTCCAGCACCGACGGCTCCGGCACCACCATTCCGGTGGTGGTCGCCAACATGACCGCGGTGGCCGGCCGGCGGATGGCCGAGACGGTTGCGCGGCGGGGCGGCCTCGTGATCCTGCCCCAGGACCTACCGATCACCGCGGTGCAGCAGACGGTGCAGTTCGTCAAGAGCCGCGACCTGATCCTCGACACCCCGGTGGTGCTGGAGCCCGACGACTCGGTGTCCGACGCCATGGCGCTGATCCACAAGCGCGCGCACGGCGTGGCCGTGGTGTTGTTCGAGGGCCGTCCCATCGGTGTGGTCAGCGAAGCCTCCTGCCTGGGCGTGGACCGGTTCACCAGGGTGCGCGACGTGGTCGCGACCGACTTCGTCACCGCCCCGGTCGGCACCGAGCCCCGCAAGATCTTCGACCTGCTCGAGCACTCGGCGATCGGCGTCGCGGCGGTGACCAACGCGGACGGAACGCTGGCCGGGGTGCTCACGCGCACCGGGGCGATCCGCGCGGGCCTGTACGCCCCGGCCACCGACGCCCGCGGGCGGCTGCGGGTCGGCGCGGCCGTCGGCATCAGCGGCGACGTGGGCGCCAAGGCCCGGTCGCTGGCCGAGGCCGGTGTCGACGTGCTGGTGATCGACACCGCGCACGGGCATCAGGCCAAGACGCTGGACGCGATCAAGGTGGTGGCGGAGGTGCTCTCCGAGCTGGGGCTCGGCGTGCCACTGGCGGCGGGGAACGTGGTGTCGGCGGAGGGCACCCGGGATCTGTTGGACGCCGGCGCGACCATCGTCAAGGTCGGCGTCGGGCCCGGCGCGATGTGCACCACCCGGATGATGACCGGCGTGGGCCGCCCGCAATTCTCCGCCGTGCTCGAATGCGCTTCCGCCGCAAGGGAAGTCGGTGGCCATGTGTGGGCCGACGGCGGCATCCGCCATCCCCGCGACGTGGCGCTGGCACTGGCGGCCGGGGCGTCGAACGTGATGATCGGGTCGTGGTTCGCCGGGACGTACGAGTCGCCCGGCGACCTGATGCGCGACCGCGACGACCAGCCCTACAAGGAGAGCTACGGCATGGCGTCCAAGCGGGCGGTGGTCGCGCGCAGCGGCGAGGAGACCGCCTTCGATCGCGCGCGCAAGGCATTGTTCGAGGAGGGCATCTCGACCGCGCGGATGGGGCTGGACCCCGACCGCGGCGGTGTCGAGGACCTGATCGACCACATCACGTCCGGAGTGCGTAGCACCTGCACCTACGTGGGCGCCTCCAGCCTGGCCGAGCTGCACGAGCGCGCCGTCGTGGGTGTGCAGTCGGCCGCGGGGTTCGCCGAGGGTCATCCGCTGCCGCTGGGCTGGTGAGCGCGCTAAGTCGCCGACGGTCGTGCTGCCCGCTGGACGTCTTGGCTACCATGTGAATTCACGTGAATTATCGGCTGGCAGCAAAGCGCTGCGCCGCATCGAGGAAAGGGATGACGTGCCGCAGGCACGCGTCAAGGCCCCACCACCGGCCCCGGCCTTCCGCAGGAAGCGGTCGTGAACGTCGCCCTCACCGCGGTCAGCGTGCTGGCCATCGCGCTGCTGATCTTCGCCAACGGGGTTTTCGTCGCGGCCGAGTTTTCGCTGACCGCGCTGGACCGCAGCGTGGTGGACGCCAACGCGCGCGCCGGTGGCCGCCGCGACCGCTTCATCCAACGCGCCCAGCAGCGGCTGTCGTTTCAGCTGTCGGGGGCCCAACTGGGGATTTCCACCGCCACGCTGGCGACGGGGTACCTGACCGAGCCGCTGGTGGCCGACCTGCCGCATCCGGCGTTGAGCTCGATCGGCGTCCCGGACCGGCTGGCCGAGGGGATCATCGCGTTCCTGGCGCTGGTGGTCGTGACGTCGGTGTCGATGGTGTTCGGTGAGCTGGTTCCGAAGTACCTCGCCGTGGCGCGCCCGCTGTCGAGCGCCCGCGCCGTCGCGGGCTTTCAGTTGCTGTTCTCCCTGCTCTTCACCCCGGCCATCCGGTTGACGAACGGCGTGGCCAACTGGATCGTCCGCGAGCTGGGCATCGAGCCGGCCGAGGAGCTGCGCTCGGCCCGGTCGGCGCAGGAACTGGCGTCCCTGGTGCGCAGCTCGGCCCGCAGCGGCACCATGGACGCGGCGACGGCCGTCCTGCTGCGGCGATCGCTGGAGTTCGGCGAACTGACGGCCGAGGAGCTGATGACGCCGAGGTCGAAGATCGTTGCGCTGCAAACCGACGACACCGTCGCCGACCTGGTTACCGCCGCCGCCGAGTCCGGCTTCTCCCGGTTCCCCATCGTCGACGGCGACCTCGACGAGACCGTCGGCATCGTGCACGTCAAGCAGGTGTTCGCCATTCCGCCGGCCGACCGCCCGAAAACCCTGCTGACCACGCTCGCGCAGCACGTTCCGGTGGTGCCGTCGACGCTGGATGGCGATGCGGTGATGGCCGAAATCCGCGCCAACCCGCTGCAAACCGCGATGGTCGTCGACGAATACGGCGGCACGGCCGGCATGGTGACCGTCGAGGATCTGATCGAGGAGATCGTCGGCGATGTCCGCGACGAACACGACGACGCCACCCCCGACGTCGTCGCGGCCGGCGCCGGCTGGCGGGTGAACGGGCTGCTGCGCATCGACGAGGTCGCCGCCGCCACCGGGTTTCGCGCGCCCGAAGGCCCCTACGAGACGATCGGCGGCCTGGTGCTGCGCGAGATCGGCCACATCCCGGTGGCCGGCGAAACGGTGGAGCTGACCGGCCTGGACGCCGACGGCCTGTCGGATTCGTCGATGCGCTGGCGGGCGACGGTGGTTCGGATGGACGGTCGCCGGATCGATGTGCTCGAGCTGCAGGAGCAGGACAGTCGGACCGAAACCGCCGCGGGACGAGGCCCCCGATGAACGACGCGCTGGGAATTCTGCTGGCGATCCTGCTGATCGGGGTGAACGCGTTCTTCGTCGGAGCCGAGTTCGCGTTGATCTCGGCCCGGCGCGACCGCCTCGAAGCGCTGGCCGAGCAGGGCAAGGCGCGCGCGGTCACGGTGATCCGCGCCGGTCAGAACCTCCCGTCGATGCTGGCCGGCGTGCAGCTCGGGGTGACGGTCGCCTCGCTGCTGCTGGGCCGGATCGGGGAGGCCGCGGTCGCGGACCTGCTGCGCGGCGCGTTGGGGCTGACGAGTATGCCACCGGCGTTGCTGCACACCGTGTCGCTGGTGATCGCGCTGGCGATCGTGGTGACGCTGCATGTGCTGCTGGGCGAGATGGTGCCGAAGAACATCGCGCTGGCCGGCCCCGAGCGCGCCGCGATGCTGCTGGTTCCGCCCTACCTGGCCTACGTGCGCGCGGCGCGGCCGTTCATCGCGTTCTACGACAAGTGCGCCAACGTGGTGCTGCGCGCGCTGCGTGTCGAGCCCAAATCGCAACTCAGCCTGGCGGTTTCGACCACGGAGCTGAGTGTGATGATCAGCGAATCGGTGTCGGAAGGCCTGCTGGACGCCGAGGAGCACGGCAGGCTGACCCGGGCGCTGCAGCTGCGCCACCGCACGGTCGGCCAGGTGGCGCGGCCGCTGGCCGAGATCCAGGCGGTACCGGTGGCCGCGGCGGGCTCCGGGCCGACCGTGGCCGCGGTCGAACGCGCCCTGGCCCGGACGGGGTACTCCCGGTTTCCCGTCGTGAACGTCGACGCGGAGTTCATCGGCTACGTGCACATCAAGGATGTGCTGACGCTCGGCGACGACCCGCAGGCGGTGATCGACCTGGCGCTGGTGCGACCGCTGCCCCGCGTTCCCCGGTCGCTGCCGCTGGCCGACGCGCTGTCGCGAATGCGTCGCAGCAACAGCCACCTGGCACTGGTGACCGCTGATAACGGGGCCAACGGGGCCGCCGGCGCCGTGGTGGCGATGGTGGCGATGGAAGATCTGGTGGAGGACCTCGTCGGCGCCATGCGCGACGCGTAGTCGGCCTGGCCGGCGGGTGAGGCCCGACGGAGGCCGTATGATCTCCAACGGCTACCAGTCAAGGAACTGCTGGAAAGCAGAGGGTCCCGGTCCGCCGAACATGCGTGCCAGCAGCGACCCTCAGGGCCCGCCGCGGCGCCATCGTGGTGGCTGCAGCCCGGCGTGACCTGCAGTTGTGGGTCGGCCGGGTGACGGTCGTCAGGCTGCCGGTCGGTAGGCTGACGTCAATACCTGTTGAGGCCAGTGAGGTCCCGCTCGGCGCTTTAGGGAGCCCGTTACGGAGCCCATTATGGAGGAGAAAGATGACTGATCGCGTGTCGGTCGGGAACCTACGCGTCGCCCGAGTGCTCTACGACTTCGTCAACAACGAGGCCCTACCTGGCACCGATATCGACCCGGACACCTTCTGGGCGGGCGTCGACAAAGTCGTCGCCGACCTCACTCCGCAGAACCAGGATCTGCTGGCCCGCCGCGATCAATTGCAGGCCCAGATCGACAAGTGGCACCGGCAGCGGGTCATCGAGCCGATCGACACGGAGGCCTACCGCGAGTTCCTCGGTGAGATCGGCTACCTGCTGCCCGAGCCGGAGGACTTCACCATCACCACCTCCGGTGTCGACGACGAGATCACCACGACGGCGGGCCCGCAGCTGGTGGTGCCGGTGCTCAATGCCCGCTTCGCGCTGAACGCGGCCAACGCTCGCTGGGGTTCGCTCTACGACGCCCTCTACGGCACGGACGTGATCCCGGAAACCGACGGGGCCGAGAAGGGCACCAGCTACAACAGGGTGCGCGGCGACAAGGTGATCGCCTACGCGCGCAAATTCCTCGACGAGGCGGTGCCGCTGGCGTCGGGCTCGTGGGCGGACGCGACGGGCCTGAGCATCGCCGACGGGCAGCTGCAGGTCGCCCTCGGCGGCGAGTCGGAGCCCGTCGGGCTTGTCCAGCCCGAGAAGTTCCTCGGATACAGCGGCGAGCTCGGCTCCCCCGACTGGTCGGTGCTGCTGGTCAACCATGGCCTGCACATCGAGATCCTGATCGACCCGGAGTCACCGGTCGGCAAGACCGACCGCGCCGGCATCAAGGACGTCGTCCTGGAGTCGGCGGTCACCACGATCATGGACTTCGAGGACTCCGTCACCGCGGTCGACGCCGATGACAAGGTGCTGGGCTACCGCAACTGGCTCGGGCTGAACAAGGGTGACCTCGTCGAGGAAGTCAGCAAGGGCGGCAAGACGTTCACCCGGGCGCTTAACCAGGACCGCACGTACAGCACACCCGACGGGGGCGAGTTGACCCTGCCCGGACGCAGCCTGTTGTTCGTGCGCAACGTGGGCCATCTGATGACCAACGACGCGATCGTCTCCGTCGGCGACGGTCAGGAAGAAAAAGAGGTTTTCGAGGGCATCATGGACGCGCTGTTCACCGGCGTCACTGCGATCCACGGCCTCAAGACCGGCGAGGGCAACGGCCCGCTCACCAACAGCCGCACCGGGTCCATCTACATCGTGAAGCCCAAGATGCACGGCCCGGCCGAGGTGGCCTTCACCTGCGAGCTGTTCAGCCGCGTCGAAGACGTGCTGGGGTTGCCGCAGGGCACCCTCAAGGTCGGCATCATGGACGAGGAGCGCCGCACCACGGTCAACCTCAAGGCTTGCATCAAAGCCGCCGCCGACCGGGTGGTGTTCATCAACACCGGGTTCCTGGACCGCACGGGCGACGAGATCCACACCTCGATGGAGGCCGGTCCGATGATCCGCAAGGGTGCGATGAAGAACAGCACCTGGATCAAGGCCTACGAGGACGCCAACGTCGACATCGGGTTGGCTGCCGGCTTCAAGGGCAAGGCCCAGATCGGCAAGGGCATGTGGGCGATGACCGAGCTGATGGCCGACATGGTCGAGCAGAAGATCGGCCAGCCGAAGGCGGGCGCCACCACCGCGTGGGTGCCCTCGCCGACGGCGGCCACCCTGCACGCGATGCACTACCACTATGTGGACGTGGGCGCCGTGCAGGAGGAACTCGCGGGCCAGAAGCGCACCACCATCGACGAGCTGCTGACCATTCCGCTGGCCAAGGAGCTGGCCTGGGCCCCCGAGGAGATCCGCGAGGAGCTCGACAACAACTGCCAGTCCATCCTCGGCTACGTGGTGCGCTGGGTGGAGCATGGCGTCGGATGCTCGAAGGTGCCCGACATCCACGACACGGCGCTGATGGAGGACCGCGCCACCCTGCGGATCTCCAGCCAGCTGCTGGCCAACTGGCTGCGCCACGGCGTGATCACCAGCGAGGATGTGCGTGCCAGCCTGGAACGGATGGCGCCGTTGGTGGATCGGCAGAACGGGGGCGACTCGGCGTACCGGCCGATGGCGCCCAACTTCGACGACAGCATCGCCTTCCTGGCCGCCCAGGACCTGATCTTGTCCGGAACGCAGCAGCCCAATGGCTACACCGAGCCGATCCTGCATCGGCGCCGGCGCGAGTTCAAAGCCCGCGCCGCCGGTGGGTGACACCGGCTCGACAATGCGGTAAGTAGCGCGGCCGATGACTAGAATCTGGGCCGAGTCCACAACGTTTCACCCGATGAGTCGACGGAAAGGCGGCGGGCACCGGTATGGGTAGGCACAGCATGCCCGACCCGGATGATGCCGTCGACCAGCCGGCTGACGAGTACTTCGCCGACGAGCCGGACGCTACCGACGACACGGGTCACCACCACCGCGATGCCGCGGCCGATGGCCTCGATTGGCGCGCGGACGATGACGTCGACGAGGCCTTTCCCGGCGAGGGCGATCACCCCTACCCCGTCAATGACACGTTCGCGCCCACCGCCGACGACTATCCCGAATTCCCGCCGCGCACCCCGGGTTCGGCGGGCGCCGAGCCGCCGGCCTCCCCGCCGACGCTGTCGTCCCGGTTCCGGGGCGGGCACCGGGGCCTCGGCGAGCGCCTCGGCGGCCACCGCAGCGACGGCGGGCGCCGCGGGGTCAGCATCGGGGTGATCGTCGCGCTCGTCGCCGTGGTCGTCGTGGTGGGCACCGTGATCCTGTGGAGCTTCTTCGGTGACGCCTTGTCGCACCGCTCGCACAGCGCCGCCGCGCGCTGCGTCGGCGGCAAGGAGTCGGTGGCCGTCATCGCCGACCCGTCGATCTCCGAGCCGGTGCAGCAGCTCGCCGAGAGCTACAACTCCACGGCCGGCCCGGTCGGCGATCACTGCATGGTGGTGACCGTCAAACCGGCCGGTTCCGACGCGGTGCTGAACGGATTCGTCGGCAAGTGGCCGGCCGATTTGGGCGGCCAGCCGGCATTGTGGATCCCGGGCAGCTCCGTGTCCGCCGCGCGGCTCGCCGCCACCGCAGGCCAGAAAACCATCACCGAAAGCCATTCGCTGGTGACGTCGCCGGTCATGCTGGCCGTCCGTCCCGAACTCGGGCAGGCCCTGACCAACCAGACCTGGGCGGCGCTGCCGGGCCTGCAAACCAATCCGAACGCACTGGCCGGCCTGAACTTGCCGGCCTGGGGATCGCTGCGGCTGGCGCTGCCCACGAACGGGAACGCCGACGCCGCGCTGTTGGCCGGCGAGGCCGTCGCGGCCGCGTCGGTTCCGGCCGGCGCGCCCCCGACGCAGGGCACCGGCGCCGTGCGCACGTTGTTGAGCGCGCAGCCCAAGCTGGCCGACAACTCGCTGACCGAGGCAATGAACGCGCTGCTGAGGCCAGGCGACGCGGCGGGCGCGCCGGTGCACGCCGTGGTCACCACCGAGCAGCAGCTGTTCGCGCGCGGCCAGTCGCTGTCCGACGCCAAGAGCACCCTGGCCTCCTGGCTGCCGCCGGGGCCCGCGCCCGTCGCCGATTTTCCCGCGGTGCTGCTCAGTGGCTCGTGGCTGACGCAGGAGCAGACCTCCGCGGCCAGCGGGTTCGCCCGCTTCCTGCAGAAGCCCGAGCAACTCGCGAAGCTGGCCAAGGCCGGCTTCCGGGTCAACGGCGTCAAGCCGCCGAGCAGCCCGGTCACCGGTTTCCCGGCGCTGCCCGCCACCCTGTCGGTGGGTGACGACGCGATGCGCGCCACGCTGGCCGAAGCCATGTCCGCCCCGACGAGCGGACTGGCCGCGACCATCATGCTCGACCAGTCGATGCCCGCCGACGAAGGCGGAAAGACCCGGCTAGCCAACGTCATCGGGGCGCTGCGGGACAAGATCAAGTCATTGCCGCCGACCGCCAGCGTGGGGCTGTGGACCTTCGACGGCCACGAGGGCCGCTCGGAGGTGCCCGGCGGACCGCTGGGCGACCCCGTCAACGGCCAGCCGCGCTCGGCGGCGCTGGCCGCGGCGCTGGACAAGCAGTATTCGTCGGCCGGCGGCGCGGTGTCGTTCACCACCCTGCGCATGATCTACCAGGAGCTGCAGGCCAATTATCATGCGGGGCAGGCGAACTCGATCTTGGTGATCACCTCGGGGCCGCACACCGACCAGAGCCTGGACGGCGCGGGCCTGCAGGACTTCATCCGTAAGAGCGCCGACCCGGCCAAGCCGATCGCGGTCAACGTCATCGACTTCGGCGGCGACCCGGACCGGTCGGCGTGGGAGGCCGTCGCCCAACTCAGCGGCGGCGGCTACCAGAACCTGGGAACGTCGGCGTCCCCCGACCTTGCCGCGGCCCTCAACACGTTCTTGAGCTGAGGCGCTGTCACCCCTCGGGCATAGCATCGTGGGCGTTGCCGAAGGGAGCGCCATGAACATCGATTTCACCCCGGATCCCCAGCTCTACCCGTTCCAGTCGCGCTGGTTCGACAGCTCGCGCGGGCGCGTCCATTACGTCGACGAGGGTGACGGCCCGCCGTTCCTGTTGTGCCACGGCAACCCGACGTGGAGCTTCCTGTACCGGAACATCATCGTCGCGCTGCGCGACCGGTTCCGTTGCATCGCACCCGATTACCTCGGCTTCGGCCTGTCGGAGCGGCCCGCGGGGTTCGGCTACAAGATCGACGAGCACGCCCAGGTGGTCGGCGAGTTCGTCGACCACCTCGGGCTCGACGGCTACCTGACGATGGGCCAGGACTGGGGCGGCCCCATCAGCATGGCCGTCGCCGTCGAGCGCGCCGAGCGGGTGCGCGGCGTCGTGTTGGGCAACACGTGGTTCTGGCCGGCGGACACTTTCTCGACCAAGGCGTTCAGCCGGGTCATGTCCAGCCCGCCGATGCAATACGCCGTCCTGCACCGGAATTTCTTCGTCGAACGGCTGATCCCGGCGGGCACCCAGCACCGGCCGAGCGCGGTGGTGATGGAGCACTATCGGGCCGTGCAGCCCAGCGCGGAGGCGCGCAAGGGCGTGGCCGAGATGCCCAAGCAGATCCTGGCCGCCCATCGGTTGCTGGGCCGGCTCGCCCGCGAGGTGCCCGCCAAACTGGGCGCCAAGCCCGCGCTGTTCGTCTGGGGCATGAAGGACTTCGCGTTCCGGCCGGGCCCGACGCTCCCGCGGATGCGCGCGACGTTTCCCGATCACGTCGTCGTCGAGCTGCCCGAGGCCAAGCACTTCATCCAGGAGGACGCGCCGGATCGGATCGCGGCGGCGATCATCGAGCGCTTCGGCTGAGGGCCAGTCGCGCTAGGCGAAGGCCTCCACCGGCGGGCAGGAACAGACGAGGTTGCGGTCGCCGTAGGCGCCGTCGATGCGGCGCACCGGCGGCCACACCTTGGGCCGGAAGTCCTTGCCCAGCGGGTAGGCCGCCTCCTCCCGGCTGTACGGGTGGTCCCACTCGGAGACCAGCAGACACTCCGCGGTGTGCGGCGCGCCCCGCAGCGGGTTGTCGTCGGCGGGCCACTCCCCCGCGCCGACGCGGTCGATCTCGCGGCGGATGGCGATCATGGCCTCGCAGAAGGCGTCGACTTCGGTCAGAGTCTCGCTCTCGGTGGGCTCCACCATGAGAGTGCCGGCCACCGGGAAGCTCATGGTGGGCGCGTGAAAGCCATAGTCCGCCAACCGTTTTGCCACATCGTCGACGGTCACCCCGGTCGACTTGGTGATGCCGCGCAAGTCCAGGATGCACTCGTGGGCGACCATGCCGTTCTCGCCGGCGTAGAGCACCGGGAAGTACTCGTCGAGTCGGCGGGCGATGTAGTTGGCCGACGCGATCGCGGTCAGTGACGCGGCCCGCAGGCCCTCGGCGCCCATCATCCTGATGTAGGCCCATGTGATCGGCAGGATCGAGGCGGACCCGTAGGGCGCGGACGACACCGGGTGGCCCCCGGGCAATTCCGGGGCGTACGGGTGCCCCGGCAGGAACGGCGCCAGGTGGGCGCGCGCCGCCACGGGGCCGACGCCGGGGCCGCCGCCGCCGTGCGGGATGCAGAACGTCTTGTGCAGGTTCAGGTGGCTGATGTCGCCGCCGAACTTGCCCGGGCGGGCCAGCCCGACCAGCGCGTTGAGGTTGGCGCCGTCGATGTAGACCTGGCCGCCGGCGTCGTGGGTGGCCGCACAGATTTCGGCGATGTCGTGCTCGTAGACGCCGTGCGTGGATGGGTAGGTGATCATCAGCGCCGCCAGCCGGTCGGCGTGTTCGGCCACCTTGGCACGCAGATCGTCGAGGTCGACGTCGCCGTTGTCGCGGCAGGCGACCACGGCCACCCGCAGCCCGGCCAGCGCGGCCGACGCCGCGTTGGTGCCGTGCGCGCTGGACGGAATCAGGCAGATGTCACGGTGTGGTTCACCCCGGCTGGCGTGGTAGTCGCGGATCGCCAGCAGGCCGGCGTACTCGCCCTGGGAGCCGGCGTTGGGCTGCAGCGAGACGGCGTCGTAGCCGGTGATCTGCACCAGCCAGTTCTCCAGATCGGCGATGAGACGGCGCACTCCCGCGGTGTCGGACGCCGGCGCGAACGGATGCAGGCGGGCGAATTCCGGCCACGTGATCGGTTCCATCTCGGCGGCGGCGTTGAGTTTCATCGTGCAGGAGCCGAGCGGAATCATGCTGCGGTCCAAGGCAATATCCTTGTCCGCGAGCGTGCGCAGGTAACGCATCATCGCCGTTTCGGTGCGGTACTGCGTGAACGCGGGATGGGTCAGGAACTCCGACGTCCGGGTAGCGATGTCGACCCCGGCCGGCTCGGCGGCTCGGACGCCAAACGCCTCGAGCACCGCGGCGACGTGCTCGTCGGTGGTGACCTCGTCGCAGGCCACCGACACGTGATCGTCGTCCACGCGCCAGAGGTTGATGCCGTTGGCCTTGGCCGCGGCGACGACCTCCCCGGCGCGCCCTGGCACCCGGGCCAGCACCGTGTCGAAGTACTTGTCGTGCACCAGCGCGTCGCCGAGTGCGGCGGCGATCGCCTCGGCGTGACCGTGCACCCGGCGCGCGATCGCGGTCAGGCCGTCGGCGCCGTGGTAGCTGGCGTACATCGCGGCCATCACGGCCAGCAGCACCTGCGCGGTGCAGATGTTGCTGGTCGCCTTGTCGCGACGGATGTGCTGCTCGCGCGTCTGCAGCGCCAGCCGGTAGGCCGGCGAACCGTCGGCATCCAGCGACACCCCGACCAGCCGCCCCGGTAACTGGCGCGCGTGGTTGGCGTGGACCGCCAGGTAGCCGGCGTGTGGGCCGCCGAATCCCATTGGCACACCGAACCTTTGGGTGGTACCGAACGCGACGTCGGCACCGATCTCCCCCGGCGGCGTGATCAGCGTCAGAGCAAGCAGATCCGCCCCGACGGCGACCAGCGCGCCCCGGTCGTGCGCTTCGGACACCAACGCCGACCAGTCGGTGACCCGCCCGCTCGCGCCGGGCAGCTGCGTGATGACGCCGAAGAAGTCGCCGTCCGGCAGGCCCTCGCGCAGGTCCGCCGCGACGATCTCGATGCCCAGCGGCTTGGCCCGGGTGGCCAGCACGGCCGCGGTCTGTGCGAAGACGTCGGTGTCCACCGCGAGCCGGCTCGAGCCGCCGCGGCTGGCGCGGTGCATCAGGGTCATCGCTTCGGCCGCCGCGGTGCCCTCGTCGAGCATCGACGCGTTGGCGACCTCGAGGCCGGTGAGGTCGGCCACCATCGTCTGGAAGTTCAGCAGCGCCTCCAGCCGGCCCTGGCTGATCTCCGGCTGATACGGCGTGTAGGCGGTGTACCAGGCCGGGTTTTCCATGATGTTGCGCAACAACACCGGCGGCGTGAGCGTGTCGTAGTAGCCCTGCCCGATCATCGACACGGCCACGGTGTTGGCGTCGGCCAGCCGCCGCAGTTCGGTCAGCGCCTCGGCCTCGCTGGCCGGCGGCGGCAACTCCTGCAGACCCGGCGCGGCGCCGCCGTCGACGAGCTGGTCGAGGATGCCGGTGGGAACCGCCTTCGATGCCAGCTCGTCTAACGAGGCCACACCGATGACGTTGAGCATCGCCGCGACGGCTTGGCCGTCCGGGCCGATGTGCCGGGCTGCGAACGTTGATTGGTCGGGCACGAGGCGAACTCCTGAGGTCGAGGGACTAGCGGCCCTCTCCCTCTGTCTTCACCCGTTCGCCGGGCGCCTGAGAGATTCGGCGCCGGGTGCTGCCCGCACGCCTTTCCCCATCGGCGGGTGTGGACCGCTACGGGTCTCCACCGCTTTCCAGAGGCGTCGTTAACTCGCGCGGTCCGGGTGCCTGAGAGGTTGACGGAGAGGTATTGCTCCTTCGGCGTCCGTGACTGGCGATCACGGAACTCTCCCGCTCGAGTGCGACGCGCACGCCAGTTTACTCGGCCGCCCCAGTTCACGGCGAGCGCGCGTGTTTGCACACCGACGCGCCGCAAAACGTGTACAACCGCGGGCGCTCGCGCAGACGAAAGGGCCGCTAGCCGATCTTGCGGTCGCGGTGCTTGCGCCGGGAGGCCAGCTCGTCTTCCGGGGCGGCGATCGATTCGCCGCCGTCGGCGCGCTCACCATGGAAGTCGGCGATGACGCCGGTCAGCTCGCGCATGGCCCCGGAGACGGCGATGCCGAACACGCCCTGGCCGCCCTGCAAGAGGTCGACGACCTCTTCGGCCGAGGTGCACTCGTAAACGGTGGTGCCGTCGGAGAACAAGGTGATGTTGGCCAGGTCCTGGACGCCGCGCTGGCGCAGATGTTCGACCGCGACGCGGATGTTGTGCAGCGAGATGCCGGTGTCGAGCAACCGCTTGACGATCTTGAGGACCAGGATGTCCTTGAACGAGTAGAGCCGCTGGCTGCCGGAGCCGGCCGCACTGCGGATCGACGGGACCACCAGCGACGTGCGCGCCCAGTAGTCCAGCTGCCGGTAGGTGATCCCGGCGATCTGGCACGCGCTCGGCCCGCGGTAACCCACCAGCTCGTCGGGCACGGAATCGTCGGGAAACAGCCCCGGCTGCACGGGCGCGCTCGCGGCGGTGACGGCCTGGTCGCTGCTCGCGGCGTCAGCTAGATCCAGCTGCTCTTGACGTGGCTGCTCGCTCACGGTGGTTCCTCTCGCCGATCGCGCTGTCCTCATGGGCTGCACCGCAGCCACGTTTGTTCAGGCCCGAGTGCTAGAGAGCTTACGCTTTTCGATAGCCGCCGCGCCTTTAAGTCGTAATGAAAGTATGGCCGCTGCGGGGCTGTGTGGCCGCACTATCGGCCAGCGTGTCGACATCGCGGTGCCAGATGAGATGGATCCGTGATGTCGGGACCCAGCGTAGTGGTCGGGGTTCGCCGGGGGTCAGGTGGCCTTGAAGTCGTCCGGAGAGACGCTGTCGAGGAACTCCTTGAACTTCTCCACCTCGTCCTCGCGGACGGCGGTGTTGGCCTCTTCGTCGCTCTCGTCGGGGATGAGCAGTCCGGCCTGGGCGAGCACCGCTTCCTCCACGTAGATCGGGACGCCGACCCGCAGCGCGATCGCGACCGAGTCCGAAGGGCGAGCCGACACGGTGATGTTGCGGTCGAAGACCAGGTCGGCGTAGAAGGTGCCCTCCTGGAGATCGACGATCCGCACCTCTTTCAGCGAATGCCCAAGTGCGGCAATGAGATCCCTGATCAGGTCGTGCGTCAGCGGGCGAGGCGGTTCGACACCTTGCTGCTCCAGCGCGATGGCGGCGGCTTCGGACTGACCGATCCAGATTGGCAGGTATCGGTCACCGTTGGCTTCGCGCAGCAGCAGCACCGGTTGGTTCTGCGGCTGCTCGACGCGAATGCCGACAACACGAACTTCACCCATCTGTGTGTGCCCTCCGCATCTCGTCAGCCCGTCGAACACCAAGCTGTCCAACGAAGTCTAATCCTCAGCGATGCAGAACGTCGCGAACGGCAGACTTGATCAGCGAGGTATGCAGTGTGATAGCGAGGGCGGCCACCTCACGCGCCAGGTCGTCGGCGCGGTCGCGGGCGCCGGTCTTGCCCGCTTTGACTACCGGCCCGGCGATTTGGGCGATCAGGTCGGACTGCCGGTCGGCGGCGTTGCGGAAGGCGCGCAGGTGCCGCGGCTCGACGCCGTATTCGGCCAGCGCCCGCGCGCATTGCAGGATCACCACGGCGTGCTCGTCGAAGAAGCCGCCCGGACCCGTGGTGATCACGCCGGCCTTGAGCAGCGCCGTCAGCAGGTCGTCGTCCACACCGGAGCGTTCGAGCAGGTCTTCGCGGCTCAGCCGGATCCGGGTCGGGGCCACGGCCGCCGGGTCGGGCCCGGCCTCGGTCTCTTCCCCGCTGTCCGGCACCGATACCAATCGCGGTACGCCGTAAGGCGATCCGATCGGGGGCAGCTCACCGTCGGGCTGGGCGTCCAGCTGCGCCCGGATCACCTTCAGCGGTAGGTAGTGGTCGCGCTGGGCGGTGAGGATGAACCGCAGCCGCGCGCAGTCGTACGCCGTGAATCTCCGATATCCCGACGCGGCGCGCTGCGGCGTCACCAGCCCCTCGGCCTCCAAAAAGCGAATCTTGGAGATGGTGACATCGGGGAAATCCGGCCTCAACAGATCCAGGACCGCCCCAATCGACATCCCGGCGAGAGCCGGGCTATCGGGCGCGCTCACTACCCTCCGGAACCTCCATCGTCGTCACCCTGCTTGGGTCCGGTCAAAAACACCAACCGGAACTTGCCGATCTGCACTTCGTCGCCGTTGGCCAGCACCGCCGAATCGACGGGCTCGCGGTTGACGTACGTGCCGTTCAGGCTACCGACATCCACGACGTGAAATTCGTTGTTTTCCAACCTGAATTCGGCGTGGCGGCGGCTCACGGTGACGTCGTCGAGGAAGATGTCGCTGTCGGGATGCCGACCGGCGGACGTGATGGGCTGGTCGAGCAGGAACCGCGATCCGGCGTTCGGTCCCCGCTTGACGACCAGCAGCGCCGAGCCGGCCGGGAGCCCCTCGACCCCCGATACCGCGCTCTCGGTCCCCGCCTGGGCGGGGGCGTCGAGCTCGTTGAGGAAGTCGGCACGGAAGACCGAAGTCGTCTCCACCGTGACTTCGTCAGAGGTCTGGTCTTTCCCCATATCCGAGTCCATGTCCGTCACGCGCTGCTCCTCACTGGCCGCTGTGGCGTTATCCGACCGGGCGGCGCGCCCGGTTCTCCTCTGGGTTTCCTGAGTTTTCTCGGCCCCGTATTGCGTACTACTTGACTGTCTAGTGCGTTCGAGTGTCGATCAAGTGTCGATCTGTCGACCGTACCGCGCACCGGTCCGCGATGCCCCCACCGCCTGACGATCGAAATCCCGACCGGGTGCGCCGCCCGCGTCGGCGACGGGGCTGGCAGGCACATTAGCAACCGTCATTCGGTCAGCGTCCCTCGGTAGGCCTCGGCGTCGAGCAGCGTGGAAATGGCGGACTGGAGCTCGGCGCCGTCGGAAACCTGGACGTCCACCAGCCAGCCGGCGCCGTACGGGTCGGAGTTCACCAGCTGCGGACTGCCCTCCAGGTCGCCGTTGACCGCCGACACCGTGCCCGAGACGGGGGCGAACAGGTCCGACACCGATTTCGTCGATTCCACCTCGCCGAACGATTCGCCCGCGCTCACCTGGCTGCCCACGTCGGGCAGCTGGACGAAAACCACGTCGCCCAGGGCCGACTGCGCAAAGTCGGTGATCCCGACCCGGACGGTGTCCTCACCGCTGCGTCGAACCCACTCGTGTTCGGCGGTGTAGTGCAGATCGGACGGAATATCGCTCACGGGGGATCCTGTTCTGGTCGCTTCGCACACGGCGAGTTCACTTGACCGGCTGAGCGTATTGGTGCGGTTTTGGTTGTCGCAAGGTGGTCACCTCCACGCGGTCGGACTGCTGCACGGACATCCGCGCCCCGACGCGCTTGATGCTGTCCTGTGCGCCGCCCGGGATGTTCATGGCCGCGGCGAGCGTGGGCGGATCGCCAATCGCCAGAATCGAATACGGGGGCGACAGGTTCTTGGTGTCGACGGTCAACGAGCCAGGCGTCCCCACGATCCAGGTGTCGACACCCACCCGCACCGACTGGTGCGCGTCGTTGACCTCGATCGCTTCGGCGCCGGCGGCGCGCAACTCGTTGACCACGTCGAGCATCGTTTCGGGTGACACCCCTGGGCCGGGGTCATCGATCGTGATCGTGACACCCGGCCCGGTGGCGCCCACGGCTCCGACCAGGATGGACAGCGCGGCCAGCCTGGCCTGGGCGCTCTGGATGGCGGCCTGGTCGGTGTTGCCGGAGGCCTGCAGGGAATTCAGCGTGTTCTGCAGTTCCCCGACCTCGGTGTTCAGTGTGGCCTCGCGCTGCCGCAGCGAATCCAGCAGCACCAACAGGTCGGCGGGGCGGGCGGTGTCCAGCGCATCGCCCGACTTGGTCTGGCGCACCTGGGTGACGATCGCGATCCCGAGGACGAGGCACAGCACGGTCGCCAGGATCCCGAAGCCCAGCCGGGAGCGACCGCCTCGCAGCAGGCCGGACAGCCCCGTGCGGCGAACCGGCCCGATTTCGGGCCGCGGGCGTTTGGCGGGCAGTTCGTGGCGCCCGTGCGGCGCACCTTCGCCCGCCGTGGGTTCACGGCTTTCCCCGTCGTGGGGGTCGGGGTGATCGGGCGGGTCCTGGCTCACGCTGGCCTCACGCCCCGAACAGCCGGCGCCGCAGCGCGGCCGCGTTGCCGAAGATGCGGATGCCCAGCACGACGATGATGGCCGTGGACAGCTGCGTGCCGACGCCCAGCTGGTCGCCGACGTAGACGATCAGGGCGGCCACGAAGACGTTGAACACGAACGACACGACGAAGACCTTGGGGTCAAAGATCCGTTCGAGGTAGGCGCGCAGCCCGCCGAACACCGCGTCGAGCGCGGCCACCACCGCGATCGGCAGGTAGGGCTGGATGGCCTCGGGGACGGCGGGGTGGAAGATCAAGCCGAGCACGATGCCGACGGCGAGGGCCGCGATGCCGATCACGCGCGGCACTCCAGGCCGGCAAGCGGGATCGGTCTTGGGAGAAGTTGTCTCACTAGGGCCCAATCTGTTTGGCGAACTTGACATCCCGGATTGATCCGGCGGGCAGCGACAGACCGTCGGCGACGTCCACGGTGACGACGACACCGTAGGAGGCCTCCAGCAGCCGCAGGCGCTGCAGGCCGGGGCTGGCATCGAAGACGTCTCGCATCGCGTGCGGCGCCCCGACCGCCAGGATCTGGTAGGGGCTGCTGGTGGGGTTGTTGTCGACGAGGATCGCCCCGCCGGCCTGCCGGATGGTCACGTTCGGCCCGATCCGGACGCCACCGACGGAGATGGCCTCGGCACCGCTGGCCCACAACGAGTTGACGACCAGCTGCAGATCGCGGTCCAGGATGATCTGCCTGCTGCCGTTGACGCGCTGTTTGGACACGTCGGAAAGGTTCGGCCCGGCACCGGGATCGGTGACGGTCACCGTCAGACCCGGACCGATGACCGCGGTGCTGGCCGCCGCCAGGCTCAGGGCGTCGAGACGGTTCAGCAGCCGCTGGCCCTGGGCGTTGTCGGCCAGCGCTCGTCGTTGCACGTCGTCGACCCGCGCGGACAACGCGCCGCGTTCCTTACCCAGCCTGGCCGCGGTGGTTTCCGACGAACGCACGCTTTGCAACAGCAGCTGCTGCGCGTCGCGGACGCCGGGGGCAACCGAGCGGGCCTGGGCGACCGCGGCGGCGAATACCGTGGCGATCAACAGCGCCGCCAGCGCCTCCCACAGCCGGCCGACAGCCCGTTCCCGCCCGCGCCGCGATGCGTCAGAGCTGCCACGTCTGGCGGCGGCCGCGGCATAGCCCGGATCCAGGTGCTCCGACAGCAGGGCGCGCAGTAGCGAGGGAACCGGGATCAGCTGCGGGCGGGCCGCGGCATGGGCGCTGCGGCCGGCGTTCGGGTCATAGCCACCGAGCAGGCGGTCGGCGTCAGCCATGCTCACCCGCCTTGGGCGCGACCGGCTGGGGGGCACCATGTTTCAGCTTGGGCATGCGGCGCACCACCAAAGCCATCTGCACCGCATACAACACGAAAGCCCACAGGTAGGAATACAAACCCCAACCCAAAAAGCCCCAACCGCAGGCCCTCAGCACCCGGCTCCACACCGCGCCCCCGGTGCCCAGCAGCACCAACGGGAAACCGGACATCAACGCGAAGGTGGCGGCCTTGCCGATGTAGGTCACCGGCAGCGCCGACAGCCCGCGACCTCGCAGCAGCGGCAGCGTTGCCGCGAGCAGTCCGTCCCGCACCAGCAGCGTGATGACAAACCACCAGGGCACGATTCCGTCGACCGCCAGGACGATCGGGACGGTCACCATGTAGAGGCGGTCCACCGCCGGGTCCAGCAGAACGCCAAGCCGCGAGGACTGGTTGAGCGTGCGGGCGATCTTGCCGTCAGCCCAGTCGGAGGCCCCGCTGAACATCAGGATCGCCACCGCCCAGCCATTGGCGTGCGCGAACAGCAGGACGTAGATGAATACCGGAATGAGCACCAGGCGGATGGCGCTCAGGGCGTTGGGCACTGTCAGCACCCGATCGGGCGGAAGCACCTGCTCCATGAGCCGTGACATTAGTCGAACGCCGGTCCCGAAGCTGACCGCGGCGGCGGCGGCCCAACGCCCTAGCGCCTAGCAGCGATCGCAAGCGCGGCGGAGCCGGGCGCAGCGGGTCGCCGCCATCGCCCTAGCGGAACACCCCGGGCAGGCTCAGGGTCGACAGGGTGTCGTCCGAGAGCGGGTTGTCGTTGACCATGTACGTCCACGTCGACGTCGGCCGTGCCAGCTTGGACAGGTCCAGGCCCGGCTCCTCTTCGAGCACGTTCGCGGTTTCGAACGTCTGCTGGGCCGCCTCGATGGCGTCGGCGGCCAGCGATGCGAAGGCGTCGACCGCCAGCCGGTGGAATTCGTCGAGCGGATTCTGCCGGCCCAGTGCGCGCAGGTGGATGCTTTCGCGGATGTCGGCCAGGTACGCCAGATGATCCGCCCAGCCCCGGTCGAGGTGATACAGCATGATCAGCCTGCAGATCTTCTCGAGACCCTCCTCGGAGATCTCCTTGGCCAGTTCCTCGTACCGATCCGGCGCCAGCTCTGCGAGCTCCTCGCGTGCGGTTGCGGTGCGCAGCAACGTGTTTCGCCGATCGACGATGATGGCGCGCTGCTGGGCGATCAGGTGGTTGTAGCGCCAGGTGTTGGCGTGCACGTCCAGCATCCGGCCCTCGGCGACCCGCTGTGCATGGTCGAGCATCCCCGCCGCCTTGGGGCTCACGATCCGGCCGTCCTCGTCGGTCTGCATCGGCAGCTTGTTGCGGTCGAGGTTGGCGGCGACGACGTCGTCCTCCCAGCTCGAGAAGTACACCGACGACCCCGGATCGCCCTGGCGCCCGGCTCGGCCGCGCAGCTGGTTGTCGAGCCGCTCGGTGTGATGCCGGCCCGTGCCGACCACGTGCAGCCCGCCCAGTTCGGCCACCCGGTCGTGATCGGCCTCGTCGGACCCGCCCAGGCGGATGTCGGTGCCCCGCCCGGCCATCTGGGTGGACACCGTGATGGTGCCGAATTCGCCGGCCTCGGCGATCACCTTGGCCTCTTCGGCGTCGTTCTTCGCGTTGAGCACCACCGCCGGCACGCCGCGGCGCAGCAGCCGCTCGTGCAGCTCCTCGGACTCGGCCACGTCGCGGGTGCCGACCAGCACCGGCTGCCCGGTCTCGTGCACCTCGGCGATGTGCTCGATGATGGCGTCGTTCTTGGCGGCGGCGGTGATGTAGACGCGGTCGGACTCGTCCTCGCGAATGTTGGGCTCGTTCGGCGGGATTGGCGACACGCCGAGCTTGTAGAACTGGCGCAGCTGCTCACCGGCGGCCAGCGCGGTGCCGGTCATGCCGCACACGGTGGCGTAGCGGTTGATCAGCGCCTGCACCGTGATCGTGTCGAGCACCTCGCCGGTCTCGGTGGTCTCGATGCCCTCCTTCGCCTCGACGGCGGCCTGCAGGCCGTCGGGCCAGCGCTGCAGTTGCGCGATGCGCCCGCGGGCGGAGTTGATCAGGTGCACCGCGTCGTCCCGCACGATGTAGTGCACGTCGCGATGCAACAGCACGTGCGCGTGCAGTGCCACATTGACCTCGGTCAGGGTGGTGCCGACGTGTTCTTCGGAGTACAGATCGATGCCGCCGAGCGCCTTTTCCACCTTGCGGGCGCCGACGTCGGTCAGGTGCACGTTGCGGCTGTCGGAGTCCGTGTCGTAGTCCGTGCCGGCGTCCAGCTCGCCGACCAGCTTGATGATCTCCAGCCGCGGCGTCTCGCGATGCGTGGTGCCGGCCAGCACCAGCGGCACCAGCGCCTCGTCGACCAGCACCGAGTCGGCCTCGTCGATCAGGGCCACGTCGGGGTTGGGCGAGACCAGGTCGTCGACGTCGGTCACCAGCTGATCGCGCAGCACGTCGAAGCCGATCTCGTTGACCGAGGCGTAGGTGACGTCGCAGCCGTAGGCGGCCCGGCGCTCCTCGCTCGTCGAGTCCGCGGTGATCCAGCCGACGGTCAGCCCCATGGCCTGAAGCAGCGGGCCCATCCACTCAGCGTCGCGGCGGGCCAGATAGTCGTTGATGGTCACGACGTGCACGTGCCGCCCGGCGAGGGCGTATCCGGCGGCCGCGATCGCCCCCGACAGGGTTTTGCCCTCACCGGTGGCCATCTCGATCACGTCGCCGGCAAGCATGCGCAGCGCACCCAGCAACTGCACGTCGAACGGCCGCAACCCGGTCGTCCGCTCCGCGGCCTCTCGGGCGATCGCGAGAAACTGCGGGATGTCGCTGGACTCCGCGAGGTCGTCGAGTTTGAGCAGCCCGGTCGCCTTGCGCAGCTTCTCGTCGCTGAGGTCGGCGGCTTCCTTGTCGTACTCCGACGAGGCGGTGACGTCCGTGAGGGACCGGCTGCGGTTTTTTTCGGTGCTGGCGCCCAGCAGTCGCCAGAACCGGCTACTCAGGCGTCCGGGTTGGGTCCGCGTGGTCTTTGGCACAGGTCAACGGTACGCGAGCCGACGTCCGGCGCGAGCGCGCGTGTTTGTACGCGACGCGCCGGGCGCCGATGTACAACTGCGCACCCTCGCGGCCGGTCAGGCGAGGTTGGAGCGGCGTGGGTAGGCGACCGCCGGGTCGGTGAGCACGTTGACGACGGCCGGCGACCCGCCGCCGAAGGCGCGTTCCAGCGCGGGCCGCAGCTCGGCCGGCGCGGAGACCAGCTCGCCGTGGCAGCCCAGGGCGCGCGCCACCTCGTCGTAGCGGGTGCCGGGCCGCAACTCCGCCACCACCGAGTAGCCGTACAGCGCCTCCATGGGGTGCTTTTCGAGGGCCCAGATCCCGTTGTTGCCGATCACGGACACGACCGGCACGTTGTGCCTCGCCAGGGTGTCCCACTCCATGCCGCTGAAGCCGAACGCCCCGTCGCCCTGCAGCAGCACCACCTGACGATCGGGTCGGGCGAGCTTGGCGGCCAGGGCATAACCGGGGCCCGAGCCGAGGCAGCCGAACGGGCCGCTGTCCAGCCAGCAGCCCGGCAGATAGCTGTCGATCACCCGGCCGGCGTAGGACCCGAAGTCGCCGGCGTCGATGACGACGATGGCGTCGCGGTTCAGCATCGGCGCCAGCTCGGCGTACACCCGCATCGGATGCAGCGGGACCCGATCGTCGGCGAGCTCGCCCTTTTCCTGCGCGCGGGCCGCCGTCTCGGCCGCGCGGAGCTCGTCGACCCAGGCCTGGTGACCGGCGCCGCCCGCCGTCAGCGCGGCCAGGATGGAGGTGAGGTCCCCGTAGAGCCCGGCCGCGATGGGGCGCGGATGTTCGCGGCCGGGTTCGGCGCGGTCGACCACGACGAGCTGGGTCTCGGCGCCGAAGACCTTGCCGAAGCCCAGCCGGAAATCCATTGGCACGCCGACGATCAGCGCCACGTCGGCCTCCCCCAGCGCTTTGGCCCGGACGCGCGAAAACGCCATCGGGTGGTCGGCGGGCACGACGCCGCGGGCCATCCCGTTCATCAGCACCGGGATTTGTCGTTCCTCGGCCAGGCGCAGCAGCGCCATCTCCGCGTGTCTCCACCAGACGTTGGTGCCCGCCATGATCACCGGCCGCTTCGCGGCGGCCAGCAGGCCGGCGGCGCGGTCGAGGGCCTGGCCGTCGGCGCCCGGCCCCGGCGGCAGGTCAGTGAGGGCGCCGGGGCGGTCGTCGTCCTCCGACATCGAAAAGGCGTGATCCATCGGGAAGTCGACGAAGGCAACCCCGGACGGGGCGCCCACCGCCGCCCGCAACGCTTCGTCGACCAACCGGCTGGCCTCCCCCGCCGACTGCGCCGTCGCGGCGAATCGCGCCAGGGGGGCCACGAACGGCACATGGTCGATCTCCTGCAGCGAGCCCATGCCCCAGCGCCCCGCTGGAGCCCGGCCCGCCAGGACTACCAAGGGCGACTGGTTCTGCTGCGCCGCCGCCATCGCGCTCATCCCGTTGGTCACGCCCGGCCCGGCGGTGAGCGCGGCCACGCCCGGCCGCCTCGTCACTTTCGACCAGCCCTCGGCGGCGAAGGTCGCGGTCTGCTCGTGCCGGGTGTCGATCAGCCGGATACCCTCGTCACGGCACCCGTCGTAAATGGAAAACAGGTGGCCGCCCGACAACGTGAAGACGGTGTCGACGCCGCTGGCTTTGAGCCGCCGCGCGATGAGCCGGCCGGCGTGCAATGTTTGTGTGGGGATGGCGTCGGTACTCATGACCGCAGCCTATCCAGATCCTTCGGGTACCTTCGCCGAAGGATTTTTGTTGAGCACAGGCTGGACACCTCGGCCGTAAGGAGACCTCGACCATGGGCCCAAAGCCATTCAAGCCGTCGATCGACTGGGCGACGGCACCCATGGATTCGCTGCGCTGGATCGCCATCGCGTGGGCGATCGGGGCCGTGTGCCTGCTGGCGGTGCTCGTCGCATTCCGGTTTCTGACACCGTGGGGCCGGCAGTTCTGGCGGATCACCCGCGGATATTTCGTCGGCCCGGCGAGCATCAAGGTGTGGCTGATGCTCGCCGTGCTGTTGCTCTCGGTGCTCCTGTCGGTGCGTCTCACGGTGTTGCTCAGCTATCAGGGCAATGACCTCTACACCGGGGTGCAGAAAGCGGTCCAGGGCATCGCGGCGGACGACGACAACGTGAAACAGTCAGGGATTCATGGCTTTTGGATGTCGATCGCCATCTTTTCCGTGCTGGCGACCCTGTATGTCATCCGGTTCATGATCGACATCTATCTGACCCAGCGGTTCATCATTGCCTGGCGCATCTGGCTGACCGCCCACCTCACCGATGACTGGCTGGACGGCAAGGCCTATTACCGGGACCTGTTCATCGACAACACCATCGACAACCCGGATCAGCGCATCCAGCAGGACGTCGACATCTTCACCGCCAATGCCGGAGGCACCCCGAACATCCCGTCGAACGGGACGGGCAGCACGTTGCTGTTCGGGGCCGTCAACGCGGTGGCCTCGGTGATCTCGTTCACGGCGATCCTGTGGCAGCTCTCAGGGGATCTGGATGTGTTCGGCCTGGTGCTGCCGCGGGCGATGTTCTGGACGGTCCTCGTCTACGTGCTGGTCGCGACCCTGGTCGCGATCTGGTTGGGCCATCCGCTGATCCAGCTGAGCTTCAACAACGAGAAACTCAACGCCGCATTCCGTTATGCCCTGGTGCGGTTGCGCGACGCTGCCGAGGCGGTGGGTTTCTATCGCGGTGAACGCGTCGAGCGCGCGCAGCTCTGGCGGCGCTTCACGCCGATCATCGGCAACTACCGCAAGTTCGTGCGCCGCACGATCATCTTCAACGGGTGGAACTGGTCGGTGTCGCAGATCATTGTTCCGCTGCCGTGGGTGATTCAGGCGCCCCGGCTGTTCGCGGGCCGGATCGACTTCGGCGATGTCGGTCAGAGCGCGACCGCCTTTGGCAATATTCAGGATTCGCTGTCGTTCTTCCGCAACAACTACGACGCGTTCGCGGCCTTCCGGGCGGCGATCATCCGGTTGCACGGGCTGGTCGACGCCAATACTCAGGGCCGCGCGCTGCCGACCATTCTGGTCAAGCCGAGCGAGGAGGCGACGGTCGAGCTGCGTGGTATCGAGGTGCGCACGCCGGGCGGCGACCAACTGATCGATCCGCTCGATGTGCACTTGGACGAGGGTGACGCACTCGTGATCACCGGGCGCTCCGGCGCCGGAAAGACCACGCTGCTGCGCAGCCTGGCCGAACTGTGGCCCTACGCCTCGGGGACGCTCTGCCGACCCGACGGCGACAACGCGACGATGTTCCTGTCGCAGTTGCCCTACGTGCCGCTGGGCAATCTGCGCACGGTCGTCTGCTACCCGAACTCGCCGGACGAGGTCTCCGACGATGCGCTCCGCGACGTATTGACCAAAGTGGCCCTCGCGCCACTGATTGGCCGGCTCGACGAAGAGCAGGACTGGGCCAAGGTGCTTTCCCCCGGTGAGCAGCAGCGGGTTGCATTCGCGCGCATCCTGCTCACCAAGCCGAAGGCCGTCTTCCTCGATGAGGCCACCTCGGCGCTGGACGAGGGGCTCGAATTCGCGCTCTATCAGCTGGTGCGCACCGAAATGCCGGACACCGTCCTGGTCAGTGTGAGCCACCGGCCCACCGTCGAACAGCACCACGACCAACAGCTCCACCTGCTGGGCGGCGGCGAATGGCGGCTGGGCCCGGTCGAGAAGGCGCCGGCGCCGGTTTAGCCGGCGCCTCGGGCCGCGTGCGCTCCGGCGCGGCGACCGAAGAATGAACCCTCCCCAAGTTGCGTGCCGCTGGCATAACCCTTGCCGTCCTGGGCGATGTTGGACGCGCACGCCCCCACCGCGTACAGGCCGGGCACCGCCGAGCCGTCCTCGCGCAGCACCTGGCCGTCCACGGAGGTGGCCAGCCCGCCGACGGTGAAACCGGCGTACATCGCCTTGCCCAATGACATGTCGAACGCGCCCCACGGCCCCTTGTCTTGCGCCGCAAGGAATTCCGGTTGCTTGTGGAAGTCGGGGTCCTCCCCGCGCGCGGCATGGGTGTTGTAGCGCTCCAGCGTCGCGACCAGGTTGCCTCGTGGGATGCCGAGAGCGGCTTCCATCTCGGGGACGGTCTCCCAGCCGTCGATCAGTGGCACCAGCGGCATCTTGGGATGCTCCAGGTGCGCCTCGTCGACGATCAAAAACGCCGCACTGTCCGGCTGATCCATGATGAAGCCGGCGGTCCGGGAGTGGTAGCAGTCCTCGGCGACGAACCGTTGGCCCAGCTTGTTCACGATGATCCCGGTCAGCAGGATCGACGGCGGGTACGGCGGAGCCGTGATGAAGATTTGATCCATGTGCTGGGTGGCGCCGCCGGCCGATTCCCCCATCCGGATGCCCAGGCCGTCGTCATAGGTGTTGCCGAGCACGAACGGCTTCTCCCCCAGCTTCGGGGTGTACTTGGCTACCATCTCCGGATTCATCACGAATCCCCCGGCAGCGATGATCACCGAGTTTGCCTTGATCGCACCGGTTTCGGTGAAGTGCTTCCAGGCCACGCCGGTCACCGCGCCGGAATCGTCCGCGATGAGCTGGGTGGCGCCGGTCTCGTAGCGGACTTGCACGCCGAGGCTCGCGGCGCGCTTGAGAAGCAGGTCGATCACCATGCTGGCACCGCCGGTGTCGCCCGGTACGGGCACCTTGTGGCCGCGCGGCGCCGGCACGGCCTTGTCCAGGAAGGGCCACACCTTCTCGTTGCCGGTGAACATCAGCCCCTCGGTGTTGGGCTGGATCACCGCCTTGCCCGGGAAGTAGCTGCGCTCGAACTGAAAGCCCAAGTCTTCCAGCCAATCGAAGTGCTCGACGCTGCCCTCGCAATACGCGCGAATCTTGGCGTGGTCGGGCTGCCGCGACACGGCGACCAAATACTTGTACATCTCTTCCGGCGAATCGGGATGCCCGGTCGCCTGCTGCACCGCGGTCCCGCCCCCGAGGTAAAAGTGGCCTCCCGCAAGGGAAGTGGTGCCGCCCGCAGCGGCCGCACGCTCGAGCACCAGCACCCGCGCGCCCGCGGCGGCCGCACTGACCGCCGCGCATCCGCCAGCGATGCCGAAACCGATCACCACGACATCGACGTCGTCCGACCACGACGCCACCGTGTCCGCATCGATCGTCGTGGGGATCTCGGTGCTCACCTTTGCTCCTGTTTGATGTAGTCGTAGAAGGCCCTCATCTCGGGCGCGATGTAGGCGATTTCAAGAAACGGCACTCCCGCCTGCCGCGCCGACACGTAGGCGAATTGGATGCCGCCGGCCATCATGCCCTGCTGCACGACCGGCGCCCCCTGGCCCGCGGCCTCGGCCAACGCCGCGTCGAACTGTTCGGGGCTGGCCGCCTCCACGCAGATGTGGTGCAACCCCGCCCCCGATTCCCGGAGGAAGTCACTATAGATGTTCTCCCCGCGGACCGGTTGGATCAGCTCCAGTTGCATGTCCCCGAGGTAGCTCAGGGAGATGCTGGCGACGAAATCGGCCGGCTTGCCGAGATAGCTGCACGTCTCCGGAGCAAAGTGCACGTCGGGTATCCGCACCCACTTCCGAACGCCTAACAGGCCGGTGAGGGCCGTTTCGGTGGCGTCCAGGTCCGGGGTGACCCATGCGATCTGCGTCGGCGTTTGAGGAGGAGGGGGCATCGTCTCGCAGAATAGCCCAGGACGGCGGCGGCCAGAAAGGGCCAACGAAACTTTGCCGTGAGCGGCCGCCTCAGGCCTGCAACGGCGTAGTGAACACGTTCTAATTCGCCGCCGGTCAATGCTGGCTCAACACGTCGACCAGCAGCCGAAGCTGCGTGTCGAACACCGCCGATGGGTCGGTCAGGGTATCGGCGCCGTATTGCCCGAACACCTCGAGGCTGATGGCGCCGAGCACGCCGGCCCATAACAGAAAGCACTTGGCGATGACCTGGTCGTCCCCCGGAAAACCGAACTCGTGGCGAATGCGTTCGAAGTCCGACGACATCGGTTGTGGCGCAAGGTCATTGGTCAACCGAATGTCCCCGGTGGCGATTCCGGAGGCGACGGCGTCGAAGATGGCTCCCACCACGCGGGTGCCTGCCGGGACCGTGCGCTCCGCGGGCGCGTGATACCCGGGCACCGGGCTGCCGTAGAGCAGTGCCCACTGGGCCGGATGGGCGACGGCCCACCGCCGCGCCGCCCGCGCGATGGCGATGACATCGTCGCTCCACAGGTCGCCCACCGTCTCGCGGGCCCGGTCCACGGCGTCGGCGAGGTCGGAATACGCGTCGATCAGCAGCAAGGTCAGCAACTCGTCGCGGCTGGACACGTACCGGTACACGGCCGAGGACACCATGCCCAAATCGCGGGCGATGGCACGCACCGACAACCCCGCCGCACCGCGATCCACCAACTGGCGACGGCCCAGTTCGACGATCCGCGCCTCGATGTGCTCCCGCGATTCCTGGCGTTTGCCCACGTGACCAGTCTCGCACAACCGAGATCACCGCTCTTGCTTTTTGTCGGGGGCTGTGGCAGCGTGTCGGACAAGGAGAGCACCGCTCTCGCGATGCTTCGAGAGGAGTCACCATGGCCACGCGCTACGAAGAACCGAACCGGGCGGCCCGCGCCGCCAACACCGTGATCCGCTGGCTTGCCGAGCTGGGAATCAGCATCGCCGGGACCCGGGCGTTGCGCGTGCGTGGCCGTAAAAGCGGAAAACCGCGGGCGGTGGTGATCAACCTGTTGACCGTCGGCGGTGTCGACTATCTCGTGTCACCGCGGGGGAACACGCAGTGGGCGCGCAACGTCAGGGCCGCGGGCGTCATCGAGGTCGGCCCGCGCTGGCGCAGGCGACGCGCCCGGGTCAGCGAGGTCGACGACGCCGCCAAGCCCGAACTGCTGAGGCGCTATCTGGCGCGGTGGTACTGGCAGGTCAAGGAGTATGTCGGCGGCCTGACGCCGGACTCCACCGATGAGCAGCTGCTCGCCGGCGCGCCGGCGATCCCCGTGTTCGTGCTCGCACCCGCCGGGTAGGACGCGTCAACGCGGGTTGGTCGTCGAACCGAGGTCCTGACGGACCTGGTCGGAGGCGGCCCGCCACGACACCGCCGCCGGCAGGTCTCCCCACACGCTGTTGAAAATTCCGACGATCTCCCCCGGCCCGCCGTTGGGTGCCAGGTACACCGGTCCCCCGGAGTCGCCCCGCTGGCTCTGGACGCCGTGCGACATGGTGAACCACCCGTTGTTCACGCTTTCCACGGTCCCGCACGTCTCACCGGTGATGACGCCGAAATGGCACACCGCTTCGCCCGGCTGCAGCGTCGCGGCGGGGTTGGATTCCAGCGGACGCCCGCCCGGCAGGACGTTGTTGGCCGTGACGCCGCTGTCCAGCACGATCGCCTCGTAGTCGTTGATCACCTGGTCGGTGGCCACGGTGGTGCCGCTCGGCGTGTTGTCGCGGAAAGTGGCGAGGCGGCCGATGACGTTGTGTTCCCGGTCGTAAACGACCCCGCTACCCCGGCAATGCCCAGCGGTGAACGCGATCTTCAGCGCCGGGTCGACGTAGCCCAGCGTGCACACACGGTTGTCCTGATGGATTTCCATCCCGGGAAATACCACCGGGTCCGCTTTGGCGGGCACCGGCGGTAGCCACGATGCCAGGGCCGCAACGGAAGCCGACGCGGCGAATGCGCGCATTACCAGGCGGTGCACCATGAGCCCCCATCCGTCCGTGAAGAATGCCGATCCGAAGGGTGACGTTACGACTTAGTCTCACCCCTCGTTGATCTTTTCGCACGTGACGGCGCTGGCGTTACCCGGGCGTGACCAACGAGACGGCGCCGGCGGGCCGGCTCGCCGCGCGCGGGGCCCACCCCGGGGGCCCGAAGACGAAGCCCAGCCGATCGCGCAGGCGCTTTGCCGATCGCCAGTCGCGGGCGATGGCAACATATTCGTGGGTCTGCAGCTTCCAGATGTTGAACGTGTCGACCTGCTTGGTGAGGCCGTAATGGGGGCGGAACAGCTCGGGCTGGAAGCTGCCGAACAGCCGGTCCCAGATGATCAGGATGCCGCCGTAGTTCTTGTCCAGATACAACGCGTCCATGCCGTGGTGTACGCGGTGATGCGACGGGGTGTTGAAGACGAATTCGACGGGCCGCGGCAGCGTGCCGATGCGCTCGGTGTGGATCCAGAACTGGTAGATCAGGTTCAGCGACCAGCTGAAGTACACCATCCAGGGCGGGAGCCCCAGCAGCGGCAAGGGGGCCCACATCAGGATCTCGCCGCTGTTGTTCCACTTCTGGCGCACCGCCGTGGCGAGGTTGTAGTACTGGCTGGAGTGGTGGGCCTGGTGCGTCGCCCAGATCAGCCGGACCCGGTGGGCCATGCGGTGGTAGCCGTAGTACAGCAGGTCGACGCCGACGAGCGCGACGACCCAGGTGTACCACTTGGCCGGCGAAAGGTGCCAGGGCGCCACATAGGCATAGATCGCGGTATAACCCAGTAGGGCCAGGGCCTTCCAGCCGGCGCTGGTGGCTATCGAGACCAGGCCCATCGAGACGCTGGTCCAGGAATCGCGGGTCAGATACGCGCCCAAAGGTGGCCGTGGCGTGCCCGACTCCGCTGCCTCGATGCGTTGCAGCTTGCGGGCCGCGGTCCACTCGAGGGTCAGCAATAACAGGAAAAACGGAATGGCGAACAGCACGGGATCTCGCATCTGCGGTGGCAGCGCGAACCAGACCCCGGTGAGAGCATTCACACGGATAGATTACGTCCACCGGCCGATGCCGGTAACGGCCCGTACCAAAGAGGTGTTGAGCACGTGACGGCGGTGGTGGTGATCGGCTCCGGGTTTGCGGGGCTGTGGGCGGCACTCGGCGCCGCCCGGCGCCTCGACGAGCTCGGCGTGCCGGCGGGCACGGTCGACATCACCGTGTTGAGCGCCCAGCCCTTCCACGACATCCGGGTGCGCAACTACGAGACCGACTTGAGCGCCTGCCGCATCCCACTCGCCGACCTCCTCGATCCCGTCGGCGTCGCGCACGTCGCCGCCGAAGTGACCGCCATCGACACCGGCGCCCGCTCGGTCGCCACAACGGGCGGTGCGCTGTTCGGCTATGACCGGCTGGTGCTGGCGTCGGGTAGCCACGTCCTCAAACCCGGCATACCGGGCCTGCGGGAGTTCGGCTTCGACGTCGACACCCACGATGGGGCGCTGGCGCTGCAGCGCCACCTGAGCAAGCTTGCCGACGGCGCGCCGGCGCCGGCGGCCGCCTCCGTCGTGGTGGTCGGGGCCGGGCTGACCGGCGTCGAGGCGGCCTGCGAACTGCCAAAGCGGTTGCGCACCTTGTTCTCTCGCGGAAATGTCACCCCGCAGGTGATTCTGATCGACCGCAACGCCGCGGTGGGGTCCGACATGGGTACCCAAGCGCGTCCGGCGATCGAAGAAGCCCTGTTGCGCAACGGCGTTGAGATTCGGACGGCGGTCGGCGTCACGGAGGTCACGCGGCGCGGGGTGTCGCTGTCCTCGGGCGAACGGCTCGAGGCGGCCACGGTGGTGTGGTGCGCGGGCATGCGGGCCAGCTCGATGACCGAGCAGCTACCGGTGCCGCGCGACCGGCTGGGCCGGGTGCAGGTCGACGACTACCTGCGCGTGGTCGGCGTGCCCTCGGTCTTCGCCGCGGGTGACGTGGCCGCGGCCCGCATGGACGACGAGCATCTGTCGGTGATGTCGTGTCAACACGGGCGCCCGATGGGCCGTTATGCCGGCTACAACGTCATCAGCGACCTGCTCGGCGAGCCGATGCTGGCCCTTCGAATACCTTGGTACGTCACGGTTCTCGATCTGGGTCCGGCCGGTGCCGTCTACACCGAAGGGTGGGACCGGGTGGTGGTCTCGACGGGCGCGCAGGCCAAGGCCACCAAGCAGACGATCAATACCCGCCGGATTTACCCGCCGCTGACCCGCGACCGCGCCGAGCTGCTGGCGGCCGCCGCGCCTGAGCTGCAGGCCCGTCCCTGATCGGGTCAGTCCGACTGCACTTGATCGCCGGCGTACCAGTGCACCGCCCGCACGCCCGGCTGCAGCGACAGTTCCGCGACCAATCGCTCCAGCTTGGTCGGCGTGTGGCCGTCCATCAGCAGATGCGCGGTCAACGTGATCTCGTCGTCGCCGGGCGGCCCCGTGTGGATGCCGCGCAACGTCATGTCGTTGCCGCTGGCGTGTTGCACGATCTGCGCGCGGGCGTACTTCTCCGTTTTCGGCCGGCAAAGCACCTGCACCAGGAAGGGCTGCAGGCTTTCGTCTTCATCCTCGGTGTTGTCGCGATCGATCACCCGACCGAGTGGGCGCCCGAACAGGTGAATGGCGATGACGACGCCGGTGCCGATCAACGTGAAGACCAGGTGTCCCGACGCGGCCAGCACACCTATCGCCGCCGAGCACCACAGGGTGGCCGCGGTGTTGAGGCCACGGACATTGACCCCGTCGCGCAGGATCACCCCGCCGCCCAGGAATCCGATGCCGGACACCACATACGACGCGACTCGTGTCGGGCTGGTGTCCTCGGTGGCGGCCGCGTACAGCACGAACAGCGTCGCTCCCGCGGCGACCAGCGCGTTGGTGCGCAGGCCCGCGCGCCGGGCTCGCCATTGCCGCTCCAGGCCGATCAAGGCGCCACAGCCGACCCCGACGGCAAGGCGGAGGGCGAAGTCCGCGACGGTCAACGTCTGCATGGCAGCGCCCTCCTTCCCCGCCCGCGCGCTGGTCGGCGGCAGCTAACCACGCGCAGGTGAACGGCAGGTGGACCCGCGCCAATGCCGTTGCCCGGTGGCCACGCCCACGAAAGGTTGGCTATGCCTTCGAGAGTTGGTGCGGGCAGTAGAACCTCGCGGCGATCATCGCGAAGTTGGACGCGTTCTCCATGTCCATCCCGGGGTTGTGGGTCTTGACGTCGTGGACGAGCTCCAGCCCGGACTCGCCGTTGTTCAGGCAGGTGCACACCGCCTTGCCCGACGTGACCGCCGCGTCGGGACTGGAATAGTGGATGCCGACCTGCTGCAACGCGGCGAGGAATCCCCCGTCGTCACCTTGCGGCGGAGGCGGCGGATCCGCGTATGCGGGCGCGGCGAACCCCAGTGCGGCCGCAGCGCCGACGGCTGCCAGTAGCAGTTTCATTTTCCTCACTCTCCCAATCACTTTGCGCCCTAACCCATTTGCGCGTCGGAGGGCAGCACTTGCGGTTTGTCGCCCTTTCTCAGGTGCACCGCGTGAATGCCGGGTTTCTTGGACAGCTGATCGAGCAGGGCGTCCAGCCCCTCTTGATCGACGTTGTGGTGCTGCACGCTTTCGGGCTTCTCGGATATCTGCGCCACCAGGCGCTTGAGGTGCTCCGGCGAGTTGGCGTCTTTGAGCTCCTTGATCGGTTTGACGCGCCCGCGAACCCCGGCACCGCCGACCACCGTGGGGGCCCCCGCGCCGAGCGCACTGCCAAGCATCCCCGCCACGGACATCGAGCTGAGCAGCCCGCCCTCGCCGAGCGCGGCCGCCGGCACCGCGTCGGGCCCGGCGGCCGACAGCGCGGAAGCAACCATCCTGACTGCCGGGGTGGCCGTCGCCCAGCTCGGCGGGACCGACAGGTTGCCGACCAGCGTGCCCGCGTTCCCCATGCCTCCCGACACCGAGTTGAACAGCGTGCCGCGGCCAAAGTTGGCCGCCCCGAGTCCGGCTCCCAGCGCATCTCTCGGCAGCCCGCCCGCCGCTGCTGCGTGCGGAGCGAACTTGAGGAACTGGGATGCGGGCAGGTTGATCAGCAACCCGATGTCGTTGAACCCGGTGGTGAAGCCGAGCGGACCCTTGATGGCGTTGTACAGGGCGGCATATGTCGATGCCCCGCTTGGCCCGAAGACCGAATTCACCAGCCCGTTCATCGTGCTGGTGTAGTCGGTGCTGAGGTTGGCCAATGTCTGCAGCAAGGGGTTGGCCGTTGTCAGCGGTTGGGCCGCCGCCGACACGAGTGAGCCCACGCTGCCGGCCGGAGTGGCGGCGGCCTGGCTAACCGCGGCCGCCTGGCTGGCCAGCCCGCCGGCGTTGGTGATCTGTGGCGCCTCGGTGAACGGTGTCACGTTGGAGGCGGCCGCCGACGAACTGGCGTACGTGTCCATCGCCACGGCGTCCTGCGCCCACATCTCGGCGTACTGGATCTCGGTCGCCGCGATTGCGGCAGTGTTCTGCCCGAAGACGTTGGTTGCCACCAACGACGCCAGTTGGCTGCGGTTGGCGGCGATTTCCTCCGGTGGCACGTGGGCGGCGAATGCGGCCTCATAGGCGGTCGCCGCCGCGGTGGCCTGGGTTGCGGCTTCGGCGGCCTGCGCGGCGGTGGCCTGCATCCAGCTCAGGTAGGGCGTGACGGCCGCGGCCATGCTGACCGACGATGGGCCCGTCCACATCCCGGTGGTCAGGCCGTCGATCACCGAGGAATAGGAGGAGACCGTCGACTGCAATTCGCTGGCCAGCCCCTCCCACGCTGCAGCGGCCGCCCGCATCGACGCCGAACCGGGGCCGGCGTACATCCTGCCCGAATTGAACTCCGGCGGAAAAGCTGCGTAAAACATCGTCTAGTCCCCTTGCCTGGTCAAGCACACCTGCGTGGTGCGGGCCACTGCGGATTTCATCGCGGTCATTCGTCGAGCGCCGGGATCACGATGATGGTGGCTGTGCCGGCGTCCGCCGCGACCACACCGCCCAGCGAACCGGCCGCGCTGCCGCCGGTGGAGCCGACCCCGGCCGCGGCCACCGCCCGCCCTGCCAGACTGGACAGTGCCATCTGGCTGAACACGCCTTCCTCGCCGACGAGTGAGGCGGCGGCCGGCGCGGCCGCATTGGCCGGCAGCACTTGCGCGAGCGTTCTGATCGCCGGGGCCGCCTGGGTCCAGCCCTGCGGCACGGACATGCTCCCGACGAGCGCGGCTTTGCCCATCGCCCCGGACGCCGGTGCTCCCCCCATCGCGGAGCTCAAGTGGGTGGTGGCGCCGCTGGCCAGGGGCGCCAGCGCCCCGGTGATGGGTTTCACGGTGTTGAACGCCGCGAGGCCTTGGCCGTTCTGCGCGTAGGAGTAAACCTGGCCGAAGGACAGGAACGGACCGCCCGGTATGGAGGTCAAGCCCTGCAGGGAGTACGGCCCGGAGGCGACGGTTGACATGATCGTGTTCCAGTTCGCCAGGTCGCCGGAGAGCCCGGCCGGCAGGGATACGTTGGCCAATTGGGGCAACGAAAGTCCCGACAACAGGTTGGTCGACCCCGTCGTCGGCGAGTTCAGCAAGCCGGTGCCGAGGCTCTGCAGCGCGGTCGGCAGCGAGCTGGTGAGCTGGGACAGCTGCGAACCGATGTTCAGGCCGCTCGCGCCGCTGGACTGAGAAACCGCGGCAGCTTGCGCGACAGGTGCGGCGCCACTGGTGGTCTGCGGCGGCTCGGTGAACGGCGTCAGTTGTGACGCGGTCGCCGACGAGGCCGCGTAGGCGTACATGGCGGCGGCATCCTGGGCCCACATCTCGGCGTACTGGGCCTCGGTGGCCGCGATCGCCGGGGTGTTCTGGCCCAGGAAGTTGGTCGCGATCAGCGTCATGAGCAGTGCGCGATTGGCTGCGATCACCGGCGGGGGCACCGTGGCCGCGAACGCCGTCTCGTAGGCACCCGCGGCGATCTTGGCCTGGGTGGCGGCTTCTTCCGCCTGGGCTCCCGTCGCGCCCATCCATGCCACGTACGGGGCGGCCGCCGCCGCCATCGCGATGGACGACGGCCCGGTCCAGGGTCCGGCCGCCAGGCCCTGGATCGTCGCGCCGTAGGCGGCCGCCGTCGACTGCAACTCCGTTGCCAATTCGTCCCAGGCCGCCGCGGCTGCGAGCATCGGCCCCGCCCCGGCGCCGACATACATCCGGCCGGAGTTGATCTCCGGTGGTAGCGCCCCGAAATCGAACATCTATGCCCTCCGGTCCCCTAAGTGGCCGCCATGGTAGGCGCGGCTCGGTAGCTCCGGCCGCAATCGCCCCGTAGCTCTAATGGAATCCATGGAATCCATGGAATCCGTTTCCGGATCCACGGATCGATACGACTTGTTTGACGACAACAGACACCGTTCCGCTAGTGGGAAATGAAGCTGGGCGCGCAACTGCCCTATCGTCGGGCCCCGCTGCCCAATGTCAGGATCATCGTGATCGAAATGTATTTGTCGCGGGTTCCTGGGATGTAAGGCTAACGTAAAAAACATATCTCAAGAGGTCACTGTCGCTGTGAGTACGCTGCTCATCAGCTAACGCCACGCTGGGGTAGAGATCTTCTACAGCGGGCTGTTAGGCGGTCTCCAGCAACCTCTCAGAAATATGCGATAACTTATCATGGCTTGCGCGAACAGCATTAATCGCCGGGCGTTTGACCGGTGCGATTGATAACTGCGATGGAACGCGGTAGCTATTACACGATCGCCAAATTACTTAGTCGCCGCCGACGGTATTACCCCGGCGATATGGACACATTTGCGTTTGCCAATATGTGTCATGATGTAGGTGGTGCGCTGCTCGCTATTCTGGCCGAAGTGCCATTTACGCACAGCCTGAGCGGCGGGCGCCGTCGTTGTCGCCCATGTTGCTGCCGGCGGCCCGCGTCGTTTGCCCGCGTGCGGCGGCATCCCCGAATGGACAGCTGATCGTCATGTGGTGCTCCCCTGAATTTCACCTAGCGTACTCATCGATCGCTGCCAGATCGCTGATTTGCTGCTGGACGTTCTCTGTGAGCCGCACGCAGGCCGTTTGTGGTGCTCAGCGGCACCGCCCGGCTCGTCGCCGCGTCCGCTGTGTGTGTCCGAAAAGTTGCGGAATGCTCAATCCGCCGGTCGACCGGCTGTGAGGTGGCGTACCGTGCTTGCCGCTATCCCGCGGCCGGCGGGCGCGCGACGAAGGTGGGACGGAAGCCGTACTGGGGAACGGCGCGCCCGTACGGTTGTGCGCTCGCCGCCCCGATCGGCATTCCTGGCATGCCGGCCGCCATGGCCGGGGGCGGCACCATCGGCGTGCCGACCAGTGCCGATGCGAGCGGGCCGGCCAGTGGCGCGGGTGCGGTCCAGCTGGGCGGCACCGACATCGCGCCGATGATCGGGGCGCGACCAAGGCCGGCCGAGACCGCGTTGCCGAGACCGCCGACCGGCCCGGCCAGGGCCTCACCGAGCGCGTCGCCGGTGGCCTGCCCGGCCGCGTCGCCCGCGGCTTGCGCGCCCGCCAATCCCAGGAACGGGGCCATGGTGTTGCTGGGCATGTAGAACCCCGAAGAGAAGACAGTGTTCCAGATGTTGGCATTGGGTCCCCACTCCGCCCAGAGATTATCGAGCGTCGACGATCCCGACCCGGACCCCGTCAGCAGGCCCATCATCTCCGCCGCCGGCGAGGAGGACAACGCCGGCGAGGACAGGCCCTGCAGCGTGCCGGGCAACGCCGACATCAGCTGCGACAGCGTGTTCTGCTGGGTCCCGGCCGGGGCGGCCACGGCCTGGGCCACCGCGGTCGACTGCGCGGTCAGCCCGCCGGGGCTGGTGGTCTGGCGCGGCTCGGCGAACTGACTCAATTGCGTGGCGACCGCCGAGGAGGCGGCGTAACCGTACATCGCCGCGGCATCCTGGGCCCACATCTCGGCGTACTGGGCCTCGGTGGCCGCGATCGCCGGGGTGTTCTGGCCCAGGAAGTTGGTCGCGATCAGCGTCATGAGCAGTGCGCGATTGGCTGCGATCACCGGCGGGGGCACCGTGGCCGCGAACGCCGTCTCGTAGGCACCCGCGGCGATCTTGGCCTGGGTGGCGGCTTCTTCCGCCTGGGCTCCCGTCGCGCCCATCCATGCCACGTACGGGGCGGCCGCCGCCGCCATCGCGATGGACGACGGCCCGGTCCAGGGTCCGGCCGCCAGGCCCTGGATCGTCGCGCCGTAGGCGGCCGCCGTCGACTGCAACTCCGTTGCCAATTCGTCCCAGGCCGCCGCGGCTGCGAGCATCGGCCCCGCCCCGGCGCCGACATACATCCGGCCGGAGTTGATCTCCGGTGGTAGCGCCCCGAAATCGAACATCTATGCCCTCCGGTCCCCTAAGTGGCCGCCATGGTAGGCGCGGCTCGGTAGCTCCGGCCGCAATCGCCCCGTAGCTCTAATGGAATCCATGGAATCCATGGAATCCGTTTCCGGATCCACGGATCGATACGACTTGTTTGACGACAACAGACACCGTTCCGCTAGTGGGAAATGAAGCTGGGCGCGCAACTGCCCTATCGTCGGGCCCCGCTGCCCAATGTCAGGATCATCGTGATCGAAATGTATTTGTCGCGGGTTCCTGGGATGTAAGGCTAACGTAAAAAACATATCTCAAGAGGTCACTGTCGCTGTGAGTACGCTGCTCATCAGCTAACGCCACGCTGGGGTAGAGATCTTCTACAGCGGGCTGTTAGGCGGTCTCCAGCAACCTCTCAGAAATATGCGATAACTTATCATGGCTTGCGCGAACAGCATTAATCGCCGGGCGTTTGACCGGTGCGATTGATAACTGCGATGGAACGCGGTAGCTATTACACGATCGCCAAATTACTTAGTCGCCGCCGACGGTATTACCCCGGCGATATGGACACATTTGCGTTTGCCAATATGTGTCATGATGTAGGTGGTGCGCTGCTCGCTATTCTGGCCGAAGTGCCATTTACGCACAGCCTGAGCGGCGGGCGCCGTCGTTGTCGCCCATGTTGCTGCCGGCGGCCCGCGTCGTTTGCCCGCGTGCGGCGGCATCCCCGAATGGACAGCTGATCGTCATGTGGTGCTCCCCTGAATTTCACCTAGCGTACTCATCGATCGCTGCCAGATCGCTGATTTGCTGCTGGACGTTCTCTGTGAGCCGCACGCAGGCCGTTTGTGGTGCTCAGCGGCACCGCCCGGCTCGTCGCCGCGTCCGCTGTGTGTGTCCGAAAAGTTGCGGAATGCTCAATCCGCCGGTCGACCGGCTGTGAGGTGGCGTACCGTGCTTGCCGCTATCCCGCGGCCGGCGGGCGCGCGACGAAGGTGGGACGGAAGCCGTACTGGGGAACGGCGCGCCCGTACGGTTGTGCGCTCGCCGCCCCGATCGGCATTCCTGGCATGCCGGCCGCCATGGCCGGGGGCGGCACCATCGGCGTGCCGACCAGTGCCGATGCGAGCGGGCCGGCCAGTGGCGCGGGTGCGGTCCAGCTGGGCGGCACCGACATCGCGCCGATGATCGGGGCGCGACCAAGGCCGGCCGAGACCGCGTTGCCGAGACCGCCGACCGGCCCGGCCAGGGCCTCACCGAGCGCGTCGCCGGTGGCCTGCCCGGCCGCGTCGCCCGCGGCTTGCGCGCCCGCCAATCCCAGGAACGGGGCCATGGTGTTGCTGGGCATGTAGAACCCCGAAGAGAAGACAGTGTTCCAGATGTTGGCATTGGGTCCCCACTCCGCCCAGAGATTATCGAGCGTCGACGATCCCGACCCGGACCCCGTCAGCAGGCCCATCATCTCCGCCGCCGGCGAGGAGGACAACGCCGGCGAGGACAGGCCCTGCAGCGTGCCGGGCAACGCCGACATCAGCTGCGACAGCGTGTTCTGCTGGGTCCCGGCCGGGGCGGCCACGGCCTGGGCCACCGCGGTCGACTGCGCGGTCAGCCCGCCGGGGCTGGTGGTCTGGCGCGGCTCGGCGAACTGACTCAATTGCGTGGCGACCGCCGAGGAGGCGGCGTAACCGTACATCGCCGCGGCATCCTGGGCCCACATCTCGGCGTACTGGGCCTCGGTGGCCGCGATCGCCGGGGTGTTTTGACCCAGGATGTTGGTGGCGATCAGCGCCATCAGCTGGGTGCGGTTCGCCGCGATCACCGGCGGCGGCACCGTGGCGGCGAACGCGGCCTCATAGGCCGCCGCCGCGGCCTCGGCCTGGGTGGCGGCCTGCTGGGCCTGCTCGGCCGTCACGCTCAACCAGGCCACGTACGGCGCCGCGGCCGACGCCATCGACGCCGACGCCGGGCCGTGCCATTCTTCGCCGGTCAGCGCCGCCAACACTGAGCCATAAGATATTGCGGTGGAACGCATCTCGGCTGCCAGTCCATGCCAGCCGGACGCGGCGGCCAGCATCGGGCCCGAACCCGCCCCGGAATACATCCGACCGGAGTTCACTTCGGGCGGCAGCATCGCGAAGTCCAGGGTCATCTCCCGCCCTCCTCCCAGCTCGCTGTGACATGGGCGTATACACCGAATTGTGTTGCAGTCAAGGCTGATACGCGCGCGTTGATAAACGACATCGGGATTCTCCTCACGGAAAGGGGCCGATCCCGGGGAGTTACTGGCTACTTTCCGGGCACGCCAAAGCCGGAGTCCACGAGGCGAACTCGCGAGAACGAGGCCTGTCGGGGCGAGCCGTTCAGACTGTCAGAAAGGGACCGGGGCCGGATCGAAACGAAATGGTCGATCTGGAATACGGACTATCGTCGGGACTCATTTCGCTCTCACCTCCTCACGGCCTTGGCACACGGGGATGCCGTTGTTGCACAAGCGGAGAGGGGCCAGGGTAGAACTCCCGGACACCGCACCCCTCTCGTCAGAGCTTCGGCACCGCACGGCGTATCCGGCTCGAGTCGAGCTGAAAGCCACTTGGGCTCAACCCTTAATCCGGGAGGAGCTGTCCTGACCCTGGGCGTCTTTCGACGTTCGAGGTCAGTGGCCTGTGTCCGTGCAGACGCCTCACCTAGCGAGGTGCTTGCAGAGGCCATCGTGGCATCCGAGCGCAAGGGCAGTCAAGCTAGCTGCCACCCACTCGGACGAATTCAGCTTCCTTCCCTGGTCATCCGGCCGCCGGCGGGCGCGGCATGACGGTCACGCGGAACCCGTAGCGAGGGCCATGGCCCATGGCGGTTGCTCACCTCGGCGACCTGGGCGCGAGCGAAAAGGCGTGACCGACGAGGTCGGGTGAAGCCCATCGGAGGGCAGGGGCCGTCCTGGCCTCGGGCGGCTTGCGGCGATCTACCTAAATCCCCTTCTCAAGACCGATTTCCGTGGGGAACTGCACTCGGCGATGAGCACGCAAATTGATGTTTGCACCAGGGTCGGCCGGCGGCAACGCGAGGCGCTGAGCCGTCGCCGATTAATAAAAAGCTCATAGAAATTGAATAAAGAACAACCGTGCGGGTTAACTGCTGCGGCTGGGCAGAAGCTTCTATTACCCGGTTTTTTTCTCGGCCACCGCCGCCTTCAGCCCCTCGGCCAGGTCGTCGCGGGTCAGTTCCTTGAACCGGAGCAGTTGGGCCTCGCTGAAGTCGGTGAGATCGCTCGCCAGTACCGCGTCGAGGTCCTCGTCGTCCAGGCGGAAGCTGCGGTGATCGCGGGCCTTCTCCACCACGTTGCGAACGAAGCCGGCATTGCCAAGCGTGTCGATGCCGCGGATCAGGTCCCCGTCTTCCGAAAAGGTCTCGTCGAGGTAGAACTTGGTGTACGACGGCAACAGCACCTCGACCTCGGAGTCGGCGACGATGTCCTCGTTATCGCGCGCCATCAGCTTGGTCAGGGCGATCAGCTCGTCCGGCGTGTAGCTGAAGAACTCGATCACGGTCGAAAAGCGCCGTCGCAGGCCCTGATTCACCTCGAGCATCTTGTCCATGGCCTTGGCATAGCCCGCACCAAAAACCACCAACTCGTCGCGATGGTTCTCCATGTAGAGCAGGAGGGTGTTGATGATCGCGTTGCCGTAGGGGTCGCCCTGGTGATACCCGGTCTCGTGCAGGGTGTGCATCTCGTCGAAGAACACCGCGCCGCCCAACGCGCCCTCGAGCATTTCCTCGGTGTTCTTTTCCGCGTCGGCCATGTACCGGCCCAACAGCTTGGTGCGGCTCGTCTCCACCACTACCGGCTTGCGCAACACCGTCAGCCCGCACAGCTGCTTCGCGAAGGCGCGCGCCACCGACGTCTTGCCGGTCCCGGGGGGCCCCAGCAGCAAGGTGTGGCGCGAGGTCACCGGCACCGGGAGGCCCATCTTTTCCCGCGCCAAGTTCACCTTGGTGGTGGACTTGATGAGCTTGATCTCGCGCTTGGCCCGTTCCATGCCCAGCATCGCGTTGAGCTCGGCGTCGCCTTCGGCCAGGTACTTGGCGGCCTCGTGGGCGTGGCGGGCGGCCTCCGTCTCCGCGCGCGACGGCGCGCTGTCCGGGTCCCAGGGGTCGGTGCGGGCCTCGATCGTCTCCGGATCGGTCAGCACCAGCCGATAGTTGGGGTTGTCGAGCGCTTCTCGGGCCGGGGCGAACTTCGGATCCCGCGAGTACACCCGTCGCAACAGTTCGACGGCCTCCTCCTCGCGGCCGACGTGCCGCAGGCACATGCCCTGCGTATACAGGGCGATGTTGGCCGCCCCGGGAACCCGGTCCCCCTCGACTGCGGCCTCGCCGCGCCGGAAGGCCTCCTCGAAGACGCCCAAGGACGCCAGCGCGGTGGTCGCCATCGCCGCGCCCGCCGCCTTCAGCTCGGGGTGCCGCCAGGTCTTTCCCTCGGGGAACTGCACCAGCACGTCGGGCCAGCGCCCGGTGCGGAAATACAGCACACCCCGCACGTAGTTGACCACTTCCTCGTCAAACGGGTGCCGGGGTTCGACGCCGTCGAGCAGTTTCGCGGCCTCCTGGTACCGTTTCGCCTCGGCGAGGACGGCGGCATAGGCGCATGCCAGCGACTCCACACTGGTGACGGCCAGGCGCAGAAACAACCCGTCGGACACTTCTGGCCGGAACTGCAGATCGGTGACGCCGAGACGGCGGGTTTCCCAGCCGAACGTCCGGACCGAGGCCCACGCGCCGGCAAGCACATCGATGCTCTGGTCCCCCGCCAGCATCCGCGCCAGCCAGCCGTCGCACATTCCCGGATCGAGCGTGGTCGCCGTGGTGAACATCTGCGCAGCCACCTGCGGGTTGTGGCTTGGCTGCAGCCCGTTGACCGATATTCCGGACGCCAGAAGGCCGGCGACCATTGCATTACGGGCGTCCTCGGCGGTGGATTGAGACCGCGTCATTGCGCCGCGGATACGCTCGCTGCGCTCTCCCGAACCTGACCGAGCGACAGCACGAGATCCTCGTCATCGAGCAATGGACGGCTGGGCACGACCAGGAGCGCGCGGGCCGCCGGGGCGGGCAAGCTGGCGCGTACGGCCGCCAGCTGGCGGCCGGTGAGCCGGTTGAGGCCGGACGAAATCTTTCGGGAGAGCCGGCTTTCGCTGTGGTAGCGCACCCACGCCGCCAGCTGGGGCCGGCGGCCGCTGGTGCCGAGCCGCACCGTGATCACGGCGGCCCCGACGTCGGGCAGCAACAAGTTCTCGAGGGTTTCGGTGGAGATGTCCGACGGCGTCAACCAGAAGCTCGTGGCGAACCCGTTGAAGTGCTTGAGGTGCCGCCATCCGGGGCGGCTCCAGGTCGGTTCCAGGTCGGCCAGCACGGCGCTGTCGACCTCGGCGAGCTCGTCGGCCGTCAACGGCCTGGCCGCACACGATTGTCCGTCGAGATCCTGGGCAAGCCGCTCGGTGGCCGCCGCCAACGTCGACACGAGCGAATCGCGGGCCGCCACAGCGGCGACGTTGCGCTGCGGGTTCATCCGCAACACCAGCCAGGTGCGGCGCACGTACGAGGTGGGCTCGTCGCTCACCAGCCCCCACTCTTCGGGCCCCCAGTCATCCAGCTTCGACTTCTCGGCGGCTCTGACCTCGGGGCCGCCGCGGCGGACCTTCATCGAGACGATGTCGATGCCGTCGAGGTGAATATCGAACTGCCGCAAGCCATCAGCGACGGCCTGCACCGGCAGGATGCCGGCCGTCGTCCGGTGCCGGTGGCGCCCGGAGGCGTCCTCCTCCCCGCCGTCGACAGCGATCACGCTCACCAGGTGTCCTTCGTACTGGCGTACGCCGACCGTGTCACGCCCGAAGCGGCGCTGGTGGTCGATCGCGGGCGTGCATCCCGCCGTCAGCGCGGTGCCGGGGTCGGCGGACCAGTCCCACAGCCACGTGGCCAGGCCGGAGGTCACGGTGAGCCCGTGGTGGGTGACGAGCGAGAGCAGCGTCACCATGGACGCCAGGCCCACACCCACCCAGAACGCGATGTGGTGTTCACCCTGCCAGGAGGCCGGGCAGTGGCTGGCCACCAACAGGATCAGGATGACGACGAGAAACACCGCGGTGACGCGCGGCCACGACAAGGACAATCCAAAACTGCGTTGAGCCTTCATTACTATCGCTGCTCCGACCTCATTGCTGCTTGCGTGTTCGCTTGATGAACACCGCGATCCCGAACACGGCGCCGCCGATCAGCAGAGCCGTGGTCAACCCTCCGGCTGCCACCCATATTGGCACCATATCTCGGTGCGGGGCCGGCTTCGGGATGTTCAGTGGCGCCGACAGTTGCTGCGGCGGCTTTGCCGGACCGTCGGGTACATCCCAGGTCAGCGCCGCCACCGGGTCGATCACGCCGTATCCGACCTGGTTGTCCACCCCGCGCGCCGGTGCCCTGGCGGTGCGCTCCAGCCGGTTGATGATCTGGTACGCGGACAGCTGCGGGTATTTGGCGCGAACGAGGGCGGCCACGCCGGACACGATCGCGGTCGAGAAGCTGGTGCCGGCCGGGACCAGCAGCGAGTTGTCCGGGCCGTCGATCGCGTTGATCAGACCGTCGTCCCGGGGCGAGAGCCCGATGACGTCGGTGCCCGGCGCGGCAATGCCAACCCACGGTCCCGCGACACTCGTCGAACCCTGCCCGCCGCCCTGGGTGAGCGGCCGGCCCTCGGTGTCGACCGCGCCGACCGTCAGGACGTAGTCGCTGTACCAGGACGGCGTCACCACCGTGCTGACACCGCTCCAGCCGCGGGGGTCCTTGGGTTGCATGGGATCGAAGGCCGGATTTTGTTTGCAGTCCTTCTTGCTGGTGTCCCCGGCCGCGGCGACGATGACGACGTTTTTGTCGACCGCCGCGTAGCGCACGGCCGCGCCCAGCGTGCGCTGGTCGATGATGTTGCGCGCGCTCATGCAGGTCACGTCGGAAATGTTGATCACCGTGGCGCCCAAGTTCGCGGCGTGCACGATCGCCCGCGCCATGGTCTCGACGTCGTCGATCTTCGCCCGCGTCTGCGGGTCCTCGTCACCGGTGTAGGCGTCCTTGAGGCCGAACGCCTGGCTGGACTGCCGGATCGAAATGATGTCGACCTCCGGGGCGATCCCGCTGTAGGCGTCGGGGGCCTGCGACGACGGGGCTCCCGGCGGCACGGTGACGATTCCCAGCTACTCCGGCGGCCGGCAGGTGATCGGCGTTGAC
>NZ_LZIC01000010.1 GCF_001667185.1 Mycobacterium sp. 852002-50816_SCH5313054-b | reverse complement strand
GCGCCCCGCTGGTCGGCCACCGGCGGGTAGGGCCGATCGGTGGGCAGTTGCAGGTGCTCCGGCATCCCGGCCAGGGCCTCTTGCCAGTAGGCCAACTGCGCGGCGATGCGGCTGCCGCTATCGCTGAGATCGCCAAGCTGCGCGCGCTGCCACAGCGTGTAGTCGATGTACTGCACCGGCAGCGGCGTCCAACCGGGAGCTTGCCCCACACATCGGCTGGCGTAGGCCACGGCTATGTCGCGCACCAGCGGAGCGATCGACAGGCCGTCGGCGGCGATGTGATGCACCACCGCGACCAGCACGTGTTCGTCGTCGTCGACGCGGAAAAGCTTTGCCCGCAAAGGGATCTCGGCCGCCAGATCAAAGCTGTGACGCGCGGTCTCCTCGACGGCCTCCTGCAGCCGGCCCGGCGACCACGCGGTCGCATCGACTACGTCCCAGCCAAAGTCGGCCCGCTCGGCGGGCAGCACCAGCTGCTGCGGTATGCCGTCGGGGGCGGCGAACAGCGTGCGCAGGCTTTCATGGCGGCCAACCACGTCGGCCAGCGCCGCGCAATACGCGTCGGCATCGAGGCGCCCACGCAGTCGCAGCGCGACCGCCAGGTTGTACACCGGTGACGGACCCTGCAACTGGTCGATGAACCACAGCCGGTTCTGAGCGAACGACAGCGGCACCACCGCGGGCCGCGGGCCGGCCACCAACGGCTCCAGCCCGCCCTCGCCACCGTGGATGCGCGTCGCCAACTGGGCCACCGTGGGAGCCTCGAACACCGCGCGCACCGCGACGCCGGCGCCCAGACCGGTGTTGATCGCGGCGACCAGTCGCATCGCCGACAGCGAGTCCCCACCCAGGTCGAAGAATGAGTCGTCCACCCCGACCCGTTCCACGCCCAGCACCTGGGCATAGATGCCGGCCAGGATCTCCTCGGTCGGGTTGGTCGGTGCGCGGTAACGATCGGTGGCGTCGTACTCCGGTGCGGGCAGCGCCCGGGAGTCGAGCTTGCCGTTGACCGTCAACGGCAGCGCCGCCAACCGCACCACCGCGGCGGGAACCATGTACGCCGGCAGCCGCTCGGCCAACAAGGATCGCGCCGCGGCCGGATCCGCGGTCCCGGTGATGTATCCCACCAGACGCTTGTCGCCGGGGCGGTCCTCGCGAGCGACCACCACCGCCTGCTCCACGCCGTCGAACGCCGCCAGCGCGGCCCGGACTTCGCCCGGTTCGATGCGATATCCGCGGATCTTGACCTGCTCGTCGGCGCGGCCCAGGTATTGCAGCTGCCCGTCGGTGCGCCACCGCACCAGGTCGCCGGTGCGATACATGCGGGTTCCGGGCGCGTCCGCGGCGGCGAACGGGCAGGCCACGAAGCGCGAGGCGGTCAGCCCGGTCCGGCCGACGTATCCGACGCCCACGCCCCGGCCGGCCACATACAGTTCGCCGACCACACCGGCCGGCACCCGCCGCAACGACTCGTCCAGGACGAACAGCGCCGCCGTCGACACGGGCGCACCGATCGGAGCCGCCCCTGACCCGGGCGTCAGCGGCGCGCTCATCGACGCATACACCGTGGCCTCGGTGGGGCCGTAGGCATTGATCACCACCCGCCCGGGCGCCCACTGGTCCACCACCTCGGCCGAGCAAGCCTCGCCGCCGAGCAGTAACGCCTCCGACTCCAGCCGTTGCGGGGACAGTGCGGCCACGGCCGACGGGGTTTGGGTGAGCACGTTGACCCGTTCCCGGGCCAGCAGGTCGTGGAAATCGTCGGGTGAGGCGACGACCGACTGGGGCACCACCACCAGCCGCCCTCCGCCGAGCAGCGCGGCCCAGATCTCCCACACCGAGAAGTCGAAAGCGTACGAGTGGCATTGCGTCCACACCTGTGTCGTCGGCAACGATGTGGGCGTTGACTGCGCCAAGTGGGCCAGGTTGCGGTGGGCGATGGCCACACCTTTGGGCGTTCCGGTGGTCCCCGAGGTGTAGATCAGGTACGCGATGTCGTCGGGCGCCGGTGCCGGCGGCGCGGTGGCGGGTTGGTCCTCGGCGGCGGGGTCGTCGACGTCGATGACCGTCAGATCCCGTCCGTCCAGCCGGTCGGCCAACCCGGCGGTGGTGACCGCGGCGACCGGCGCGGCATCGTCGAGCATGAACCCGACCCGGGCCGCCGGCAGCGCCGGGTCGATCGCCAGGTACGCCGCCCCGGT
>NZ_LZIC01000009.1 GCF_001667185.1 Mycobacterium sp. 852002-50816_SCH5313054-b | reverse complement strand
GGCGCGGCATCGTCGAGCATGAACCCGACCCGGGCCGCCGGCAGCGCCGGGTCGATCGCCAGGTAGGCCGCCCCGGTCTTGAGCACCGCCAGCATGGCCACGACGGCCTGCGCCGACCGCTCCAACAGCAACGCCACACACGCACCGGGGCGGACACCATGGCCAGACAGCAAGTGCGCGAACCGGTTAGCGGCCTCGTCGAGTTCCCGGTAGGTCATTGACCGGCCCCCGAAGGTCACCGCCGGGGCCTCCGGGGCGCGGGCCACCTGCGCGGCGAACAGCTCCGGTACCGACACCGCGACCGGCGCGGGCCGGCCCAACACCGCGCGGTTGCCCGCCTCATCGAGGCGGGCGTGCTCCGCCTCATCGAGCAGATCCACCGACGACAGGCGCCGCCCCGGATCCGCCGTCAGGGCGACCAACACCCGCTTGAGTCGCTCGATCAGCGCTTCGATGCTGGCGGCGTCGAACACGTCGGTGCGGAATTCCACCGCCCCGGCGATTCCGGCGGGCTCGCCGGCGTCGGTCCACGTCTCGCCCAGGGAGAACGCCAGGTCGGTGCGGGCAGTCCGGGTGTCGAGCGGCAACGGTGTGACCTGCAAGCCAGCCAAGGCCAACCCCGCCGCGGGGCCGGTGGTGCCCTGCCCCTGCCCGCTCTGCCAGGCCAACATCACCTGGACCAGCGGGTGGTGGGTCAGGCTTCGGGTCGGGTTGAGCCTTTCCACCAGTACCTCGAAGGGCACGTCTTGGTGCTCGTAGGCGGCCAGGCTGCGCGCGCGCACCTGAGCGAGCAGCTCGGCGACGCTGGGATCACCGGCCAGATCGACCCGCAACACCAGGGTGTTGACGAAGAAGCCCACCAGCTCGTCCAGCGCCGGGTCCCCACGCCCGGCGATCGGGAAGCCCACGGACACATCGGAACTCGCGCTGAGCTTGGCCAGCAACACGGCCATGGCGGCCTGCATCACCATGAAGCTGGTGGCGTTGTGTTCGCGCGCCACCCGGGCGACCTGCCGCTGCAGCTCGGCCGGCCAGTCCACCGACACGCTCGCGCCGCGGTAGTCCGCGACCGGCGGGTAGGGCCGATCGGTGGGCAGTTGCAGGTGCTCCGGCATCCCGGCCAGGGCCTCTTGCCAGTAGGCCAACTGCGCGGCGATGCGGCTGCCGCTATCGCTGAGATCGCCAAGCTGCGCGCGCTGCCACAGCGTGTAATCGGCGTACTGCACGGCCAGACCGCCCCAGTCGGGGGCTTGCCCCACCCGGCGGCAGGCGTAGGCCACCCCGAGATCCCGCACCAGCGGAGTGATCGACGCGCCGTCGGCGGCGATGTGATGCACCACCGCAACCAGCACGTGTTCATCCTCGGCAACCCGGAAAAGCCTTGCGCGCATGGGGATCTCGGCCGCCAGATCGAACGGGTGACGCGCCACGGTGTCGAAGGCCTCGCCCAGCTGGCTCTCCGACCAGCCGATCGCGTCGACGATTGCCCAACCGAAGTCGGCCCGCTCGGGAGGCACGATCAGCTGGCGCGGTATGCCGTCGTAGGCGGCAAACAACGTGCGCAGGCTCTCCTGCCGGACCACCACGTCGGCCAGCGCCGCGCCCAATGCTTCTTCATCAAAGGCATCCATCCGCCCGCGCAACCGCAAGGCGACCGCCATGTTGTAGATCGTCGAGGGACCCTGGAACTGGTCGATGAACCACAACCGGCTCTGGGCAAACGACAACGGAATCACCGCGGGCCGCTCCACGGCCGTCAACGGCTCCAACCGGGCTTCGTCCCCACCGATGCGCGTCGCCAACTGGGCAACCGTGGGCGCCTCGAACAACGTACGGACCGACAGACCGGCGTCCAGGCCGCTGTTGACCGCGGCGATCAGCCGCACGGCCGACAGCGAATCCCCACCGAGGTCGAAGAACGACTCATCCACCCCTACCAGCCGCGGCGGCTCCACACCCAGAACCTGCGCGTAGATGTCGGCCAGCAGCTCCTCGACCGCGTTGGTGGGGGCGCGATAGTGGTCGCCATCCTGGTATTCGGGTGCCGGCAGCGCCCGGGTGTCGAGTTTGCCGTTGACCGTCAATGGCAGCGCGTCCAGCACCACCACCGCGGTCGGCACCATGTATGGCGGGAGCCGCTCGGCCAGCGCCGCACGCGCCGACGCTGCGAACGACGCCGGATCCGCGATCCCGGTGACGTAGCCCACCAGTCGCTTGTCGCCGGGGCGGTCCTCGCGGGCGATCACCGCAGCCTGCTTTACGCCGTCCAGCGCGCTCAGTGCTGCCTGGATTTCGCCGAGTTCGATGCGGTACCCGCGGATCTTGACCTGCTTGTCGGCGCGTCCCACGTACCGCAGTTGTCCGTCAGCGCCCCACCACACCAGGTCCCCGGTGCGATACATCCGTTGTCCCGATGCTCCCGGCCCGACGAACGGGCAGGCCACAAACCGCGTCGCGCTCAGCGCCGCCCGACCCACATAGCCGTCCGCGACTCCGGCGCCGGCCACGTACAACTCCCCCACCACACCCGGCAGGACCGGCCGCAACCACCCGTCGAGCACGAAAAACTCCAGGTGGGCCAGCGGTACCCCGATGGGGCTGGCGACGCTGTCGACGTCGCTGACGACGATCTCCCGGAACGACGCATGCACGGTCGTCTCGGTGATGCCATACATATTGATCAGCCGCGGCAAGCCCGGATGGTTGTCCAGCCAGCTCCGCAGCCGCTGCGGCTCCAGCGCCTCGCCGCCAAACACCACGGCCTCGAGCTTCAGCCGAGGCTCCGGCTCGGGCTGTGCCGCATCGGCGGTCTGCAACGCATAGAAGGCCGACGGGGTCTGGCTCAGCACGGTGACCTGTTCGGTCACCAGCAAAGCGTGCAGGTCTTGCGGGGAGCGGACCACCGAATCCGGCACGATCACCAGCCGGCCGCCGTAGAGGAGCGCGCCCCAGATCTCCCACACCGAGAAATCGAAGGCCAACGAATGACACTGCGACCAGACCTGCCCCGCCAGCTCCAGATCGGCGTCCAGCGTCTCCAGCAGCCGCGTCACGTTGCGATGCGGGATCGCCACGCCCTTCGGGGTTCCGGTGGTACCCGACGTGTATATGAGGTAGGCGATGTCATCGGGGGCCGGCGCCGGCAACGCGGTGCTGGGTTGGCGATCGATGGCGGGGTCGTTGATGTCGATGACTGCCACGCCGCGTCCGTGCAGCCGATCCGCCAAGCCGGCGGTCGTGATCGCCGCGATCGGCGCGGCGTCGTCGAGCACGAACCCCATCCGGGCCGCCGGCACCGTCGGGTCGATCGGCACGTACGCCGCCCCGGTCTTCAGCACCGCCAACATCGCCACGACCGCGTCGGCCGACCGCGGCAACAACAGCGCCACGCGCTGGCCCGGACCCACACCCTGGCCGGTCAACAGGTGCGCCAATCGGTTGGCCGCCTGCTTGACCTCGCGGTAGGTCCACGAACGCTCCCCCGCGCTGATCGCCACCGCGTCCGGCGTGCGCGCCACCTGCGCGCCGAACAGCACCGGAATCGACACCGGCACACCCACCGGCTGGGTCAACCCCGTGCGGTTGCCCCACCTCTGCAGCCGGGCGTGTTCGGCGGTGTCAAGCACATCCATCGATGACAACCGCCGGCCCGGATCGGCGGTCATCGCCGTCAGCACCCGCTGGAACCGCTCGATCAGCCTCTCGATGTCGGCGGCGTCGAACACGTCGGTGTCGAATTCGACGCGAAGACCCATTTCCGTGCCCGGCATGGCCTGGACCGCAAGCGGGTAGTGGTTGTATTCGCGGTGGGCGAAATCGGTGATGGCCAACCCTTGGTCACCTTGGCCGCCCGACAACGCGGCCGCGTCGAGCGGGTAGTTCTCGTACACGAAAAAGGTGTCGAACAGCTGGTCCAGGCCGGTGACGCGGTGCATCTCGGTGAGCGCCAGGTGCTGGTGGTCGAGTGTGTGGTGGTAGGCGTTTTGCAGTTGGTCGAGCAGGTCGGTGGTGGTGGTCGTCGCCGTGATGCTCGCCCGCACCGGCACCGTGTTGATGAAGAGGCCCACCATCGAGTCCGCGCCGGTCAGCTCGGGCGGCCTCCCCGACACCGTCGTGCCGAAGGCGACGTCGTGCCGCCCGGTCAGCCCCACCAGCAGTCGCGCCCAGGCGGCCTGCACCACGGTGCTGACGGTGGTGTGACTCGAGCGCGCCAGCTCGCCGAGCGCCCGCGTGGTCTGCTCGGGCACGCGGAACGAGGCAACGCCGCGCGGCCCCAGGCCCAGCCGGCCCGGCGGGGCCAGCAATGTCGGGGTGTCGAATCCGGCCATCACCTCACGCCAGGCTGCGCGCGCGGCATCAAGGTCACGGCTCGTCAGCCATGTCACGAAGCTGCGGTACTTCGCCGCCGCGGGCAGCCATCGCCCGTGATAGCTGGCGAATATCTCCCCCAGCAGGATCGGCAGCGACCAGCCGTCCAGCACGATGTGGTGATTGGTCAGCACCAACCGGTGCTGATCGTCGGCGGTGCCGATGAGCGCGGCGCGGAAGGCCGGCTGGTTGGTGAGATTGCAGACCGCGGCGCGTTCGGCGGCGCACACCTGCCGGATCTGCTCATCGAGGTCCGGGCGGCCCCCGCGAAGGTCGACGTAGCGCCACGGCACGACGGGATCGGCCGGGATGATCTGCACCGGCTGGTCGAACTTGTCGGAGAATCGGGCCGCCAGGTTGGGGTGGCGGGTGACCACCGCGTGCACCGCCTTGCGCAGGCGGTCCGGATCGACCGGACCGCTCAGCGCGATCTCCAGCTGTACGGCATAGACGTCGTCGCCGCCCTGATCGGTGATGGCATGGAACCACAGCCCCTGCTGCAAGGGGGTCAGTGGCAAAACGTCAGCTATCCGCATATTGCCGCTGAAGGTCGTCGATTTGTTGCTGGCTGAGACCGGCAGCGATGTCGGAGGGCGTCAATCCGCCCCCGCCGCTTCGCACATGCGCGCTGATGCCGGCCAACGCGTCGAACCACAACCGGTTAAGCCGGCTGACCTGCGCGTGGTCCAGGGTCGAGGGGGCCCACGTCCAGCGGGCGTGCAGCTGCGGGCCGGTATCGGCGTCGACCGTGCTGGCGTTGAGCTCCACGGTGTGCATCAACGGCATGGGGATGGCGGCGGCGACGTCGGTGACCGACCAGCCGTCCTGGCTGAGCCGCCAAACGTCACCGGACACCTCGCCCGCCCCACCGAGCCGCCCCAGGTAGTTGAACCCGATCGGCGGGTCGGACGGTGGCAGGTCGACATCGCTGTTCAAGTAGCGCAGCGCCCCGTAAGTCAAGCCGTCCGGCAGCGCGCGAAGTTGCTCTTTGGCGTCTTTGATGAACGTCCCCAGCCCCGCGTCACCGGCCACCACCCGCGCCCAGTCCAGGCCTGCGACCGCGATGGATACGGGGTATTTGGTCGTGAACCAGCCGACCGTGCGAGACAGGTCGACATGGGGAGCCAGCTCCTCTTGGCGCCCGTGACCCTCCACGTCGATAGCGATCGGCGCACCGCCGCCCACAAATTCCGCCAGCGCCAAGGCGAACGCGATCAGCAGGATGTCGTGCACCCCGGCATGAAACGCCGCCGGCACCTCATCGAGCAGCGCCCGGGTGGTCTCGGCATCCAGCTGCGCCGACAGGTTGCCCGCGCTCGCATAGGTATCCACTTCGGGACGCACCGCCGGCAGCGCCGCGGGCGCCGCCGTGATCTGCCGCCACGCGTCGGCCTGCGCCACGATTTCCGGGCGGTGCGCGTGCTCGGCCAACAGCGACGCCCAGCGGGCAAACGAGGTCCCGGGCGCCGGCAACACCAACTGCTGCCCACCGCGATGCTGGGCCCAGGCAATGTTGAGGTCCTCGAGCAGGATCCGCCACGACACCCCGTCAACGGCGAGGTGGTGAACGATCAACACCAACTGCCCGGCGTCGGCCGCCCAGAGGGCACTCAGCATCACCCCGGCCGCCGGATCCAACCGCGACCGCGCCTCGATCACCGCCTCATCGGACAGCACCGGCACCGCGCGCAGGTACCCGCGCGCATCCACCGAGCCGGCCTCGGGCACCATGCACGACCAGCCGCCGGCGCCGTCGTCCTCGACCCGCATCCGCAGCGTGGCGTGGCGATCCAGCACGGCCTGCAGCACCGCGACCACGTCGGCCTCCGTCACCCCGGCCGGGGCCTGCACCGACACCGTCTGGTTGAACTGATCGACCGGTCCCTCGACACCGCGCAGCCAGCACATGATCGGTGTCGCGACCACCGGACCGAGGCCCTCGTCGCTCACGTCGGCGTCACCGGTGGCCACTTCGGCTACCCGCGCCAGCTGGGCCACCGTTTGCTCGACGAAAATATCTCGCGGCCGGCACACCACCCCGGCGGCCCGCGCGCGCGCCACCACCTGCATCGACAGGATGCTGTCCCCGCCGAGCTCGAAGAACGACTCGTCCACCCCGACGCGCTCCAGCCCGAGCACCTGCGCGTAGATGTCGGCCAGGATCTCCTCGACCGCGTTGCCCGGGGCCCGATAGCGATCGACGTCCCGATACTCGGGTGCCGGCAGGGCTCGCTTGTCGAGTTTGCCGTTGACCGTCAGGGGCACCGCCTCGATCACCACGACCGCGGCCGGCACCATGTACGCCGGCAACCGCTCGGCCAGCGCAACGCGTGCGGCGGCCGGCTCGGCGGTCCCTGTCACGTACCCCACCAGGCGCTTGTCGCCGGGACGGTCCTCGCGCGCGATCACCACCGCCTGCTCGACACCGTCCAGTTCGGCGAGGGCAGCTTGGACTTCACCCAGCTCGATGCGGAAGCCGCGAATCTTGACCTGCTGATCGGCACGACCCACGTACCGCAGCTGCCCGTCGGTACCCCACCACGCCAGGTCCCCGGTGCGATACATGCGCGCCCCGGGCTCCCCGAACGGGCACGCCACAAACCGCGTCGACGTCAGGCCCGGCCGCCGCCAATACCCAGACCCCGCGCCGCCGCCGGCCACATACAACTCCCCCACGACCCCGGGCGGGACCGGCTGCATCCACGCATCGAGCACGAAGAACGCGTACTGGCCCAACGGGACGCCGATAGGGCTGGCCGAGCGATCGACATCATCGGGGAAGATCTCCCGGAACGAGGCATGCACCGTCGTCTCTGTCGTGCCATACAAGTTGAGCAGCCGGGGTGCTTCCGGATGATTGTCCAGCCACGTCCGCAACCGCTGCGGTTCCAGTGCTTCACCGGCGAAGATCACCGCATGAAGTCGGAGTTGACGTCCCTGCTCGGGTGAGAGCGCGTCCGCGGTTTGCAGCGCATAGAACGCCGACGGGGTCTGGCTTAAGACTTCGACCTGTTCTTTGACCAATAGCGCATGGAAATCTTCGGGCGAGCGGGCCACCGACTCGGGCACCACCACGAGTCGGCCGCCGGACAGCAGCGCACCCCAGATCTCGCACACCGAGACGTCGAAGGCCAGCGAATGCCACTGCGACCACACCTGCCCCGGCGACAGCTCGACGTCCAGGGACTCCAGCAGCCGGGTCACGTTGTGGTGGGTGATGGCCACCCCTTTAGGGACACCCGTGGTCCCCGAGGTGTAGATGAGGTAGGCGATGTTGTCCGGCTCGGGCACCGGCAGCACCGTGCCGGGTTGACGGCCGACTTCAGGGTCTGCGACCTCGGCGACATCGACGATCAGCAGATCGCGCCCGCCCAGCCGATCGGCCAAGGCGCCGGTGGTGATCGCCGCGATCGGCGCGGCATCGTCGAGCATGAACTCGATTCGGGCCGCCGGCACCGCCGGGTCGATCGGCACGTACGCCGCCCCGGTTTTGAGCACCGCCAGAATCGCCACGATCGCTTCGGCCGAACGCTCCAGCAGCAGCGCCACCCGCTGCCCCGGGCCCACCCCGTGGCCGGCCAGTAGGTGCGCCAACCGGTTGGCGGTCTCCTCAACCTCTCGGTAGGTCCACGATGATTCCCCGAAAGTGATCGCCACCGCCTCCGGGGCGCGGGCTGTCTGCGCGGCGAACATCGCCGGAATGGACTGCGACGCGGGTGCCGGCCGGCTCAATACCGCGCGGTTACCCCACCCATCCAGCCCGTCGAGCTCGGCGGCATCGTGAAGATCCAGCGACGAGAGCCGCCGCGCCGGGTCGGCGGTCATAGCCGCCAGTGCCCGGCCCAACCGTCTCGCTAATTCCGAGACCTCGAGCTTCGCAAACGGGCCCCCGGCGCCCGCCGTGCTGAGAAAAAGCTGGTCGCCGCCGCCAGAGAAGATCAACGCGAAGGCGCCCACCTGAACGGGATTGGTGAAGGACGCCGAGGCCGCGACACCGGCGAAGTCCATCGTCATCTTCGACGGCATGAAGTTGACGCTGACCCGACCGGCTCGCTGTCCCGCGCCGCGCGGGTCGGCCTTGCGTTCGAGGGCGTGCACCGGGAACCGCTGATGGTCCAGCGCCTCCCGGATTCGCGCATCGACATATTCACAGAAGCCGGCGACCGTGGCTTGCGGCGCAACGCTCAACACCAGCGGCACCACTCCGGAAACCATGCCCGGCAGCGTCTTTGACTCCGGACGCACGCGCCTGCTGACCGGGAAGTCGAGCACCACCTCTGAGCCCTCGGCGCACCACCCGCGCACCAAAAGCGCACACGCCGCGGTGATGACCGACGATCGAGGCATATTCCACCCGTCGGACAATTCTTGAACTCGCCGAAGCACGGCAGCGTCCAGTCGAACCGGCGCGGAAGGCTCAGACCCGTCCGCCTCATCCACGGCCGGGAGAAACCCGTTCTGTGGTCCGCTTTCCGGTGGAAGATTCCTGGCCCAATAGTCCTGATCGTCCAGATAATCGGTGGACGCTTCGTATTCCGATTCGCAGCGGACCAAGTCCTGCAGCGAGCCGAAGAAAGTAGGAGGAATGGGTGCATTCGAAACAATTGCCGCGTAGACGGTCGCAATCCGATTGGCGATCAGCGTAATTCCGGAGCCGTCCACGATCATGTGGTGAAAGCACCCGAACAAGTAGAATTCATCGGACCATGTTTGGAATAAAGTGAAATTGAACAGCGGGCCGTCGGAGGGCATTGGCGTGTGTTGTATCGATAACGCCATGCGACGGGCTTCCTGCACCGGATGGCGCGTGTCGCTCAGGTCGTGGAAGGCCAGCTCGAAGTCGGGGCAATCGATCGCCCTCTGGACGACGTGGCCGTCCACCTCGAACACGGCGGCCCTGGCCGGTTCGGCCTCCCGCATCACGTGACGGATCGCGCGCTGAAGCAACTCGCGGTCTACCGTGCCGTCGAATCGCACGAGGACGCCAAGCTGCCACTCCGTGCCGGAGTGACCCGTTTCCTGCGCGAGCCAAATGTCCAGCTGTCCCCGCGTCAGCGGGAGAGCCCGGTCATCAAGTTCCATCCGGATTACCTATCAAACCCCTGTCCCGCCGCTAACCTTTCGCGCAGAGTTTTCGGCCGTATATCGGTCCAGTTCTGTTCGATATAGTCCAGGCACGCTGCGCGGTCCGCTTCGCCGTACACCACCTGCCAGCCGGCTGGAACATCGGCGAAGGCCGGCCACAGGCTGTGTTGTTCCTCATCGTTGACCAAGACGAAGAAACTGCCGTCGTCGTCGTCGAATGGATTAGTGCTCACCGCGTCTCCAGACCCGTCTACTGGACATGGGTACAACAAGTTCTAAACCATACTGGAGCCCCACAGAGCTTGTCTAAGCCTTCGCGGAATTTGAGGTGGCGGGGTTCTGCTGACACCACCGCATCCGGAACGTTGCCTAGACGAACTATTAGTATGGTTTCACCGCTCGCTCCGCTACCCATGGTCTGCGTAGCGGGCTCTGTCGGGTGGTCCCGCCGCGACCGCCGCGGCTCACGCGACATATTTGGACTGCTCGCCCGTCCCGGGGCGCCCCGGGATCTCCGACCCGACGACGCCGCCCCGGTGGCCTCCTAGCGGTGGCTCCACGCCGCCGTGCCGCCGCAAGGCGCCAGGGACCCTCGGTCGCGGTCCGCCACGGCGCCTATGTATTAGGTGGGGGAAATCGCCGCCCCGCGCCTGGGGTAAGTCGCGGAGTCTCCGGAGCCCCGCCCTGCGCGGCGCACCGGTCAACCTGATGACGGTTGCCCGCACAGTTACCTCGGCGCGAACCAACGCCGGAGCGCCGGCGACCGTGGTCGCGGTGCCGGGTGCGTCGGGCGCGCACATTCAACGGTGCAGCGCGCCGGCCGCGACCAACGGTCTCATCAGAACTTCCGACGACGAAGCAGGGATCTTTGCGGTGGCAGACGTCGCCACGCGGTGTGGACGGCGCAATTTAGTGAGGCGACATGGCCGATGCGCCGGGCGAGCCGATCGAGGTGAGTTGGTGGCTGGACCACATGAATTTACGACGCCTAACGCGTGCAGGTTGAGCCGTTACCCGACGCGAGCCGGTCGTGTAGCATGCAACGTGATTGGGCGGCACGTTGGACCGGTGTATTCCGAATGAAATATCCATAATAAAAGACACCATGTGACCGATCATGGGTCAAAGCAGATCCGGTTGGGACGACATAAATGGACAACCACAGCGAAGCTTCGACGCAGGTTGAATCGACGGATAATTCACCAGTTGCAATGTCGGAGCACCTCGCTGACGACCTGCTCTCCACGACCGCCGGCGGGTGGAAAAGCTTTTACAATCTGCTCAGCCGCCGGCTAGAGGACGCCGGGGTCGCGGATTCATCATTTTTTCTCAATTATGGGTACGCCACGCTGGGTTCCAACGACGAATCTGCGTTCACCATTCGCCCGGGAACTTTCAACGCCAACTCGGTCCGGCTGGTGTTCGAAGTCGTTGGACCGGTTGACCTCAATGACCGCACAGTCGTCGAAATAGGATGTGGCCGCGGCGGCAACGCCGCACTTGTCGCGGAGAAGTTCAACGCGCAGGTGATCGGCATCGACATGTCCTCGGAAGCGATCGCTTTCTGCAGTAAAACGCACGTCAAGCGTCCGATAGACTTCCGGGTCGGCGATGCACTGAATATTCCCCTGTCCGATGCGTCGTGCGATGCCATCATCAACGTGGAGTCCTCACATTCCTATGGCAATTTGCCGAAGTTCCTGAGTGAAGTTCGAAGGATTTGCCGGCCCGCGGGATGGTTCTTACACACCGACTTTTTAAGTCCCGAGGACTGGGACCAGGTGAGGATGCGTTTAAAGCGATCGGGCTTCGTCACAGAAAGCGACCGGGATATTACCGCTAACGTGCTGGCCTCGCGCGATCAAGCAAGTGACACCTGGGCTCAGGTTTATGGCGACGGAAATGCACGTGTTGCGAACTTCCTGTCCCTGCCCGGGTCCGCGATCTACGAACAGATGCGGGCCGGCCTATTGGAGTACCGGATACTGAGATCTCAATTGCGTACCGAAGCCGCCTAGCGTCGTCCCCGGCAGCCCTGCATTCGGGACGTCACCAGTCGAGATCCGAGTAGAACAGCCGCGATACGTCACCTGTCCGCTTTCTGATCGTGGAAATCTCGCGGTCGCTGAGCCGATTCATCCAGTTTGAGACGTTCACCTTGCTGTTTCGCCTGATCGTGAATTCATCGCCCCGCTGCGGTTCGGAAGGGTTCTGCTCGCCCGAGCTCGCCTCGATGGCGCTTCGGACGCTGGTGGTGAATTCCAGGCCGAGCGCCGCATAGATTTTTTGAAAACTGCCCACCGGATCCATGGATAATTCTTCGTGCTTGAGGAACAGCCACCCCGGATAGCGCATGCGGTACTCGTCTACCACTGCGTATATGCAGTTCCATAACAGGGCACCCACCGGGATAATTTCTTGTTCATGCTCGGCGAAATACCGAATATCCGAGTCGAAATCCGCCAATCGAGTTTCGCGCATGAGTTGCGGCTGTCTCAGGAAGTGGTTGAAGTCGAATTTCCACTTCAAAATTTTCAGGCTGGAACATAGCGCGGCGGGATGCCGGATCATGACGACAACGTTCATATCGAATTGGCGAGCCAACCAGGGGGCGGAAAATATGGCGATGGGATCTTTCATGACAGCCGTCTTTTTTCTCAGTCGGTGCGTGGAAAGATTCGCAAACGCCAATAGACTTCGAGCCGCTTCCCTCGCGCTCTTGGCGTGGATGAGATTTGTCCCCAAGGGGTACTTGAAACTAACCAGTCCCTCAAGATATTTGTCGAATGGGTAAGAGTTCTCGTCGGTGATGTACTGGAACTGGGCTTTAATCGGATTGGCGAAGCCGCATAAGTCACCGTTTTCGGTGGTGAACGGCTCGTGGAGGTACCCCATCCCCGGTGCCTGCGCAATCATTCGGCCAGTCCAGGTCGTGCCGGAGCGGGGTGCGCCGGTGACGAGAATCCGCTTGCTGCCCGCAGGCGGGTCGACAAGCTCGCGTTCCGTGGCCACGTCCCCGCACCCTCCCGTCTAGTTTCTTGACCGTCTGGGGAGGCTCGAGGGAACGGCTGCGGGCCTCCGGATTAGCAATCTGGATCGCTGACTTCAGGCTTCCTACGCTGCTGAACCGAAACGCGCGCGAACACCGACGTGGCCCGGCGGTTTCGGGGCGTGGCTTACGTAGGCTCGGCCAAGCCGACTGAACCCGCCTTATCGGACTCCGGCACCTGACCGGCCAGGTACTCGGCCAGCGACCCGATGGTCGGATAGTCGAATACCGCGGTCGCGCTGATCGTGAACGCGCCACCGAACTGTGGAAGCAACCGGTTGCTGAATTCGACCGCCATCAGTGAATCGGTGCCGAGCTCCAGGAACCGGCTGGTTGCGGCCGGCGGTTGTGCGAGCCTCAGGAAATTCTGGACTTCGTACCGCAGGTACTCCGTGAGGAAGCTGCCGCGCTCGGCCTCGGGTACCTCGTGCAGTTGTCGCAACAACTCGCTGTCGCCGCGCGTCGCCGTGACAGCGCTCGGCAGCACATGGTCGAGCATCGCCGGGCGAGTGGCGCCCAGCCCCTTCGCGGCGCGCTGCCAGTTGGCTTTGATGACGGTTGCCTGCGCAGTTCCGTGTGCGACGATCTCGTCGAGCGCGTTGAGGGCGGCCGAAGGTTCCAGCGGGATGAGGCCCTGCGCACTGAGATTGGCGCGCGCGGCGTGCGAAGTGGCCATGCCACCCTTTGCCCACGGACCCCAGTTGATTGCGGTCGCGGGCATGCCCTGGGCCCGGCGCTCGGCAACGAGCCCGTCGAGCAGCGCGTTGGCGGTCGCGTAGTTGGCCTGGCCGGGCGAACCGATCACGCTGGAGGCCGAAGAGTAGACGATGAAGAAATCAAGATCGTCGTCCTTCGTGAGCCGATGCAGGTAGCAGCCGCCGAAGGCCTTGGGTGCCAACGCCTTCCGGAAGCTTTCGGAGCTCTGCTGTGGCAGCAGCGCGTCGTCGAGGACGCCCGCCAGGTGCGCGACCCCCGCGAGCGGCGGCAACTCCGCCCGGATCCGGTCCAACACCGCGGTGATCTGCGCTTCGTCGCCGACGTCGGCCGCGAAGATGTGGATGCGGGTCCGGTAGCGCTCCGTGATGTCGTCGATTGCCCGCTGAGCCTCGGCATCGGGCAGACGCCGACTGGTCAGGACGATGTCACCGGCCCCGAGTTGGGCCAGGTGGGCCGCCGTGTGCAGGCCGAGCGCACCGAGGCCGCCGGTGATCAGGTAGCTCCGATCGGCGCGCGGCTGCAGCGGTTTCGGCATCTGCAGCACGATCTTTCCGATGTGTCGCGCCTGCTGCATCCGGCGGAACGCGGTCTTCGCCTCCGTCACCGGGTAGACCTCGGCAGCGATCGGCTTCAACTCGCCCTTGGCCATGCTGTCGGCGACCTCGGTCAGCAACTTCCCCGTCCGCTCGGGTTCGTGCTCGATGCATGCGTCCAGCGCGATGATCTCGTAGTCGATATCGGGACGGGCCGCGGCCATCTGCTCGCGAGTCCAGATGTCGCGCTTGGCGATTTCGGCGAACCGGCCGCCCTGTGCGGTCGCCCGCACCGTCGCCGCGATGAACCCTTCATTGGTGAGGCTGTTCAGGACGACGTCGACGCCGGCGCCGCCGGTGTCGGCCAGGATCTGGTCCGCGAAATCCGTACTGCGCGAGTCGTAGATGTGTTCCACGCCCATTTTGCGCAGCGCCGCCCGCTTGTAGGTGCTGGCGGTGGCGAAGACGATCGCGCCGCGCTGCTGTGCTATCTGGATCGCGGCCAGGCCGACGCCACCACTGGCGGCATGGATGAGAACCCGGTCACCCGGTCCCACCTTCGCCCAGTCGAAAGCGAGTCGGGTCGTCAGCGCCCCGGCGGGTATGGTCGCCGCCCCTACCGCGCTCACCCCGTTCGGCACCGCCGCCAGGAACTGGGCCGGCACATTGACCCGGGTGGGGAACCCGCCCGGCATGAAGCCGAAGACGCGCTGGCCAACCTCGAATCCGGTGACCCCGGCGCCCAACTCCGTGACGACGCCGGCGAGGTCGCCGCCGCCGACCCGCCCCGGGTCGCCCGGATACAGGCCGAGCACGTTCAGCACATCCCGGAAGTTGAGGCCCGCGGCCTCCACCCGGATCTGCACCTCGCCCGCGCTCGGCGGCGGCACGTGCGTCTCGACCAGATGAAGGTTGTCGATCGCGCCGCGTTCGGTCGGCTCCAGGTTGTAATCGGTAGCGCGGGGCACCGGGAGGTGGCCGCTGCGCGCCCACGGCAGCAGCCGCGGGACCAAGTACTTTCCTTGTCGCAGTGCGATTTCCGGTTCGTCGGCGGGTGCGCCGAGCAGGCCGGCCAGCGAACGCACGGCGTCGTCGGCCCCGTCGCAGTCGACCAGCCTGCAGCGCAGGCTCGGCTGCTCGGTGATGACGGTCCGTCCAAAGCCCCACAGCGCCGACTGAGCCGGGTCGACCGGCTCGCCGGGCTCGGTCGCCACCGCCCGTTCGGTGACGATCCACAGTCCGCCGGTGAGTTTCAGGTCTTGCTGGGCCAACACCGTGCGCACGACGGTGAGCAGCTCATCGATCTCGGTCTCCAGCCGCGCGGCGAATTCGGCGCCCGACTCTTCCGCGTCGGGCCGCCCGGGGCTGCGCCAGACCACGCCGGAGACCGGCGCACCGCGCTCCTGAGCCTCCGCGAACACCCGCTTCCAGCGCTCCGGATCCACCGATGCACGGTCCACGGAGACACAACCGGGCACGTCGGCCGCCAGCTCGTCGAACCCGGCGATCAGCCAGGTGCCGTCGCCGTTTGCGACAGCGCCGCCCGATGCCGGTGCCGGCACCTCCTCCCAGCCGAGGGTGTACAGGTTGCGGGTGGCATCGCCGCCGAGCCCGCGCAGCAACGCCTCCCGGGGCGCGCGCTTGACGGTGAAGTCGCGAATCTCGCCCAGCTGGCGACCGTCACGATCCACGAAATCGAGATCGAACGCCTGGGTTTCGCTGTCGAGACCGCCCTTCTGCCACCGCGCGCGGCAGTAGAACCGCCGTGGCATCTCGTCATGCAGCACCACCCGCCCGTACCGCAGCGGCAGGAACAGATCGCTCAAACCCCCGCCATCCTCGGTCGCCGCGAGCGCCGCCTCCAAGGCCGGGAAGGCAATTCCGGTGCACAGATCGAGCAGCACCGGATGGATCGGCTCGCTGCCGAGGTGTTCGGCAAGCTCGTCGCCGATGGCGATATCGCCGATCGCCTCGCCGTCACCGGACCATAGCGATTTGAGCGACGTGGACCAGGTGGGACCCCAGGTCAGCTCCATGTCGGCGAAGGTGTCGAACAGCTGTTGCGGACGCGCGCGGCCCAGCCGCTCGCAGGCCGCGTCGATGGATTCCGTCGGCTCCAGTGCGGGCTCGTCCTGGACATCAGCGCCACCGCTGACGATCTGACCGTCGGCGTTCAACGACCACTCGGCGTCACGATCACCGTACGGGCGGCTGTGCACCTGGAAGGTCCAGCCGCCGTCGACCGGATGCACCGCCAGCTGCACCTCCCGGGAAGTCTTGTCGCCCAGGATGATCGGTTCGTAGAAGAAGACTTCCCGCACCTGCGCCGGCGCCCCGACCGTGGCAAGGGCCATCGCCGCGTACGTCGCGCCCGGAACGACTACCGAGCCGTAGATGACGTGATGCGACAGCCATGGCTGCGTGTTGACGGACCACCGACTGGTGTAGACGGAGTCGCCGGAGGCAAGATCCTTTGAGTTCCCCAGGATTCCGGATCCGGTGGCGCCATGCCCGTCGATGCCGCGGATGTCGGCATTCTTGGGCCAGAAACGACGGCGCTGGAAAGCATAGGTGGGCAGTTCGAGTTTGTGGCGCGGCCGATGGTGCAGCGCAGCGAATACCGGCCGATGGCCGCTGACGTACGCCGCGGCCAGCGCTTCGGCCATCTGACGCCGGGCATCGGCGTCCTTGCGCAGTGACACGATCGGACGCGGGGAGGCCGAGGATTCCGGCCAGGCCTGCACGGCAGCGTTGGTCAGGACCGGTTGCGGACCGATCTCCATCAACACCGAGCAGCCCAGCGCCGCCACGGTGCGCACGCTTTCGGCGAACTGCACCGGCTGGCGGGAATGTCGCCGCCAATACTGGGCGTCCAGCGGGGTTTCCGCGGTGAGCAGCGCGCCGGTCCGGTTGCACACAAGGGGCAGGGTCGGAACGGCGAATTCGAACTTGCTTGCGTACGATTCGAATTCGTCAAGCACCGGGTCCAGCAGCTCGGAGTGGAAGGCATGACTGGTGTCCAGCCACGTGCAGCGCACTCCCTCGCCGGTCAACGTGGTGACGATCTCCTCCAGGTCCGCGCCGGGACCCGACAGCACCGTGTTGGGGCCGTTGTAGGCGGCGACCGAAATGTGCGGGAATTCTTCGGCGACGCTGTCCACTTTTTGCGCGTCGGCGAATACCGCGACCATCCGCCCACCCTCGGGCAGACTGCCGAACAGCCGCCCGCGCTCGGCCATCAGGCGTGCCCCGTCCTCGAGGCTGAACACTCCGGCCACGCACGCGGCGGCGTACTGGCCCACACTGTGCCCCAGCACCACGTCTGGCTCGATGCCCCACGACTGCCAGAGCCGCGCCAGACCCATCTCGACGGCGAACAGCGCCGGCTGCGCAAAAGAGGTGTGGCCCAGCCCTTTTCCGGCGTTACCGCCGGTGTCGCTGTCAGTGTCGAACAGCACCTCGAGCAACGGCCGCGGCAGCATCGGATCGACCGCTTCCGCGCATTGCCGCACGGTGTCGGCGAACACCGGCTCGGTGTCGAACAGTTCACGCGCCATTCCCGGGTACTGGCTACCCTGACCGGTGAACAACCACGCCGTCTTCGGCGGGTCACCGCACACGCCACGCACCGCACCCGGTCCCAGCCGGTTCTCGGCCAATCCGGCCAGCAGCTCGCGGGCACCCGCGGCCGAATCCACGACAAACGCGGCGCGGTGTTCGAAATGCGAACGCCCTACGCCCGCCGTGTAGCACAGATCGGCGACATCGGCCTCCGGGTGCTCCTCCAGCCAGGCTCCATACCGCTGCGCCAACGTCACCAGCGCCTCCGGTGATCGCGCCGAGAGCGGCAACACGCCGACCGGTTGATCTTCGGCGGCCGGCTCCGGTGTCGCGGTGTTGTCGGGAACCGCGTCGCCTTCCGGGGTGACGTCGACCACTGCCGATGGCGGCGGCGCCTCCTCGATCAGGACGTGTGCATTCGTGCCGGAGAATCCGAACGAGCTTGTCCCGGCGCGGCGCGGCCTGCCGTTGGCGTGCCACTCAATCGCGTGGTCCACCACCCGGACCGGCAGCGAGTCCCACGGAATGTTCGGTGACGGGTTCTCGAAGTGAAGGTTCTGCGGCAGGACCTCGTGCTGCAAGGACAACACGACCTTGATCAGACCGGCGATCCCCGCGGCCGACTCGAGGTGCCCGATGTTGGTCTTGGCCGATCCGATCAGCAGCGGCCGGTTCGGGTCGCGGCCAACGCCGTAGGCGGCCGCGGCGGCCTGGACCTCGATCGGGTCACCCAGCGAGGTGCCCGTGCCGTGCGCCTCGAGGTAATCGACGTCCCCGCCGACGAGACCGGCGCGAGCCAGCGTCGCGGCGATAAGCCGTTGCTGCGCACCGCCGTTCGGCACGGTCAGACCGCTGGAAGCGCCGTCCTGGTTGACCGCGCTGCCCTTGATGACCGCGCAGATGTGATCGCCGTCGCGCTGCGCATCGCTGAGCCGCTTGAGCACCAGGATCCCGCAGCCTTCACTGCGCGCGTAGCCGTTCGCGGCGGCGTCGAAGGTCTTGCATCGGCCGTCGGCGGCCAGCATCCTGGCGCGCGCGGTGGCAACGATGGACGCCGGGCTCACCAAGACGTTCACCCCACCGGCCAGCGCCATGTCGCAGTCACCGGAATGCAAGGCCTGGCAGGCCTGATGGACGGCCACCAGCGACGCGCTGCACGCGGTGTCCACCGCCATCGCCGGGCCTTCCAGCCCCAGCGCGAACGCCACCCGGCCCGCGATGACATTGAGGGCATTGCCGGTGATGAAGTGGGCCTCGATGGTCTCGACCGAGTTGGCGTTCAGCAGCTGGGAGTACTCGTTGGCGGCCACGCCCACGAACACGCCAGTTCGACTGCCGCGCAACGCCGCAGGCGCATACCCGGCACGTTCCAGGCCCTCCCACGCGATCTCCAGCATCAACCGCTGCTGCGGATCCATCCACACGGCTTCGCGCGGGGAAATGCCGAAGAACTCCGGATCGAACCCGTCGATGCTTTCGAGGTATCCGCCGTAGCGCGTGTAGATCTTGCCCGGCGCCTCGGGATCCGGGTCGTAATACTCGTCGACGTCGAAGCGGTCATCCGGGATCTCCCGGATCGCATCGACACCGCCGGACAGCAAGTCCCAGTACGCCTCGGGATCGGGCGCACCCGGGAAGCGGCATGCGACCGCGACGATCGCGATCGGCTCGTCCGTGCGCGCCGTCACCGCGGCGGCGACCGGCGCCGGCGGCGCCGCCGCACCCGCGGACGCCGATGCGTCGAGGCTGAGGACGTCGTTGATGAGGAAATTCGCGACGTCGGTGATACGCGGGTAGTCCATCGCCAGGGTCGATGGCAGCTGCGCGCCCACCGCTCGCTCGAGCCGGCGCCGCAGTTCGACGGCCATCAGCGAATCCATGCCGAGGTCGAACAGTCCGGCCTCCTCGCGGACTTCGGCGGGGTCGATGCGGGTCACGTCCGCGACGGCGTCACGCAGGTAGTCCACGACGAGTTTCTTCCGCTGCTGCACCGGGGCCGCGGTGAGCCGGTCGACCAATTGCGTGGTCCCGGACTCTGCCGGTGCCTGTGCCGACTCGGGCACCTCACGCTGCAACTGCGTGAAGAATGATCGCTTGCCCGCCATCTGGTACAGCGGCAGGAAGCCGGCCCAGTCGATCCGGGCCACCACCCCGTGGGATACGCCCTTGCCCGAAGACGCCATCAGTTCGGCCATCCCCGCCAATGCATCGGCCGGCGACAGTGGCCGGACCCCACGCTTGTCCAGCTCCGCGCGGGCGGCCTCGTCGGCCATGCCCGCCGCCAACCACGGACCGAAGTTGACGCTGATCCCGGGCACACCCTGCTCACGCAGCCGCCAGGCCAGCCCGTCGAGGAAGGCGTTGGCCGCGCTGTAAGCGGTCTGGCCGCCGGCGCCCCATACCCCGGCAATCGAGGAGGTGCTGAGGAAGAAGTCCAGCTTCAGGTCCGCGGTAGCTTCGCTCAAATTCCAAGCGCCCCACACCTTCCCGGCGAACACCCGATCCACTTCGGCGTCATCCAAGGATTGCAGCGGGGTGGTGCTGATCTCACCCGCGGCGTGCACGACGCCGGCCAGCGGCGGGAGTTCGGCCCGCACGGTGGCCAAGACGTGAGCAACATCGTGCGGGTTGGAAACGTCGGCCGTGATGACCCGCACTTCGGCGCCGGTCTGCTCGCATATCGCATCGATGCGTTGTTGCGCGGCGTCGCTGGGCGCGCGCCGGCTGGTCAGCACCAGATGCCGGGCTCCATGCGCGGCCAGGTATGCCGCGACTTCCAGTCCGATCGCGCCCAGCCCGCCGGTCACCAGATATGTCGCGTCCTCACGCAGTGCCAGCGGTGTCGCGGCCGGCTGCCCCGCGCGTCGAGTCAGCCGGGGAACGTAGACCGCCTGGTCCCGAAGCGCGAGTTGGTCTTCGCCGGCCGGTGCCGCCACCAGCTGGTCGATCAGCCGGGACCACACCCCGCCGTCCAAGGCGCCGCCTTCGGCCAGATCCGCCAGTCCGCCCCACAGTCGGGGGTGTTCCAGCGCCGCGGCGCGACCGAAGCCCCACAGGCAGGACTGCGCCGGTGACACCTTGTCCGCGCCGGTGACCCGTTGTGCGCCACGGGTTATCAGCCAGATGGGCGCGCGCAGTTCAGCGGCAGCCGCGGCGCAGAAGAGTCGCCGCGTCCCGCTCAGGACTTGGTGTTGCATCCGCAACAGCGACTGCGTCGACGGTGCCGTGTCCGATCCGAGGGCCCCGAGATGCAGGATACGCAGCGTCGGTTCGTCTGCGGACGCAGTGCGCAACGTCTCTTTGAGCCGAACCGCGTCAGCGTCGGACACCGGCAACCCCACGATCCGGTGCCGGTGCCCACGTGCGGTCAGCGCGTCGACCAACGGCTGAACCGCCTCGGCGTCGTCGCTGACGAGGAGCCACGCAATGCCCTCGCCGGCAGTCGCGCCCGAGGTTTTGACGGCGGATTTCTCCCAGCGGATCTCGTAGCGGGAGTCCGCGACGGACTGCGCATTACGCTGTTGGTTGTGTTCTGCCGCAAGCTGTTTCAGCACATCGACGGTCTGTGGATTACTGTCCCCGCCGCCCAGTAGCGCAGCGAGCTCCTCGATCCGGCCGTCCTCCAGGAGCCCGACGGCCTGGGTCCGCGTGGCTGAGGCCTGGCTGGAAGTGTGGGTGGACGCCACCTTCCGCTCACGGAACCAGTACTGGCGGTGCTGGAACGGATAGGTGGGCAGGTCGAGCTTGCGCGCGGTCGCCGGCGCCAGAGCGCCGAAGTCGGGTCGGTGCCCGACGATGTAAGCGTTGGCGAGCGCTTCGGTGATCTGGCGGTGATCGGCGATGTTCTTACGCATCGACGCGATCGCCCGGGGTGCGGTGCCCGGATCCGGCCACGCCCGCATGGCCGCCGCGGTGAGGATCGGTTGGGGCCCGATCTCCAGCAGCATCGTGCAGTGCAGTTCGGCCAGTGTGCGCACACTCTTGGCGAATTCGACCGGTTGGCGCGCATGGCGGCGCCAGTAGGCGCCGTCCAGTTTCGCGCTCCTGCCCAGGGCCGCGCCGGTGCGGTTGCACACCAATGTCTTTTGCGGTGCGCCGAACTCAAAACGGTTCGCGTACGACTCGAACTCGTCGAGGACCGGATCCAGCAGCGCCGAGTGGAAGGCGTGGCTGGTGTCCAGCCAGTCACAGCGCACACCGTCGGCTTCCAAGCCGGCCACCGCCTGGTCGAGATCCTGCACGGGTCCCGACAGCACGGTGTTGGCGCCGTTGTAGGCGGCCACGGAAAGGCTGGGGAATTCGTCGGTGATGCTTTCCACCCGCTCGGGGGCGGCGAAGACCGCGACCATCCGGCCGCCTTCGGGCAGGCTGCCGAACAGGCGGCCGCGCTCGGCCATCAGCAGCATTCCGTCCTCGAGGCTGAACACGCCCGCGACGCAGGCCGCCGTGTACTGGCCGACGCTGTGGCCGATCACCACGTCCGCTTCGAAGCCCCACGACTGCCAGAGGCAGGCCAGGCCCATCTCCACCGCGAACAAGGCGGGCTGGGCGTAACTGGTTTGGCGCAAGGCGTCGTCACCGTCCGGATCGAAAATGACGTCCAGCAGCGGCTTTTCGAGCACGTCGGCAACCGCCGCCGCGCAGCGGGTCATCGTCTCGGCGAACACCGGCTCAGTCTCGAAGAGCTCCCGTGCCATGCCGGCATACTGGCTGCCCTGGCCCGTGAACAACCACGCCGTCTTCGGCCGATCGGTGCAGTCACCGCGCAGCAAGCCCGGTGCGGGGCGATCGTCGGCCAGCGCGGCGAGTTGCTCACGTGCGGAGTCCGTCGAGTTCACCACCAGGGCGGCCCGGTGCTCGAAGTGCGATCGCCCGGCCCCGGCGGTGAGGCAGACGTCGGCCAACGACGCGTCCGGGTGGGCGGCCAGCCAACCGCTGTAGGCCTGGGCGAGCTCCGCCAGGGCCGCCGGGTTGCGCGCCGAGAGCGGCAACAGGCTGAACCGCCTGTCGTCCGACGGGGCCTGCGGCGCCGCGGCGACGGCTTCGGGCGCTACTGGAGCTTCTTGGAGGATGATGTGCGCGTTGGTTCCGGAGAACCCGAACGAGCTGATCCCGGCGATCCGGGGCCGGTCGGCGCGCGCCCAGGGTTGGGCCTCGTCGACCACCCGCACGGGAAGCCGGTCCCACGGGATGTGCGGCGACGGTTTGCTGAAGTTCAAGTGCTTCGGCAGCACCTCGTGCTCGAGCGACAGGATCACCTTGATCAGACCCGCGATTCCCGCGGCCGCCTCCAGGTGCCCGATGTTCGTCTTCACCGACCCGATCAGCAACGGCCGGTCGGCGTCGCGCCCTTTGCCCAATGCGGCACCGGCGGCCTGTACTTCGATCGGATCACCCAACGAGGTGCCGGTCCCGTGCGCCTCCAGGTATCCCACGTCACCGGGCGCGACACCCGCGCACTGCAACGCCTCGGCGATCACGCGCTGTTGGGCGACCCCGTTGGGCACCGTCAACCCGCCCGACGCACCGTCCTGGTTGACCGCGCTCCCTCGGATCACGGCCCGGATCCGGTCACCGTCTCGGATCGCGTCCTCGAGGCGCTTGACGACCACGACACCGCAGCCCTCGCCGCGCACATAACCGTCGGCGGCCGCGTCGAAGGTCTTGCACCGGCCGTCCGGGGCCAGCATGTGCGCGTGGGAGAAGGTCATCGCGGTCTTCGCGCTGAGCAGCACGTTCACGCCGCCGGCCAGCGCGAGGTCACATTCCCCGAAGCGCAGGGCCTGGCACGCCTGGTGGACGGCCACCAGCGACGAGCTGCACGCGGTGTCGACAGACACCGCCGGACCCTGCAGCCCAAGCCCATAGCTGATCCGGCCGGCTCCCGCGGCGGACGACGTCCCGATCGCGACGTAGGCCTCGATCTCCTCGTAACTCAGCTGTTCGGAGATCAATCCCAGGTAGTCATGGGTGCCCAGACCCATGAACACACCGGTCTTGGTGTTCGCCAGCGCCGACGGGGCGGTTCCCGAATGCTCCACCGCCTGCCACGCCGTCTCCAGCAATATCCGGTGCTGCGGGTCGATCAGCATGGTTTCGCGGTTCGACAGCCCGAAGAACGGCGCGTCGAACCCCGTCACGTCCTCGATGAATCCGGCCCGGCGGCTGACGATCTTGCCGGGCGCATCGGGATCCGGGTCATAGAATTCCTCGACATCCCAGCGGTCCTGGGGCACCTCCGAGATAGCATCCCGGCCTTCGCACAGGACATCCCAGAACTCGTTGGCATCCGCGGCACCCGGGAGGCGCACGGCATAGCCGACGATCGCGAAGCTGTCGCCCGTCCCCTGCGATCCACGCGCCGGTTTTGGTGTCTCGAGATTGTTCTGCAGATCGGTCATCTCCGACCGCCGATCATCTGCTGTTGCTTCTCGTCGTTGACCAAGACGAAAAAGCAGCCCCCGCCGTCATCGAAGGGATTGATGCTCAACCGCGTCTCCAGACCGTCTACTCGACATGGGTATAACAAGTTCTAGACCATACTTGCTGGGTGAGACGCCTGTCACGCGAATAGGTAACTGAGACGCCCGTCACGCGGCTTGCTCACCGGTGCGCTGACGAAGCGCTCCGCCGCCGCCGACTCACCGTTAGCCGGTCAGCCGGCGACCCGCGAGCGGGCGAAATTCTCGACCAGGTCGCCGGCGGCCACGGTGCCTTTGGAGGCATCGCTCATTTGCGCGGCGACTTCCCGCGCCCGGGCGGCGTATCCCGGGGTGAGGATGGTGCGGAGGTCCGTCAGGAGCGTTTCCGTGCTAGCCGTCGAAAGGCGCCGGGCGGTGCCCACCTTCAATCGTTTGATCTGATTTCCCCAGAAGAACTGATCGGGCAACTTCCAGAGAATCAGCGCGGGCACGCCCGAGCGCAGGGCAGCGTTTGTGGTGCCCGAACCTCCGCGATGCACGATCGCGCGAACGGTGGGAAAGATCCGCGCGTAGTTCATGGTGTCGACCACCTTGACGTGGTCAAAACGGGGGCCGTCGCTGTAGTCGCTGCCGGCGGATACCACCAGCCCCCGCACGCCTAACTCCGCGGTGGCCGCGCCGATCATGGCCATGATCGCGCTCGGGTCGTCCACCGGGATGCTGCCGAAGCCGAAGGAAATCGGCGGTTCCCCTTCGGCGATCCACGCCGCGATCTCGTCATCGGCATCCGTCTGCCACTCCAGCGTCAGCGTACCGACGTTGGGTCGTTCCTTGGTGAATTCCGCCCATTGAGCGGGCAACCAGGGAAACAACGCCGCGTCATAGGCCTGCAGCTCCAGCGAGCCGCGTTCGACGATCCGTTGGGGCGCGGGTTTGGTGGCCTTCGGCAGGCCGAGTTCACGGCGCTGCGCGCCCTCGACCTTCCTGCTCAGGAGCCAATAACCCCATTCGTACGCCCTGACCTGGCGCGCGGCGGTGGCCCGTATCGGGTTGTAATGCAGCGTGGCCAACGGAATGTTGTAGTACTCCGCGACGCTGCTTGCCTGCTCCTCCCAGCTCTGGCCGGTCAATAGCAGGTCGGCGCCCTCCGCCGCCGACACGAGCGTCCTGCTCATGTCGGCCCAACACGTGGTAAAGACATCCCATCTGTCGCGCCAGAACTTGATCAGACCCCGGATTCGCCAGGGTTGGCGGAAAAACAAACTCATGAAGCTGCGCAACGGTTTCATGCTCTCCGACCAGTCGACGCCGTAGGCGACCGCCGCAAGCCCTAGCTTCTCGACGAAGGCGATCTGGTCGGGCGGGACGGCCATGCACACTTCGTGCCCGCGGCGCGCCAGCTCACGGCCGACGACCGCGACGGGCTCGATGTCGCCACGGCTTCCCCAGCACGCCAGCACAAACTTCATGGAGCTCCTCGCTCTTCTACTTAGGTCTAACAAGTGCTAAACCATACTTCCTGGCCGTGGCGGCTGCCTGACAAATGCCGATCAACAGACCCGCTTGAGGCGGGCGAGATTTTCCAAGAGGTCGGCGGCGGCCGCGGCGCTTTTGGCGGGTTCGGTCATCCGGGTGGCGAGCTCGCGGGCACGGGCGGCGTACCCCGGCGCGAGGATGGACCGCAAATCCGCGACCATCGATTTCTCACTCGCCGTCGAAAAGCGCCGGGCGGTGCCGACCCCGAGCCGTTTCACCGCGGCCCCATAAACCGCGTGCACGAGATCCCAGAAAAGGATGAGTTGAGGGACACCCGCGCGCATGGCGACAGGCGTGGTGCCCGAGCCGCCGTGGTGGACGACGGCGCGACAGGCGGGAAACACGGTCGCGTAATTCATCGCTCCCACCACCTTGACGTGGTCGAAGTGCGGGACGTCGCTGTAATCGGTCCCGCCGGCGACTACCAATGCCCGCTCGCCCAACTGTGCACAGGCCGCGGCGATCATGGCGATCGTGTCGGCCGGAGATTCGACCGGAATGCTGCCGAACCCGAAAAAGATCGGCGGCGTTCCGGCGGCGATCCACGACGCGACGTCCTGGTCGGCATCCGTCTGCAATTCCAGCGTCAGCGTGCCCACAAAGGGACGTTGCCGATCCCAGGTGGCCCATTCGGCTGCCAGCCCGGGAAAGCACACCTCGTCATAGGCCTGGATTTCCAGCGCTCCGCGTGCGGTAATCCGTCGCGGTGCGGAGCCGGTTGCCTTTGGCAGACCCAGCTCCAGGCGCTGGGTGTCTTCCACCTTCTTCATCCCGCGCCACGACACCCACCAGAACGCCGCCACCGCCGAACGCCGCAGCCGCGCCGGCAGGAACCGCAAAGTCTGGCCGTTGGGACGCAGCGGGAAGTAGTGCAACGTGGCCAGGGGAATGTCGTAGTACTCCGCGACATTGGCGGCGGCGTCTTCGAAATTGATGCCGGTGAAGATCAGGTCGGCGCCGTCCGCCAGCGACCTCAGCGTCGTGCTCATGTCCCGCCAACTCTGGAGGAGGGGCCCGCCGATTGCGGCCCGCGCCCTCATCAGATCCCCGATCCGCCAGGGGCGGCCGAAGAAACAGGTCCAGAATTCGCGGTGCGAATCCAGGATGGACCGCGACTCCGGTCCGAAGCCGACCGCCGCGACCCCGGCCGCCTCGGCGAAGCCGACCAGATCGGGCGGGACGGCCATGCACACGTCGTGCCCTCGCAGCACCAGCTCGCGCCCGACCGCCAGGTTGGGCTCGATATCACCGCGACTTCCCCAGCTTGCCAACACAAACTTCATCGCGACCCGGTCCTAGGTCACGCTGGGCGGTTCGGGTCTAGCTTGCCGAGACCGGTAATTTCGAGGCTGACCGACTTCCGTTGTCCGGCGGCGCCAAGCATGAAGAAGATGTCGCCGATCGGTGCGCCCAGCCAGAACCGCCAAAACCGGCTGCGGAAGAACTTCCAGACATAGCTGCCGTCGCCCACCAACCAATACCCCGCAATCCAGGGCAGGTAGTAGGTCGCGCGTTTCCACCGCGAGACAACCATCTCCAGATTCATCTCCATGATCTCGAGACCCCACGCCCGGTATCGCCATTCCAGCTCGTACTTGGTCTGGAACTCGAAGAACGCCAGCATTTCGGCATTGGTGACGAGGTATTCGTCGAAGACGAGAATGGATCCTTCGGCGAAGCGCTCCTTGCACGTTTCCAGCGCATGCAGGCAACTCTCGTAGGTGTCCAAATCCATGTGGAACAACGTGATCGGGGCGCCCGGCCGATCGGCCAAGAACGGCGCCAACGTCTCATAGGTGCTCCCCTTGATGAACTGCACCTTGCGACCGAGCGCAGCGGGAACCCCGTCCTGCAAGCTCACGCCCGTGTCCTGCATGGAACGTTGCGCGAGCGGTTCCGACAGTGAAAAGGTTCCGCGCTTGATGAGGACCTGGTCGTCGATTTGCCAGTCTTCGACGAGGCCCTCGAAGGTATCGAAGCCGTACACCTGACGGCCGGACGCATCGAACATCAGCCTCGTCGACCAGCCGAGCCAGACGCCCAGGTCCAGCAGCAGTTCGTCGGAGCTCTGTGGGCCCGGCGTCGGCAGTCGAGACGCCTCCCATAACAGCGTGTGGCCGCCGATTCTGCACCCCCGCATGTCCTCGAGCGTGCGGCGGATAAACGCGCGATAGGCGTCGTCATATACCCGGGTGTCGCGGGCATACAGGTTCGGAATGTAGCGATCGCGATCCCGGTAGATGAGGCGCGCACAGAGGAGTAACAGGACAAGCACGCCGAACGCGACGAGCAGTAGCGGCTGGACATAACATGCCGCAGCCGCAAGAAGCGCGAGGCCAACCAGAACCGCTTTCCATACGTTATGAAGGTTCGTCCGATCCACTGGTGGACGTTCCACTTTCGGACTATGGACGACGCTCACCGGTTCACCTCCGGGTTCTCGGCCCGACTCGGCCCTACCGGGTCGGCATGGCGCCTGAGCCAGGTCATGTGCGAACTCCGGGTTCCAACCTCAAACAGGACAACCTTCAGGCCGCCTTCCGCCAGCTCTTGGACAGCCCAAGGAGCCCAAGACGATGAACAATGATTCGCAAACATACCGAATGCGTTCAACACGTGTGTGATACTTCCCCGGACCGGGGGAACACATCCTCATTCTTCTTTCCAAGGTTGCTTCCTTGCTGCACGCCGACCGCGTTAGCCCTATCGAAGGACTGCGGCCTCAGCGCTCAGTAGAGTCGGGCTTTCGCCCAGACATCGAGGGCCTGCGCGCTGTCGCGGTCGTGGCTGTCGTCCTGTTTCACGCCGGCCTGCCCGGTGTGGGCGGCGGGTTCGTCGGCGTGGACGTCTTCTTCGTCATCTCGGGCTTCCTGATCACGGGGCTGCTGTGGCGAGAGGTGAGCTCCGCCGGCACCGTGAAGCTGGGCCGCTTTTACGGAGCCCGGGCTCGCAGGCTGCTGCCGGCCTCGGCCGTGGTGGGCGTGCTCACCGCGATCGGCGCGGCCGCCCTGTTGCCCCCGCTGCAGGCCCGCGGCGTGCTCGAGGACGGGGTCTACAGCGCGCTGTATGTCAGCAATAACCACTTCGCCCACGAGGGCTTGAGCTACTTCTCCCCGGCGCAGCCGCCATCGCCGTTTCAGCACTACTGGTCGCTGGGTGTAGAGGAACAGTTCTACCTGGTGTGGCCGGCGTTGATCATCGGCACCACGTTGCTCATCCGGCTGGTGCGCCGGCGCACCAAGGCCCACACCCCTTCCAGGCAAACCCCGTATCTGGTGGTCCTTGCCCTGGTCGCAGCCCTGTCGTTCACGCTGTCGCTGGCCGCCACTTTCGTGGCGCCGTCCGTGGCGTTCTTTTCCCTGCCCACCCGGGCGTGGCAGCTGGCCGCGGGCGGCCTGGTGGCCCTCATGGCCGGCCAGTTGCGCCGACTCCCGGCACGCGCCGCCTCGATCGCGGGATGGGCGGGGCTGGCGGTGATCCTGCTGGCCTGCGGGCTGCTCGGCCCGGGCACCCTCTATCCGGGCACCGCCGCGTTGTTGCCGGTGCTAGGTGCGGTGCTGGTGATCGGCGCCGGCTGTGCCGCGCCCGCCGGGGGATGCGGCCGCCTGCTTGCAACGACGCCGATGCGCGCGATCGGCCGGATCTCCTACTCTTTGTACTTGTGGCACTGGCCGGTGCTGCTGCTCGCAGCGGCCTTGCTAGGCCACCCACTGGGGCTGGCCGGCAGGCTGGCGACAGTCCTCATCTCCGGCGGGCTGGCTGTGCTCACGTTGCGTTTCATCGAGGATCCCTTCCGATTCGCCGCTCCGATCCGTGGGTCGGCCCTGGCCAGTCTCGCGCTGGGCGGTGCGGCCACCGCGGTCGCGGTCTGTGTGGGCGTGGCGCTGATGGGCCAGGTGCCCAACCCGGTCGGTGGCGGCGCACCGGCCGCGCGGTTGACCATCACGGCGTCGCCTCCGCCTCCGGGCTCCCCCATCGACGCCTACGACGCGGCGGTACACAGCGCGTTCACCCAGGCGCAGGCTGCGGTCGCGGCGGCCACCAACCTGAAGGCCGTTCCGTCGAACCTCGAACCGAAGCTCGCTGAGGCGGCGGCCGAATACAGAGCTGAGTTCTACAACGGTTGCCAACGCAACCTCTTGGGGGTCGGACAGCCCGGGTGCGTGCTGGGCGACACCACTTCGACGACGACCGTCGCCCTGCTGGGTGACTCGCACGCCACCATGTGGGCGCCGGCGTTCCAGCAGGTCGCCGAGCAGCAGCACTGGCGGCTGGAGACCCTCACCAAGGGGGCGTGTCCGCCGATGAGCTTGCCCGCCACCGGCTTCGTCGGGCGCATGGTCGATTACGTGCAACGCTGCGAGCAGTGGCGCGGTGCGATGATGGCCCGGCTCCGCGCCGAGCACCCCCGGCTTGTCGTGGTGAGCATGTCCCGCGGGTACGGCGGCCTGGACTACCTGCCCAAGCCATACAACCGGGCATGGTCCGACGGGCTGACCCGCCTCGTGCAGCAGCTGCGCGGTATCGACGCGCAGGTGCTGGTGCTGGGGCCGGTCCCGAATCCCTACGAGTCGGTGCCGATCTGCCTGTCCGACCACCTCAACGACGCGATGGCCTGCTCGGCGCCGCGGTCGAAGGCGTTGAACCGAGCCGGCATCGCCGATGAGGCCGCCGCCACCCAAGCCGGTGGCGGGCATTACGAAAACCTCGCCGAGCTGTTCTGCACCGCCGACCGGTGCCCGGTCGTGGTGGGCAACACCATGGTGTACTTCGACGATCACCTGACGAGCGAATACGCGCGGGTGCTCGCACCGGCGATGGGTGCGCTCGCCGGCCGCACGCTCGCCAGCGCACGGCCGCCGGCCGACCGCACGCCAGCCGGCGGTTGAGCCGTCTGCGCAGCCGAGCGCCGTCCGGCAGGCCGGTAGTTTTCTTCCCACCGATACGGCCGATCAAGATGTGGTGCCTCGGTATGATCACCCGGACCGCACCCCTGGCAACGCGTGCCGGTCACCGAATTTCCTTCACCGAGTAACCGGAGGCGTCGGCCGTTGTCTACACGCGTTCTCATCACCGGCGGGGCAGGCTTCATCGGGTCTGCGCTTTCGCGCCGTCTCGTCGAAGCCGGTTATGACGTCGCCGTCATGGACGTCTTGCACCCGCAGGTGCATGGCGAACGGGCGGCGATCGACCTGCCGGCGTCGGTGCGGTTCTTCACCGGCGATGTCACCCATGCCCCTGACTGCGATGCCGTGCTTCGGTTGTTCCGTCCGGCCCAGATCGTCCATTTGGCGGCCGAGACGGGAACGGCGCAGTCGCTTTCCGAGGCGACGCGCCACGGTTCGGTGAACGTGGTGGGGACGACTCAACTTCTTGACGCCCTGAGCCGCTCGGGACACGCGCCCGACCAACTGGTGCTGGCGTCGTCACGCGCCGTCTACGGCGAGGGCGCTTGGCAATACGGCTCCCAGATCTTCTATCCGCAGCCCCGAAGCCACGCCCAGCTGGTGGCCGGTATCTGGGATCCACAGGGGCCCACGGACGATCCCGTCGTCCCGCTCGCGAGCTGCGCCGGCCGAACCGAGCCGCGGCCCACCAACATCTACGCCGCTACCAAACTCGCCCAGGAGCACATCCTGGCCGCCTGGACCGCCGCCCATGACACCAATCTGAGCATGCTGCGGCTGCAGAACGTCTACGGGCCGGGCCAGTCGCTGACCAATTCGTACACGGGAATAGTCGCGCTTTTCGCACGATTGGCGCGCGAGCAGCAGGCGCTGGAGATCTACGAGGACGGACGGATCTTGCGGGATTTCGTCTATATCGACGACATCATCGAGGCACTGTTCGCCGCGATCGAGAAACCCGCGAACGGGGCACGCTGCCTCGACATCGGGTCGGGGATCCCGACAACCATTCATCAGCTGGCGGACAGGATCGCCGCCATCTGCGGCGCCCCGCCACCGAACGTCGTCGGGAAATTCCGCGACGGTGACGTGCGCGCCGCGCGGTGTGACATCGACCCGGCAAAGAGCGAGCTCGACTGGCGCCCGAAGTGGACGCTCGAGGACGGTCTGCCCGCGCTGCTTGACTGGATCGGCGAGCAACCCGAATCATCGGTCGAGCCAGGCGATCACACACAGCTGACGGCCCCGCGGAAGTAGCCCCGGTCGGGCCGGCCGTGCGCGGCGCCTTACTTCACCCTGTCGCCGTCGCCCTCGGTGTCGCAGGCACTCGATAGTGATGAAGTCGGGCGGGCATGTTGAACGCGTGTGTGATAATTCCTCGATTCGAAAGAACGTGTCCTCGTTCCAGGTAGGTGACCTTGCGCCAGTCCGACAGCGTTCGCCCTACCGAAGAGGCGCGGGATCGGCGCCCGGCGCAGTCGCGGTTCCGCCCGGACATCGAGGGCTTGCGCGCGGTCGCGGTGCTGGCGGTTGTCCTGTTTCATGCTGACGTGCCCGGGGTGGACGGCGGGTTCATCGGGGTGGACGTGTTCTTCGTCATCTCCGGCTTCTTGATCACCGGGCTGCTGTGGCGGGAGGTAAGCAGCGCCGGCACCGTGCGGCTGCGCAACTTCTACGGGGCCCGGGCCCGCCGACTGCTGCCGGCATCGGCCACGGTGGGCGTCATCACCCTGATCGGCTCGGCCGTCCTGCTCCCCCCGTTACAGGCCCGGACCGTCATCTTCGACGGCATCGCCAGCGCACTGTATGTCAGTAACTATTGGTTCATTCAGCAGGGCGTCGACTACTTCGGCGGCATGATGCCGCCGTCGCCCTTCCAGCACTACTGGTCGCTCGGTGTGGAAGAACAGTTCTACCTGATCTGGCCGGCCCTCATCATCGGGACGGCATGGCTCGTCCGACGTGCATACCGGCGCAGCAAACCCGGAACCGACCCCGCGTCCCCCGCGTCTCAGAGGCCCTATCTCGTGGTCCTTGCGCTGGTCGCGGCCGCGTCGTTCGCGCTGTCGTTTGCGATCACCGAGGTGGCACCTCCGATCGCGTTCTTTTCGCTTCCCACCCGGGCCTGGCAATTGGCCGCCGGGGGGCTGGTCGCCCTCACGGCCGGCCAGTGGCGGCGCCTACCGCCACGGGCTTCCGCGCTGACCGGGTGGGCCGGATTGGTGGCGATCCTGGTTGCCAGCAACCAGCTGAGTCCGGCCACCCTGTATCCGGGTACCGCCGCGCTGCTGCCGACACTCGGCGCGCTGCTGGTGATCGGCGCCGGCTGCGCCACAGCGTCGCAGGGGTGCGGCCGCGTATTGGGATCCTCGCCGATGCGCGCGATCGGCCGGATCTCGTACTCGTGGTATCTGTGGCACTGGCCGGTGCTGCTGCTCGCACCGGCATTGCTGGGCCACCCGCTGGGGCTGGTCGCCAGGTTGACGGCGGCCATAGCCTCCGGTGTGCTGGCCGTGCTCACGCTGCGGTTCATCGAAAATCCGCTGCGGTTCGCCGATCCCGTGCGCCGCTCTGCGCGGGTGAGTCTCGCGCTCGGCGGTGGGGCCACCGCGGTTGCGGTGTGTGTGGGCGTGGTGCTGTTGTTGTGGGTGCCCACACCCGTCGGTCACGGCGCACCGGTGGCGCCACTCAGCGTCACCGCGGCGCCCGCCCCCGCGGGCTCCAGCATGGCCGCCTACGACGCGGCGGTCCAGCAGGCGTTCGCGCAGGTGCATGCCGCGGTAGCAGCATCGGCCGACCTCAAGGCCGTCCCGTCGAACCTCGAACCCCCGCTGGCCGACGCCGCAGCCGAACATGGGGTCCTGTTCCGCGACGGCTGCATGCGCAATTTCTTCCAGGACGGACAGCCCGAATGCGCCGCGGGCGATACCGCCTCGACGACGACGGTGGCCCTCGTCGGCGACTCCACCGCCGCGATGTGGAACCCGGCCTTGCAGCAGATCGCCACCCAGCGGCACTGGCGGCTGGAAATGCTGGCCAAGGCCGGTTGCCCCTTGCTGGACCTGCACATCATCAGCCCCACCCTGCACCGGGAATACACCGAGTGCACGCGGTGGCGCGGCCAGATCGTCGACCGGTTGGGCGCCGAGCACCCGCGGCTCATCGTGCTCAACGTGTTGCGCCGCTACGGTGCCCGCTACGGTTTGCCGTCTGGTTTCACGTCCTACGACTCGGCGTGGAACAACAGTTTCTTCCGCCTGGTACGAGAGCTGCGCGGCACCGGTGCTCAGGTGCTGGTACTCGGGCCCACCCCCGACCCACAGTCATACGTACCGATCTGCCTGTCCGGCCACCTCGATGACGCCACGGCCTGCTCGCCGCCCAGATCGACCGCGGTGAACGAACCCGGCATCACGGCCGAATCCGCCGCCACCGCCGCCGGCGGCGGACAATACGCCGACCTCACCGACTTGTTCTGCACCGCCAACCGCTGCCCGGTCATCGTCGGCAACACCCTCGTTTATCTCGACCAGAGCCATCTGACGTTCGAATACTCCCGGCTGTTGGCGCCGGCGATCGCGGCGCTGGCAGACCGCACGCTCGCCCACAACTGACGGCGTCGGCCGTTGGGCCCTACACCGGCCGATCAGCCAACTCGCTTGAGGCGCGCGAAATTTTCCACAAGATCAGCAGCGAGCGCGACGCTCTCGGCGGGTTTGGTCATGCGGGCCGCGAGTTCGCGGGCATGCGTGCGACATTGCGGGGCGAGGACGGTGCGCAGATCCGCGAGCAACGATTTCTCGGTGGTGGCCGAAAAGCGCCGCCCGGTACCCACCTTCAGTCGTTTGACCCGAGCCCCCCAGAGCCCCTGATCGGGCAACGTCCAGAGGATCAACGTCGGGAGTCCCGCGCGCAGTCCTGCGTTCGTGGTGCCGCAGCCACCGTGGTGCACGAAGGCGCGGCAGGCGGGCAAAGCCGCCGCGTAGTTCATCACGCCCACGACCTTGACGTGCTCGGAGTGGGGGACGTTGCTGTAGTCCGACCCGGCGGCACACACCAACGCCCGCTCGCCCAGCTGGGCGCATGCCGAGCTGATCATGGCAAGCGTGTCGGCCGCGGATTCGACGCCTACGCTGCCGAACCCGAAGCAAATCGGGGGTGTTCCCGCGGCGATCCACGACGCGACATCCTCATCGGCGTCCGTCGGCAACTCCATCGTCAGTGCGCCGACGAACGGACGTCGGCGGCCCCATTTCGCCCATTCGGCTGCCAGCCCGGGATAGCACACCTCGTCGTAGGCCTGGATTTCGAGCGATCCGCGTTCGGAGATCCGGCGCGGCCAGGGGCGCGTCACCTCCGGCAGACCGAGTTCGCGGCGCTGCGCATCCTCCACCTTCTTCCCGCCGCGCCAGGCCAGCCAGTCGAGCGCCCTGGTCGCGGAGCGGGCGAACGGCGCCGGCAGGAACGGCAGAAGCTGACCGTTGGCTCGCAGCGGGAAGATGTGCAGGGTCGCGAAAGGAATGTCGCAATACTGCGCGACGTTGAGCGCGTCGGCCTCGAAATTCATGCCGGTCAGCAGCAGGTCGGACCCCTCCGCCAGCGACGTCAGCGTCGCGCTGACCTCAGGCCGGCACTGGGAAAGGGGCGCCGAATATTCGCCCGACAACCTGCCCAGCTCCCGGAGCTTCCAGGGGTTGGCGAACAGACCCGCCCAGAAATCGCGATGCGGGTCCAGGATGGCTTTCAACTCCGGCCCGTAGGCGACCGCCGTGGGCCCGGCGGCCTCGGTGAAGCCGACCATTTCAGGCGCGACGGCCATGTGTACGTCGTGCCCCCGGCGCACCAGTTCGCGGCCGACAGTGACGTAGGGTTCGACTTCGCCGCGAGTTCCCCAGTTTGCCAGCACAAATTTCATCGGCGGGATCCTAGCCTTTCACTTCCCGTGCGCGTTCTGGGGAATGGAAGCGGCAGCTCGCGTCCCCGGCTCAGCCGCCCAGCAGCATAACCGGGCACCCGCGCAGGCGTGGCGCATTCGGCCGAGAGGCGTTGTACGTGTGTGTGATAATGCCTCGATTCGATGAAACGCCTCCTCAGACAAGTGGGTGACCGTGGTCCAGGCCGAAAGCGTTAGCCCTGCCGGGGTAGCGCAAGATCGGGGCTCGGCACAAAAGGAATTCCGCCCGGACATCGAGGGCCTGCGCGCCCTGACGCTCGTGGCAATCCTTCTCTTTCACGCCGACATGCCCGGTGCAAGCGGTGGGTTCGTCGGCCCGGACATCTTCTTCATCATCTCGGGTTTCGTCATCACCGGGCAGCTCTGGCGCGAGGTCAGTAGCACCGGCACTCTGGGGCTGCGCAAGTTCTATGCGGCACGGGTCCGCCGCCTGCTGCCGGTAGCTGCCCTCATCGGCAGCGTGACCGTGATCGCCTCGGCCGTCTTGTTGTCGCCTTTGCAGGCAAAAAGCGTCGTGGAGGACGGCATCGCCTGCGCGCTGTATGTCGGCAACTACTGGTTCATTCACGAAAACGTCGACTACTTCGGCGGCCACCAGCCGCCGTCGCCGTTCCAGCACTACTGGACCCTGGGCGTCGAGGAGCAGTTCTACCTGGTGTGGCCCGTGCTGATCATCGGTACCTGGTGGGTGATCCGGCGTACCCGTCGGCGCAACAGCCCTCCTCCTACCTCATCGAACGCGCCGAAGCGCTCCTTCCTGATCGTCTTCGGGCTGGTCGCGATCCTGTCATTCGCGCTGTCGCTGCTGACCACTTACCTGGTGCCTCCGGCGGCGTACTTTTCGCTGCCCACGCGGGCGTGGGACCTGGCCGTGGGCGGGATGCTGGCTCTCACGGCCAACCAGTGGCGCCGGCTTCCGGCACGAGCGGCCGCGGTCACCGGATGGGCGGGGCTGGCCCTGATCGTGTTGGTCTGCAACCAGCTGACCCCGGCCACGCCATATCCGGGCACCGCTGCGATATGGCCCCTGCTCGGGACCGTCCTGGTGATCGGCGCCGGCTGTGCCACACCCACCCTGGGAGCGGGCCGAATCCTTGCAATCAAGCCGATGCGCGACATGGGCCGGTTGTCCTACTCGTGGTATCTGTGGCACTGGCCGGTGCTCGTCCTCGCGGTACCGCTGCTGGGCCATCAGCTGGGGCTGGCCGGCAGGCTGGTGGCGGTCCTCCTCTCGGGCGGCTTGGGGATGCTCACACTGCGTTTTGTCGAGACCCCGCTGCGATACGGCGCTGCTTTGCGCCGCTCCCCACTGGCCAGTTTCGCGGTCGGCGCTGGCGCCACCGCGGTGGCCGTCGGTGTGGGCGTGGCGATGCTGGCATGGATTCCGATCCCGGTCGGCCGCGGCGCGCCGGGCACGGCGTTGACCATCAACGTGGCACCGGTCACGGCGGGCGCCGGCATGGACGCCTATGACGCGGCGGTGCAGCAGGCGTTCGCACAGGCGCAGGCCGCGGTCGCGGCATCGGCTGACATGACGGCCGTACCGTCGAACCTGCAACCGCCGGTCGCCGAAGCAACGGCCGGCCAGACTGCGATGTGGTCCAGCGGCTGCTTCCGCGGAGCCAACCAGAGCGGGCAGCCCGAGTGCGCGACGGGCGATACCGCGTCGAGCACGACGGTGGCCCTGGTCGGCGACTCACACGCCGCGATGTGGGATCCGGCGTTTCAGCAGATCGCCGCGCAACGGCACTGGCGGCTCGAGATGCTGGCCAAGGCGGGCTGTCCATTGCTCGACGTGCCCATCGCGAAGCACCTCGATGGTTTGATCGAGCGCTTTATGCATTGCGATCAGTGGCGCGCCCTGATCCTCGCCCGGTTACGCGCCGAGCACCCGCGGCTGGTCGTGGTGAGCATGTCGCGCGAGCGCAGCGAGGGCAGTTGGCAGGCGGGTTACACGCCGTACGACCCGGCGTGGATCGACAGCCTGACCCGCCTGGTGCAGCAGCTGCGCAGTGCCGGTTCCAAGGTGCTGGTGTTGGGGCCGGTCCCCGACCCGGGCACAGCGGTACCGGACTGTCTGTCCGGCCACCTCGACGACGCCACGGCCTGCTCGCCGCCACGGTCGACCGCGGTGAGCGACGCCGGCATCGCAGCAGAGACGACCGCCACCAAAACCAGCGGCGGACAATACGCCGACCTCACCGAACTCTTCTGCACCACGAACCGCTGCCCAGTCATCGTCGGCAACGCCATGGTTTACCTCGACTGGAACCACATCACGGCCGATTACTCCCGGGAGTTGGCACCGGCGATGGGGGCGCTTGCCGATCGCGCGCTCGCCCACGGCTAGCGCGGCACTCGCACTAGTCCCCTGCGGGTCCTTGGAGGTACCACGGATTGGCTCGCGCCCAATCGATGGTGCGGCGAATCCCCTCCTCGACATCGACCTTCAGGCGCCAACCCAGCTCCCGTTGCGCCTTCGTCGAGTCCGGGATGCGGCGGGGAATGTCCTCATAGCGACCCCCGTAGCGCGCCGCCGTGTCGATAACTTCGGCCTCGGACACCGAATCGACGTTGGCGATCTTGATCGCCAGCTCGATGGCGTCGCGCATGGTGGTCTCGGTCATGCTCCCGATGTTGAAGGCCTCACCGATTGCCGCGTCGCTGTCGGCCGCCAGCAAGGTGCCGGCGATGGCGTCGTCGACGTAGGTGAAGCACCGTGTTTGGTCACCCGAGTCGTAGAGCAACGGTGGGAGACCATTGAGGATGCGGTGAATGGTCTGCGAGATCACGAATATCGGGTTCTGCCGCGGGCCATAGACGTTGAAGTAGCGAACGACCGTCGCCGGCAGTCCGTGGGCGCTGTACATCGCGAAGACCAGATGCTCGGCCATGGCCTTGCTGGTGCTGTAGCTCCACCGGGCCGTCTTGGTCGAACCGAGCACGCGGTCGTCGTCCTCGGCCCACGGCGGGTTGGGGTTCTTGCCGAACACCTCGGACGTGCTGGCGAAAACCACGCGGGTGCCGTGCCGCTGGCACAGCTCCAGGACGTTGCGGGTGCCGGTCACGTTGACGTCGAGAACCTGGAGCGGATCCTTCATATAGTTTTTGACGCCGACGACCGCGGCCAGATGGAAGACTTTGTCGACGCCGGGCGTCAGGGCTTCCTCGAGTGCCCCCAGATCGGTGACGTCGCCTTGCACGAACCGGAAGTTGGCGTGCCGGTCGAAGTCGATGCTGGTGTCGCGCGTGTTCTTTGCCTGGTCGAACACCGTCACCGAGTCGCCACGCTCCAGCAGTGCGGAGACCAAATGCGACCCGATCAGGCCGTAGCCGCCCGTCACGACGACATTAGACATATTCGCTCTTTCGTTTCTGTGTACGGGTTACCTTCGCCTGCAGTATGGCTATCGGCCGATCCCCTTGTACACGAAACCGGCGGCGCGCACGGCGGCCGGGTCGAAGCTGTTGCGCCCGTCGAGGAACACGCAGCCCGATGCCGTCAGGTCCGCGAGCCGGGCCAGCGGAATCTGGTGGAATTCGCGGTGGCCCGCCAGCACCACCAGGGCGTCGGCATCCTTGACCGCCGACTCGATGTCCGGGGTGAGCGGGATCTTGGTCACCGTGGGAGCCTCCTCGTCGGGCACCCACGGGTCGTGGATCGACAGCTCGCAGCCCGACTCCTCCAGCAAGGCCACGACATACTTGGTGGGCGTGAGCCGGCAATCGCCGGTGTTGTTCTTAAACGCGATACCCAGCACCGCGATCTTGCTGGTCTGAATCGCCTTGTCCTGCTCGGCCAGCAGCTGGGTGAGCAGCCCATAGGTGTAGGCGGGCATGGTGTCGTTGACCGTCCGCGACGTGCGCGGGATACCCAGCTCCAACCCCAGCGTCTGCCCCAGATGATTGACGAACCACGGATCCTTCGTCAGGCAATAACCACCCACACCCATACTCGGGCGCAAAATGTTGACGTGGTGGGTGCCCTTGGGCATCGAGTTGGCCGCCTCAATGACCTGCAGCCCGTCCATGTCCAGCCGGTCGCACACCTTGGCCAGCTCATTGGCCATCGCAATGTTCAGATCGATCCACAGGTTATCGGCCAGCTTCACCATCTCGGCCGTGCGCGGGTCATCGACGACAATGGACTCCACCCCCAGGGCATGTCGCCACAACGTGCAGCAGGCGCGCGCGGTGCGCTCATCGACCGCACCCACCACCACCGGGATCGACGTCAACTCGCGGATGGCCTGCCCCTCGGCCAACCGTTCCGGACAAAACGCCAACCCGAAATCCACCCCGGCCCGCAGCCCCGAAGCCTCCTCCAGGATCGGCAACACCAGATTTTCGGTGGTGTCAGGCGGCACCGTGCTCTTCAGGATCACCAGGTGACCGCGATGCAGATGCTGCCCCACCGCCCGCGCCGCCGCCTTGATGTCATCAACGATCGGCTCATAATCCGGACCCAGCGGCGTGCCGACCGTCACGATCACAAAATCGTTGTCCGCGACGGCACCGAAATCGGTCGTGGCACGAAGCCGACCCACCCGCACGTTGTCGGCCACCAACTCACCAAGCCCCGGCTCGGGCACCGTGGTCTTGCCCAGATTGATCTCATCGACGACGTTTTGTCGCACATCGATCCCGGTCACCGGCCAACCCCGATCAGCCAGCACCGCACCGATCACCGTGCCGATATAGCCAAAACCCACCACCGCGATCCCCGACCGCATGCCACGGACCAACAAATCGATCTCAGCATCGCTGCGTCCGAACACGCCTTCAGCCATCGCGGAACCTAGCCCTTCGGTCCCCCGTGCGCGTTGTGGAATGGTAGGGGCCTCCCGCCCCTGGCTAACCCGTCCGGCAGTCTAATCCAACACCGGTACAATAGACCAGAAGTTTGGGCTCGCACCCGCAGTTGGCATGCGACTGCCGCAACGGCGGCGAATACAGGCGAATTGATCGTGCCGGCGCCACCATGCTGGACCCCCGGTAGACCGGAAAGAACCCCGCGTATGACTGATATGGTCGGCCGCATGGACCTGTTCGTGCGCGAATCCGGTCCGGTCGGGGCACCAGCAATCGTCTTCCTGCACGGCGCGTATACGAGCGGCTGGTTCTGGGAGCCGGTGGTCGAACGAATGCAGCAATTCCACTGTCTGGTCCCCGATCTGCCCCACTACGGCAAGAGCTTCGAGCAGGGGCCATTCGAGATGGGCCGAGCCGCCACCGCGGTGGCAGAACTCATCCGCTCCCGGGTGGACACCGGCCGGGCGCACGTGGTGGGCCTATCGCTCGGGGCCCAGGTGGGGGTGCAGTTGCTGGCCACCGAGCCAAAACTCGTCGATCGGGCGGTGCTGTGCGGGACCGCCATCAACAGGGTGCCGTTTGTGCCGTTGACACGGCGCCTGCTGTCGCTGCCAGCCCGGAACTCCCTCTACCGCTCGATGGTGAGGGGCTACCGGAACGCTTGGCTGGCAAAGGTTCCCGCGGCCCATATCGATGAGTATCGCGAGGACGTGCGTCTCATCACCAGCGGACAGCTCGCCGACGTCATCATGGCATCCTCGGGATTCACGCTTCCCGAGGAACTCGGCCAATCGGATTCGCCCACATTGTTCTTGACCGGCGCCAAGGAGCTGCCGGTCGTGCGCCGCTGGGCAGCAGCACTCGCGGAGCAAATGCCCAACGGAGTCGACAGGGTCGCAGCCGGCATGCCCCATGATTGGGCCACACGCTATCCGGACCTCTTCTCGCGGACCGTCGACGGCTGGCTCACCGATGGTTCCCTACCGCCCGAGATCCAACCGCCGAAGTCGGATCGTCGTCGCTGATCGGAACCGATGAGCGGCTCAGCCCGGCTGGCGTAGCGGCAGGCCGGCGGCCCGATAGATCCCGTCGATGACGGTCATGTTCTCGATCGCGCCTTCGGACGTCGTCTTCACCGGCTCCCCGCGCAACACCGCCCCGGCGAAAGCGTCGAGCTGATAGGCGTAGGTGGTGCGCCGCGGGAAGCGCTCCACACGCTTTCCGTCGGCAGTGCGGATCGAGAGCCGAGGCAACAGGTGCGGCGCCGCCGGGCTGAAGTAACTCAGCTGGCCGCGATCGCCGATGATCTTGGCGTTGGCCCAAAACAGGTTCGACGACCACAGCGCGCAGTGCAGTCGGCCGGTGTGCCCGTCGGCAAAGCGCACTTCCGCCGTCATGACCCGGTCCACCTGAGGACCGTCCAGTTTCGCTTTGGCCGAGACGACCTCGGGAGTCGAGCCGCCGAACGTGCGGAGCATGTCGACCGTATAGACGCCGGCATCCATCACCGCGCCCCCGGCCAGGGAGTAGTCGTAGACGTTGCCGTTGGAGCGCTTGGGCAGTAACACGCAGACGGCTACCTCCACCCGCTCCAGCTTGCCCAGCTCTCCCGAACCGATGATCTGCTCGATGCGAGCGGTCAGCGGGTGGTAGCGGTATTGGAGCGCCTCCATCACGACCCGGTCTGACTTGGCGGCAAGTTCGTCGATCTCGCGGGCCTCGGCGGCGTTGGCGGTGAACGGCTTTTCGCACAGCACGTGCTTGCCCGCGTCCAGCGTGGCCCGGGTCCACCGGCCGTGCACGCTTGTCGGCAGCAGGTTGTAGACAGCGTCCAGGTCCGGATCGGCGAGCAGCGCCTCGTAGCTGTCGTGTGCCCGGGCGATGCCGTGTTTGGCGGCGAAGTCTCGGGCGCGCGACGCATCGCGTGAGGCCACCGCGGCCACGACGACCTCGGTGTTCTCCTTGGCCGGCGTGAGGAACGTCGTCGGCGCCCAACGCGAAGCGCCGAGGATGCCGATCCGTACTGGGGCGCCGCCTGCAGACATGGGGGCGATGCTAACAGCCGCTGCCGCTGGCCACCGCAACATTTTTCAACAGATCGGACAACGGCAATGCGGTGCTAGGATCGCGATTCGCCCCGACCGGGCAAAGCGTTGGACACCACCCGCTGAGGAGCTCGATTGGCTGACGGCGATCTGAGTGCGCGCGAGGCCGAACGCGTCGTGTGGGACGTGATCGTCGTGGGCACCGGCATGGGCGGCGGGATGCTGGGCTACTCGCTGGCCCGCTCGGGCCGGCG
>NZ_LZIC01000008.1 GCF_001667185.1 Mycobacterium sp. 852002-50816_SCH5313054-b | reverse complement strand
GGCGTTCGGCGTCGGTGAGCAGCGGCCCCAGATGCAGCGCGGCGACGCGCGCCGCGACGTCGAGGTGGACCACCACGGTGGTGTGCTGGGCGTGCGGGCGGCGGGTGGCTTCGGCATCCCAGCCGGCCTCGACCAGGCGCAGAAACGCCTCGAGGGTGCCCGGCACCGGGGGCCGCTGCTCTGCTGGGGCCTCGCCGTCGCCGTGATCGTGTTTCCACTCGGCGAAAAGCGCCTCCCGATGAGACGCCAGCGCCGCCTCGAACTTCGCCGCCTCGGGGTGGGCAAGTTTGATCCGCCAACAGCTGAACTGCTCATCAGAGGTCTTGGTGATCGAGGGCTGCGGTTGCGGCCCAGGATCGGGTTCGGGTCGCGGCTCGAGGTTGACCGCGGTGCGCAGCTGGCCGACCGTGGCGACCGCGGCCAACTGCGCGTAATGCTCATCCGATCCGTCGGCTGCCCGCGCCGCGATGACGCCGACCTGATCCAGCGACAGTCGCCCCTCCCGCAATCCCTGCGCGCAGCGCGGGAACTCCTCCACCCGGCGCGCCACCGTCGAGATCGTATGCGC
>NZ_LZIC01000007.1 GCF_001667185.1 Mycobacterium sp. 852002-50816_SCH5313054-b | reverse complement strand
TCGCACTACCTCCGCCGCCGGATGCGCCGCCCCGCCAGCCGCTGCCGCCCGCGCGGATCCAGACGTCGGGGATGGCAGCGGCCAAGGGGCCGCTCCGCGGCGCGCCGCCCGACCCGCTGACCGTGGTCAACGCCGAAGCGGAACGGCCCGACGCACCGCCGGCCGCCGAGTCCACCGTGATCGACGCCAAGACGGCCGACGTGTCGAACCTGGCCACCCGCTTCGTGAAGCTGCTCTCGCCGCGCATGTCGGCGGCCGCGGGCACGGCCGGCGCCATGACGATCGGCCGCGCGGCCGAAAGCGACATCGTCGTCTACGACGTCCTGGCGTCGCGTCACCACGCGACGCTGCTGCAGACGCCGCTTGGGACCGAGATCCGGGACAACAGCATCAACGGAACGTTCGTCAACGGCACCCGGGTCGGGTCGGCGATCCTGAGCGACGACGACATCGTCACCATCGGCAACGTCGACCTGGTGTTCCGGGACGGCACCCTGGTCCAGCGCAGCGAGGCGGCGACGCGGACGGGCGGCCTCGAGGTGCGCAACGTCAAGTACGTCGTCGACAACGGCAAGCAGCTGCTCGACGACATCTCGGTGACCGCCCGCCCGGGGACGCTCACCGCCGTGATCGGCGGCTCGGGCGCCGGCAAGAGCACGCTGGCCAGGCTGATCGCCGGCTACACGACCCCGACGTCGGGATCGGTGACCTTCGAGGGCCACAACATCCACACCGAGTACGCGTCGTTGCGCAGCCGGATCGGGATGGTTCCCCAGGACGACGTGGTGCACCGCCAGCTGACGGTGAATCAGGCGCTGAGCTACGCGGCCGAGTTGCGGCTGCCCCCCGACACCAGCAAGGCCGACCGCGCCAAGGTGGTCGCCCAGGTCCTCGACGAGCTCGACCTGACCAAGCACGCCGACACCCGCGTCGACAAGCTGTCCGGCGGCCAACGCAAACGAGCCTCGGTCGCGCTCGAGCTGCTCACCGGGCCGTCGCTGCTGATCCTCGACGAGCCCACCTCGGGCCTGGACCCGGCGCTTGACCACCAGGTGATGACGATGCTCCGGCAGTTGGCCGACGCCGGCCGCGTGGTCATCGTGGTGACGCACATGCTGTCCTACCTCGACATCTGCGACCAGCTGCTCCTGGTGGCGCCGGGGGGCAAGACCGCCTACTTCGGGCCGCCGGACCAGATCGGTGACGCGATGGGCACCACGAACTGGGCCAAGATCTTCACCCAGGTGGGGGCCGACCCCGAGGAGGCCAACCGGCGGTTTCTGGAGCAGCGCGACGCCCAGAAGCGGCCGCAGAAGCTGGTGCCGGACAAGGCGGACGAGCCGGGCGCCCTGGGCGAACCGGTGCACACCAGCGTGCGGCGCCAGATTTCGACGGTCGCGCGCCGGCAGGTGCGCCTGGTCGTCGCCGACCGCGCCTATTTCATCTTCCTGGCGCTGTTGCCGTTCATCCTGGGCTCGTTGTCCCTGACCGTGCCGGGCGGCAACGGGTTCCACGCGCCGGGCCCGAACGCCGGGACACCCGACGAGGCCGCGCAGATACTCGCGTTGCTGCTGCCCGCCGCCGCGTTCATGGGCACCGCGCTGACGATCCGCGACCTGGTCGGCGAGCGCGCCATCTTCCAGCGCGAGCAGGCGGTCGGGCTGTCGACCACCGCCTACCTGCTCGCCAAGACCGCGGTGTTCTGCGGGTTCGCGATTCTGCAATCGGCGATCATCACCGCGATCGTGGTGGTCGGCAAGAGCGCCCCGACCCGCGGCGGCGTCCTGCTCGGCCACTCGACCTTCGGCGCCACCGCCGAGCTGTTCGTCACCGTCGCGGCGACCTGCGTCGCCTCGGCCATCCTCGGGTTGGCCATCTCGTCGCTGGTCCGCTCCAGCGAGCAGATCATGCCGCTGTTCGTGGTGACGGTGATGGCGCAGTTGGTGCTGTGCGGCGGAATGGTCCCGGTGACCGGCCGGCTCGGGCTCGACCAGCTGTCCTTCGCGATGCCCGCGCGCTGGGGCTACGCCGCGGCGGCGTCGACGGTCGACCTGCGCAACCTGGTGCCCGGTTCCCTGGTGTCCCAGGACCGATTCTGGCAGCACACGTCGACGGCGTGGCTGCTCGACATCGGCATGTTGGCCGCGCTGTCGCTGTTCTACGCCGGCTTCGTGCGGTGGAAGATCCGGCTGCGCCGATAGGGTGGGACCATCCATCCGCCGAAGCACGAGATGTTCGACCTGGTCGACCGCACCAACACCGATCCGAAAGGCATTGTGCGGGCCGTCGACGAGTACGTCGTGCAGCCGTGGGGCCTCTACCTGGCCCGTCCCACCCCGGGCCGCGCCCAGTTCCGTTACCTCGAGTCGTGGCTTTTACCGTCGCTGGGCTTGCGCGCCACCGTCTTTCACTTCAACCAGGGTCATGAACGCGACCACGACTACTACCTCGATGTGGGCGAATACACACCCGGGGAGAAGGTGTGGCGTTCTGAGGACCACTACCTCGACATCGAGGTCCGCACCGGCGCCGGGGTGACACTGGCCGACGTCGACGAGTTGCTGGACGCGGTGCGCCACGGCCTGCTGACGGCGCAGGTCGCCGAGCGGGCGGTGCGGCGCGCCGTGACGGCCATCGAAGGCCTGGCCTGCAACGACTATGACCTTTGCCGATGGCTGACCACCCATGGCATGGAGCTGACCTGGCATGGGAGATAGCCGTTTCCACACCGTTTCCGGGTCGTTTCCGCAAATTACCGACGGGTATCCCCACGGGATGCGCTTGAGCTTGACCGACTACCGGCGCAGACGCCGGTCCGGCGGCCAGCCGTGTTTCGTCATCCAGCACGACGCGGCCGGCAGCGACCACTACGACCTGCGCCTCGAAATCGACGGGGTGCTGGTGTCATGGGCGATACCCAAAGACGGGCGGTTGGCCCGCCGCACCGACGACCAACCGTTGGACGACGCCGCGGGCGACGTCGTCGTCGCCGACAGCGGCACCTACGCCAACGTGACGCAGTACGAGATGGCCGAATGCCTTGAGTGTGGACATCTCTCGTTCCGGCTGAGCGGCGAGCAGCTGCGCTGCTGCTACTCGCTCACCCGGGTCCGGGAGGGCGAGGAAGAGACGTGGCTGCTGATCAGGCGTAAGGAAGAAGAGGACGACTGGTCATGACCGACCTCGCCGCGCTGCCCGCGTCCGTGCGCGCGGCGCTGCGCGACGAGCCGGTGCCCGACTGGCGGGCCCCGACGCTGGCCACCCTGACCGAGAAGCGGTTCTCCGATCCCGACTGGATCTTCGAGCGCAAATTCGACGGGATGCGCTGCCTGGCATTTCGCGACGGCGACCAGGTGCGGCTGCTGTCACGAAACCGCCAGCCGCTCAACGGCACCTACCCCGAGCTGGTCGACGCGCTCGGCGCCCAGCACACGACACGGTTCGTCGTCGACGGCGAGGTGGTGGCGTTCGCGGGGCGCCGCACCAGCTTCGCCCGGTTGCAGGCCCGCCTGGGCATCACCGACCCCGAGGTGGCCCGCGCGTCGCCGGTGCGCGTCTTTTACTACCTGTTCGACCTGATGCACCTCGACGGCGAGTCGACCACCGACGTGCCGCTGTTGTGGCGAAAACGGCTGCTGCGCAAGGCCATCCAGTTCGACGATCCGCTGCGTTGCACGGCACACCGCGTCGGGGACGGCATCACCGCCTACCGGGAAGCCTGCGAACGCGGCGATGAAGGGGTGATCGCGAAGCTGGCTGACTCCACCTATGACGGCCGGCGATCACCGAACTGGTTGAAGTTCAAGTGCGTTCGCGATCAGGAGTTCGTGGTCGGGGGCTACACCGCCCCGAAAGGCAGCCGCATCGAGCTGGGGGCGCTGCTGCTCGGCTACCACGACGGGCGCGACCTGGTGTACGCCGGCAAGGTGGGCACCGGTTTCGACGAAACCACGTTGCGCCGCCTGCACGGGCGGTTATCGCCGATCGAACAGAAAGCCGCACCCTTCACCCGCGGTCTGGTGCGCGAGAACGGGGCCCGCTGGGTGCGACCGGAGCTGGTGGTCCAGATCGGCTTCACCGAGTGGACGCGCGACGGCAAGCTGCGCCACCCGCGCTACCTCGGCCTGCGCACCGACAAGGAGCCCGCCGACGTGGTGCGGGAAACACCCTGATGCCCCGCATCGCCGTCGAGGTCACCCACCCGGAGCGAGTGGTGTTTCCCGATCCCGGGATCACCAAACGCGAACTCGTCGACTACTACGGCGAGGTGGCCGACGCGATGCTGCCCCACCTCAAGGGCAGGGCCCTGACGGTGCAACGGTTCCCGCGCGGCATCGGCGAGCAAGGCTGGGTGCAGCAGGATTTCGCCGATTCGCTGCCCGACTGGATGGGCCGGGTCGAGGTCGCAAAGGAGGACGGCGGCACCGTCGTGCATCCCGTGGCCGAACGCCCGGAAGCGTTGCGCTGGCTGGCCAACCAGAACTGCGTCACGCTGCACGTGTGGCAGTCGCGGCGGCAGCGGCTGGATAACCCCGACCGGCTGGTCTTCGACCTCGACCCGTCCGACAACGACTTCGCCGTGGTACGCGCGACCGCGCGCGCGGTGGCCGGGGTGCTGGACGAACTCGGGCTGGCGTGTTACGTGCAGACCACCGGGTCGCGAGGGCTGCACGTCGTGAGCCCCCTGCGCCCCGACACCGATTTCGACGGCGTCCGAGAATTCGCCCGCGGTGTGGCCGAGGTGGTGGCCGCCGACGACGCCGCGCATCGCACCGTCGAAGCCCGGAAGAACAATCGCGGCGACCGGGTGTACCTCGACATCATGCGAAACGCCTACGCGCAGACCGCGGTTGCCCCTTACTCCGTCCGGGCCCGGCGGGGCGCGCCGGTGTCGACGCCGCTGGAGTGGGACGAGCTGGACACCCGCGGCTTGCGGGCGGATCGGTTCACGATCCGCGATATTCCCAAACGACTTGCCGGGCAACCCGACCCATGGGCCGGCATGTACCGGCGCGCCCGCTCGTTGACCGCTCCCGCGCGGCGCCTGGCGAAGCTTCGTGCCTGAACTGCCCGACGTGGAGGGGTTTCGGCGCCAGCTGGCCGAAACGCTGCCCGGGCGCCGGATTCGCCGCGTGCAGGTCCACGACCCCGGCGTGCTGCGAAACAGCACCGCCGCCGCGCTCGGCCGGCAGCTCGACGGCCGGCGTTTCGATTCCCCACGCCGGCACGGCAAATGGCTGATGCTGCCGACGGACGGCCCGACGTTGTTGGTGCACAGCGGGATGACGGGGCACCCGCACTATGCCGCCGACGGCGCCGCCCGTGAGCCCTACGAGCGGCTGGTGATCGCGCTGGATCGAGGGGAACTACGCTACGCCGACCTCCGCAAGCTGCGGGGCGTGTGGCTGGTCGATGCCGAGGAGGACGTCGCGCACGTCACCGGTCCGCTGGGCCCCGACGCCCTGGGCATCGGCCTGCCGGTATTCCGAGATCTGCTGTCCGGGCGGCGCGGCCGACTGAAGCCCACGCTGATGGACCAGTCGGTGATCGCCGGGCTGGGCAACCTGCTCACCGACGAGATCTGCTGGCGGGCCCGCATTGCACCGACCCGCCCGGTCGCCGGCCTGGACGCCGACGACGTCAAGCGCCTGCACGCCGCCATGGCCTCGGTGCTGCGCACGTCGGTGCGGCACGGCCGGGTGCCGGGGCTGCCGCGGTGGCTCACCGGGGCGCGCGACGAACCGGACCCGTCCTGTCCGCGCTGCGGCGCCCGACTCGCGCACGGCCGGGTGGGCGGCCGGACGTCGGCGTGGTGCCCGCGGTGCCAAGCCGAGTAATCTCGGCAACTATGAGCCTCAGCAAGCACAGGTGGATGCCGATCGCGGCCCTGACCGTGATCGCGGCCGGCTCCCAGCTAAGCCCGGCAATCGCGCGGGCGGACCTGCACAACATCACCTACCGCGCCCGGATCGATGCGCTGACCACCGGCAGCCAGGCCATATTCGTGATCAACGGCAACCGGACGAACAGCACCAACCTTCCCTCGATGCCCGGCAACGTGTTCGAAGCCAACACGGTGTTGCCCGATCCGCAGCAGGCCGGCATGCAGATCGTGCTGCATTTCCCCTACTCGGCGAACGTGCACTGCGAGATCGACGTCGACGACAACGTTTTCACGCAGCTCGATCAGTTCGTCAGACCGACACCCGGGAATTCCGGCCCCAACGGCGTGCTGCAGTGCGGCGCGACGCCGGACCGGCTAGGGCTGCCATCCGGTTGAGTCGGCCCACTGCCAGGCCCGCCGGTAGGCGTCGGGGTACCACGGCTCCTTGGCGGCGACGTAAGGCGAGATGTCACCGCCCGCCGCCTGTTCGGCCTTGAGCTTGACGGCCAGGTAGTCGGCGCGCGCACCGACGTCGGACCGCAACCAGGCGACGAACAGCAGGGCGAATTGCTGGTTGGGCCAGCCGTCCACCCGCAGGTGCACGTTGGTCGGCCGGCCCGGGTCGGCGGAGGCGTGAATCCGCTTGTGCCACAGGCCGGGATCGTCGCTGTGGTCGTAGCGTTGCACGGTGCTGCGCGCATCGTCCTTGGCGACGTCCTCGGTGAGGTGCTCGATGCGGGGGTAGCCGGCGGCCAACAAGGGTTCGGCGAGTTCGTCGGCGACGGCGAGCGATTCGACGGTGATCTGCATGTCGATGACGTCCTTGGCGTCCAACGCGGGCAGCGCGGTGGAGCCGATGTGGTCGATGCGCAGCGCCCGGTGGCCGCACGCCGTGTGCAGCCGGTTGACGATGCGCCGCGCCTGCTCGGGCCAACTCGGATCGGCCGGCACCAGTCGCGCGGGCGCCCTGGCGATCTGGCGCGCACTCAGGTTGTGCGCGAACGGCACGATCCGGTTGTTCCACACGTCGTGGGCCCGCTGCACCAGGTCCTCCGGGCTGCCCGAGTTGTCCAGCCAGACGTCGGCGACGGCGCGGCGCTGCTCGTCGCTGGCCTGGGCGGCGATCCTCGCTCGGGCGTCCTCTTCGGGCATCCCGCGTTGGTCGACCAGCCGTCGCACCCGCACCTCGACGTCGGCGTGTACCACCACCACGAGCGGGAACAGCGGCGCCATCCCGGATTCCACCAGCAGCGGAATGTCTTCGACGACAACCGAATCGTCGGGCACCGACGCGATGATCTCCGCGCGTCGCTTACCCACTAGCGGGTGGACGATCCCGTTCAGCCGCTGGCGCGCCTCGTCGTCGCAAAAAGCCTTGGCGGCCAGGGCCGGGCGATCCAGCGACCCGTCGGGAAGCAGGATGTCGTCACCGAACGCCTCGACCAGCGCCGCCAGCCCCTCGGTTCCCGGCCGGACCACCTCGCGCGCGATGACGTCGCCGTCGACGATGACCGCACCGCACTTCGCGAACGTGGCCGACAGCGCCGACTTGCCGGCGCCGATGCCACCGGTCAACCCGATGCGGAGCATTCGTGCGGCGAATTACGCGTTGCCGGCGAGCTTTTCCCGCAGGGCCGCCAACTGGGCATCGCTGGCCAGCGACCCACCGGCCGCCTTCTCCGGCGGAGCGCCGTTACCCGGCGACTGCTCGCCACCACCGTGCCCCGCCGCCTCGGCCGCCGCGAACTTCTCCATCTGCGCGGTGTGCATCTTGTGCCGGCGCTCGGCCTCGGCGTAGCGGGCCTCCCACTCGTTGCGCTGGGTGTCGAAGCCTTCGAGCCATTCGTTGGTCTCGGCGTCGAAACCCTCGGGGAAGATGTAGTTGCCCTGCTCGTCGTAGCTGTCAGCCATGCCGTACTTCGCCGGGTCGAATTCCTCGGTGTAGTCCTCGTTGGCCTGCTTGAGCGACAACGAGATGCGGCGGCGCTCCAGGTCGATGTCGATGACCTTGACCATCGCGTCGTCGCCGACGGCGACCACCTGATCGGGCACCTCGACGTGGCGCTCAGCCAGCTCGGAGATGTGCACCAGGCCCTCGATGCCCTCCTCGACGCGCACGAACGCGCCGAAGGGAACCAGCTTGGTGACCTTGCCCGGCACGATCTGGCCGATGGCGTGCGTGCGGGCGAAGTGCCGCCACGGGTCTTCCTGGGTCGCCTTGAGCGACAACGAAACCCGCTCGCGGTCCATGTCGACGTCGAGCACCTCGACGGTGACCTCGTCGCCCACCTGCACCACCTCGGACGGGTGGTCGATGTGCTTCCAGGACAGCTCGGAGACGTGCACCAGACCGTCGACGCCGCCGAGGTCGACGAACGCGCCGAAGTTGACGATGGAGGAGACCACACCCTTGCGGATGCTGCCCTTTTGCAGCTGGTTGAGGAACTCGCTGCGCACCTCGGACTGCGTCTGCTCCAGCCAGGCCCGCCGCGACAGCACCACGTTGTTGCGGTTCTTGTCCAGCTCGATGATCTTGGCTTCGATCTCCTTGCCGATGTACGGCTGCAGGTCGCGGACGCGGCGCATCTCGACAAGCGAGGCGGGCAGGAAGCCGCGCAACCCGATGTCGAGGATCAGGCCACCCTTGACCACCTCGATGACCGTGCCCTTGACGGCCTCGTCCTTCTCCTTGAGCGCCTCGATGGTGCCCCAGGCGCGCTCGTACTGCGCGCGCTTCTTGGAGAGGATCAGCCGGCCCTCTTTGTCCTCCTTGGTGAGGACCAGGGCCTCGACCTCATCGCCGACGGTGACGACCTCGTTGGGGTCGACGTCGTGCTTGATCGAGAGCTCGCGGGCGGGGATGACCCCTTCGGTCTTGTAGCCGATGTCGAGGAGCACCTCGTCCCGGTCCACTTTGACGATCGTGCCCTCGACGATGTCGCCATCGTTGAAGTACTTGATCGTTTTGTCTATTGCGGCGAGAAAATCCTCGCTCGAGCCAATGTCGTTGACGGCTACTTGGGGCGAGGTGACGGTGGGACTCGGCATGTTGTTGGGTTGCTCCGGACAGGTGAGGTCGTAGGGACAAACAGGATTTACCTGTCGAGGCTACTCGACAGGGCACTAGCTGGACAAACTCGGCCGCTACATGCTGAAGGGAATGTAACGCCACGGCGAATTTCCGGCCGATTTTCGGCCTCACGTTACACCGGCGGGCCTTAGTGCGCGGCGGAGTCCCAGGAGCGTCCGTAACCCACCGATACCTCGAGCGGAACGTCCAGCGGGTACGCGCCGCCCATCTTCTCGCGCGCCAGCGCCTCGAGGAGTTCACGCTCGCCGGGCGCGACTTCGAACAACAGTTCGTCGTGCACCTGCAACAGCATGCGCGACGCCAGTCCGGCCGCTGTGATCGCCTTGTCGACCTCGATCATCGCCACCTTGATGATGTCGGCCGCACTGCCCTGGATGGGCGCGTTGAGCGCCGCCCGCTCGGCCGCCTCGCGCACCTGACGGTTGCTGCTGTCCAGCTCGGGCAGGTAGCGGCGGCGGCCCAGCACCGTCGAGGTGTAGCCGTCCTTGCGGGCCTGCTCGACGACGTCCATCAGGTAGTCGCGCACCCCGCCGAATCGGGCGAAGTAGGCGTCCATCTGCTCCTTCGCCTCCTCGGTGGAGATCTTCAGCTGCTGCGACAGCCCGTAGGCGCTCAACCCGTAGGCGAGCCCGTACGACATCGCCTTGACGCGGCGCCGCAGCTCGGCGGTGACCTCCTCGATCGGCACCCCGAACGCCCGCGAGGCGACGAACGAGTGCAGGTCCTCCCCCGTGTTGAACGCCTCGATGAGGCCCTCGTCGCGGGACAGGTGCGCCATGATCCGCATCTCGATCTGGCTGTAGTCCGCCGTCATCAGCTCGTCGTAGCCTTTGCCGACCACGAACGCGTCCCGGATCTGGCGGCCTTCCTCGGTGCGGATCGGGATGTTTTGCAGGTTGGGTTCGGTCGACGACAACCTGCCGGTGGCCGCGATCGTCTGGTTGAACGTGGTGTGGATCCGGCCGTCGGCGGCCACCGAGTTCAGCAACCCGTCGACGGTGACCTTGAGCCGGGTGACGTCGCGGTGGGCGAGCAGGTGCTGTAGGAACGGGTGCCCGGTCTTGTCGAACAGCGACTGCAGGGCGTCCGCGTCGGTGGTGTAGCCGGTCTTGGTGCGCTTGGTCTTGGGCATCCCGAGCTCGTCGAACAGCACCACCTGCAACTGCTTGGGTGAGCCCAGGTTGATCTGCTTGCCGATCACGGCGTAGGCCGCCTCGGCGGCGTCGCGGATCTGGTCGCCGAACTGGCTCTGCAGCTCGCCCAGCAACTGCAGGTCGACGGCGATGCCGGCGCTTTCCATGTCGGCCAGCACGTGCTGGACCGGCAGCTCCATCTCGCCCAGCAGCGCGGTGGAGTCGATGCGATCCAGCTCGGCGTCCAGCGCGTCGGCCAGGTCCACTACGGCGCGCGCCCGCAGGATCAGGGTCTGCACGGCCTGCTCGTCGGTTCCCTCGATGTCGTCGAGCAGCGAAAGCTGTTGCTGTTCAGTGGTTTCCGCGCGCAGCTCGCGGCGCAGGTAGCGCAGCGAGAGGTCGTCGAGGGTGAAGCTGCGCTGCCCCGGCCGCACCACGTAGGCCGCCAGCGCGGTGTCCGAGGTGACGCCGTCCAGCGTCCACCCGCGCCCCGCCACATCGTGGATGGCGAGCTTGGCCTCGTGCAGCGCCTTGGGCTTCGCCGGGTCGGCCAGCCAGGCCGCGAGCGCGGCGTCGTCGTCGGGGGTCAACGTCGCGGTGTCGACGTAGCCGCCCTCGCCGTCGGCGGCGGCGAGGGCCAGCGCGGTGGCGTCCCCGCCGTGCGGCAGGTGGGTGCCGGCGACGGCCAACCCGCTCCGGCGCCCGTCGCCGGCGTGCTCGGCCAGCCACTGCCCGACCGTGCCGGGCTCCAGCGCGCCGCCGCGCACGTCGAAGCCCTCGTCGACCTCGGGCTCGACGGCGACCAGGGTCTCGAACAGACGGTCGCGCAAGACCCGGAACTCGAGGTCGTCGAAGAGCCGGTGGATCTGGTCGCGGTCCCAGGGCTGCAGCCGCAGCGTGTCCGGCGTTTGGGCCAGCGGCACGTCTTTGACGAGGTCGGTGAGCTCGCGGTTGCGGATGACTCCGGCCAGGTTGGCCCGCAGCGCGTCGCCGACCTTGCCGCGCACCGAGTCGACGTTGTCGACCAGCGCTTGCAGCGAGCCGTATTCGACGATCCACTTGGAGGCGGTCTTCTCCCCCACCCCGGGAATGCCGGGCAGGTTGTCACTGGGATCGCCGCGCAGCGCGGCGAAGTCGGGGTACTGGGTGGGCGTCAGCCCGTATTTTTCGACGACGGCCTCGGGGGTGAACCGGGTCAGTTCGCTGACGCCCTTGCGGGGATACAGCACGGTCACGTCCTCGCTGACCAGCTGCAGTGAGTCGCGGTCACCGGAGACCACCAGCACCCGGTAGCCCTCGTTTTCGGCCTGGGTGGCCAGCGTCGCGATCAGGTCGTCGGCCTCGAAGCCCTGCTCGGAGAGCACCGTGATGCCCAGTGCATTGAGCACTTCCTTGGTGATGTCGATCTGGCCGTGGAACTCGTCGGGGGTCGACGACCGGTTGGCCTTGTATTCGGGGTACCGCTCGGAGCGGAACGTCTGCCGCGACACGTCGAACGCCGCCGCGATGTGCGTCGGGGCCTCGTCCCGCAGCAGGTTGATCAGCATCGCCGTGAAGCCGTACACCGCGTTGGTCGTCAGGCCGCCGCGGGTCTTGAAGTTCTCGGCGGGCAGCGCGTAGAACGCCCGGAACGCCAGCGAATTGCCGTCCAACAACATGAGTGTCGGTTTGGTCTGTTCCTCGGTGGCGGCGGGCACGGCATTCACTCTAGGCACCCGGTGTGACGGGCCCGCCCCCACTCAGCCCTGCCGCGAAACTGCAACACGTTTCAGTTTTGCCCGGCGGCTGGGTAGTCTGGCCAGGTGCCTGAGGTCACCAGCCAAGAACCCGCGATCGACGGATGGTTCGCCACCGACGAGGCCGGCAGCCCCCATTTGATCGGCAGCAAGTGCCCGGAGTGCGGCACCTACGTCTTCCCGCCGCGGGAGAACAACTGCCCCAACCCGGCCTGCGCCAACGACGCGCTGGAGTCCGTCGCGCTGTCCACGCGCGGAACGCTGTGGAGCTACACCGAAAACCGTTACGCGCCACCGCCGCCGTACCCGTCCCCGGACCCCTTTGAGCCGTTCGCCGTCGGCGCCGTGCAACTGGCCGACGAGGGTTTGATCGTGCTGGGCAAGGTGGTCGAGGGCACGTTGGCCGCCGACCTGAAGGTCGGCATGGAAATGGAGCTGACCACCATGCCGCTGTTCACCGACGACGACGGCGTGCAGCGCGTCGTGCACGCATGGAGGCGCGCCGGCGACGATGCAGAGCGAAGCGATGAGGAGGAGCGGCGCAAATGACGGCGATCATGAGCGCGCCCGAACCGCTGTACATCCTCGGCGCCGGGATGCACCCCTGGGGCAAGTGGGGCCGCGACTTCACCGAATACGGGGTCGTCGCCGCGCGCGCCGCGCTGGCCGAGGCCGGCCTGGACTGGAGCCAGATCCAGTTGGTCGCCGGGGCGGACACCATCCGCAACGGCTACCCGGGGTTCGTCGCCGGCGCGACGTTCGCGCAGAAGCTGGGCTGGAACGGCATTCCGGTCAGCTCGAGCTACGCCGCGTGCGCCAGCGGCTCGCAGGCGCTGCAGAGCGCGCGCGCCCAGATTTTGGCCGGCTTCTGCGACGTCGCGCTGGTGATCGGCGCCGACACCACGCCGAAGGGCTTCTTCGCGCCGGTCGGCGGCGAGCGCCGCAACGACCCCGACTGGCAGCGCTTCCACCTCATCGGCGCCACCAACACGGTGTACTTCGCGCTGCTCGCGCGGCGGCGGATGGACCTCTACGGCGCCACGCTCGAGGACTTCGCCCAGGTGAAGGTCAAGAACTCCAAGCACGGGCTCAACAACCCGAATGCCCGCTACCGCAAGGAGAACTCGATCGACGACGTGCTGGCCAGCCCCGTGGTCTCGGACCCGCTGCGGCTGCTGGACATCTGCGCCACCTCCGATGGGGCGGCGGCGCTGATCGTGGCGAGCGCCGATTTCGCCCGTAAGCACCTCGGCTCGCTCGACGGAGTGCCCTCGGTGCGCGCCGTCAGCACGGTGACCCCGCGCTACCCCCAGCACCTACCCGAATTGCCCGACATCGCAACGGATTCCACCGCGACCGTGCCCGCACCCGAGCGAGTGTTCAAGGATCAGATCCTCGATGCGGCCTACGCCGAAGCCGGCATCGGGCCCGAGGACCTCAGCCTGGCCGAGGTCTACGACCTGTCCACCGCGCTGGAGCTCGACTGGTACGAGCACCTGGGGCTGTGCGCCAGGGGCGAGGCCGAGGGGCTGCTGCGCAGCGGCGCCACCGCCATCGGCGGCCGGGTCCCGGTCAACCCGTCGGGCGGGCTGGCCTGCTTCGGCGAGGCCATCCCGGCCCAGGCCATCGCGCAGGTCTGCGAGTTGACCTGGCAGCTGCGCGGTCAGGCCACCGGCCGGCAGGTGGAGAACGCCACGGTCGGCGTCACCGCGAACCAGGGCCTGTTCGGCCACGGCTCGTCGGTGATCGTGGCCCGCTAGTCGGAGCGCTTCCGCTCAGTGTGAAGCCACGGCGGGCCCGCTCGGCGTGTCGTGTGCCTGGATGCACACTCAACAGCCGCTAGCGCACGCCGCTGCGCCGAGACTGCAACCAGCGCGTGATTTCGCCCAGATTTGCGATCTGAGCGCAGTCTCGGAGCTACTCGGAAGCGGTGTCCTTGGGCGCGTCGCCGAGCGTTTCGAGGACGACCTCGGCCACTCGCTTCATGGTGGTCCGCCGATCCATCGCCGCGCGCTGAATCCATTTGAAGGCCTCGGGCTCGGTCATGCCCTGCTTGGTCTGCAGCAGGCCCTTCGCGCGCTCGACGACCTTGCGGGTCTCCAGCCGGTCGGACAACGTCGCCACTTCGCGTTCCAGCTCGGTGATCTCGGCGAACCGGCTGAGTGCCAGCTCGATGGCCGGGATCAGGTCGCTGATGGTGAACGGCTTCACCAGGTAGGCCATGGCGCCGGCGTCGCGGGCGCGCTCGACCAGGTCGCGCTGGCTGAACGCGGTCAACACCACGATTGGCGCGATGCGCTTGCTGGCGATCTCCGAGGCCGCGTCGATGCCGTCGCGCCGCGGCATCTTCACATCCATGATCACCAGGTCGGGCTTGTGGCGCTCGGCCAGTTCGACGGCTTCCTGCCCATCGCCGGCCTCGCCGACGATCTCGTACCCCTCCTCTCGGAGCATCTCTGCCAGGTCCAGCCGGATGAGTGCTTCGTCTTCCGCGATCAGGACCCGGCGCGGCACAGCGGCGTCGGCATCGGTCGTGGGGCCTGTCATGACGGACATTGTGTCGTGCATGCCCGCGACCAGCGAACTCGGGGGCGGTGAGAATCGATCGGCGCACCGATCCTCTATGGTGGGAGGCTGCTCAGCCCTCGTATCCCAACTGGCAGAGGAAACGGACTCAAAACCCGTCCAGTGTGGGTTCGAATCCCACCGAGGGCACTCCCAATCCATGCTCTACACCATCGGACACGGCGCGAAATCCGCCGACGAACTCACCGCCGCGCTTCGCCGGCACGGCATCACGCTCCTGGTGGACGTGCGCAGTTTCCCGGGCTCGCGGCGCAACCCCGACGTGTCGAAGGAAGCCATGCCGGGCTGGCTGGGCGCCGCCGGGATCGCCTACCGGCACGAACCGGACCTCGGCGGGCGACGCAAACCGTCGACCGCCCCGGAGCCGCGGGACCAATGGTGGGAAAACCCGTCGTTCGCCAACTACGCGGCCCATACCCGCACGCCCGGCTTTCAGGCGGCATACCGGCGCCTGCTGCGCGATGCCGAGGCCGACAACGTCGCCGTGATGTGCGGGGAACCCACCTGGTGGCGTTGTCACCGACGGATGATCGCCGACCTGGCCGCCCGCGACGGCCACCCGGTGCAGCACATCATGCCCAACGGCACGCTGGCGCCGCACCGCCCGTCGGAGTGGCTCACCCGCGATATTGACTAGCCAGCCGACAAATAGCGAGGTCAACGGTTACGCTTTGAAAGTGGTGGCCAAGAAATGCGGGGCCCCACCCCGGAAAGACGGCTCGTCGAATCGCCCGGACTGCGTGGCCGCGGTGCGGGCGCAGACGCGCGACCGCAATCAGCACTACGCCGCCAGCGCCGCGCGCCGCGGCCGGATCCTCATGATCACCGCGTGGCTGGCCGTGATGGTAAGCGTGAGTTTCGTGGTCGTGCAGATCGCCACCGATTCCTGGACGTGGCAGGTCAGTTCGATCAACGTCGTCGGCGCCATGGTCTTCGCGATGGTGCCGTGGCTGCAGCGCTTCGGGGAATTGGTTGCGCCGCTTACCTTTATCGGCGCGGCCTACGTCTCCGTCTTCGCCAGCTGCCTGGACGTGGGCACGGGTTCGGGATCTCAATTCTTCTTTCTGGTGGGCGCCTGCCTGGTGGTGCTGCTGCTCGGAATCGAACACATCGTGTTGGCGTCGGCACTGGGGGCCGTCGCCGCCGGCCTGATCATCGCGGTCGAATTCCTGGTCCCGCGCAACACCGGGCTGCAGCCGGCCTGGGCCACGTCGGCGGGGTTTGTCGTCACCGCGGTGTCGAGCGTGGTGATGGTCGTCGTGACGGTGTGGTTCGCCCTGCGCGACACCGCGCGCGCCGAGGCCGTGATGGAGGCCCAGTACGACCGCTCGGAGACACTGCTCGAGAACATGTTGCCCGCCAGCATCGCCGAGCGGCTCAAGGAGCCGGGCCGCGGCGTCATCGCCGACAAGTACGACGACGCAACGGTCTTGTTCGCCGACATCGTCGGGTTCACCGAACGCGCCAGCGGCACCCCGCCGGCCGATCTGGTGCGCTTTCTCGACCGCCTCTACGGCGCTTTCGACGCGCTCGTGGACAAACACGGGCTGGAAAAGATCAAGGTGAGCGGCGACTCGTACATGGTGGTCAGCGGCGTCCCGCGCCCGCGGCCCGACCACTCCCAGGCGCTCGCGGACTTCGCGCTCGACATGGCGAATGTCGCTGCGGGACTGAAGGATCCACACGGCGAACCGGTGCCGCTGCGGGTGGGCATGGCAAGCGGGGCCGTGGTCGCGGGTGTGGTGGGTTCTCGCCGGTTCTTCTACGACGTGTGGGGCGACGCGGTCAATGTGGCCTCCCGGATGGAAGCCACCGACTCGGTGGGACGGATCCAGGTGCCCGAGGCGATGTATGAGCGCCTCAAAGGCGAGTTCGTGCTGCAGGAGCGCGGCAGCATCGACGTCAAGGGCAAAGGGCCCATGCGCACCTGGTATCTGATCGGCCGCAAGGCAACCGAGCAGTCCGCGGACCTGAGTTCCGAGGAACCGCGCACCGCGCGCGTCTGAGCCGAAAGTCCCTATCGGGGGCACCGCCGTGTGTGTCAGACTGCGGCCATGCAGACCACTCCTGGATCCGCCACCGTTCCAAGCTTGTTGCCGCACTTATGGAAATCCACGCTGGTATCGGGAATCCTGTCGCTGATCGTCGGCGCGGTGATCCTCGCGTGGCCGGGAATCACCATTCTCACCGCCGCCGTCGCGTTCGGCGTCTACCTGTTGATCACCGGTGTCGCACAGGTGGTGTTCGCGTTCAGCCTGCACGTCTCGGCGGGCAGCCGCATCCTGCTGTTCATCAGCGGGGCGGCGTCACTGATCTTGGCGGTCTTGGCGTTTCGCCATTTCGGTCAGGGCTACGCGGTGTTGTTGCTGGCCATCTGGATCGGCATCGGGTTCATCTTCCGCGGGGTCGGGACGACGGTCTCGGCCCTCAGCGACCCAGCGCTGCCCGGACGCGGCTGGTCGATTTTCGTCGGCGTGATCAGCCTGCTCGCCGGGATCGTGGTTCTGGCGTCGCCGTTCGCGTCGATCGTCACCCTGGCGCTGGTGGTCGGCGTGTGGTTCGTGGTGATCGGCGTCTTCGAGATCGTGTCGTCGTTCGGCATCCGCAAGGCGTCCAAACAACTCAGCGGGCAAGGCATAGCGCCGGTCTGACCTAACTACTACACTTTGTCGTAGCGAGCCGTAGTCTCAGGGGAGATGACAATGAATGTCGTCGACATTTCGCGGTGGCAGTTCGGTATCACGACCGTCTACCACTTCATTTTCGTGCCGCTCACCATCGGGCTGGCTCCCCTGCTCGCCATCATGCAGACGGTGTGGGTGGCCACGGGCAATGCGGCGTGGTATCGCCTCACCAAGTTCTTCGGCAAGTTGTTCCTGATCAACTTCGCCATCGGCGTGGCCACGGGAATCGTTCAGGAATTTCAGTTCGGGATGAACTGGAGCGAGTACTCCCGGTTCGTCGGCGACATCTTCGGCGCCCCGCTGGCCATGGAAGGCCTGTTCGCCTTCTTCTTCGAATCCACCTTCATCGGCCTGTGGATCTTCGGCTGGAACCGGCTGCCGCGGCTGGTGCACCTGGCCTGCATCTGGATCGTCGCGATCGGCGTGAACGTGTCCGCGTTCTTCATCATCGTGGCGAACTCGTTCATGCAGCACCCGGTCGGCGCGCACTACAACCCGGCGACGCACCGTGCCGAGCTGGATAGCATCTCCGCGTTGCTGAGCAATAACACTGCGCGCGCGGCGTTTACGCACACCGTCACCGGGGCGCTGCTGACCGCCGGGACGTTCGTCGCCGCCGTCAGCGCGTGGTGGCTGATCCGCTCGGGAAAACCCGCGTCCGCCGTTCCCGAAGCGGACGCCCGCACCGTGTTTCGCCCCGCAGCCATCCTGGGCTGTTGGGTGGTGCTGCTCGCCGCCGTCGGCCTGTTCTTCACCGGCGACCGCCAGGGCAAGCTGATGTTCGTTCAGCAGCCGATGAAGATGGCGTCGGCGGAATCGTTGTGCAGCACCGAAACCGATCCCAACTTCTCCATCCTGACCGTCGGCACGCACAACAACTGCGACAGCATCACCCGCGTGATCGAGGTGCCCTACGTGCTGCCGTTCCTGGCCGAGGGCAAGACCGGAGGCGTCACGCTGCAGGGGGTGCGCAACATCCAGCAGGACTTCGAGCACCGATTCGGGCCCAACGACTACCGTCCCAACCTGTTCGTCACCTACTGGTCGTTCCGCGCGATGATCGGGTTCCTCGCCGTTCCGCTGTTGTTCGCGCTGGCGACGTTGTGGTTCACCCGGGGTGGCCGGGCGCCGAACCAGCGCTGGTTCTCCTGGGCGGCGCTGCTCACCATTCCCACACCGTTCCTGGCCAACATCTCCGGGTGGGTGTTCACCGAAATGGGCCGCCAGCCATGGATTGTCGTCCCGAACCCGACCGGCGATCAGCAGGTTCGGTTCACCGTTCACGAGGCCGTCTCCCACCTCGCCCCCGGCATGGTCGTCACCTCCCTGGTGACCTTCACCCTCGTCTACGCGGTGCTGGCGGTCATCTGGTTCTGGCTGCTCAAGCGCTACATCGTCGAAGGCCCGCAGGAACACGACGCGGAACCGGCACCGCCTCGCGCACCCAGCGACGACGAGGTGGCCCCGCTTTCGTTCGCGTATTAAGGAGCTGACCGGTGGCATTGCAACAGTTGTGGTTCGGCATCATCGGATTGCTGTTCCTCGGTTTCTTCATCCTGGAGGGTTTCGACTTCGGCGTCGGCATGTTGATGGAGCCGTTCGCCCGGGCCGGCATCGGCGAGCCGGAACTGCAACGGCGCACGGTGCTCAACACCATCGGCCCGGTGTGGGACGGCAACGAGGTCTGGCTGATCACCGCCGGCGCGGCGATGTTCGCCGCGTTTCCCGGCTGGTACGCCACGGTGTTCTCGACGCTGTATCTCCCCCTGCTGGCGATCCTGTTCGGCATGATCCTGCGCGCGGTGGCCATCGAGTGGCGCGGCAAGGTCGACGACACGAAATGGCGCGGCTGGGCCGATTTCGGGATCGCCGCCGGGTCTTGGCTGCCCGCGGTGTTGTGGGGCGTGGCGTTCGCCATCCTGGTCCGCGGGCTGCCGGTGGACGCCGCCGGTCACATCCACCTGTCGATCACCGACGTGCTCAACGCCTACACGCTGCTGGGCGGCCTGGCCACCGCGGGACTGTTCCTGCTCTACGGCGCGGTGTTCGTCGCCTTGAAGACCTCGGGCACGATCCGCGACGAGGCGCACCGATTCGCGGTGCGGCTGTCGCTTCCGGTGACCGGACTGGTTGCGGCGTTTGGGCTTTGGACGCAGCTGGCCCACGGCAAGGGCTGGACGTGGCTGGTGCTGGGGGTTGCTGTCGTCGCGCAGCTGGCCGCCGTGTTGTTGGTGTGGCGGCGCGCTTCGGACGGGTGGGCGTTCGCCTGCACGGCGCTGGTGGTCGCCGCCGTCGTCATCCTGCTGTTCGGCTCGCTGTATCCGAACCTGGTGCCCTCGACGCTGAACAGCCAATGGAACGTGACGATCTACAACGCCTCGTCGACCCCCTACACCCTCAAGATCATGACGTGGGTGACCGCGATCATGGCGCCGCTGACGGTCGTCTACCAGGCGTGGACGTATTGGGTGTTCCGGCAACGGATCTCGTCCGACCGGATACCGCCGTCCATCGGCCTGGCGAGGCGTCCGTCCTGAGCAGCCGGGCACCGCTGGACCCGCGGCTGTGGCGGGCATCGACCGCGTTGCGGCGCTACCTGCTCGCCAGCGTGGCCTGCGGAGTCGTGATCTCGGGCTGCGCGATCGGTTCGGCGATCGTGCTGGCGAGCACCGTCGCGCGCATCGTCGGCGATCCCGCCGCGCGCGGCCTGCGTTCCTGGCTGGCGCCGCTGTCGATCCTGTTGGCGCTGTGGGTGTTTCGCACGGTGACGCAGTGGCTGCAGGCCCGCCTGGGTCAGCGGGGCTCGAGCGCGGTCATCGCCGACCTCAACGGCCAGGTGCTCGCGGCGGTGACCGCGCGCCAGCCACGCGAACTCGCCGCCCAACGCGACGCCGCCGCGGTCGTGGTCACCCGCGGGCTCGACGGGTTGCGCCCGTACTTCGCGGGCTACCTGCCGACCCTGCTGCTCGCCGCGATCCTGACCCCCGCGACCGTCGCCGTGATCGCCGCCTATGACCTGAAATCGGCGGTGATCGTGGCGATCACGCTGCCCCTGATCCCGATCTTCATGGTCTTGATCGGCATCGCAACCGCCGACCGCTCGGCGGCGGCGCTGGCGGCCATGACGACCCTGCAGGCCCGATTGCTGGACCTGATCGCCGGCATCCCGACGCTGCGGGCGCTGGGACGCGGCCGGGGCCCCGAACAGCGGATCGCCGAACTGGCAGCCGCCCATCGGCGCTCGACGATGGCGACGCTGCGGATCGCCTTCCTGTCCGCGCTGGTGCTCGAATTGCTGGCCACCCTGGGCGTCGCGCTGATCGCGGTCGGTATCGGCCTGCGCCTGGTCTTCGGCGAGATGACCCTGACCACCGGGCTGACGGTGCTGCTGCTGGCGCCCGACGTCTACTGGCCACTGCGCCGCATCGGCGTGGAATTCCATGCCGCGCAGGACGGTAGGACCGCCGCCGACAAGGCGTTCGCCCTCATCGGCGAGCCGGCCGGCCCCACAGCGCGTAGCGGGACGGTGAGCGCGCGCGGCGGCGAGATCGGCGTGGAAAACCTCAGCGTGGCGGGCCGGGACGGCAACGCGCCGCGCGATCTGACCGCGGTCATCGAACCCGGCCGGGTGACGGTGCTGACCGGGCCCAACGGCGCCGGCAAGAGCACCGCGCTGCAGGCGATCGCCGGGATCACCGTGCCGTCCGCGGGCCGGGTCACCGTGGCCGGAGCCGACGTCACCGACCTGGACCCGGCCGCATGGTGGCGGCAGCTGTCCTGGCTGCCGCAGCGCCCGGTGCTGGTCCCCGGCACCGTGCGCGACAACCTGCTCCTACTGGGACCGGTGACCGACCTCGAGGGGGGCTGTGCCGCATCCGGTTTCGACGCAGTACTGGCCGAACTGCCCGACGGGATGAACACCCTCCTCGGGCGCGGGGGCGTCGGGCTGTCGCTGGGACAGCGGCAGCGGCTCGGCCTCGCGCGGGCGCTGGGGTCGGCGGCCCCGGTGCTGCTCCTCGACGAGCCCACCGCGCACCTGGACGCGCGCACCGAGCAGCGGGTCCTGCGGGCCATCGTCGAGCGGGCGCGCGCCGGCGCGACGGTGGTTGTCGTCGGCCATCGCGAGCCCGTCGTCGCGATCGGTGACCGGGTGGTCCGGGTGGCCGCGGAGGCCGGGGTCGATCATGCCGCGGTCTGATCCCGCGGCGATCGCGAGCGCGGCGAGGCCGGGCGATGCGGGTCGCCGCCAGACAGCGCTGTTGGACGCGTTCATGCTGCTGCGCCCGCGGGTCCCGCGGATGTTGGCGGCCATCGCGCTCGGCGTGCTGTCGCTGGGCAGCGCCCTTGCCCTGGCCGGGTTTTCGGCGTGGCTGATCACGCGGGCCTGGCAGATGCCGCCCGTGCTGGATCTGTCCATCGCCGTCGTCGCGGTGCGCACGTTCGCGATTTCGCGGGGCGTGCTGCACTACTGCGAGCGGCTGGCCACCCACGACACCGCGCTGCGCGCGGCCGGCACGGCCCGAGCGCAGGTCTATCGCCGGCTCGCCCGCGGACCCGCGGCGTCCGCCGTCCGGCTGCACAGCGGCGAGCTGGTGGCCCGGGTGGGCGCCGACGTCGACGAGCTGGCCAACGTCCTGGTGCGCGCCGTGGTGCCGATCGCCGTCGCGGTGGTGCTCGGCTTGGCGGCGACCGCGGTGATCGCGGTCATTTCGGCGCCCGCCGCGGCGGTGCTGGCGGTGTGCCTGCTCGTCGCCGGCTTCGTTGCGCCGCGGCTGGCCGGTCGGGCCGCCGCGGCGCAGGAAGAGCTTGCCCGCCAACACCATTCGGATCGCGACATATCGGCGATGATCGCCCTCGAGCACGCCCCGGAGCTGCGCGTCGCCGGCGCCTTGTCCGACGTCATCGCCGATGCGCAGCGCCGCCAACGCGACTGGGCCGGCGCCCTCGACGCCGCGGCGCGACCGGCCGCCATCGCCGAGGCGATGCCCACCGCGGCGATCGGGGCCAGCATGTTGGGCGCGGTGGTGGCCGGCATCGCGCTGGCGCACACGGTCGCGCCCACCACCCTGGCCGTGCTGATGTTGTTGCCGCTGTCCGCGTTCGAGGCGACGACGCCGCTGCCCGCCGCCGCGGTCCAGCTGACGCGGTCGCGGATCGCCGCGCGGCGCCTGCTGGAGCTGGCTCCCCCCGAGCGCCCGGCCGGGCCCGGCGAGGCGGTGCCCGCTCGCGGCACGCTTTCCGCCGACGTCCGCTCCGGCCACGACGGCGCGTCGCGAGCGGTCCCGGTGCGGCTCGACCTGCCGCCGGGCGCGCGGCTGGCCATCACCGGCGCCAGCGGTTCGGGCAAGACCACGCTGCTGATGACGCTCGCCGGGCTGATCCCCCCGCTCGACGGGCGCGTGACGCTGGACGGAACCGACGTCAGCCGCTTCGACGAAGACGAACTACACAGGGCCGTCAGCTTTTTCGCCGAGGACGCGCACGTGTTCGCCACCACCGTCCGGGACAACCTGCTGGTGGCCCGCGGCGACTGCAACGACGACGAGCTGACGGCGGCGCTCGACGCGGTCGGCCTCGGCGGGTGGCTCGCCGGCCTGTCCGAAGGGCTGTCGACCGTGCTGACCGGTGGCGCCCAGGCGCTCTCGGCGGGCCAGCGCAGGCGCCTGCTGCTGGCCCGCGCCGCGCTTGCGCCGGCCCGCATCGTGCTGCTCGACGAGCCAACCGAGCACCTCGACGCGGTCGACGCCGAGCGGATCCTGCGCGAACTGCTGGGTCCGAAATCCACTCTGATGCCGGCGGAGCGAACCGTCGTGGTGGCAACTCACCACTTGCCCAACGGGATTGGCTGTCGCGAACTGCGGCTCACAGGTGACGACGACGCGGCGTGAACTCCAGCGTCAGCAACACCACCACCAGGGGGAGCAGCTGGGTCATCGAGATCACCGCGTAGCGCCGGGCGTGCATGGCGTGGAACTTGCGCACGTACCGGAACAACGATTCCAGCGCGATCAGCGGGTCGAGAATGTGGATCAACCGGTAAAAGACGCGCTGGACCCGACCGCGATCCTTGTCCTCGAAGATCTCGGGAAACGCTGCGAACGACAGCGATAACCGCTGCGCGCCAGCGTCTTTGGCGGCCATGATCATGTCGACGCTGAGCCGCTCGTCGATGCCGTTCGGCGATCCGCGGCGACGCCACGGGACGTCGAGGCTGACATCGCTGCCACCGCCGGCGGTCGCGTAGCGGTGGAAGCCCTGCACGCGCCCCTCGGCGTCCCGGGCGATGATGAGCTTGATTCCGGGGAAGCGGCCCTCCAACACACCGTCGAGGTTCATGTAGAAGCCGCGATCGTGGTGGGCGCCGCTGGGGGAAGCACGCACCACGTCGGTCAGCTCCGCGAGCAGCTTGTCGTCGAGTTGCTGCTCGTCCACGATTTCGGTGGTGATGCCGAAGTTGTGCGTGCGCTGCACGGCCTGACGCAGGTTGCGGAACTTGCGGCCCACCATCTCGAAATCGGCAACGTCGACGACCACGTCGCGGCCGATCGGTATGGCGCGCAGTGATTGCCCGATGACGGCGGGGTCGCGCCACAACTCGAGTCGGCGCTCGCTGCAGCCCACCACCGCGATCCGCCAGCCGCGGGTGTGACACATGGCGGCGAAGTCCGCGACCAACTCGGGGAATTTCGCTTCGTCACCGATGGGGTCGCCGCCGACCGCGGCGTATCCCAGCCGGGTCCGATACGCCAGCGCGGCGGTCCCGTCGGCGGTGAAGTGGTAGCACTTGCCCGTCTGCATGGCGAAGGGCGCCAGCGGATCGTCGGCGGTGACATCGATCAACGACCACACCCGGGGCAGGTCAGCGGCTCGCGGATGCGCCGACGTCGGCCACATCAACACGATCCCGGACCCGACGATCAGCACGTCGCCCAGCAGGTCGAAGGACAACACGTGCGCGCCCAGGCCCGCCAGGACGAAAAGCGCGGCGGCGGTGGCGTGCAGCGTCGTCACCGGGCGGCCGAGGAAGATGCCGCGGGCGATGAACGCCACCGCGCCCAGCACCGTCAGCGACCAGCCCAGCCGGTCGCTGTAGTGCCAATCCGGCTGCTGGTGGTGTCGGGCGAGAATGACAACCAGCCAGCCCGCCGCACAGAGCAGGGCCAACGCCCCGACCCAGCGGGCTGCTCGTGAATCGACATGGACGACAACGCGTTCTCGGGCGCGGGGCTTCGCTGCGACGTCGACCGGTCCGTTCACCTTCACCTCCCGATGCGATTACTCACGTCGGCAGTTTGTTCCCGCCATTCGCACCGAATACCCGGCTGATTCGAACTTACGCCCGATTGCGGCCGCGGTGGGCCCAAATCAGGCGGTCTTCCTGCGGGTATGCCGTACTGTGACCTGTCTATCGCTGGGAGGGCGGGAAATATAACAGCAGGCCCTCCTGCGCCACCGTGGCGATCGCTTGGCCGGCCGGGTCGAAAAAGTGCCCGGTGCCCAGCCCGCGCGAATCCGCGGCCACCGGCGACGTCGTGGAGTACAGCACCCAGTCGTTGAAGTTGACCTGCCGGTGAAACCACACCGAGTGGTTGGCGGACGCGGCGAAGATCCGGTCGAACCCCCACGACAGCCCGTGGGTGGTGATGACCGAGTCCAGCACCGTGGTGTCCGAGGAGAACAGCATGGTCGCGGTGTGCAGCACCGGGTCCTCGGGCAGCGCACCCATTGCCTTCATCCAGACCCTGTTGTGCGGCAGCCGCTCGCCCTTGTCGCGCATGACCCAGGAGGGATCGTTGGTGAAGCGCCATTCGATCGGCTGCAGGGCGTTGACGAAGTGCGGGACGACCTTTTCGTAGCCACGCAGTAGCTCGCCGAGCGACGGTTGCGTATGGGGCTGCGCCACCTGCGGCGGGTCGACGGCGTGCTCGAGGCCGGGGCCGCCCGACATGTACGAGATCAGCGCCGAGGACAACACGATGCCGTCCTGTACCGCGTCGACGCGCCGGTTGGCGAAGCGCCGCTCGTCGCGCAGCCGCGTCACGTGGAATTCGATGTCCTTGGCGGTGTCTCCGCCGTTGATGAAGTGCACGGACAGCGCGCTGGGCGGCAGGCCATCCTGGGTCAGCGTGCGGCTGCTGGCGACGAACGACTGCGCCATGAGCTGCCCGCCGAAGGTACGCATCGGGTTCTTGGTGGGATGGGATCCGACGAACCGGTCCTCAGCGACCCGGTGGAGGTCGAGTATCGCCAGCAGTTCCTCGAAATCAGAATTGGTGCTGATCGCGGCCTCTCCTCTGGGTCTTTGCGCTAGACGTCGTCCTCCCCGATCCGGTGCACGTGGATCAGATTTGTCGACCCTACTGTGCCGGGTGGCGCGCCGGCGACGATCACCACCAGATCGCCGCGCTTGTAGCGACCGAGCTCGAGCAGCGACTTGTCAACCTGGCGGATCATGCCGTCGGTCGATGTCATCATCGGGACGATAAAGGTCTCGGTGCCCCAGGTCATGGCGAGCTGGCTGCGCACCTCGGGCCACGCGGTGAAGGCGAGCAGCGGCAGCGGGGTGTGCAGGCGCGCCAGCCGCTTGACGGTGTCACCCGATTGGGTGAAGGCGACCAAGGCTTTCGCGTCGAGCCGCTCGCCGATGTCGCGGGCGGCGTAGGAGATCACGCCTCGTTTGGTGCGCGGCACATGCGTCAACGGCGGCGCGGCCGTGGAGTTCTCCTCGACCGCGCACACAATGCGCGACATCGTCCGGACCGCCGCCATCGGGTACTTGCCCACCGACGTCTCCCCCGACAGCATCAACGCGTCGGCGCCGTCGAGCACGGCATTGGCGACGTCGGAGGCCTCGGCTCGCGTGGGCCGCGAATTCTCGATCATCGAGTCGAGCATCTGGGTCGCCACGATGACGGGTTTCGCGTTCTCCCTGGCGATTTGGATGGCCCGCTTCTGCACCAGCGGAACCTCTTCGAGCGGCAGCTCGACGCCCAAGTCGCCGCGGGCCACCATGATGGCGTCGAACGCCAGGACGATGGCTTCCAGGTTGTCGACGGCTTCGGGCTTTTCCAGTTTGGCGATCACCGGTACCCGCCGCCCGACCCGGTCCATCACCTCGTGCACCAGCTCGACGTCGGACGGCGAGCGCACGAAGGACAACGCGACCAGGTCGACACCGAGATCCAACGCGAACGCGAGATCCTCGATGTCCTTCTCCGACAAGGCCGGAGCGGTCACATTCATCCCCGGCAGCGACATACCCTTGTTGTTGCTGACCGGACCGCCTTCGGTGACGGTGCAGATCACGTCGTCGCCGTCGATCCCTGAAACGACCAGTCCGATGTTGCCGTCGTCGACCAGCACCCGGTCACCGACCACGGCGTCCGTCGACAGCCTCTTGTAGGTGGTCGACACCCGGTCGTGGGTGCCTTCGCAGTCCGCGACGGTGATGCACACGGTTTCGCCGTCGGCCCAATACGTGGACCCCGTGGCGAATCGCCCCAGCCGGATCTTCGGGCCCTGCAGGTCGGCGAGGACACCGACCGCGCGGCCTGTGGTGTCGGAAGCGGCCCTTACCCGCTCGTAGGCGGCCTTGTGGTCGGCGTAGTCGCCATGGCTGAAGTTCAACCGGGCGACGTCCATTCCGGCCTCTACCAGCGCCAGAATCAGTTCGTCGGAGTTTGTTGCCGGGCCCAAAGTGCAGACGATCTTTCCGCGTCTACTCACGGCGAACCAGCATAGTCGTGCGCGGCGGGGGCAGCCCGAGTTAACCGATAGGACGCAGCGCGGCTACCCGCTGAGGACGGTCGGAACCAGGGGGAAACCCGGCAGGTTGCGCAGCACCGTCCACGCGATCGCCACGGCTGTGACCGTCGCCACCGCCGGCGTCGACAGCACCGACTGGCCGCGCCGGCGGCGCAGCAGAATCCAACCGGCGAGCGCCGGGATAGCAAACAGGAGGAACACGTTGTCGTTGATGGTGGACATCAGGTCACCGTGCAGCAGGTCATGCGTCATGCGAAGGCCACCGCACAGGGGGCAATTCCAGCCGGTGAGCCACTTGAACGGGCAGAGCGGATAGACCGAATGCGTGTTGTGCGGATCGACCAGCGCGACGTAACCGACGGCGCCGGCCAGCAGCGCGCCGGTGCCCGCCGCGGCGTACGTCCGGTTCACGTTCTCAACCTTAGTGCGCCGAACGTCGACTCGTTGCGGCGAAAGCCGCGTATTTCGCGCCACAACCCGACGTTCGCCGCTAGCGGTCCCGTCGGTTTCGCAGTCGGAAGCTCAATCGCCTCTGTGGTGGCTTGCCGGCTTCGGCGTCCCGCTCGGGTTCCGAGTCTGCCTCGGGCTCTTCGTCTTTGGGCTCGGCGGGCTCGGGCTCGGCTTCAAGGTCTTCGGCTTCGGGTTCGGCAACCTCGGCCTCCTCGGCCTCCGTCGCGACGGCCTCCGCCTCGGCGGCCGCTGCGGACTCCGCGGCCTCCGGCTCCGCGGGCTCGCTTTCCTCCGCCTCCGCCACGGCGGCCTCGGCCGCCGCGACCTCGGGTTCCGCCGCCTCGGCCTCGTCGGCCTCCGGTTCTTCCGTCTCGGTCTCTTCGGCTTGCGGCTCCTCAGCCTCGGTCTCTTCCGCTTCGGCCTCTTGCTCTTCGGATTCGGGTTCCGCGCCCTGGGCTACTTCGGTTTCGGCCTCGGCGGCCTCGGCGTCTTTCGCTTCCGGCTCCTCAGCCTCGGTCTCTTCCGCTTCGGCCTCTTGCTCTTCGGATTCGGGTTCCGCGCCCTGGGCTACGTCGGTTTCGGCCTCGGCGGCCTCGGCGTCTTCGGTTTCGGCCTGGGCGGCTACCGGTTCCGCCGACATAGCCGCTACCGTTTCGGGCTCTGCGGTCACCGTCTCCGGGACTTCGGCCTCGGCTTTCACGGTCTCGGCCTCGGCTTCCGCCTCGACGGGCTGCACCGGTTTCGACCGCCTGCCCGGAATCAGCCTTTTCGCCCTCTTCCCCGCCGCCAAGGCGCCGGCGACCGCGGCCGCCGCCACGACGGAAGCGCCGGTTATCGGCTCGGGTTCCGGCTCGGTTTGCGGCTTGGGCGCCGGCGCATCGTCGGGCACTGGATAGTCGGTGTGCAGGCTCGCGGGGTCTTCGCGGCCCTTGGGCGCCAGGATGATGTACACCACGGCCCCGATGAACACGAAAGTCGATGTGAAGACGTTGATCCGGATCCCGGCGATGAGCGTGGCCGTGTCGTTCCGCATCAGCTCGACGCCGAAGCGCCCGACACAGTAGCCGGCGACATACAGCGCAAACAGCCGCCCGTGACCGAAATTGAACCGCCGGTCCACGTAGATCAAGACGGCGAAAAGCACCACGTTCCAGATCAATTCGTACAGGAACGTCGGGTGCACCACGAACGCGACCTGCCCGGTCGAGACGCCGTCGAGCGAATGCGGGTCGACGTAACCGGACGGGTCTCGCCGGTAGAAGATCTGCAAACCCCACGGCACGGTGGTTTCCCGGCCGTAGAGCTCTTGGTTGAAGTAGTTGCCGAGCCGACCGATGGCCTGCGCCAGGATGATTCCCGGTGCGATGGCGTCGCCGAAGGCGGGCACCGGAATTCCGCGACGCCGGCAGGCGATCCACGCGCCGACGCCGCCGAGCGCGACCGCGCCCCAGATGCCCAGGCCGCCGTCCCAGATTCGCAGCGCCGCGCCGAACCCGGCGCCGCCCGGGCCCCAATAGGTCCGCCAGTCGGTGGCGAGGTGATACAGCCGGCCGCCGAGCAACCCGAACGGCACCGCCCACAGCGCAATGTCGTAGATGACGCCGCGCTGGCCCCCGCGGGCCTCCCAGCGCCGGTCGCCGATCATCAGCGCGACCACGATGCCGGTGATGATGAACAGCGCGTAGGCGCGAATGGGCAGCGGCCCGAGGTGCCACACACCCCGCGCCGGGCTGGGGAAATACGCCAGCAGGTGCGTCACGGGGCGCCCGCCCGTTGCCGCACGCCGGTGGCCAGCTCCTCGGTCAGCGCGCGCAGCGCGGGTAGGCCGCCGTCGCCCAACGCCGACACCAGCGCGGACCCGACGATGACACCGTCGGCGTAGCCGCCGATCTGCGCCGCCTGCTCCCGCGACCGCACCCCCAGGCCGACGCCGACGGGGATGTCGGACACCTCCCTGACCCGGCGCACCAGCTCGGGCGCGGCGTGCGACACCGCGTCCCGCGCCCCGGTGACCCCCATCGTCGAGGCCGCGTAGACGAAGCCGCGCGATGCCTCGACCGTGGTCGCCAGCCGCTCCGGCGTCGAGGAGGGCGCGACCAGGAAGATGCGATCCAGCCGATGCGCGTCGGAGGCGGCCAGCCACTGCCCGGCTTCGTCGGGGATGAGGTCGGGGGTGATCAGGCCGTGCCCGCCGGCCGCCGCCAGATCCCGAGCGAACGCGTCAACGCCGTAGCGCAGCACCGGATTCCAGTACGTCATGACGACCGCACGGCCGCCGGCCGCGCTGATCGCGTCGACCGCGGCCAGGGTGTCCCGGACCCGCACGCCCCCGTGCAGCGCGGCCTCGGTCGCCCGAGCGATCGTCGGGCCGTCCATGCCCGGATCCGAGTACGGCACGCCGACTTCGATGATGTCGCAACCGGATTCGACGAGGGCAACCATCGCGCCGATCGAGGTGGCCACATCGGGGTAGCCCGTCGGCAGGTAACCGATCAGCGCCGCGCGGTTGTCCCCGCGGCAGGACTCGAAAGCCGGGCCCAGCCGGCTCGCCTGGCTCTGTTGCACAGTCATTGCTCGTCTGGCCCCAAAATGCCGAACCACTTCGCGGCCGTCGCGACGTCCTTGTCGCCGCGGCCCGACAGGTTGACCACGATGATCGCGCCGCTGCCCAATTCAGCGCCGAGCCGCAGCGCCCCGGCCACCGCGTGCGCCGATTCGATGGCCGGGATGATGCCTTCGGTGCGGCACAGCAGGCCGAAGGCGTCCATCGCCTCGGCGTCGGTGATGGGCCGGTACTCGGCGCGTCCAGTTTCCCTGAGCCAGGCGTGTTCGGGGCCCACGCCGGGATAGTCCAGACCCGCTGAGATCGAATGGGATTCGATCGTCTGGCCGTCCTCGTCCTGCAGCAGGTAGGAGAACGATCCCTGGAACGCCCCGGGCGAACCGCCGCTGAATGTCGCCGCATGCCTGCCCGTCTCGACGCCGTCGCCGGCCGCCTCGAATCCGATTAGCCGCACGCCGGGATCGTCGATGAAGGCGTGAAAGATCCCGATCGCGTTGGATCCCCCGCCGATGCAGGCGGTGACCGCATCGGGTAGCCGGCCCGCCTGCACCTGGATCTGCACGCGCGTCTCCAGGCCGATGACGCGCTGGAAGTCGCGGACCATGGTGGGGAACGGATGCGGTCCGGCCGCGGTGCCGAAGCAGTAGTACGTGTTGTCGGCGTTGGTGACCCAGTCGCGGAACGCCTCGTTGATGGCGTCCTTGAGCGTGCGGGAACCGGATTCCACCGAGACGACCTCGGCGCCCAGCAGCCGCATCCGGGCCACGTTGAGCGCCTGCCGGGCGGTGTCGACGGCGCCCATGTAGACCACGCAATCGAGTCCGAGCAACGCGCACGCGGTGGCCGTGGCCACGCCGTGCTGCCCGGCCCCGGTCTCGGCGATCACCCGGTTCTTGCCCATCCGCTTGGCCAGCAGCGCCTGGCCGAGCACGTTGTTGATCTTGTGAGAACCGGTGTGGTTCAAGTCTTCTCGCTTGAGGAACAGCCGCGCCGAGCCGGCGTGCTCGGACAGGCGGGTGGCCTCGTACAGCGGCGACGGCCGACCGGTGTAGTTGGCCTGCAACTCGTCGAGGGTGTCGAGGAAGTCGGGGTTGACGCGTTCCTTCTCGTAGGCGGCGGTGACCTCTTCGATCACCGCCATCAGCGCCTCGGCGACGTAGCGGCCGCCATAACCACCGGCGCCGCCGAAATGACCACCCGGATCGGGGTCGTGGCGGGTGGGTTCGGCGATGGCCGCACTCGAAAGCGGAAGCTCCGGGCGGGACTGATCTACCATCACCAATTCTCGGCGCGGGGACAGCTCATCGGCGGCTAGCGCGACGGTTTGGGGCAGGACGGATGGGTGCCCGCGGTGACCAGGTCGGCGACCGCCGCGCGCGGGTCGCCGCTTTTGACCAGACCCTCGCCGACCAGAACCGCGTCGGCGCCGGCGCCGGCGTAGGCCAGCAGGTCCCCGGTGCCGCGCACACCGGATTCGGCGATCCGGATCACGTTGCTGGGCAGTCCCGGCGCGATGCGGGCGAAGCAATCGCGGTCCACTTCCAGCGTCGCGAGGTCGCGGGCGTTGACACCGATCACGTTGGCACCCGCCTTCAGCGCCCGGTCGGCCTCTTCCTCGGTGTGCACTTCGACCAAGGCGGTCATGCCGAGCGATTCGGTGCGGTCCAGCATCGACACCAACGCCGACTGTTCCAGCGCGGCGACGATCAGCAACAGCATGTCGGCGCCGTGCGCGCGCGCCTCGTGGATCTGGTAGGGCTGCACCACAAAGTCTTTGCGCAGCACCGGGATTGACACCGCGGCGCGCACCACGTCAAGGTCGTCCAGCGAGCCGCGGAAACGCCGCTCCTCGGTCAGCACGCTGATGATCCGGGCGCCGCCGTCCTCGTAGGCCTGGGCCAGCTTCGCCGGATCGGCAATGGGCGCTAGCGAACCCGCCGACGGGCTGGCGCGCTTCACCTCCGCGATGACGCCGATACCCGGCTCGCGCAAGGCGGCCATCACGTCCAGCGGTGGTGGCGCCGCCGCGGCGGCCGCCTTGATTTCGGTCAGGCTGACAACGGCTTCGCGCGCGGCAACGTCGGCCCGGACTCCCTCGAGGATGGAGTCAAGCACGGATGCCGGACTCATGCCTGTCGTTCCCTTCCACTGCCATCACGCTGTCGCCACGATTACTTAGCCGATTTCGATGACGTGAATGAAGGGTAGCGACCTTCACTGCACGGCCCGTCACCGACCCTCGGTGTCGGACTCGCGGGCCCGATCGGTCGGGTCACGTCCCTCGTCAAGCGCATCCCAGATCATCCGCTCCGACATATCTGACACCTCCGGCTTTTCGCTGCCCTCCAGCATCGCCCCGCCGGCGTCTTCGCGTCGCGTATTCGATCGGCGGGTCGCGGGCGCGGCGTATTTTGTTGCGCTTCCGCGGGCCGTCGAAGCCGACCGCATCAACAGGACGGCCGCGGCCAGCGTGCACACCGCGGCGGCGACCGCGATCCCGGCCCCCCAGTACCGCCGCTCGCTTCCCACCAGGAACATCACCGGGATACGCGCCAGGTCGGCGCCGCGCACTCCCACGTCGGGAATCGCCCACAAGCTGACCCCGAGATAGCCGACCGCGAGGCTGACCACGGCCAGCAGCCCCGCCAGCACCCGCAGCGGCCAGCCGCGCACGGCGAGTGCCGCCACGGCGGTGGCCAGCAGGAGCAGCGCCAACGGCAGCAGCGCCGACGACCACGTCGCGCCCGACAGCGTCACCTGCTTCGGCTGGCCCAGCCCGTCGAACGAGCGGACTACCACCCACGGCAGCCGCGACGCCGCCCACAGCGCCGCCGCGGCCGCCATCAGCAGCAGCTGGGCGACGACGATCGTGATCCGTCCGGCTCGGGCCGGACGCGCATCAGCCATTGCGGCCCGGTGGCGGCGCCGTCAGCGTCTCGGCGGCCGCGATCGCGTTGAGCACCGCCCGCGCCTTGTTCGAGGCCTCCGTGTATTCGTAGGGGCCGTTGGAATCGGCCACCACGCCACCGCCGGCCTGCACGAAGGCGGTGCCGTCGCGCATCAGCGCGGTGCGGATGGCGATCGCGAAGTCGGCGTTGCCGGCGAAGTCGAGGTAGCCGACCACGCCGCCGTAGAGGCCACGGCGCGTCTTCTCCACCTCTTCGATCAGCTCCATGGCCCGCACCTTGGGCGCACCCGACAGCGTGCCGGCCGGGAAGCAGGCCGTCACCGCGTCCAGCGCGGACCGGCCCTCGCCGAGCTTCCCGGTCACGGTCGACACCAGGTGCATGACGTGGCTATAGCGTTCGATGTGGCTGTAGTCGTCGACGCGCACGGTGCCCGGCGTGCAGACGCGGCCGAGGTCGTTGCGGCCCAGGTCCACCAGCATCAGATGCTCGGCCCGCTCCTTGTCGTCGGCCAGCAGTTCCTTTTCCAGCAGCTGATCCTCTTCGTCGGTCTGCCCACGCCAGCGGGTTCCGGCGATCGGATGCGTCCTGGCCCAGCCGTCGGCGACGGTGACCAGCGCCTCCGGGCTGGATCCGACGATCGAAAAGTCCGTTGCCCCAGCGCTATTGGGCACGTGCAGCAGATACATGTACGGGCTGGGGTTGGTGGCCCGCAGCATCCGGTACACGTCGATGGGATCGACGCGGGTGTCCATCTCGAAGCGCTGCGAGGGCACCACCTGAAAGGCCTCGCCGGCGGCGATCTGCTCGACGAGGTAGTCGACGATCTTGCCGTACTCCTCGACGGTGCGCTGCGCCCGGAACCGGGGCTCCGGCTTGCCGAACGTGGCCACCGTCGACGGCAGCGGCTGACCCAACGCGCTGGTCATCACGTCGAGCCGGGCGACCGCGTCGTCGTAGGCCGCATCGACCCGCTCGTCGGTGCCGTTCCAGTTCACGGCGTTGGCGATCAGCGTGATGGTGCCCTCGTGGTGGTCGACGGCCGCCAGGTCGGTGGCCAGCAGCAGCACCATGTCGGGCAACCGCAGGTCGTCGACGGCCAGCTCGGGCAGCCGCTCCAGGCGGCGCACCAGGTCGTAGGCGAAGAATCCGACCATGCCGCCCGACAGCGGAGGCAGCCCCGGCATCGCGGCCGTGGCCAGCAGCTCAAGGGTGTCGCGCAGCGCGCGCAGCGGGTCCCCGCCCGTCGGCGCGTCCTGCGGCACGGCGCCCAGCCACACCGCCTCGCCGTCGCGCACGGTCAGCGCCGACGGCGCTCCCGCGCCCACGAACGACCACCGCGACCAGGACCGGCCGTTCTCGGCGGATTCGAGCAGGAACGTGCCGGGCCGGTTCGCGGCGAGTTTGCGGTAGGCCGAGAGCGGAGTTTCGCTGTCGGCCAAGACCTTGCGGGTCACCGGAACGACGCGGTGCTCCGCCGCGAGATGGCGGAACTCCTCCCGTGACGTGGTGGCGGCGAGGTGGGCGTGCACCGACCCATCCTCCCAGATCGGTCGGTGAGGCGATCGGGCGTAGCGTGACGCCCATGAAACCTGGTGACACCGTGGCCGACTTCGAGCTTCCCGACCAGACGGGCACCCCCCGCAAGCTCACCGCCCTACTCGCCGACGGGCCCGTGGTCCTGTTCTTCTACCCCGCCGCGATGACGCCCGGCTGCACCAAGGAGGCGTGCCACTTCCGCGACCTGGCCTCGGAATTCGCCGCCGTGGGGGCCAACCGGGTCGGCATCAGCGCCGATCCCGTGGAGAAGCAGGCCAAGTTCGCCGACCTGCGAAAGTTCGACTACCCGCTGCTGTCGGACACCGAGGGCAGCGTCGCCACGCAGTTCGGCGTCAAGCGCGGGCTGCTGGGCAAGCTGATGCCGGTCAAGCGCACCACTTTCGTCATCGACACCGATCGCAGGGTGCTCGACGTGATCGCCAGCGAATTCAGCATGGACACCCACGCCGACAAGGCGCTTCAGACGCTGCGGGCGCGGTCTTCCGCGTAGCGCGTCAGGGGATCACCGCCAAGAAGATGTACGCGGCGAGCAACACCAGGTGCACCTCGCCCTGCAGCCGTGTGGCCCGGCCGGGCACCACGGTCAACATGCTGATCACGACCGTCAGCGCGAGCAGAACCAGCTGGGTGGGCGCCAGGCCGAGCACCAGCGGGCCTTTGAGCCAGATGCTCGCCAGCGCGATGGCCGGGATGGTCAGCCCGATGCTGGCCATCGCCGAGCCGTAGGCCAGGTTCAGGCTCGTCTGGATGCGACCACGCCGCGCCGCACGCACCGCCGCGATCGTCTCGGGCAGCAGCACCAGCATCGCGATCACCACCCCGACGAACGTCTGGGGGAACCCGGCGGCCGTCACCAGGCGTTCGACCGCCGGCGATTCCTGTTCGGCCAGGCCCACCACGGCGACGAGCGCGACCAGCAGCAGCACGAGGCTGGTCAGTGCCGCACGGGCGGTCGGCGGGTCGGCGTGGTGCTCGTCCTCCTCGAACAGCCGTTTTTGGCCCCGCTGCGCGACGGGGAGGAAAAAGTCGCGATGCCGGATCGTTTGGGTGAAGACGAACAGCAGGTACAGCAGCAGCGACGCGACCGCGGCGAAGATGAGCTGCCCGGGCGAGAACTCCTTGTCCGGATGGCTGATGGTGAACGCGGGCAGGGCGAGGCTGAGCGTTGCCAACGTGGTGAGCGTGGCCAACGCGGCCCCGCTGCCCTCGGCGTTGAACAACGTCACGCCGTACCGGCGCGAGCCCCACAACAGCGACAAACCCGCGATCCCGTTGGTGGTGATCATGAACGCGGCGAACGCGGTGTCGCGGGCCAGCGTGGCCGCCTCGTTGCCGCCGGATGCCATCAGCTCGACGATGAGGGCCACCTCGATGACCGTCACCGCGCCCGCGAGCACCAGGGACCCGAACGGTTCGCCGACGCGCGCCGCGACCACCTCCGCGTGCTGCACGGCGGCCAGCACGGCACCGATCAACAGCACGGCCTGCAGCGCGACCAGCGCCGGTCCCAGGTGCTCGTCCCAGGTGGCCGTCAGCACGACGACGGCGACCAGCGGCACCACCGCGGTCCAGGACGTCCAGGGCAGCCGTTTCAACATCGCCCGCCATTCTCATTGAAGATGGCCGCCGGCGCTTCGCGCCCGGCTGCGGGCGCGCATCACAATTCGGGGTCTGCCGCGGCCGCGGCCTCAGTAGCATGCTCCCATGCCAGAAAGCGAAGGCCTGAACGAGGGACAGGTGTTCGCCGGATACACGATCATTCGCCGGCTCGGGTCCGGCGGCATGGGCCAGGTGTATCTGGCGCAGCATCCGCGGCTGCCCCGCCGCGACGCCCTCAAGATCCTGCCGCGGGAGCTGACCGAGAACGACGAATTCCGCCAGCGCTTCAACCGGGAGGCCGACCTGGCCGCGAGCCTGTACAACGAGCACATCGTCGGCATCCACGACCGCGGCGAGTACGACGGGCAGCTGTGGATCTCGATGGACTACGTGGAGGGGACCGACGCCGCGAAGCTACAGCGCACGAAATACCCGTCCGGAATGCCGAAAGCCGATGTCGTCGAGATCATTTCGGCCGTCGCCGACGCACTCGACTACGCCCACGAACGCGGGCTGTTGCATCGCGACGTCAAGCCGGCCAACATCCTGCTGACCGATGCCAGCCCCCGACGGCGGATCTTGCTCGCGGACTTCGGCATCGCCCGCGAGCTGGGCGACATCAGCGGCCTGACCGCGACCAACATGCTGGTGGGCACCACCGCGTACTGCGCGCCCGAGCAGCTGCAGGGTGCGGATCTGGACGGGCGGGCCGATCAATACGCGCTCGGCTGCACCGCGTTCGACCTGCTGGCCGGGTCGGCGCCGTTCCGCCACTCCAATCCGGCGGTGGTCATCACCCAGCATCTGTCGACGCCGCCCCCGAACATCAGCGAACGCCGCCCCGAGCTGGCCGACCTCGACGGCCCCCTCACCACAGCGCTCGCCAAGAAACCCGAAGACCGCTACCCCACGTGCGCCGATTTCGCGGCGGCGCTCGGCAGCCAGCTCAGCACCGCGGAGTCCGAGGTGGCGGCCGGTCCCACGACGGTCATCCCGGCACCGACCGAGGTCATCGCCAAGCCCCGCGGCGCGCCGGCGCCCCCGCCCACGGCGCGCGGCGGGTCCCGGGGGCCGGCGGTGGCGATCGGGGCGCTGGTCGCCGTCGCGGTGGTGGCGGTGGGCGCCTACTTCGGCGTCCGCGCGCTCGGCACCCGAAATCATCAGCACCACAACGCCACCGCGCCCGCACAGTCGGCCGCGCCGCCGGCGCCCGGCGGCGCCGCCGCGCCCCCGAGTAACACGGCGATCAAGCTGTCGGGCCAGATCACCGATCAGGTCGGCGTGCTCGGCCCCCTCGAGTACGACGCCGTGAACCGGGCCCTCACCAGGCTCTACGATGGGCGCAGCACCCGCCTGTGGGTGGTGTACGTACAAACCTTCGGCGGCCTCAAGCCGTTCAAGTGGGCCGAAAATGCCATGGTGGCCAACAACTTCACCGACAGCGACGCCATCCTGGCCATCGCCACCGAGGGGCCCGCCTTCTCCTTCCGGGTGCCCAACGCGGTGATCACCGGGAAGGCCATCGACCTGGAAATGATTCGCCGTGACCGCATCTCGCCGGCCGTGTTCCGTCATGAATGGGCCCGCGCGGCCATCGCCGCCGCCCAGGGCTTGGACGTCGCGCCGAGCTAATCCGACGGTCTGAGCAGCACGTCGGCGTCGAAGCAGCTGTGGTCGCCGGTGTGGCAGGCGGCGCCGACCTGGTCGACCGTCAGCAGCACGGTGTCGCCGTCGCAGTCCAGGCGCACCGAGTGGACGCGCTGGGTGTGGCCGGATGTCGCGCCCTTGATCCATTGTTCGCCGCGGGAGCGCGAATAGTACGTGGCCTCACGGGTTTCCAGGGTGCGCGCCAGTGCCGCGTCGTCCATCCACGCGACCATCAGCACGTCGCCGCTGCCGCGCTCCTGCACGACGGCGGCGATCAGCCCGTCGGCGTTGCGCTTGAGCCGCGCGGCGATGTTCGGGTCGAGCGTCATCGGACCGTGATCTGTTCTGCGGCCATGGCGGCCTTCACCTGGCCGATCGTCAGCTCGCGGAAGTGAAAGACGCTGGCCGCCAACACCGCATCCGCCCCGGCCGCGACCGCGGGCGCGAAATGTTCGACCGCCCCGGCGCCCCCGCTGGCGATCACCGGCACCGTGACCGCCGCGCGGACCGCGCGCAGCATCGGCAGGTCGAACCCCGCCTTGGTGCCGTCGGCGTCCATCGAGTTGAGCAGGATCTCGCCCACGCCTAGGTCGGCGCCGCGGGCCGCCCATTCCACGGCGTCGATGCCGGTGCCGCGGCGCCCCCCGTGGGTGGTGACCTCCCAGCCCGACGGCGTCGGCGCCGACCCGGCGGGGACCGTGCGCGCGTCGACGGACAACACGATGCACTGCGAGCCGAACTGCGTTGCCATTTCGGCCAACAGGTCGGGCCGGTCGATCGCGGCGGTGTTGACCGAAACCTTATCGGCCCCGGCGCGCAGCAGCGTGTCGACGTCGGCCACCGTGCGCACCCCGCCGCCGACCGTGAGCGGGATGAATACCTGCTCGGCGGTGCGGCGCACCACCTCCAGCATGGTCGCCCTGCCCGACGAGGACGCGGTCACGTCGAGGAAGGTCAGCTCGTCGGCGCCCTCCGCGTCGTACGCCGCCGCCAGTTCCACGGGATCGCCGGCGTCGCGCAGGTTTTCGAAGTTGACGCCCTTGACCACCCGCCCGGCGTCGACGTCCAGACACGGGATCACGCGCACGGCAAGGCCGGTATCGGAGTACATCTCAGTAGTCCCCCGGATCGCCGACGGCGCCCAGGATGTCGAGGATCTCGGCGTGCGCGCCAGGTGCGGCGGCCAGCACCGAGTCCGACGCGGGGGTCCACGGTTTGCCGGCCAGGTCGGTGACGATGCCGCCGGCGGCCCGCACCTGCGCCACCCCGGCGGCGTGGTCCCACACATGCCCGCCGAAACTTATTGCGGCACCGACTATCCCGTCGGCGACGTAGACGAGGTCGATCCCGGTCGACCCGTGCATGCGCAACCGCGAAGACACCCGGCTCAGGTTCTCCAGCAGCGCAATCCGGTAGCGCCCCGGGAACCGGCCCCGCGAGTCGGCGCTGAACGTCCCGACCGCGAGGAGGCTCTCACCCAGCTCCGTGGATTCCAGCGATGGCTGGGGCGCACCGTTTTTGACCAGCGGGCCCCCCGCGACGGCGGTGTAGCGCTCGTTGATGAACGGCAGCCAGCTCAGGCCCGCCACCGGATCGCCGTCGTGCAGCAGGGCCAGCAGGATCGCGGCCATCGGCGAGCCGGCGGCGTAGTTGAAGGTGCCGTCCACGGGATCCAGCACCCACACCCACGGCGAGTCCATGTCGGCGCCGCCGAACTCCTCGCCGTGCACGCCGATCCCGGTGGTGGCCTGCAGCGCGGTGACCACCTGCCGCTCGATCGCCAGATCGATCTCGGTGGCAAAGTCGTTGCCCTTCTTGGCAACCGCGGAATCGGCGCGGTGCCCGTCCAGGAAGCGCGGCACGGCCGCGTCGAGGATCTTGGACGCCACCGACACCAGCGCGTTGAGGTCCATCCGGTTACGCCCCGACCGCGGACAGGGCCTGCGGCAGGGTGAACCGCCCGGCGTAGAGGGCCTTGCCCACGATGGCGCCCTCGACCCCGCGGCCGGTGAGCGTGGCAATGGCGCGCAGGTCATCCAGGCTGGACACGCCGCCCGACGCGATCACCGGCGCCTCGGTGCGGTCGGCCACGGCGGCCAGCAGCTCGAGATTGGGGCCGCCGAGCGTGCCGTCCTTGGTGACGTCGGTGACGACGAACCGCGAACACCCTTGACCGTCAAGGCGTTCCAGCACCTCCCACAGATCGCCGCCGTCGGTCTCCCAGCCGCGCCCGCGCAGCCGGTGCTCGCCGTCCGCGATCTGCACGTCCAGTCCGACGGCGACCTTGTCGCCATGCTCGGCGATCGCCCGAGCGCACCATTGCGGGTTCTCCAGCGCCGCGGTGCCCAGGTTGACCCGCGCGCAGCCGGTGGCCAGAGCGGCGGCCAGGGAGTCGTCGTCGCGGATGCCGCCGGAAAGCTCCACCTTCACGTCGAGCTTGCCCACCACCTCGGCGAGCAGCTCGCGGTTGGAGCCGCGCCCGAACGCGGCATCCAGGTCGACCAGGTGGATCCACTCGGCCCCGTCGCGCTGCCAGCCCAGCGCGGCGTCGAGCGCCGAGCCATACTCGGTTTCGCTGCCGGCCTTGCCTTGCACCAGGCGCACGGCGCGGCCGTCGACCACGTCGACCGCCGGTAACAGAATCAACACAGCCCCTCCCGCACGCCGAAAGCGGTCACAGTCCCGCAACCCAATTGCTCAACACGGCCGCACCGGCATCGCCGCTCTTTTCCGGGTGGAATTGGGTGGCGGAAAGCGGCCCGTCCTCGACCGCGGCCAGAAACGGCACCCGATGGGTGGCCCACGTCAGCACCGCCTCGGCCGCACCCTCCCAACGCTGCGCGGCATACGAGTGCACGAAGTAGAACCGGGCGTCGGCGTCCAGCCCCTTGAACAGGACGCTGCCCGGCCCGGAATCCACCACGTTCCAGCCCATGTGCGGGATCACCGGGGCGTCCAGGCGGGTGACGGCGCCCGGCCACTGCCCGCAGCCCTTCGTCTCCACCCCGAATTCGACGCCACGGGCGAACAGGATCTGCATGCCGACGCACACACCCAGCACCGGGCGCCCGGCGGCCACCCGCTCGGCGATGATCCGCTCCCCCGCGATCGTGCGCAGGCCCGTCATGCACGCCTCGAAGGCGCCGACGCCGGGCACCACCAGCCCGTCGGCGCCCGCCGCGGCGCCCGGGTCGGCGGTCACCTCGACCGACGCGCCGACCCGTTGCAGCGCGCGCTGGGCCGACCGCAGGTTGCCCGAGCCATAGTCCAGGACCACAACCGATTTCGTCACAGAACACCTTTGGTGGACGGCACGCCCGACACCCGGGGATCGAGCTCGACGGCCTGGCGCAGCGCCCGGGCCACCGCCTTGTATTCCGCCTCGGTGATGTGGTGCGGGTCGCGACCGTGCAGGACGCGCACGTGCAGCGCGATGCGGGCGTTGGACGCCAGCGTTTCGAACACGTGCCGGTTGACGACGGTGTGGTAGGGCACCGAGCCGCCGGCAATGGTGGTGTGCTGCAGGTGATCCGGCTCCCCGGTGTGCACGCAGTAGGGCCGGCCGGACACGTCGACCGCGGCGTGCGCCAGCGCCTCGTCCATCGGGATGAAGGCGTCGCCGAAGCGGCGGATGCCCTTCTTGTCGCCCAGGGCCTGCCCGATCGCCTGGCCCAGCGCGATCGCGGTGTCCTCGATGGTGTGGTGGCCCTCGATCTCGACGTCGCCCTTGGTGCGCACGGTCAGGTCGAAGCTGGCGTGGCTGCCCAGGGCCGTCAGCATGTGGTCGTAGAACGGCACACCGGTGTCGACGTCGACCTGGCCGGTGCCGTCGAGGTCGAGCTCGACGACGATGTCGGATTCCTTGGTACGCCGCTCGATACGCGCGCGTCGTGCTTCGGTGCTCACTGGGCTCCTACGGGTGTGGCGGGGGCCAATTCGGTGGCCGCGATCTGGGCGCTGGCGCGCAGGAACGCATCGTTCTCCTCGGCCAGCCCCGTGGTGGCGCGCAGGTAGCCCGGAATACCGACGTCACGAATCAAGATGCCGGCCTCCAGGTAGCGCTCCCAGGTGGCCGGGGCGTCGGCGAACTGCCCGAACAGCACGAAGTTGGCGTCGCTCGGAATCACCCGAAACCCCATGCCGCTCAACGCCTTGGCGACGCGCTCCCGCTCGGCGATCAGGGTGGCGACGCTGCCCAGCGTGTCGTCGGCGTGCCGCAGCGCGGCCCGGGCCGCGGCCTGGGTGACCGACGACAGGTGATACGGCAGCCGCACCAGCAGCATCGCGTCGATCATCGCCGGCGTGGCGATCAGGTAACCGAGCCGCCCGCCGGCGAACGCGAACGCCTTGCTCATGGTGCGGGTGACGACGAGCTTGGTCGGATACTGCCCGATGAGCGCGACGGCGCTGGGCTGCGAGGAGAATTCGCCGTAGGCCTCGTCGACGATCAGGATGCCCGCCACCACGTCGAGCAGCCGGCGCAAGTCCGGCAGCGAGACGCTCTGTCCCGACGGGTTGTTGGGGCTGGCGATAAAGACGACGTCGGGTTCGCGTTCGGTCACGGCGGCGACCGCCGCGTCCACATCGAGGCTGAAGTCGTCGGCGCGCCTGGCTTCGAGCCATTCGGTGCGGGTGCCGTCGGCGATGATGGGGTGCATCGAGTAGGACGGGACGAACCCGATGGCGGTGCGCCCCGGTCCGCCGAAGGCCTGCAGCAGCTGCTGCAGGATCTCGTTGGAACCGTTCGCCGCCCAAAGGTTTTCGGTGCTCAGCGCGACCCCGGTCTGAGCGGTCAGGTAGGCCGCCAGGTCGCGGCGCAGGGCGACGGCGTCGCGATCGGGATACCGGTGCAGGTCCGCGGCGGCCTCGCCCACCGAGCGCACGACGTCGTCGACCAGCGCCCGAGTCGGCGGGTGCGGGTTCTCGTTGGTGTTCAGCCGCACCGGAACCGCCAACTGCGGTGCCCCGTAGGGCGATTTGCCGCGCAGGTCCTCGCGCAGGGGCAGGTCGGCCAGCGTCGGTTTTTTGGGTTCGGTCATCGCTCGAACCTCCGCCGTACCGCCTCACCGTGCGCCGGCAGGTCCTCCGCCTTGGCCAGCGTGACCACGTGTCCGGAGACGTCCTTGAGGGCCGCCTCGGTGTAGTCCACGACGTGGATGCCGCGCAGGAACGTCTGCACCGACAGGCCGCTGGAATGCCGGGCCGAACCGCCGGTCGGCAGCACGTGGTTGGAGCCGGCGCAGTAGTCGCCGAGGCTCACCGGCGCGTAGGGGCCGACGAAAATCGCTCCGGCCGAACGGATTCGCCCGGCGACCCGCGACGCATCGACGGTCTGGATCTCCAGGTGCTCGGCGGCGTAGGCGTTGACGACCTCGACGCCGGCGTCCAGGTCGTCGACCAGGATGATCGCCGACTGGGGTCCGCCGAGCGCGGTCGTCACGCGTTCGCGGTGCACCGTCGTTCGCAGCTGGGCGGCCAGCTCGGCCTCGGTGGCCGCGGCCAGGTGCTCGGTCGGGGTCACCAGCACGCTGCCGGCCATCTCGTCGTGCTCGGCCTGGCTGATCAGGTCGGCGGCCACGTGCGCGGGATCGGCGGTGTGGTCGGCCAGGATCGCGATCTCCGTCGGCCCGGCCTCGGCGTCGATGCCCACCCGCGAGCGGCACAGCCGCTTGGCGGCGGTGACGTAGATGTTGCCGGGCCCGGTGATCATGTCGACGGGCACGAGTTCGGAGCCGTCGGTGTCGGTGCCGCCGCAGGCCAGCAGCGCGACGGCCTGCGCGCCGCCGACGGCCCACACCTCCTCGACACCCAGCAGCCGGGCCGCGGCCAGGATCGTCGGGTGCGGCAGCCCGTCGAAGCGGGCCTGCGGCGGGCTGGCCACTACCAGCGAACCGACGCCGGCGGCCTGCGCCGGCACCACGTTCATCACCACGCTCGACGGGTACACGGCGTTGCCGCCCGGCACGTACAGGCCGACGCGCTCGACAGGAACCCAGCGCTCGGTGACCGTCGCGCCGGGACCCAGGCTGGTGGTGACGTCGGCGCGCCGCTGGTCGGCGTGTACGGCGCGGGTGCGCTCGATCATCACCTGCAGCGCCTCGGAGACGTCGGCGTGCAGTTCCGCCAGGGCCTGGTCCAGCGCCGCGCCGGGCACCCGGACGGCCGCGGGCCGCACCCCGTCGAACGACTCCCCGTATTCCAGCGCCGCGTCGGCCCCGCGCTCGGCGACGGCCTGCACGATCGGGCGCACCCGCGGCAGCACGCTCTCGACGTCGGCGCCGCCGCGCGGCAGCGCCGCCCGCAGCCGGGCAGCCGTCAGCTTCGCGCCGCGCAGGTCAATGCGGGCGATCGGCGACGGTTGGGTGGGGGTCACGTTGTTCATTGTCCCAGAGCAGCTCAAGTAGTTATCGGACCGGTAGTGTGGCCGTCATGTCCGCAAAGGATCACCCGAACAACGCCCCGGGCGTCCCGATGGTATTCCCGCCCTGGTTCGAGCGCTTCCAGATCAAGTACTTCAACCCGGCGGTCAAGCCGATCGCCCGTTTCATGCCCGGGACCGCGACCATCAAGCACCGCGGCCGCACGTCGGGCACGCCGTACGACACCATCATCACGCCCTACCGCAAGGGCAACGTGCTGGCGATCGCGCTGGGCCACGGCAAGACGAACTGGGTCAAGAACGTGCTGGCCGCCGGCGAAGCCGACGTGCAGTTCAGCCGCAAGCGCGTGGTGCACATCACCAACCCGCGCATCCTGCCCGCCGGGTACGACGGCCCCGACGCTGAATCCCTGCCACGGATGGCACGTGCGCAGCTGCGCCGGATCGGGGTTTTCGTCGGCGATATCGCCTGATTCCGCGATTTGGGTGTGAGCTGAGGGCGGCGACACGCCGACGGAGTTCGCCCAGGATTCACACTCGAGCGGGCTATGCCCGGGTGAAGACGGTCTTGCCGGTCATCGATGGCCAGGCGGAAGGAGCGTCGTCCCAGGCGACGACGCGGTCGACGGCCGGCGACAGGTCCAGGCCGCCGGCGATCTGCTCCAGCACCCGCGGGATCACGGTGCGCGCGCTGACCCGTCCGGTGACGAACCGCACGCCGCGCGTGTACATCGGCAGCAACGGCAGTTCGACCTTGTATTCGGGGTAGATCCCGGTGTCGGTGCACACGCCGTCCGGCCAGGTGGCGCGGAGGGTGGCCGACAGCAGCGCCCAATCGCCGGTGGTGTGCACGGTGACCGGATAGGGCTCCCACGACTTGTCGGGTGTGGCGACGTCGTGGACCACCGCGCCGAGCTTTTCGGCGGCGGCCAGGCGCTGCGGGTCGGTGTCGAGGTAGTCGACCTGGGCGCCCAGCGCCGCCGCGAAGGCGGCCGAGTACAAACCGATCGACAGCCGCCCGACCACGAGTACGCGGCGGTCGGCGGGGTCGAGGCTGTCCAGCTCGTCGCGAAACGGCCCGACGGCCCGCCAGCCGTCGGGAATGTTGTCCGACAGCGACGCGATCGAAACGGGGTCGACGGCGTCGGGCACGGGAATCAGCATCGCGTCCGCGTACGGCACCAGCACCAGATCCGACATGAAGCCGCCGCCGTCGAGCCCCGCGATCGGGGCCATTCCGTACATCGCCATCAGCGGCCCCGAGCCGCAGGAGCCCGTCACGCCGCGGCGGCATTCGCGGCACGTTCCGCAGCTGATTTGGAACGGCACCACGACGCGGTCGCCGGCGCGCACGCCCTCGACGTCATCGCCGACGGCGACGACCTCGGCCAGTCCCTCGTGGCCCACCGCGTATCCCGGCGGCAACGGCAGCCGCCCGTGGGCGACCGCGACGTCCAGGTCGCAGCAGGCCACCATCAGCGGCCGGACCACCGCCTGCTCGGGAGCCGTGAGCTGCGGTTCGGGCACCTCGCGCCACGCGTATCGGCCGGTGTCTTCGTAGGTCAACTGCCTCATCTCAGCATTCTTGAGTGATCACTCAAGTAAAGTCAATAGCGTGCCGAGACCAGATCGCAGTCGCGCAGCGCTGATCGACAAGGCCGCCACGCTGTTCCGCCGGCAGGGTTACGCGGCGACGGGCCTCAACCAGATCCTCGAGGAGGCCGGCGTCAAACCCGGTTCGCTGTATCACCACTTCCCGCAGGGCAAGCAACAGCTGGCCGCCGCGGTCGTCGACAGCGAGGGGGCCGGCATCGAGCAACTGCTGCGCCGGTTCCTGGCCACGGGCCGGCCGGTGGCCGACACCGTCGATCGCTGGGTCGACCTGCTGGCGGCGGGATTGGCCGGCGACAGGCGCGACGGCTGCCCGATCGAGCCGATCGCCACGGAGTCGGTGAACGCGAGCCCGCTGGTGCGCGAGGCGTCGGCGCGCGCGTTCAACGGGTGGTGCGCGGCGATCGAAGAGCGGCTGCGCGCCGACGGCTGGCGCGACGACGACGCGAAAGTTGTTGCGTTAGCCGTGATTTCGTTGATCGAGGGCGCGCTGATCCTGTCCCGAATCTCCGGTGCCGCCGCCGCTCTCGACGCCGCCAAGCCCGCGGCGCGCACCTTGTTGAGCCGCTAGAGGCTTTCCGCGTGCGCCTGCCCCGGGGCCGAGGCGGCCTGGTGACCGCTTTCGAGCGTCCGTCTGATGATCGGGGCGGCCTCCTCCATCGCGGCAAGCAACGGCCCGGCCAACTCCTCGGGCAGCACGTCGCGCGTCCAGACGAACCGGCAGCGCCCCGGACCGACGGCCACGATCTGCATCGCCGTGTTGTCGTGTTCGGGACACACCGTGTCACCGATCAGCGAGTAAACGATTCGGCGGGCGGTCTCGTCGCGGGCGATCAGCCGCTCGCGGGCGACGTTGCCCTTCGCGAACGTCACCACCCGGACGTCGCCGTCGGCGCGTGACGACACGACATGGCCGCGCGCCATGCCGACCGGGCCGTCCGCCCAGTCGCCGATGACGTCCCATGCCCGGTCCGCGGCGACCTGGATTTCGAACTCGGTGCGTATCGATGCCATGAACCCAGCTTGGCGATCCGCCGCCGCGCGGTCTTGAACATTCTTGCGCGCGGCTGTCATACCGCGGCGGTAGCCTGGCGCCGTGCTGTCGATGGCCACCCTCGCCGTCCGGCCGCAGTTCAGCCTGCAGGCGTGGGCGTGCCAACCCGAGCGGCCCGGCTGGTCCGCAGCCGAGCGCGCGCACGACGGACGGCTGGTGTTGGTGAGGTCCGGCCGCTTCCGGCGGCAAACGGCCGAGGGCCCCGCGGATCTCGACCCGACGGTCGGATACCTCGGCGTGCCCGGCGAGGAAGACCAGTTCGCGCACCCGCGCGGCGGGGACGCTGGTATCGCGGTGCGCTTGAGCGCGGCGTCGTGGTGGCAGCTCGTCGGCGAGCCGGCTGCGACGCGTCGCTCGACCTTCTACGTCGACGCCGCGCTGGAACTCGCGTACCGGCGGCTCTTTGCCACCGCCGACATCGACTACCTGCTCGCCGAGAACCTGCTGACGCTCACGGTCACCGCGCTGCGGCGGGTAGCCGACCGGTGCACGCCGCTGGCGGATCGGCCGGCTCCGTCGGACGCCCGACTGGTGCGGCGAGCGCGCGCGGCCATCCACGACGATCACCCGGCGGCGCGCGGTCTGTTCCCGCTGGCCGAGCTCCTGGACGCGTCCCCATACCGATTGAGCCGGGCCTTCCCCCGGGAGCTGGGCGTGACGCTGACCCGCTACCGCAACAGGGTCAGGGTCGGCCGTGCGCTCGAGCGGCTACAGGCCGACACGTCGACGCTGGCGGACATCGCCGCGGCACTCGGTTTCGCGGACCAAGCGCACCTCACTCGCGTGGTGCGCGCGCAGGTCGGCCATACGCCGAAGGCGCTGCGTCGCGCGCTGCGAACCTAGCGCTACATGTCCAGGCCGATGTCGAGCGCGCGCACCGAGTGCGTCAGCGCCCCGACGGCCAGGTAATCGACGCCGGTCGCGGCGTAGGTCGCCGCGTTCTCCAGGCTGAGGCCGCCCGATGACTCGAGCAGCACGGCGGGCGCCCGGGCGTCGCGGCGCTGCACGGCCATCTGGGTCTGCCACACCGGAAAGTTGTCGAGCAGGATCAGCTCGGGCTTTTCGCCCAGCACCTCGTCCAGCTGCTCGAGCGAGTCCACCTCCACCTCGCACGGCAGCTCGGGGGCGGCTTCGCGCACCGCCCGCAGCGCGTCGACCACCGAGCCCGCGGCCGCGACGTGATTGTCCTTGATCAGCGCCGCGTCGCCGAGCCCCAGGCGGTGATTGACGCCGCCGCCGACGCGCACCGCGTACTTCTGCAACGCCCGCAGGCCCGGCAGGGTCTTGCGGGTGTCGCGGACCTTGGTGTCGGTGCCGTGCACCGCGTCGACCCACGCCGCGGTCGTGGTGGCGATCCCCGACAAATGGCAGATCAGGTTCAGCGCGGTGCGCTCCGCGGTCAGCAGGCCGCGGGTCTTCGCGCGCACCGTCAGCGCCGATTCCCCCGGCCCCAACCGGGCGCCGTCGTCCACGCGATCGAGCACCTGGTAACCGCCGGCGCCGAGCACCTCGTCGAGGACCAGCAGCGCGACGTCCACGCCGGCGATCACCCCCGGCTCGCGGGGCACCATCGACGCGGTGGCCTCCGCGCCGGCCGGCACCGTGGCCTGCGTGGTGACGTCGGGCCCGTAGCGCAGATCCTCGTGCAGGGCGCGCCGGATGGCGTCCCGAGCGGCCTCGAGTTCGAGGTCGGACAGCATCGTCAGCCCACCGCCGCCAGCGCCTCCACCGACACGGAGTTGCCGTCGTCGGCCAGCCGGAGCACGCTGCTGCGGCCCGGTTCGGGCGCGGCGTCCGGGTACTCCGCGCGGTGGTGGCAACCGCGGCTTTCGTTGCGCGCCAAGGCCCCCGCGGTCACCGCCCGGGCGGTCAGCGTCAGCGCGACGTCCTCGAAATCGCGGCGGCCGCCCATGTTGCGCAGCGGCGCTCCGGAAAGCTTGTCGCACAAGCGGTTCAGCCCGGTGGCGTCGCGGACCACCGAGGCGTGCCGGTTCATCGCGCGGTGCAGGTCGCCACGCTGCAGGGCGGTGGGGGTGCCGGGCTCCGGGGCCGCCGCTCGCACCCGCCCGGTCGCCGCCGCGTGCGCCGCCGCCGCGCGACCGGCGCGACCGCCGACCACCAGGCCCTCCAGCAGGCTGTTGGACGCCAGGCGGTTCGCGCCGTGCATTCCGGTGCGCGCCACCTCACCGGCGGCGAAAAGCCCCGGCAGCTCGGTCTGGCCGCACACGTCGGTGACGACCCCGCCGCAGCTGTAGTGCGCGCCGGGAACCACCGGGATGGGCTGGCGGACGGGGTCGATCCCGGCGTCGCGGCACGCGGCGGTGACGGTGGGGAATCGGGTCTCGAAGCCGGCGATGCCGCGCGCGTCGAGATACACGCACGGGTCGCCGGTGGCCTTCAGGCGCGCATCGATGGCCGCCGCGACGACGTCGCGCGGGGCCAGGTCGCCCATCGGGTGGACGCCGGCCGTGACCGAATTGCCCTGGCTGTCAAGCAAAATAGCGCCCTCACCGCGGATGGCCTCGGTGACCAGCGGGCGCCGGCCGCCGGCGCGACCACCAAACAGCATGGTCGGGTGGAACTGGATGAACTCGAGGTCGCTGACCGGCACGCCGGCCCACAGCGCCAGCGCGATGCCGTCGCCGGTGGAGCCGTCGGGGTTGGTGGTCGCGCCATAGAGGTGCCCGAGCCCGCCGGAGGCCAGGATCACCGACGGCGCGCTGACGATCCCGTAGCCGTCCGGGTTGCCCACCCACACCCCGGTCACCGCCGAGCCGTCGTGCAGCACCCGCAGCGCCACGTGGCTGGTGCGGATGTCCAGCGTGGCCGCGGCGTGGTCCAGCGCGCGCTGCACCTCGGCGCCGGTGGCGTCGCCGCCGGCGTGCACGATGCGGCGGCGCGAGTGGCCGCCCTCGCGCGTCACGTCCCAGCGGCCGGGGACGGCTTCGTCGAATCGCGCTCCGTCGCCGACCAATTCGGACACCGCGCGGTAGCCGTCGGCGACGATCGAGCACACGGCGTCGGGATCGCACAGGCCCCCGCCCGCGGCCAGGGTGTCGGCGACGTGGGCCTCGACCGAGTCGTCGTTGTCCGGCAGCACCACCGCGATGCCGCCCTGCGCGTAGTGGGTGGCGGTCACCCCGCCCGCCTGGCCCGCCTTGGACAAAACCACGACGCTGCGCCCGGCGCGATGCGCGGCGAGCGCCGCGGCCAGTCCGGCGACGCCGGTGCCGATGACGACGACGTCGGCGGAGTGGGTCCAGCCGGGACGGGCGATCATTCGCCGCCGCCTGGCTGGCCGATCTCGATCATTCGCTGCACGCTGCGCCGGCCGGCCGCCGCGATGTCCGGGTCGACGTCGACCTCGTCGGCGCCCTCGACCAGGCAGCGCAACAGGGCCGCCGGGGTGATCATCTTCATGTACTTGCAGGAGGCGCGGTCGTTGACCGCGCGGAAGTCGACTTGCGGTGCGGCCCTGCGCAACTGGTGCAGCATGCCGACCTCGGTGGCGACCAGGACCTTGCGGGCGCGGGTCTCGTGCGCGGCGTCGAGCATGCCGCCGGTGGACAGGATCTTCACCCGCTCCGCCGGGAAGGCGCCCTCGCCGGCGAGGTACAACGCCGAAGTGGCGCAACCACATTCGGGGTGCACATACAGTTCGGCATCGGGATTGGCCCGCGCCTGCTCGGAAAGCTCGTCGCCGTTGATGCCGGCGTGCACGTGGCATTCGCCGGCCCACACGTGCAGGTTCTGGCGCCCCGTCACCCGGCGCACGTGCGCGCCGAGGAATTGATCCGGGCAGAACAGCACCTCGCGGTCGGGGTCGATGGACTCGACCACGTCGACGGCGTTGGACGAGGTGCAGCAGATGTCGGTGAGCGCCTTCACGGCGGCGGTGGTGTTGACGTAGGAGACGACGACGGCGCCGGGGTGCTCGTCCTTCCAGGCGCACAGTTCGTCGGCGGTGATGGAATCGGCCAGCGAGCAGCCGGCCCGCCGATCCGGGATGAGCACGGTCTTGTTGGGGCTGAGTATCTTGGCGGTCTCGGCCATGAAGTGCACGCCGCAGAACACGATGGTCTCTTCGGGCGCGTCGGCGGCGACCCGCGACAGCGCCAGCGAGTCGCCCACGTGGTCGGCGACGTCCTGAATGGCGGGCAGCTGGTAGTTGTGCGCGAGCAGGGTGGCGCCGCGCAGCGTCGCCAGCCGCCGCACCTCGGCCGCCCACTGCTCGTCGCCCTCGAGGCCGGCGTAGCCGGCGGGGGTGTCGGTGATGCGGCCGGTCAGGTCGTCCGCGAGCGTGTCCATGCGAGTCAAGACCGTCATGGCGGCTCCTTTCGCGCCGGGAGGTTTTCGACTTACAATCGAAAACATGGGCCATATTAGCACTGAACACGAGGTGCTCGCGGTCGTGTTCCAGGTTCCCCAGGTAACGACCGCGCCGCGCCGCGAGAAACCCCAGCTGAACGTGCTGTTATGGCAGCGTGCCAGGGATCCGCAGCAGGGCGCCTGGTCGCTGCCGGGCGGCCGGCTGCGCAACGACGAGGACATGACCACCTCGGTGCGCCGCCAGCTGGCCGAGAAGGTCGACCTGCGAGAGCTGCTCCAGGTCTGTCTCTTATAC
>NZ_LZIC01000006.1 GCF_001667185.1 Mycobacterium sp. 852002-50816_SCH5313054-b | reverse complement strand
TCGGCCTGACGTTGTCGGAGAACCAGGCCGACCACGTGCAGAAGATGTTCGACCAGATGGACACGAACCGCTCGACGCGGGTGCTGCTGGAGGGCTGGGAGAAGTTCGACGAGCCGGTCGACCGCATCGTCTCCATCGGCGCCTTCGAGCACTTCGGCCGCCAGCGCTGGGGCCACTTCTTCAAGATGGCCCACCGGGTGCTGCCGGCCGAGGGCGTCATGATGCTGCACACCATCACGCGTCCGACATTCAAAGAGGCCAGGGCGCAGGGCACTCCGCTGACCCACGAAGTCGTTCACTTCACCCAGTTCATCCTGGCCGAGATCTTCCCGGGCGGCTGGCTGCCGACGATCCCGTCGGTCGAGGAGCACGCGGAGGAGGCCGGCTTCAAGATCACGCGCGTCCAGTCGCTGCGGCTCCACTACGCGAGGACCCTGGAAACGTGGGCCACCGCGCTCGAGGCCAACAGGGACCAGGCGATCGCGATCCAGTCCGAAGAGGTCTATGACCGCTATATGCACTATTTGACTGGGTGCGAGAACTTCTTCCTCAAGGGCATCAGCAGCGTCGGCCAGTTCACACTGGCCAAGTAGCGTCCGCCCGGCTACTTCTCACACGTGAACTGGTTGACGTCGGTGTAGCCCTGGCGGAACAGCTTGGCGCAGCCGGTCAGGTACTTCATGTAGCGGTCGTAGACCTCTCGGGACTGGATCGCGATCGCCT
>NZ_LZIC01000005.1 GCF_001667185.1 Mycobacterium sp. 852002-50816_SCH5313054-b | reverse complement strand
CGCCGTCCACGCGCGCATTTTCAGTGAGGCAACGACCCACCCTTTCGCGCGCATTTCAGATGAGTCAACCCGGTCGGAGGCCGTCGGTACACTCGAACACATGTTCGAATACCTGTTGGCGTCGCAGTTCACGCCGGAGTCGACGGCCCTGCTGGATCGGGTGAGCGAGGCGGGTCGGGCCGAGGCCCGGGCGGCCGCGGATCGGTTGGTCGCGGTGGGGGAGTTGTTGGTGCTGCGCTGCCGGGACTCCGGGGAGCAGCCGGATTGGGCCGCCGATGCGTGGGACGCGACCGCCGCGCAGGTGGGGGCGGCGTTGAACTGCAGTGTGGCCAGGGCGCAGGGCTATTTGCGGTATGCGATGGCGCTGCGGGAGCGGCTGCCGGAGGTGGGCAAGGGCGTTCGCGGCCGGCGACATCGATTATCGGGCGTTCCAGACGATTGTGTTTCGCACCGATTTGATCACCGACCCCGACGTGCTGGCCAAGGTGGATGCGCGGGTGGCGGTGCTGGTGTCGCGGCGCCCCACGCTCACGCGCGCCGGGTTGGCCGCCGCGGTGGACCGGGTGGTGGTGGCGGTTGATCGCGACGCGCTGCGGCGCACGGCCGAGGCTGTCGAGGACCGTTACGTCGATGTGGTGCCCGACTCGTCGGGGATTGCGTGGCTGGAGGGCAGGCTGTTCGCCCCGGACGGACAGGCGTTGGACCGCCGCCTTGATGAGTTGGCGGGCAGCGTCTGTGATGGCGATCCGCGCACCCCGAGGCAGCGCCGCGCCGATGCGCTCGGAGCGCTGGGCGCGGGGGCCGCGCGGCTGGTGTGCGGCTGCGGCTCGGCCCACTGCCCGGTGGCGGGCGCACCGGCGCCGCCTAGCAGCGTGGTCATCCATGTGGTTGCCGACCAAGGTGCTGTGGAGGGCAGCGGCAGCACGCCGGGCATCCTGCCCGGGTTCGAGGGGCTGATTCCGGCCGAGCTGGTCGCCGAGCTGGCCCGCTCGGCGCGCCTGGTGCCCGTGGGCATGCCGACCGGGGTGCCCGAGCCGGGTTATCGCCCCTCTGCCAGGCTGGCCGAGTTTGTGCGGTGCCGGGATCTGACGTGCCGGGCCCCGGGGTGTGATCGCCCCGCCGTGCAGTGCGATGTGGACCATACGATCCCGTATGCCGAGGGCGGCGCCACGCACCCGTCGAACCTGAAATGCCTTTGCCGGCTTCACCATTTGCTCAAGACCTTCTGGAAGTGGCGCGACGAACAGCTGCCGGATGGAACAATCATCTGGCGGTTGCCCGACGGCCACACCTACATCACCACGCCCGGCAGCGCGCTGCTGTTCCCGAGCCTGTGCGCGCCCACCGGCGACCCGCCGATATCCGATGCGCCGGGCGAGCGCTGCGCTGAACCCACGGCGATGATGCCGCTGCGCACCCGCACCCGCGCCCAAAACCGGGCCGCCCGCATCGACGCCGAACGGCGGCGCAACCGCGACACCCGACTGGCCGCCCAAAGCTCCGAACCACCGCCCCCACCACCCGACGACGACGAACCACCGCCCTTTTAGGGCACCGGCAATTCGCGTACCGAATACCCTCCCGCCCGTTGACGTTTCGCAATGGGTAACCCAAGGCGCATTTCGGCTGTCAGAGTTTGCCAGGGGATTTAGAATGAGGTCCCTTTGATGCTGCCCTGCAGCCCGGTCGGGATGAGGTCATTCATGGACATGCGCGGGCCGAGTCGACGTCTGAAGGCGGCAATCGCCTGCGCCGGGGCGGTACTTGTGGTGGCCGGGTGCACCACCTTCGTCGACGGGCGCGCCCTGTCGATGCTCAACGACCCGTTCCGGGTGGGCGGGCTGCCGGCGACCAACGGACCCAGCGGAATCCGGTCGAACGCACCGAGTCCCACCGGCACGGTGCTCAACACCGACAACGGGCCGATCGACAAGCTCTCGTTGCTCTCGATCAACGACATCGAGGAGTACTGGAAGTCGGTCTACAGCCAATCGCTGAAAGGCACGTTCGTTCCCGTCGAGAAGATGGTGTCCTACGACTCCGAGAATCCGCGCAGCCCGATCGTTTGTTATAACGACACCTATAAGCTCGTCAACGCGTTTTTCACGGGGCGCTGCAACTTGATCGCCTGGGATCGCACGGTGTTCATGGCCGTCGCGCAGCGCTATTTCGGCGACATGTCCGTCAATGGTGTGTTGGCGCACGAATTCGGTCACGCCCTGCAGCAGATGGCCAAACTCGTGACCAGAAAAGACCCCACCATCGTTCGCGAGCAACAGGCCGATTGCTTCGCCGGCGTCTACCAGTACTGGGTGGCCGACGGTAAATCGCCCCGCTTCACGCTGAGCACCGCCGACGGGCTCGACCACGTGCTGGCCGGCATCATCATCACCCGCGACCCGGTCATGGACGCCGACACCCACAACGACGACGAGCACGGATCGGCCCTGGATCGAATCAGCGCCTTCCAGATGGGCTTCATCGACGGCGCCTCGGCGTGCGCGACCATCAACATGCAGGAGATCGAGCAGCGCCGCGGCGACCTGCCGACCACCCTGCGGCTCGACACCAGCGGCGACCCGGAGACCGGAGAGGTGCCGATCAACGAAGACACGCTGTCGACGCTCATGGAGCTGCTGGGAAAGATCTTCTCCCCGAAGAATCCGCCGACGCTGTCCTACCAGCCCGCCGATTGCCCGGACGCCAAGCCCAGCCCGCCGGCGTCCTACTGTCCGGCCACCAACACCATCATGGTCGACCTCCCCGGACTCGCGAAGGCGGGTCAGGTAGCCGCCGAGAGTGAGCGCACGTTGCCGCAAGGCGACGACACCGCCCTGTCGATGGTGATGTCGAGATACGCGTTGGCGGTGCAGCACGACCGCGGACTACCCATGCAGAGCCCCTACACCGCGCTGCGCACCGCCTGCCTGACCGGTGTGGTGCACCGCAAGATGGCCGAACCGATCGAACTGCCGTCCCAGAAGCAGCTGGTGCTGACGGCCGGCGACCTCGACGAGGCCGTCTCCGGGCTGCTCACCAACCACCTGGTCGCCAGCGACGCCGACGGCATCAGCGTGCCGGCCGGTTTCACCCGGATCGCCGCCTTCCGTGGCGGCGTCACAGGCAACATGGACGCCTGCTACTCGCGCTACCCGGGATAGCTCAGGCGATTTCGGCGAGCTTGGGGACCACCTCGTCGCCGAGGCGGCGGATGAAGCCGACGGGGTCGGGGTTTCCGGGGAAGGGGCCGAGATTGATCAACTCGACGCCCAACTCGGCGTGGCGTTGCACCGTCTTCAGGAACCCCGGCATGTCCGCGAAGGGGTCGACGAAAACACCGACCGTCTTGCGGATCTCGCGCGGATCCCTGCCCACCGCTTCGCAGTGCCGGTGCAGGACCTCGATCTTGTGCGCGAGTTCGTCGACATCGCTCGTCGTGCTGTTCCAGACGTCGGCGTACTGCGCCACCAGCCGCAGCGTCTTCTTCTCGCCGTCGCCGCCGATCAGGATCGGTGGCCGCCGAATCGGTTGCGGCACACAGATCGTCTCGGCCAGCTGGTAGTGCTTGCCGCGGTACGGCCCGTCGTCGTCGCTCCACATCTGCCGGCAGATCTGCAGTGTCTCTTCCACCATCTCGAACCGTTCGCGCAGCGGCGGATACGGAATCCCGAGGGCGACGTGTTCGCGGTCGTACCACGCGGCGCCGAGGCCCAGCATCGACCGGCCCTGCGACAGCACGTCCAGCGTGGTGACCGTCTTGGCCAGCACGCCGGGATGGCGATAGGTGACCCCGGTGACGAGCAGGGCCAGGTCGATGGTCGCGGTCTGTCCGGCCAAAAAGCCCAGCGACGTGTAGCCCTCCAGGAACGGATCCTCGGCTCGCCCAACGTTTTCCATCTGAAAGAAGTGGTCGGCCACGGTGAACAGCGTCGCGCCGCCCTGCTCGGCGGCCTGGGCCGCGCCGGCCAGCGTCGGCCCTAGCCTTGCCGGATCACCCGGCAGAAAATCGATGAAGTGCACAGCCAATTCCATTGCAGCGGTTCCCCTCTCATGACTCGGTCAGACGCTCGAGCAGCGCTAGCGCATCGAGGATGGTGCGGCGTTCCCGCTCGGAATACCGTTCCTGGATGGCGCGCGCCAGCCACTCCTCCCGCACTTGACGATCGCTCTCGGCGCGCCGCCGGCCCGCGGCGGTCAACGAAACGACCTGGCGGCGGCCGTCTTCGGGATCGGGAGTGCGCGCGATGAGCCCGCGTTGCTCGAGCGCGGCCACGATGGTGGCCATCGACTGCGGACGCACCCGCTCGGCGCCGGCCAGCGCGCTGGCCGACGACGCTCCCTCTTTCCAGAGGCGGGTGAGCACCGCGGTCTGGGACGGTGTCAGGTCGTCGTCGACCCCGAGACTCCGCAACCGGCGTCGCAACCGGCTGAACACCACCCGCAGGTCGCGGGCGGCCAGCACGGCGGAGTCATTGATGCCGTCCATGACCCCAGCCTAGATTAGACAGGTAAGACTGTCCAGTTTCAACTGACTAAATCGAGCCGATGGTCGTCAGGTCATGCAGACGTTGGCGAAGAGCAGCACCGGCCACGACACGATCGACCCGAGGAAGGACACCGCCAGGTCGACGCCGTGCATCTGGTGCAGATGCTCGGTGTGGGTGGTTGACCAGATGGTCCCCACCAGCAGGTACGGGGTGCCGAGGATGATTCCGATGGCCATCAGCTGGGCGATGCTGAGCCGGAATTCGAGCACTCGGTGAAGTCTTTCCAACATGTGCCGTCCCTTCAGGAAATGAGCCGCAGCGCCGCCTCGACCGCCAGCGCGGGCACGTCAAGGGTCTTCGAGCGCAGATCATGGCGCGCTCCGGTGATCTCGACGATCTCGGTCGGCGCGGCGATCAGCGCCGCGGCGTCGCGCAGCTCGCCGGGCGTGCCGAACGGATCCGACGTTCCGTGGGTGAACACGGTGGGCACCCGGATGTCTGGCAGGTGCTCGGTGCGCGGTCGCTCCGGCTTGCCCGGCGGGTGGACCGGGTAGGAGAACAAGGTCAGCACGTCCACCCCGATCTTGCCGGAGGCGACCACCATGGAGGTCTGCCGGCCGCCGTAGGAATGCCCGCCGGCGATCAGCGGGCCGCCGGACAGGCCGCGGCACACCGTGATCGCCTCGACGATGCCTGCGCGGTCGGTGGCCGCCGAACCGGACGGCGGACCCTTGGGCCGGCGCCGGCGGTACGGCAGGTCATACCGCACCGCGAGCCAGCCGCGGCGCGCCCACTCGTCGCAAACCTGTTGCAGCAGCGGGGAATCCCGGTCGCCGCCAGCGCCGTGGGTCAGCGCGACGACGCCCGACGCCGAGCCCGCAGGCTCGTGCGCGATACCGGCGATCCGATCGAGGTTCATGTGAGCCGGAACAACGGGGACACGGGGCCGTGCCCATGGCCCAGGGGGTACGCGGCGCGCAGGCATTCGGTGACCCAACGCTTTCCGAAGCCGACGGCGTCCCGCATCGTGAAGCCGTGCGCCAGCGCGCAGGCGACCGCGCTCGCGAGCGTGTCGCCGCCGCCGTGGTCGTTGCCGGTGGGCAACCGCCGCGAGTCGAATTCGAGGAAGTCGGCGCCGTCATAGAGCAGGTCGCAGCTGCGCTCCGAGGACCGCAGGTGCCCGCCCTTGACCAACACCCAGCGCGGGCCCAGCGCCTGCAGCGCCTTGGCGGCCGCGCGCTGCGAGGCCGGGTCGACGACGTCGATGTCGACCAGCAGCCGCACCTCGTCCAGGTTCGGCGTCACCAGCGCGGCCAGCGGAAACAGTTGGTCGCGCAGCGAATCCAGCGCCGACGGCGCCAGCAGGGCGTCGCCGTGCATGGACGCGCACACCGGGTCGACGACGAGCGGGACCGACGAGCCCGTTAATCCCAGCCGGCGCCAGGTGGCGGCCACCGCCGCGATGATGTCCGACGACGCGAGCATCCCCGTCTTGGCGGCATGGATGCCGATGTCGCCGACCACGGCCTCGATCTGGGCGGCGACCACGTCGGCGGGCACCTCGTGAAAGCCCTGGACGCCCACCGTGTTCTGAATGGTGACCGCGGTGACCGCGACGCAGGCGTGCACCCCGAGCAGTGCCATGGTGCGCAGGTCGGCCTGGATGCCCGCGCCGCCCCCCGAGTCGGACCCGGCGATGGTCAGCACGCGCAACGGCGTGCTGCCCGGCGGCGCGAGCGGCAGGAAACTCACGGGGTGATGGGCAGATACACCCGATTGCCGTGCTCGGCGAACTCCCGCGACTTCTCGGCCATGCCCTCGCTCATCATCGCCTCGATGTCCTCTTCGGTCTCGAGCCCGTGCTTGGCGGCAAAATCGCGCACGTCCTGGGTGATGCGCATCGAGCAGAACTTCGGCCCGCACATCGAGCAGAAGTGTGCGGTCTTGGCCGGTTCGGCCGGCAGGGTCTCGTCGTGGAATTCCCGTGCGGTGTCGGGATCCAGCGACAAGGCGAACTGGTCGTTCCAGCGGAACTCGAAGCGGGCCGTCGACAACGCGTCGTCGCGCTCCTGGGCGCGGGGATGCCCCTTGGCCAGGTCGGCCGAGTGCGCGGCGATCTTGTAGGCGATCACCCCGTCCTTGACGTCCTTGCGGTCCGGCAGCCCGAGGTGTTCCTTCGGGGTGACGTAACACAGCATCGCGGTGCCGGCCTGGGCGATGATCGCCGCGCCGATCGCCGAGGTGATGTGGTCGTAGGCCGGGGCGATATCGGTCGCCAGCGGCCCCAGCGTGTAGAAGGGGGCCTCCTCGCACAGCTCCTCTTCCAGCCGCACGTTCTCGACGATCTTGTGCATCGGGACGTGTCCCGGTCCCTCGATCATCACCTGTGCGCCATGGGCTTTCGCGATCTTGGTCAGCTCGCCCAGGGTGCGCAGCTCGGCGAACTGCGCGGCGTCGTTGGCGTCGGCGATCGAGCCGGGCCGCAGCCCGTCGCCCAGCGAGAAGGTGACGTCATAGCGCGCGAAGATGTCGCACAGCTCCTCGAAGTTGGTGTACAGGAACGACTCCCGGTGATGCGCCAGGCACCAGGCCGCCATGATCGACCCGCCGCGCGACACGATGCCGGTGACCCGCTTGGCGGTCAGCGGCACGTACCGTAGCAGCACGCCGGCGTGCACGGTCATGTAATCAACACCCTGCTCGCACTGCTCGATCACGGTGTCGCGGTAGATTTCCCACGTCAGTTCCGTCGGATCGCCCTTGACCTTTTCCAGCGCCTGGTAGATCGGCACCGTGCCGACCGGCACCGGCGAATTGCGCAGGATCCACTCGCGGGTTTCGTGGATGTTCTTGCCGGTGGACAGGTCCATGATGGTGTCCGCACCCCAGCGGGTGGCCCACACCATCTTGTCGACCTCTTCGGCGATCGACGACGTCACGGCCGAGTTGCCGATGTTGGCGTTGACCTTGACCGCGAACGCCTTGCCGATGATCATCGGCTCGTTCTCGGGGTGGTTGTGGTTGGCCGGGATCACCGCGCGCCCGCGCGCGACCTCGTCGCGCACCAACTCGGCGGGCATGTCCTCGCGGACGGCGATGTATGCCATCTCGGCGGTGATCTCGCCGGCGCGGGCGCGCTGCAGCTGGGTGCCGCGGTCGCGCACCACCCCGGGCCGGGCCGGCAGGCCGGCCGCCAGGTCGATCACCGCGTCCGGATCGGTGTACGGCCCCGACGTGTCATAGAGGTCGAAGTGGTCTCCGGTCGACAGGTTGACCCGCCGGAACGGGACGCGCGCGCCGGGCACCCCGTCCAGTTCCCGGTAGGCCTTGCTGCTGCCCGCGATGGGGCCGGTGGTGATGGACGGCTCGACGGTGACGGTCATGTGTTGTCATCTCCCTACGCCGGCATTACCCGGTCAGGTTCGTACGGTCGACGGCCCCGAGCCGTCCTCTCAGCGCACTCGGCGTGCGCTCCCGCGTCTGGTGGATGGGTCCGCACGCGACGTTACCCCCTCAGGCGGTAGCCCGGGATACCCACCGGATGGCAGGATGCATACGTGCAACCCGCGGGCCACCATAAGCAGCCGACCAGCGCAATCGAGGTCGCCGCCCAGCATTTGAACGTCGGCGCCTTCCGGTTCTGGTTCGTCGGTCAACGTTGGGAATGGTCCGACGAGGTGGCCAGGATGCATGGGTACGAACCGGGCGCCGTGGAGCCGACGACGACACTGCTGCTCTCGCACAAGCATCCCGAGGACCGCGCGCACGTCCAGGAGTTGCTCGACTACGCGCTGCAGTCGTCGGAATCGTTCTCCAGCCGGCACCGCTTCCTCGACACGGCGGGCAACGTGCACGACGCGATCGTGGTGGCCGACCGGATGCTGGACGAGTCGGGCGTGGTGGTGGGGACCGACGGCTATTACATCGACCTGACCGACACCTTCGACGAGGCCCGGCAAGAGGTGCTCGACGCGGCCCTGCCCGACCTGTTCGAGAATCGCGCGGCCATCGAGCAGGCCAAGGGAGTGCTGATGTATGTCTACCAGGTCAGCGCCGACCAAGCCTTCCGCGTGCTGCAGTGGCGCTCGCAGGAGACCAATGTGAAGCTGCGGTCGTTGGCGAAGCAACTGCTCGACGAAGTGACGACGCTGATGGCGCCGCCGCCCGCCGCGCAAAGTCAGTTCGACCACCTGTTGCTGACGTTGCACGAAAGGATTCCCGACGAGCCCGCTGGGTAACCAGCGCTGTATGCGGACACACGAAGTCGGGGAAGGGCATGGAAGTGTTGGCGGTCGGCCACGAGGCCAATGGGGATGCGGTCGTCGTGCGCGTCAAGGGTGATGTCGACTCCAGCAACGTCGGCGAGCTCGGCACTCACCTCACCGCCGCGCTGCAGGTGGCCGCGACGCACCCGGAGCGGCTGTTGATCATCGACCTGCAGTCGGTGAATTTCTTCGGAAGCGCGGCGTTGAACGCGGTGCTCGAGTGCCACGAGGAAGGGAAGGCGGCCGGTACGACGGTCCGGCTGGTGGCCGATCACGACCAGGTGCTCCGCCCCATCCAGGTGACCGAGCTGGACCGCATCCTCGACATCTCTCCGACGCTGGCCGATGCGTTGGCGCGCAACCGCCGGCAATGAACCCAGGCCTGCCGGCTGATCTGGCGGCCGCGGCCGCGTTAGGCGGCGACATGGGTCGCCGGTTCGCCGAGTTCGACTGGGCGAACCACCCCCTGGGGTCACCGGACGAATGGTCGGCCGAGGCGCGGGTGGCCGTGGCGGTGGCCTTGACGTCGCGGTTTCCCATCGTGCTGTGGCTGGGGCCGACGGAGCTGTTCCTGATGTACAACGACGCCTACGCGCAGATCCTGGGCAACAAGCACCCGGCGGCCCTGGGGCGCCCGGCGGAGCAGGTGTGGTGGGAGATTTGGGGGCAGATTCACCCGATGCTCACCAGCGTCATCGACACCGGCATCGCGACCTGGTCCGACGATTTGATGCTGCCGCTGATGACCGGCGACCAGCCCGAGGAGCGGTATTTCACGTTCAGCTACAGCCCGCTGATCGGCGGCGGCGGAGACGTTTACGGAATCTTCTGCGCCGTCCGGGAAACCACCGACCGGGTGTTGAGCGAGCGTCGCCTCCACCTGCTCAACGCGGTGGCCGGCGCCGTCATGGAGACCCACGGCATCGACGACGCCGTGCACGGCGCCGTGGCCGTGTGCGACGCGCAACCCTTGGACCTGCCTTTCGTCGCCGTGTACCTCGACGGCACGCTGCGCGGGGCGACGCCCTCGATCCGGGAGCGGCTACCGTGCTCGCTGGCGGAGCTGACGGGCCCGGGCGCGGCGCCGCGTTCGCGGACGACCGCACACGTCATCGACCGGCTGGAGGCCGTGATACCCGGCATCGCAACCGTTCTCGGCGAGAACTCCCCGCGGCAGGCCCTGGTGTTGCCGTTGGGTGAGGGTGCCAACAGCGGGGCGCTGGTGATCGGCGCGAGCCCGCGGCGCCCGCTCGATTCGATGTACCGCGGCTTCTGCCAGCTGCTCGCCGACCAGCTGTCCTCTGCGTTGGCCTCCGCCGTCTCCTACGAGCAGCAGCGGAAGCGTGCGGACGCGCTCGCCGAGCTGGATCGGGCCAAGACGGCGTTTCTGACCAACGTCAGCCACGAATTCCGCACGCCGCTAACGCTTTTGCTGGGACCGCTCGATGACGCGCTGTCCGATGCGCCGCCCGAGAGCGTGCTGGCCGATCGGCTGGGCGTCGCGGAACGCAATGCGCGCCGCCTGCTGCGCCTGGTCGACTCGCTGCTCGATTTCTCCCGCATCGAAGCGGGCCGGGCGAACGCGAAGCTGGTGTGCACGGACGTCGGCGCGCTCACCGACCACATCGCCTCGTCGTTCACCGAGTTGTGCCAGCGGGCGGGGCTGGATCTCGTGCTGGACTGCGATCCCGCGCTGGCCGACATCGATCCGGGCATGTGGGAAACGATCGTCCTCAACCTGCTTTCCAACGCCGTCAAATACACCCTGAAGGGCTCCATTTCGGTCGAGGCGCGTGCCGAAGCCACCGAATGCCGGATCACGATGCGCGACACCGGAGTCGGCATCGCGCCCGAGGACCTGGACCGCCTGTTCGAACGCTTCTACCGGGCCGAGAACTTGCGCGGGCGCAGCGTGGAGGGCACCGGGATCGGGCTGTCACTGGTGCGCGGTCTCGTCGAACTGCAACGCGGAACGGTGGAGATCGACAGCGAATTGGATCGCGGAACGACGGTCACCATCCGGCTGCCGCGTTCCGTCGCGGGCGCGGCGGTCGACCAATCTCCCGCCGCGCTGCCGGACGAGAGCAACCCGTACGTCGCCGAGGCGCGTCAGTGGCTGGCGCCGGCTTCACATCCGGCGGTCGGCGGCCCCCGCCAGGTGGTGCTGATCGCCGACGACAACGCCGACATGCGCGCGCACCTGGACCGGGTGCTCTCTGCCCACTGGGAAACCGTCTTGGTCGCCGATGGCGAGTCGGCCCTGGCCGTTACCAAAGAGCTGCACCCGGACGCGATCGTGACCGACGTGATGATGCCGGGCCTCACCGGCTTCGACCTGGTCGCGGCGATCCGCGCGGACCCTGCGCTGGCCGCCACGCCCGTCCTCATGCTGTCGGCCCGGGCCGGCGCGGAGGCGATCGACGAGGGCTTCGCGGGCGGGGCCGACGACTACCTGCCCAAGCCGTTCCGCTCCCAGGAGCTGGTCGAGCGGGTGGCGTCGCGGCTGTCGGCGATCGCCCGCGAGCGCGACCGCCAGCGGCGCGAGGCGCAGCTCGACCTGGCGCAGCTCGACGCCGCCCTGCAGGCCGCCGAGTCGGTGGCCGGCATCCTGGACGCCTTGATCGGCCACTCATCGGGCTCGGGTGATCCCGCCGCCGTGACCATCGGGGTGCTCGACGGGGAGCACCACGTCCGCTTCGAATACGCCGGCGAGCTCCCCGCGGAGGTGCGGGACCGCTACCACGTGGCCGCGCTCGACTCGCCGCTGATCGGGGCCGACGTCATCAGCGGCGGCGAGGCGATGGTCGTCCCCGACACGTTCGACCTACCGCCGCGCTACCAGCACGCCGTGCGCGACACCGCGGCCAGCGTGCGCGCCTGCGTCGCGCATCCCTTGCGGGACAACACCGGTCGCGTCATCGGTGCGCTGTTGTTGCTGTGGCCCACGCCGCGGCAGTTCGACCCCGCCGAGCTCGATACGTTCGGCCGGATGGCCGAGCTGACGCAGTCGGCGCTGGACCGGGTCCGGGTGATGGCGCGAGAACACCGGATCGCCGTCGACTTCCAGGAGCACCTGCTCGACCTGGATCGCAGCTCCACCGCCGCGGTCGTGGCGGCCGTCTACCAGCCGGCCGGCGAAGCGATGCGGGTCGGCGGCGACTGGTACTCGGTCACCCCGCTCGGGCGCGCCGGCCTGATCGGGATCTCCGTCGGCGACGTCGTCGGGCACGGTCTGGCCGCCGCGATCGTGATGAGCAGGCTGCGCGCCGCCGTCGCCGCCTCGGCGCTCACCGCCGCCGAACCGCTCGCGGTGCTGGCCGCGCTGGACCGGTATGCGGCCAGCGTCACCGGCGCCCGCTGCGCGACGGTGGCCTACGCGCTTGTCGACACCGGAGCGGGCTCCGGCGGCGCCACCGTCAGCTACAGCTGCGCCGGGCATCCCTATCCGCTGCTGGTCCCTGCCGACGGTGATCCGGTCTTCCTCGAGTCCGGCCGCCGTCCGCCGGTGGCGGTCGAGGATGCCCACCCGACCGGCACCAGCGCGACGGCCGAGCTGGCGCCGGGAAGCATGATTTTGCTGTACACCGACGGGCTCATCGAGCGGGCCGGCGAGACGCTCGACGACGGCTTCGCCCGCCTGAAGGCCGCGGCCGCCGAGTGCGCCGAGCTGCCGGTCGAATCGGTCTGCACCGAGCTGCTGGCGCGGATGACGCCGCCGACGGGCTATCGCGACGACGTCGTGGTGCTCGCGTTACGCCCGAGCCACGCGGCGGGGCGCAGCTTCGCCGCGGTGCTGCCGGCCGCGCCGGCGCAGATCCCCATCGCGCGCAGGCAGCTGCGGGGCTGGTTGGACAGCATCGCCGTCGAGCCCGGCCGCGAGGAGGACATCCTGCTGGCGACCGGGGAAGCGGTGACCAACGCGATCGAGCACGGCAGCCACAGCGAGCCCCGCAAGACCGTGACCGTCGAGGCCTTCCTGCACGAGGACACGGTCGCGGTGACCGTCAGCGACAGCGGGCGCTGGGTTGGCGATTCGTCGGCCAGCCTGCGCGACAGGCGACGCGGCCGCGGGCTGACCCTGATCGGTGGGCTGGCCGACGCCGTCGACACCGAACGGAACCCGGGCGGCACCCGGGTCACGCTGCGGTTCGACCGCGCGGTCGCCAGCGGCTGAGCGACACGGCAGCCTAAGCCTCCTCCATCGCCTCGCCGAGCTCCTCGAGGAGCTTGTTGTGGTGGTTGCTCGCCAAGACGTGCCCGGCCGCGATGACCAGGGCGACCGGCCAGTCGATGAGCTCGAACGCGGCCAGCGCGGCCAGGCCGCCGTAGTAGGCCAATTGCTCCGGGCGCGGAATCTCCACCTGCCCCACCACCGGCACGTTCACCACGAAGGTTTCGCCCTCGCGGATCTTCTCGACCGCCTCGCGCTGCGGGGTCCCCCGGCGCGTTTTCTTTTCCGCCATCATTTGCCTTCCAGTAACTAAGGGTTTCCCGCCCCGCCCGGTCGTGCGGCCAACGTCGGACCTATGTCGACGATGACCGACCTCGGGGGTGATCCGCTAGTTTCGTCGATCGCCTCGGTGCTGAAGGTGCCACTGGTTGAACTTTATGCGCTGCTCTGGCGGGTCGGGGTCGTGGAGATTCGGCATTCCGATCGGGCGGCTCACCGTTCGTCGGCTCAGGTCCGGGTGGCAGCGTGTCCGGCTGGAGCCGCGTGCCCCAATCTTCCGCAACACGGTTCAGAACGGCTACCGCGACGGTCGCACCAGCGGCGGCGCCCAGGGCCTGTCCCCAGCCGACCGGACCCAGCGGCGTGCAGCCGAGCAACTGGCTGACCACCGGGATGCTGATCAGCGTTCCCATCGCGCCCAGCGAGCCCACCGCGGTGAGCACCACCAGCGGGGCGCGCGAATCCAGCAGCGTTTGACCCAACTCGGCCCCCACCAGCGCGACCAGCGCCACGGTGGATGCCCGCTGCGGGCGGCCGGTGACGCTCGCCATCGCCCACGCCGCCGTCGTCGCCGCGGCCGTGGTGACCCCGCGGATCGCCACGGCGCGCCACAGCGCGGGCTGATCGGGGCCGCGCAGGCCCGAATCGACCGGGCCGCTGGGCTCGCTGACGGCAAGCGCGGCGGCCGGCAGCGCATCGGTCATCATGTTCACCAGCAGCAGCTGCCGGGTGTTCAGCGGCGACGTGCCGGTGATCGCGCTGCCGATGACGGCGAACAGCACCTCCCCGGCGTTGCCGCCGAGCAGTACCGACACGGCCGCCTGCACCCGCTGCCACAGTTGGCGGCCCTCCGCGATCGCCTCCACCAGCGCCTCGATGCGGGCGTCGACCAGGACGACGTCGGCCGCCAGGTGGGCGGGGTCGCTGCCGCCCGCCACCACCCCGATGCCGACGGTGGCGGCCCGGATGGCGGCGGCGTCGTTGGAGCCGTCGCCGACCATCGCGCAGAGCACCCCGGCACCCTCGAGCGTCTGCACGACCTGCACCTTGTTCTCGGGCGTCATCCGGGCGAAAATGACCCGCTCGGTGACGACCCGCGCCTGGTCCTTGCGCGACAGCGCGTCCCATTCGGCGCCGCTGATCACCTGCTCGTCGGTCACCGCCAGCCCCAGCTCCCGGGCGATGGCCAGGGCGGTGATCGGGTGGTCGCCGGTGATCAGCTTGACGCCCACCCCCTGGTCGCGCAGATTCGCGAGCAGACCGACGGCCTCGGCGCGCGGGGTGTCCGACAGGCCGAGGAACCCCGTCAGCGTCAGCCCGTCGCGGCAGAAATCCGCGATGTCGTCGGGATCTTCCTGGATCGCCCGGGCCTGTTGCGCGGTCAGCACGCGCCGCGCCACCGCGATCACCCGCAGGCCGCCGGTGGCCAGCTCGGACACCGTTTCCTCGACGCTCTTGTCGACGTTGCCGCAGGCGGCCAGCACCACCTCGGGCGCGCCCTTGACCGTCAGCTCGGTGCCGGTGATGGAGGCGGAGAACGACCGCCCGGAGCGGAACGGCAGGTGAGCGTCGGATTCGGCGTCCGGTGTCGAGCCGTTGAGCGAACGCCTGGCCGCCTCGACGATGGCGACATCGGTGGCGTGCGCCTGCGGGTTGCCGTTGGCCGCCGGGGCGGCGTGCGCCGCGTCGCGCAGCACCTCCTCGGGCGAGTGCCCCGGCGCCGGGCGGACCTGCGCCACCCGCAGGCGGTTCTCGCTGAGGGTTCCGGTCTTGTCGAAGCAGACCACGTCGATGCGGCCGAGCGCCTCCACCGAGCGCGGCACCCGGACCAGCGCGCCGAACTTGGTCAGCCGTCGCGCCGACGCCGACTGCGCCAGCGTCGCCACCAGCGGCATGCCCTCCGGAACCGCCGCGACGGCGATGGCGATGCCGCTGGCCACCGCCTGGCGCAGCGCGGTTCCGCGCACCAGCCCCAGGCCGCCCACCAGCGCGCCACCGGCCACGCTGACCGGGAAGGCCCGGTTCGTGAGCTGGCTGAGCTGGTGCTGCAGGCCGATATCCGACGACAGGTCGCCGGCCACCAGCTCGGCGGCCCGGCGTTCCTGGGTGTCGGCGCCCACCGCGGTCACCAGGGCGACCGCGGTGCCGGCCACCACCGTGGTCCCGGCGTACAGCATGCAGCGACGCTCGGCGAGGTCGGCGCCCGGTGTGGCGTCGACCTGCTTCTCCACCGACAGCGACTCGCCCGTGAGCGTCGACTCGTCGACCTCGACGTCGACCTCCTCGACGATCCGGGCGTCGGCGGGCACCACCTCGTGCGTCCGGATCTCGATGACGTCGCCGGGGCGCAATTGCGCGGCGATGACGTCGGTGTACACCCGCTCGCCGTCCGGACCGGTCCCGACCTTCCTGGCCGGCGGGATCTGCTGCTCGAGGAGGCGGTTCAAACGGTTCTCGGCGCGCAGCCGCTGGCTGGCCGCCAGGATCGAGTTCCCGGTCAGCACCGAGAAGACCAGGACGGCGTCGACGGGCGAACCGAGCACCGCGCTGGCCGCCGACCCGAGCGCCAGCACCGGGGTGAGCGGGTCGGTCAGCTCGGCGCGGACGGCCTTGAGGAGCTGCCAGGCCGCGGGAGGGGGCGCGTCGACCCGCCCCGCCGGCGGGGCGTCCGCCTCCCTGTCGGTGGCCGGCGGGAGTGCCCTGCGCACCTGATCGACCGACATCGCGTGCCACTCGTGGACGGACGCCGGCCGCGGCGGGTCCGCGGCCATCGTCCCGCGCGCCAGCAGGTACCCGGAGATCGCGCCCGCGGCCGCGCCGGTCGTCACCGGCCCCGGGCCCAGGCCGCGGATGCCCGGGATCATCAGCAGCGAACCCATGGCCGTCGCGCCCGCCGAGATCCCGGCGCCGCGCTGGGTGGCGGCCTTGGCCGCCGGAAGAGCGTGCAGCACCCGCCACGCCGCCGCGAGATCGGGCAGCAGCAGGTCGGCGCACCACGCCGGCGGACCCGCGCCGGGCTGCGGCAGCACACCGAGGGCCACATCGGCGGCCGAAATCGCCTGCGCGCCAAGCGATGACAGCACCGCCACGGTGCGACCGTCCCGCCGCAGGTCCGCCACCGCGCGGGCCAGGGCGTCGTCGATGGAGCCCTCGCCCTGCACCGGCCTCAAGTCGTCGAACGCCGCCCGCAATTCGCCCAGCGAATCGACGTCGACCGAGACCAGCTCGGCTCCCGTGCGGTGTGCCTCGGCGACCACGGCCGAGGCCAGGGGGTCGTGGCCCGGGCGAAACAGCGCCTCAACCGCCGAACCCGGTCCGCCGGCCGGCGCCCCGGGCACCCGGTGCCAGCCCGGCCGGTGCCCGTTGCGCTCCAGCACCCGCTGGGCACGGTCCCACGCCGCCGCCAGGTCGAGTTCGTCGGCGCCGCGGATGCGCGCCACCCGCAGCCCGGTGGTGCACAACACGCGGGGGTCGATCACGATCGCGTCGATGCGGTCCAGGCGGCGCAGCGCGTCGGGCCGCAGCGACAGCACCGCGTGGTGGTCGGCCAATCCGCGTCCGAGCGCCGCGGCGAACGCCTCCGGGGTGGTGCGGCTGGCCTTGGGGGCGGTCACCAGCACTGCGGTGGCGGCCATGTTCAGGTTGCGGGTGGTGGCGCCGACCAGCCCGGCGCCGAGCGCCTGGACGAGCGCGAAACGGCCGGCGTTGCGTTCCACCGCTCGGGCGCGGGGCGGCCTCGGCGGCGACGCGTCGCCGGGCGGTTGGTCGGCGTAGCGGGCCAGCTCGGGCTCGTGCCTGCGCCACGCCCGCGCCTCGGCCCGGCACTCGGCGGCCTTCAGCGACTGCATCAGCAGGCCGACCGACAGCGACGCCGGGGCCAGCGTGACGGTTTCGGCCGCAGCCATGGCCAGGGTCAGCATCGTGTCCGTCGCGGGCCCGCCGATGCGGTCCTCGAGCATGCGCCGCAGCCAGGGTTGGTAGTCCAGCGCCACGATGGGCGCCTGGACGCCGATGGGCAACCGTGGCCAGCGCAGCGCCCGGCCCGCCAGCGCGACCCCCAGCCCCGCGGCATTGGCGGCCAGCGTCACGGCCCTGGTGGCCGCCACCACGCCGTCGCCCGGAAGGGTGGTCGCCGAGGCCTTGTGCGGTGCGCGGCAACGCTTTTCGGCGTCGTCGATGGCCCGGCAAAGGTCGCGCAGCGAGGCGTCCCCATCACCGAGGGCGACGACGACCCGCGACAAGGGGTGATTCAGGCTGGCCGAGGTGACGCCGGGGTGGGCCAGGACCGCGTCGAGCACGGCGACTCCAAGTTCACCGGGGTCCGCGCCGTCCAGGCCGCGCACCTCGATCCAGGCGCGGCTCTCGCCCCGCCAGCAGCGCCGGCTCAGCGTTTCGTGGGGCAGGTCGCCGGTGAGCGCCCGGGCGCCTTCGCGCAGCGGAATCGCCGCGATGTCCAAGACTGTCGTGAGCGCCCGCAGCGGCGTCGATCGTTGTAACGACGTGACAATGCTCAAGGGCGGCTCAGACGGTTCTCAGTTGGTGCTGCGCAGCTCGGCGGAACCGGCACGCCGCCCCGCCGCCTTCTTGGCGGCCGGCTTGCCGGCGGCCTTCGCGGGCGTGACCTTCTTAGGCGCGGGTTCGGAGGGCACCGGCTTGAGGTTGGCCTTCGTCGGGGCCGGACCCTCGGGCTTGCGCTGCATCCGGTGCAGCAACAGCGCGCCGCCGCCGACGGCCAGCAAAACCGGCCACTCGACCAGGCCCGCGACGCCGATCGCGCCCAATGCCAACGCCGCGGCCGGCGTCGAATGGCTGCCGCTGCTGATTCCGCGCTTGATGCCCTCCGCGGCTCCCGTTACGCCGCCGACGACTCCATTGACCGCGGCGCCGCCGACAGCACCCGCTGCCGCGGTGGTCGCGTCCGCCGCGCGACCCACGGTTTTGCCCACGTTGCGGACTGCCCCGCCGACGACACCCATGATGACTCCTTGGTATCTAGTCGCTCTCGCTCGGAACCGCGCGGTACCTGCGTACCCGTTGAACGCAAAGTTAACAGCAACAACGAATTCGTGCTCGATAGCGAAAGCCTGCCACGTTACAAACGCGCGTACAACGAGAAACTTTCAGACCGGGCTCAAATGCCCCTCACATCGATCAGCACCGGCGCGTGATCGCTCGGCGCCTTGCCCTTGCGTTCGTCCCGGGCGATCTGGGCGGCGGTGACGCGGCCGGCCAGCGCCGGTGAGGCGAGGATGAAGTCGATCCGCATGCCCCGGTTCTTCGGGAACCTCAGCTGGGTGTAGTCCCAGTAGGTGTAGACCGCCGGGCCCGGGGTGAAAGGCCTTACCACGTCGGTGAATTGCGCATCGACGATGGCGTCGAACGCGCGGCGCTCCGGCGGGGAGACGTGCGTGGCGCCGGCATAGAACTCGGTGCTCCACACGTCTTCGTCCGTCGGGGCGATGTTCCAGTCGCCGACCAGCGCGATCGGGGCGGCCGGATCTTCGCGCAGCCAGCCGGCTGCCGTATCCCGCAGCGCGGCAAGCCAATTCAGCTTGTAGGTGTAGTGCGGATCGCCCAGGGCGCGGCCGTTGGGCACGTACAGGCTCCACACCCGGATGCCGCCGCAGGTGGCGCCCAGTGCGCGCGCCTCGGCCGTGGCGGCCACCTCGGGCTTGCTGCTCCAGGTGGGCTGGCCTTCGAAGCCGACCTGCACGTCGTCGATGCCGACGCGGGAGGCGATGGCTACGCCGTTCCACTGATTGAAGCCGACGTGGGCGACCTCGTAGCCGAGTTCGAAGAACGGCAGGGTGGGGAACTGGCTGTCGGAGCACTTGGTCTCCTGCATGGCCAACACGTCGACGTCCGCGCGGCCCAGCCAGTCCAGGACGCGGTCCAGGCGGGTGCGGATCGAATTCACGTTCCAGGTGGCCAGCCGCAGCGTCGATCGCAAGCGCGGCGAAGCCGGGCGCTGCGGGTCGCCGCCATCAATCATGGGCTAGACGCTATCGAGTCGTCGCGCCCGCACGTAGCGGCGACGGTGGTGCAGCCGGAAGCCCAGTGATTCGGGAACCCCGGTGGTGTGGCCGGCAACCAGGTAGGCGCGGGTCGCGCCGCGATCCGCGCCCCACGCCAGCAGCGCCGCGAACGGGCCGGTCTCGGCTTGCTCGGCGCCGGCCCCGATGGGGGACAGGCCCAGCCACCTGGTGCCGTCCGGCGCGTCGGTCACCGCCGCGCGCCAGGTCCCGCCGTCCCGTTGCCCGGACGTGACGCCCGCGAGGTCGCCTACCAGGACCCGCTCCGTGAGCTCGACCGCGACCTCCGGCGGGAGCGCCAGCAGGCGCTCGGGAATGGCCAGCCGCGGCGTCAGGTCGCGGCGCTCATACCAGGCCACGATCTCGGGAATCGCGGTGATACGGGCCGAAATATCCAGTGGCATGGCCGAATTGGTGGCCGGCTCGGCCCCTTGCCCGGCCCGCAGCAGCCAGCCGTCCAGCCAGGTGTGCTCGGCGCCGGGCCAGGCCGCGGCGGCCGCGTGCTCGAGCGCCCGGATGTCGGAGGTGCGCACCGGTGCGTCGGTCAGCGCCCGCAGCGCGACCACATCGGCGGGCGCGAACTCGACGACCGCACCCGTTTTCGTCCGCACCCGCACCAGCGGATCGACCGACATCAGGTGTCCGACGGCATCGGTCAGCGGCGGGACCGACCCGGCGGGGCGCCGGTAGCGGACCGTCACCCGGGTGCCCAGGTCGGGCCACGAAACCATCAGTGCCCGAACGGGTCCGGCCCCTCGCCCGGTAGCCACGACAGTCCCGGAACGCCCCAACCGTGTGACTTCACGGCCCGTTTGGCGCTGCGGGCGTACCGGCCGATGAGGCGGTCCAGGTAGAGGAAGCCGTCCAGGTGGCCGGTTTCGTGCTGCAGCATCCGCGCGAACAGGCCGGTGCCCTCGATGGTGATCGGGTTGCCGTCGGCGTCGAGCCCGGTGACCCGCGCCCACTTCGCGCGGCCGGTGGGGAACGACTCGCCCGGGACCGACAGGCAGCCCTCTTCGTCGGTGCCGGGGTCGGGCATGGTCTCGGGTATGTCGGAGGTTTCCAGCACCGGGTTGATGACGACGCCGCGTTGGCGGTCGGTCAGGCCGCGGTCTTCGGCGCAGTCGTAGACGAACAGCCGCAGCCCGTATCCGATCTGGTTGGCGGCCAGGCCGACGCCGTGCGCGGCGTCCATCGTGTCGTACATGGTGGCGATCAACTCGGGCAGGTCGGCCGGCAGCGAACCGTCGGCGGCGACGGAAACCGGCGCCGTCGGGGTGTGCAGGACGGGATCTCCCACGATGCGGATGGGTACGACTGCCATGGTCGGCAAGCTTATGCGCGGCGATGGCTCCCCTTCCCGGGAGCCGGGGCCAATCGCGGCCAATCGGCCGACTCGCGGGTCTGCATTACGGCTTGAGGGTTCGCGGCGTGGTTCAATATTCGCCGAAACATGCCCCTATTTATGAGTCATTCGAACACGTTGAGCATCGCCGGAAGGGTCCAGGGGAAGCGATATGGACAGCGCCATGGCGCGGGCTAATCGATCGGGGGACGACGCTGACATCGCCGATGGCCTCACCCGCCGTGAACACGACATCCTGGCGTTCGAACGCCAGTGGTGGAAGTACGCCGGGGTCAAGGAAGACGCCATCAAGGAGCTGTTCTCGATGTCGGCGACGCGGTACTACCAGGTGCTCAACGCGTTAGTCGATCGACCCGAGGCGCTGGCCGCCGACCCGATGCTGGTGAAGCGGCTGCGCCGGCTGCGCGCCAGCCGGCAAAAGGCGCGGGCCGCCCGCCGCCTCGGCTTCGAGGTGACCTAACTCGCTACAGTGGGCTCGATGAAAGAGCGCGTTCCCGACTCCACGGGGCTGCCCCTCCGGGCCATGGTGATGGTGCTGCTGTTCCTGGGCGTCATCTTCCTGCTGCTCGGCTGGCAGGCGTTGAGCTCCTCCGGAAAGTCCGACGACGACTCGGCGTCGGCCGTCTCCAGCGCGACCAGCAGCGTCACCTCGCCGGCGACCACCAGCGCCGCCCCGGCCAACCAGGCCGAGGTTCGCGTGTACAACATCTCCAATAGAGAGGGCGTCGCCGCGCGCACCAAGGATCAGCTCACGTCCGCGGGTTTCAAGGTGGCCGACGTCGGCAACCTGCCGATGTCGGATGTGCCGGTCACCACGGTCTACTACACCGACGCCGACGGCGAGCACGCCACCGCCGACGCGGTGGGCAAAAACCTGGGAGCGCCCGTCCAGCCGAGGATTCCGGCGCTCAACGGCCAGCCGCCCGGCGTCATCGTCCTGGTGACGGGCTGACGTCGGCGCTGCTCCAATTTCGGATGCCGTCCGGCTAGGCTTTCCGCTATGCCTAAGCACCGCAATGTCGCTGCCGTCATCACGTCCGCGCTCGCTGCGGGAGCCTGTGTCGCGCTGGTGGGTGCCTGCTCGTCGCCCCAGCACGCGTCGACGGTTCCCGGCACCACGCCGGCGATTTGGACCGGAGCGAGCGCGCCGTCGCCCACGTCGGGCACCGACGGCGCCGAGCAGCAGCCCGCGGGGCAGAGCCTGACCACCCAACTCAAGACGCCCGACGGCACCCAGGTCGCGACCGCGAAGTTCGATTTCAGCAACGGCTACGCCACCATCACCATCGCGACGTCGGGCCCGGGTCACCTGACGCCCGGGTTCCACGGGGTGCACATCCACAAGGTGGGTAAGTGCGAGCCCAACTCGACGGCCCCGACCGGCGGCGCGCCCGGCGACTTCCTGTCCGCCGGCGGCCACTTCCAGGCGCCCGGGCATTCCGCCGAGCCGGCCAGCGGCGACCTGACGTCGCTTCAGGTCCGCAAGGACGGCGTCGGCATGCTGGTGACCACCACGGACGCGTTCGCCATGGAGGACCTGACGACCGGCGAGAAGACGGCGATCGTCATCCACGCCGGCGCCGACAACTTCGCCAACATCCCGCCGGAGCGCTACAGCCAGACCAACGGGGCGCCGGGTCCCGACCAGATGACGATGACGACCGGTGACGCCGGCAAGCGGGTGGCGTGCGGTGTCATCGGCGCCGGCTAGCAGGTCGCGAACCCGCATCGATTTCGCGCCGTCCCCACGGCCGACCATCGGCGTGGAGTGGGAGTTCGCGCTCGTCGACGCGCAGACCCGCGACCTGAGCAACGAGGCCACCGCGGTCATCGCCGAGATCGGCGAAAACCCGCGCGTGCACAAGGAATTGCTGCGCAACACCGTCGAGGTGGTCAGCGGCATCTGTGACTGCACCGCGCAGGCGATGGAAGACCTGGGCGAGACCCTGCGCCCGGCCCGCCAGGTCGTCCGCGACCGCGGCATGGAGCTGTTCTGCGCGGGCACCCATCCTTTCGCCCGGTGGTCCGCCCAGAAGCTGACGGACGCCCCGCGCTACGCCGAGCTGATCAAGCGCACCCAGTGGTGGGGCCGCCAGATGATGATCTGGGGCGTGCACGTCCACGTCGGGATCTCGTCGGCGAACAAGGCGATGCCGATCATGACCTCGCTGCTGAAGTACTACCCGCACCTGTTGGCGCTGTCTGCGTCGTCGCCGTGGTGGGGCGGTGAGGACACCGGATACGCCAGCAACCGCGCGATGATGTTCCAGCAGCTGCCGACCGCCGGGTTGCCGTTTCACTTCCAGAGGTGGTCGGAGTTCGAGGGCTTCGTGCACGACCAGAAGAAGACCGGCATCATCGACCACATGGACGAAATCCGTTGGGACATCAGGCCTTCACCGCACCTCGGCACGCTCGAGGTGCGGGTCTGTGACGGCGTGTCCAACCTGCGCGAGCTCGGGGCGTTGGTCGCCTTGACGCATTGCCTGATCGTCGACCTGGACCGCAGGCTCGACGCCGGCGAGACGCTGCCCACCATGCCGCCCTGGCACGTGCAGGAGAACAAGTGGCGCGCCGCCCGCTACGGCCTGGACGCGGTGATCATCCTGGACGCCGAGAGCAACGAGCGGCTGGTCACCGACGACCTCGACGACGTGCTGACCCGGCTGGAGCCGGTCGCCACGTCGCTGCAGTGTGTCGACGAGCTGCGCGCGGTGGCCGACATCGCGGCCCACGGCGCGTCGTATCAGCGCCAGCGGCGGGTGGCCGAGGAACACGACGGCGACCTGCGCGCGGTCGTCGACGCGCTGGTTGCCGAGCTGGACATCTGATGGCGGACACTAAATCCCTTGAGCGGGCCATGTTCCCGCTCGAGTCGGCGGTGCTGCCCGGGCAGGAGCTGCCGTTGCGCATCTTCGAGCCCCGCTACGGGGCGCTGGTGCGGCGCTGCATCGACGGCGACGAGCCGTTCGGCGTCGTGCTGATCGCGCGGGGCCGCGAGGTCGGCGGCGGCGACGCGCGCTGCGACGTCGGCGTGCTGTCCCGGATCGCCGAACACGCCGACCTCGGTGGGGGCCGATACGCGTTGCGCTGCCGGACCGGCGAGCGGATCCGGGTGCGCGAGTGGCTGCCCGACGATCCGTACCCGCGCGCGACGGTGACCCGGTGGCCGGACGAGCCGGGGGAGCCGGTGACCGCCGCGCAGCTGGTCGACCTCGAGGACCGCGTGATGGCGTTGTTCGAGCGGATCGCCGCGGCCCGCGAAGCCCGGCTGCCGGAGCGCGACGAGCTCCTGGGTTGCGCAGAGGCCGATCCCGGGCAACGGTTGTTCACGTTGGCGTCGCGCATCCCGATCGGCACGGCCGATCGTTACAGCGTGCTGTCGGCGCCGTCGGCCGCCGATCGATACGCGGCGCTCGGCGACGCCGTGGACGCGCTTGCCGACATGGTGGAGTTCCAGCTGTCCGAATAGGGGGCAACGCGATGAGCGCCGACGTGACTGTCGACATCAACGAGGGCGTGGCGGTGCTGACGCTGAATCGCCCCGACCATCTCAACGCCTACACCGCCGACATGGGCAGGCTGCTGAGCCGGGCCTACCGGGACTGCGACGGTGACGACGCCGTCCGCGCCCTCGTCGTGACCGGGGCGGGCCGCGCCTTCTGCGCGGGAGCGGATTTCTCGGGCAACATCTCGCCGTTCGATTCCCCGGCGGACGACAGCGGGTTCTCGGCGTCGCCGATCGACCCGGCCGCGTTCGAATTGCGCAAGCCGGTGATCGCCGCGCTCAACGGCCACGCCATCGGCATCGGCCTGACGATCGCGCTGCAGGCCGACATCCGCATCGTCGCCGAAGACGCCAAATACGGTGTGGTGCAAGTGCGCCGGGGAGTGATCCCCGACTGCATGTCGCACTGGACACTGGCGCATCTGGCCACGCTGGGCGTGGCCGCCGAATTGTTGCTGACGGGGCGCACATTCACCGGCGCCGAGGCGGTGGCGCTCGGCGTCGCGAATCGGGCGCTGCCCGCGGAGCGGGTCCTCGACCATGCCCTGGAAATGGCCCGCGACATCGCGGCCCACGTGGCCCCGATGTCGGCGGCGTTGTGCAAGCGGCTGCTGTGGGGCAGCGCGATCAACAAATACACTCCGCGGCAGGTCGCGTCGCTGGAAACCCAGCTGCACCACCGCGTGATGGGCACCGCCGACGCCCGCGAGGGGGTCAGCGCATTCCTGGATCGCCGGCCACCGCGGTTCAGCTCGCGGCTTTCGGCCGACTGGCGGGAACTGCCGGAGCCGTGAGCGCCAGGCGCGATCGCCGAGTGTGCGGTGGCGCACTTGAATGTGAACCCACGGCGGGAATTCGGTCAAAATCCCGCCCCACATACACACTCGAATGCCTAGGTGCACACTCGATTCACGCTCGGTCACACCACTTTTCGGAAAGGACCCACCAGTCCGCCGCGCGCTGCTCGTCGCGCGCGTAGGGCGCGACCGCGTCGCTGATGCGGCACTCTTCCAGGTACAACGCGCCCTTGCCCGCCAGCTCCGGGCTGACCGCCGCCCACACCTGGGTGGCCGCGCCCTGCTCCGGTGTGACGAGGTCGAGGGCACCGGCGCGGGCGGCGGCCATCTCGCGCAGCCGGGCGAAGTCGGCGCGGGACATGTAGCGCGCCAGGGACGTTGCCACGGTGCCGGGGTGCACGGCGTAGGCGCGGATTCCCGACTCCCGCAGCCGCCGGTCCGCCTCTTTCGCGTGCAGGATGTTCGCGGTCTTGGACGCGCCGTATGCGACGAACTTGTCGTATTCCCTGCTTTCCCAGTTGGGGTCGTCGAAGTCGACGTCACCCATGACGTGGCCTCCCGAGGACAGGGTGACGATGCGCGCGGCCCCCGCGGCGGCCAGTTGCGCGACGAGCAGGCGGGTGAGCTCGAAGTGCCCGAAATGGTTTGTGCCGATCTGGGTTTCGAAACCATCGCGGGTCCGGCCGAAGGGCGTGAACATGACGCCGGCGTTGTTCATCAGGACGTCGATGGACGGTGCGATGTCGCCGATCGCGCTCGCCGCCGCCCGGACGCTGTCCAACGCGGTGAGGTCGAGCGGCACCGCCGAGATCCGCGCGCCGGGAGCCTCGCCCGCTATCCACCGGGCCGTCTGGGCCAGGGCGTCGGCGTTGCGTGCGGCCAGGACGACGTGCGCGCCGGCGACGGCCAGCGCCCGTGCGGACTCGCGGCCCAAGCCGGAGGAGGCGCCGGTGATCACACAGGCCTTGCCCGACAGGTCGATTCCGTCGACGACCTGCAGGGCGGTGGGACGTTGCGTCATGCTCGATGACAGTAGCGCTAGCGTGCGGGGTGAAGCGCAAACGTCCTCGGGTCGCGAGCGGGCTCCGCGGGTGCGGCCGCGTCTCGGATGCCGAGGCCACCGATGACGGCGCCCACGAAGAACAATGCCGCGCTGACCTCCAGCAGGCGGGTGAAGCTGGCATCCGTCAGCCGGTTGGCGGTGATCAATCCCACGCATGCCACGGCGATCAGCGCGGAGGTGCGCCCCGTCGCGTTCTGGATGGCGGCCGCGATCCCGCTGTGCGCGGACTTGACGGCGGACAGGTTGACCGCGGTCAGCGGAGTGATGGCCAGGACCATGCCGACGGCCAGCAGCATCCGGCCGGGCAGCACGTCTGAGATGAGGTGGAATCCGTGCGCGGTGGGGCGAATCAGCAGCAGTCCCAATCCGGCCAGCGCCGGACCGACGATCAGGAAGACCCGATGCCCGAGCCGGGCGGCCAATCCTCCGACGCCGCGGGCGAATACAAACGACATGATCGGGCTGGGCAGGGTCGTCAGGCCCGCGGCGGTGGCCGAATACCCCGCGACCTCTTGCAGGTACAGGCCGAGGGCCAGCGAGCCCATTGTGATGCCGCCGTAGACGAACGCGGTGACCATGTTGGCTCCGGCGAAGTTGCGGGTCGCGAACAGGCTGAGCGGCACCATCGCGTGCGGCGTGCGACGCTGCCAGGCCACGAACGCCATCAAGGCCGCGATCCCCACCGCCAGCGCGGCCCGGACCAGGGGGTCGCCCCAGCCCCGGCGACCCTGTTCGATCAGCGCGTACACCGTGGCGGCCAGTCCGACCGCCGACAGGGCGGCACCGGCGACATCGACGCGGGCGCGGTCGGCGGGTGCGGGCAGCCGAGGCAGCGAAAACGTCAGCGCGAAACCGACGGCCATCGGGATCGCGGACAGGACGTAGATCCAGCGCCAGTTCAGGAAGTCCACGGCGAGCCCGCCCAGCAGCGGCCCCACCGCGAAGGCGGTGCTGGTCCAGGCGGTCCACGACCCGATCGCCGCGGGCCGGTGCGCGGGGTCGAACGTCGAGTTGATCAGTGCCAGCGATCCGGGCACCAGGAACGCGCCGCCGAGCCCCTGGACCAGGCGGCCGGCGATCAGCACGGCCGGGGTGCCCGCGGTGGCCGCCAGCACCGAACCCGCCCCGAAGGCCGCCAGGCCGAAGCGCAGCACCGGGATGCGACCGAACAGATCCGAGATGGCGCCGCCCGGCAGCACCATGGCCGCCACGGCCAGCAGGTAACCGTCGACGACCCACTGCTGCGAGCACATGCCCCCGCCCAGCTCGCGCGCCGTGGCCGGCAGGGCCAGATTCACGACGGTGCCGTCGAGGAAGACGACCGTCGACACCAGGATCGCCACCATCATGACGCGCGTCGTCGGCGCTGCCGTGATCATCGCTTCTCCATGCCGTTTAGTAGGCGTCCGGGTTACAGCTACGTGGTCACGAACGAACTAGCCAAACGGTTCAAGCGTGTGCGGCAATGCGTTTCACCAGTTGCGGTGCCACGTCGCGGTGCAGCGGTCCGACCACGGCCCAGACCGCCCGGGCGGCGATCTTGTGGGCGTACTGCACGCGGGTCGTGAGCGCGGCCCGGCCGTCCTGGCGGCGCAGCGTCAGCTCGCCGCGCATGAGCGGCCCGCCCGTCGTCAGCACGACCTCGTCGCGATCCGAACGCGTGATCGGCCAGCCGATGATGTGCCGGGGCGAGGAATACGGGCCCAGCCGAAATCTCAGGACGTGGCGGTGAACCCAGAGCACCAGCCGTCCGCCTGAGCCCGGTCGATCGCCCACCGCGTCGCGGAACGCCTGTTCGACGGTGCGCGAATCACCCTGAGCCATCGGCACTTCGAAGACGTCGGTGTAATCGGCTCCGGTCGCCGCCACCGCGATGCGCTGCAACGTCCATCGCACCGCGACGCGGTGACCGCCGGTGCCGATGACGAGCGCGCGATAGACCTTGCCGTGGATGCCGGGGAAGGCGGCCCAGGTGAGCGCGCGCAGCCGGGTGCGGTGTCCCGACTCGGCCTCCAACTCGAACACCCAGCGATATACCGCGAACGGGTGGCGGCCTTCCAGCGCGAACCGCGCGGGCGCCCGCGCCTCGTCCAACACGAACCCGGTCGAGACGGTCGCCGGGTCATGCGGGTCGCGGCACATCACCCGCAGCAGTGCCGACCACGTGTCTTCGCGACTCGCGTCGACGGTTATGGCATGCTCATCAATATAGGGTAATCGTTCCATATAGAAGGACTGTACTAGATCATGGCCCCACCGCGGAAGCACGAAACCGATGTGATCCTCGACGCGGCCCGCGCGCTCGTGCTCGACGGCGGGCCGCGCGCCGCCAGCGTCGCGGCGATTTCGAAGGCGAGCGGCGCGCCCGCGGGCACGCTGTATCACCGGTTCGGCAATCGCGACGGCATCCTGACGGCGGCGTGGCTGCGGGCGCTGGAACGGTTTCAGGCGCGGGCGATGGCCGCCGACGGCGCCGCCGCCGAAGACACCGCGGTGGCGATGGCCGTGGCCGGCATCGCTTTCGCGCGCGAACTGCCCGACGACGCCCGGCTGTTGCTGACGATCCGCCCCGCCGACCTGCTCGACGGTGAGCCGGATGCGGCGTTCCGGGAGACGCTCGCCGCCATGAATGCGCCGCTGAGCGCGCGGGTCGCGACCCTGGCGAAGCAACTGTATGGGCGCGGTGACAGGCGATCGGTCGATGCCGTCGCGCGGGCGGTCGCCGACCTGCCCTACGCGGTGGTGCGCCGGCATGCGCACGACGAGCCGATGCCTAGATGGCTGGAGGCCGACGTCGCGGCCGCGGCGCGGGCGGTGCTAGAGAGCTTTCGCGAACGCGCGTAGCGCGTCCACCTGCGCGGGATCCAGCGACGGGCGCACGGTCTTGCGGGCCGCCGCGAGGTCGGCGGCGGTGACGTCCGAGGCGTCGATAGATCGCCGCATGGCGGTGAGCGCGGCCTCCCGCAGCAGGGCCACGCAGTCGGCGGCGCTGTAGCCGTCGAGCCCGGCGGCCACCTCGTCGAGGTCGACGTCGTCGCTCAGCGGAATGGATTTGCCTGCGGTACGCAGGATTTCGCCGCGGGCCGCGGCGTCGGGCGGGTCGACGAACACCAGCCGCTCCAGCCGCCCGGGCCGCAGCAGCGCGGGGTCGATCAGGTCGGGCCGGTTGGTGGCGCCCAGCACCACCACGTCGCGTAGCGGGTCAATCCCGTCCAGCTCGGTCAGCAGCGCGGCCACCACCCGGTCGGTCACGCCGGAGTCGAAGCTCTGCCCGCGCCGCGGCGCCAGCGCGTCCACCTCGTCGAGGAACACCAGCGACGGCGCCGAGTCCCGGGCCCGCCGAAACAGTTCGCGCACCGCCTTTTCCGAGCTGCCCACCCACTTATCCATCAGTTCGGAACCCTTGACGGCGTGCACGGACAGCTGGCCGGTGCTGGCCAGGGCGCGCACCACGAACGTCTTGCCGCACCCGGGCGGGCCGTACAGCAGCACCCCCCGCGGCGGGTCGACGCCCAGCCGGGCGAACGTGTCGGGATGCTGCAGGGGCCACAACACCGCCTCCGTCAGGGCCTGCCTGGCCTCGGCCATGTCGCCCACGTCGTCGAGCGTGACGTTCCCGACGGTCAATTCCTCACTGGCCGAACGGGACAGCGGCCGGATGACGGTCAGCGCGCCGACGAGGTCGTCCTGGCTCAGCTTGGGCGGTTGGCCGTCGGCGCTGGCCCGGGACGCCGCCCGCAGCGCGGCCTCGCGCACCAGGGCGGCGAGGTCCGCGACGACGAAACCCGGTGTGCGGGCGGCGATCTCGTCGAGCCGCAGATCTCCGGTGGGCACCGGCTTGAGCAGCGCCTCCAGCAGCGCCTTGCGGGTTCCTCCGTCGGGGAGCGGCAGGCCCAGCTCGCGGTCGCACAGGTCGGGCGCGCGCAGCCTCGCGTCGAGCTGTTCGGGGTGTGCGGAGGTGGCGATCAACGCGACGCCGCCGGTGGCGACGGCGGTGCGCAGCTCGCCCAGGATCAGTGCGGCCACCGGCTCGGCGGTGGCGGGCAACAGCGCGTCGACGTCGGCGATCAGCAGGACGCCGCCGCCGTCGCGGACCCTTTGCACCGCCGCGGCAACGGCTTTCAGCCGATCGTCGGCGGCCAGCGCGCCGACCTCGGGGCCGTCGAGCTCGATCCGCCTGCGCCCGTCGCACACCGCGCGCACCAGCGTCACCTTGCCCACGCCGGCCGGGCCCGACACCAGCACCCCGAGGTTGGTGCCGGCGCCCAGGCTCTGCAGCAGGTGCGGTTCGTCGAGCGCGAGCTTGAGCCATTCGGCGAGCTTGGCGGCCTGCGGCTGCGAGCCCTTCAGCTCCTCCATGAGGATCTCCGGCGTGCCGGTGGTCAGCTGTTCGTGCGACCCGGCAATCCCGGCCGGGACCCCGGTTCCCCAGCTGACCAACGAATTCGGCTGCACGCTGACCGGTCCCTCGGGATCGACGCCGGTGACGGTCAGCAGCTCCGAGGTCCAGCTGATCCCGACCGAGGCCGCCAGCGCGCGGGTGGCCGCCGACGTGGAGGTCCCGGGCCCGAGATCGCGGGGGAGCAGCGACACGGCGTCGCCGACGGTCATCACCTTGCCCAGCAACGCCTGCCGCAGCGTCACCGGCGTGATCGAGTTGGCGGCCATCGACGAGCCGGACAGCGTCACCGACCGCGCGCCGTAGACCGTGACCGCGCTGATGATCACCGCGGTGCCCTCCCGCAACCCGGCGTTGGACAGCGTCACATCGTCGAGCAGCACGATGCCGACCGGGGTGTCCGGGCCGGCCAGGCCCGCGACCGCCGCCGTCGTCCGCGACCCGGTGAGCGACACCGCGTCCCATTCCCGGATGCCCAGGGCCGCAATGGCATTCGGATGCAGCCGGACGACGCCGCGGCGCGAGTCGACGGCGGAGGTATTGAGCCGTGCGGTGAGGGTGAGCTGACGGGCCTCGCCGGAGGCCGGGATCATCGCAGGCGCCCGCTCGGCTTCCGCAGCCCCAACCGCGTCATGGACCGGCGGCTCGGCTGCGCCCGGCGGTTCGCGCGCCGCACGGCGCGCTGCTGCTTGGGCTGATCGCCCCACACCTCGGGATGCCTGTCCAGCCAGCGCTTGTTGCGGACGGCGAACGGGACGTGGCACAGGTAGGCGACGATGATCACCCAGATCGTGATGAAGGGCTGCAACACCGCGGCGGCGGCGAAGATCACCAGCACCAGCAGCACCGCGGTGGCGTAGTTCGGCGGAACCCGCACCGCGTGCATCTTTTTCATCGGGATCCCGCTGACCATGAGCATCGACGTCCCGGTCACCCAGATGCACAGGAACCACACCGAGGTCCACCAGCCCTCACCGAACTGCAGTTTGAGCCCCATCAGGCCGATCATCGAGATGGCGCCCGCGGGCGCGGGCATCCCGACGAAGAATTCGTGCGCGTAGGCGGGCTGATTGCCGTCGTCGGCCAGCGCGTTGTAGCGCGCCAGTCGCAGCACGACGCACACCGCGTACAGCAGCACCACCACCCAACCGATCGGCCACTTCGACAGCATCCACACGTAGAGCACCAGCGCGGGCGTCACCCCGAAATTCACCGCGTCGGCCAGCGAGTCGATCTCCGCGCCCATCCGCGACTGGGCGTCGAGCATGCGGGCCACCCGGCCGTCGAGCCCATCGAGGATCGCGGCGGCGACGATCAGCGCCATCGCGGGCACCGGCTGGTGCAACAGGGCAAACCGGATGGAGGTCAGCCCCGCGCAGATGGACAGCACCGTCATCGCGCTGGGCAGGATCTGCAGGTTCACCGCCCGCCTGCCGCGGGGCTTGTCGCTCATGGCAGTTCGGCCAACACGGTCTCGCCGCCGACCGCGCGCTGGCCGACCTTGACCAGCGGTTCCGTCCCGGGCGGCAGGTAGGTGTCCAGCCGGGAGCCGAACCGGATCAGGCCGTACGTCTCACCGATCGTCAGCTTGTCCCCGACGTGGGCGTCGCAGATGATGCGGCGCGCCAGCAGTCCCGCGATCTGCACCGCCACGACGTCGGCGCCGGTGTCGGTCCGGATCCGCAGGCTGGTGCGCTCGTTTTCGGTGCTCGCCGCGGCCAGGTCGGCCGACCCGAACCGGCCCGGCGTGTGCTGCACCGCGATCACCTCGCCGCTCACCGGGGCCCGCTGCACGTGGGCGTCCAGCAGCGACAGGAAGATGCTGACCCGCGGCAACGGGGCGTCGCCCATGCTCAATTCGGCGGGCGGGGCCGCCGAGTCGATCACGCAGATCTCGCCGTCGGCGGGCGCCACGACGGCGCCGGGCCGGGTGGGCGGCACCCGCTTGGGGTGACGGAAGAACCCCGCGCAGGCACCGGCGGCCAGCAAGCCCGCCCGGCGCACCCAGCGGTGGTGGCGGCCGGCGAGGGCGGTCGCCAGGCCGGCGGCGATGAACGGCCGGCCGGCCGGGTGGACGGGCGGAACGGCGGAGCGCACCAACTCGAGGGCGTGCTGCGGGCTGAAGGCCGGGTCCTCGGCGGTGGGGCCGACGGTGCGGGGGCGTCTTGCCACGCGGCCATCTTACGGAGCCCCGGGGTCGTCCCCGCACTCAGCGGCCTAGCTGAGGTCCCAGACCTGCAGCTCGGTTCCCTCGGACACCTCGACGACGTCTTCGGGGATGTCCAGCAGCGCGTTGGCCGACGCCAGCCACCGCAAGTGGTGGGACGCCGGCGGCCCGTAGCTGGTGACGTCGCCGGCTTCGCGATCGAGGATGGCGCGCCGGAACTGGCGCTTGCCGCGCGGCGAGGTCAGCGATTCGGCGAGCACCGCCGGCCGGCGCGGCCGCTCCGGGTCCGGCAGGCCCATCGCCCGGCGCAGCGCGGGGCGCAGGAAGACCTCGAAGGACACCAGCGCGCTGACCGGGTTGCCGGGCAGGGTGACGATCGTCGCGCCGGCCACGCGCCCGATGCCCTGCGGCATGCCGGGCTGCATCGCCACCTTGACGAACTCCACCCCCTGGTCCCCGTCGCGGCCGAACGCGTCCTTGACGACCTCGTAGGCGCCGGCGCTGACGCCGCCGCTGGTGATGATCAGGTCGGCATCGGCCGCGTACCGGTCCAGGATCGAGCTGAACTGCGCCACATCGTCTTCGGCGGTCGCGACGGCGATCACCTCGGCGCCGGCCTCGCGGACGGCGCCGGCCAGCATGATCGAGTTGGACTCGTAGATCTGCCCGGGCCGCAGCGGCGCCCCCGGCGGGACCAGCTCCGAGCCGGTGGACAGCACCAGCACCCGCTGGCGCGGAAGCACCGGCAGCTCCGCCATTCCCAGCGCGGCCGCCAGCCCGAGCACCGCCGGAGTCACCACCTGGCCCTCGCGCAGCACCGTGGTACCGGGGGCGACGTCCTCGCCCGCCCGCCGGATGTGCGCGCCGGCCGGGCGGGGCTGCTGGATCGCCACCGAGTCCACCCCGCCGTCGGTGTCCTCGACCGGCACGACGGCCGTCGTCCCGGCCGGCACCGGCGCGCCGGTCATGATCCGGTGCGCGGTCTTCGGTTGCAGCGTCAGCGCGTCGGTGCGCCCGGCCGGGATGTCCTCGGCGACCGGCAACACCACCGGGCGTTCGGGGGTGGCGTCCGCGACGTCCTCGGCGCGCACCGCGTAGCCGTCCATCGCGGAGTTGTCGAAAACGGGCAGCGCCAACCGGGCGACCACGTCGTCGGCCAGCACCAGCCCCTGGGCCTCCGCCAGCGCGACCGCGACCGATGGGCGGGCGCGGATCATCTCCGCTACGACTCGTTGATGCTCTTCGACTGACCGCACCCGGCCATTATCGGCCCTCCCCGATCGGCGCCTCTCCGACGTAAGGTTGAGAACGTGATTACCGGGTTGGCCCACGCCGGGGTGTGCGTCCCCGATTGCGAGGCCGCGGTGGCGTTCTACCGCGACGTATTGGGCCTGCGTGTGCTCTCGCCGCCGTATGTCATGAGCGGTAATGCCATTCGCGACGACATGGGCGAGCTGGTGTCCGACCCGAGCATGAAGGCGGCCATCGTCGGGTTCGGTGACGACGGCGACCGGGTGCTCGAGGTGATCGAATACCTCAACGCCGACGGCCCGAACGGCGCCGGGCGGGCCCTGACCGATCACGGCCTGTCGCACGTCGGGCTGATCTGTGCGGACCTCGACGCCACCCGCGCCGAACTGGAGAGCAAGGGAGTGCGGTTCTTGGTCAGCGGGATCGCCGACGTCGCGCGGGTCCGCACCACCTGGTTCGTCGACCCGTGGGGCGTGGTGTTCATCCTCGTGGAGAAGAGCCGCCCCGAGCGACCGTACTTCGCGCAATGGGGCTGAAGCCGCGAGTCGGGATCATCGGCGCCGGTGCCGGGGGCATCGCGATGGGCATCCAGCTGGCCGAGGGCGGCTACGACTTCACCATCTTCGACCGCGCGGACGGGTTCGGTGGGACCTGGCGGCACAACACCTTCCCGGGCGCGGCCTGCGACGTGCCGTCGCACCTGTACTCGTATTCGTTTGCGCCCAACCCGCGGTGGAGCAAGACCTACGCGAACCAGCCCGAGATCCTGGCGTATCTGGAGAAGGTCGCCATCGACCACGGGCTGGCGCCGCAGCTGCGGCCGGATACCGCGATCGCCACGGTGCGGTGGTCGGACGACCAGCGGCGGTGGACGCTGACGACCGGCGACGGCGCCCAGCACGACTTCGACGTCGTGGTGAGCGCGGTCGGGATGCTCGACGTGCCGCACGTTCCGGACATCCCGGGGGCGCGGCGGTTCGGTGGTCGCCAATTCCATTCGGCGCGTTGGGATCACAGCAGGTCGACGGCCGGGGAGCGGGTCGCGTCCATCGGAACCGGCGCCAGCGCCGTCCAGTACGTGCCCGCGATCGCGCCAAAGACGGCGCACCTCACGGTGTTTCAGCGCACCCCGATCTGGATTGCCCCGCGCTTCGACTTCCCGTTCACCACCGAGCAGCACGACGAGTTCGAACGCCACCCCGAGACGGCGCGCAAGCTACGCGACGAGGCCTTCGATGCCTACGAATCGTCGAGCTTCGACGTCGACGCCGCGCAGACGCGCGAGGCCACCGAGCTCGCGCGCAGCTATCTGCGGCGCAAGGTGACCGATCCCGAGCTGCGCGCGAAGCTGACCCCGGACTATCCCGCCGGCTGCAAGCGGCCGCTGATGTCGCGCGAGTGGTACCCCACGTTCGCGTTGCCCAACGTCTCCCTGGAAACGACCGCGATCGCCGAGTTCACCGAGCGCGGGGTGCGCACCGTCGACGGCGTCGAACACCGCGTCGACACCGTCATCTACGGCACCGGGTTCAAGGCCGCCGACTACCTGGCGAGCATCGACGTCTACGGCACCGGCGGCCGCCACCTACGCGACGAGTGGAGCGGTGGCGCCGAGGCCCACCTCGGCACGCTGGTCGCCGGGTATCCGAACTTCTTCACGCTGTACGGCCCAAACACCAACGGCGTCAACTCGATTCTGTACATTCACGAGGCGCAGACCACCTTCGTCCGCCACATCCTCGACGTGATGGGGGCCCGCGGCGCGCGCACGATCGAGGTCACCGCGGACGCGCAGCGCCGCTACAACGACGAGCTTCAGGACGCCATGGCGGGCAAGGTGTGGCTCGCCTGCGACAACTACTTCCGGCATCCCAGCGGCAAGGTCGTCACGCAATTGCCGTACAGCGGCCGGGCGTTCTACGAACGCACCCGCGAACTGGTCGACGGCGACTACCGCTTCGAGCGGTGACCGGTCGGGGGCCGAAGGCGCCGCCCGCGGACCCGGGCGGATGCGGTCGGCACGCGCCTCAGGCCGGGGCGCCTCGGTCGTTTGACCCGCTCGGCGGTCCTGACCGGGGCGCTGTATGCCGTCTCGACCTTCATCCGCAACCACGCCGCGGCGCGCTTCGACCTCACCTGCACGGCCAAACCCTACGTCGCGCCCGCGCCGAGTATCGGTGCGCGGCACCGAAAGTTCGCTCACCGTTCACCAACTACTGCACCCAGTAGTTGTCGTGGCGGATGAACCACTCCCGGCGCTCGTCGTCGGTCATGTCGGCCAGCGCCCCGAAGCCCTCGAAGTAGGCCTCCCGCGGCGCCCCGGGGGCGAACAGCATCAGGACCGCCGCCGGTTCGTCGGCCTCGTTGCGGAAGCCGTGCACGCCGCCGGGCGGGACGTAGAGGAAGTCGCCGGGGTGCCCGTCGACCCACTCGTTGCCCTCGTAGAGCTTCATCGTCCCGGACAGGACGAAGAACGCCTCGGACATGGCCCGGTGGAAGTGGGCCGGGGGCCCGCCGCCGGCCGGGCCGATGTCGACCCGGTAGAGGCCGTAGTCGCCGTCGGTGGCCTGCTGGCCGGCCAGGTAGTGGTACTTGGTCCCGAAGGTCTCGTAGTCGGGTGGCTCGTCGGCGCGCTTGAGCCACGCGCTGACCTCCGGCTCGTCCTTGGTGTAGCGGGGCGGTGGATAGGGCGGAACGGCGAGGGACATGCCTCCAGTGTTACCCCGTCAGTCGAAGGGATAGACCACCCCGGTGAGCTCCTCGGAGACGGCCCACAGCCGGCGCTGCGTGGCGACGTCGTGCGACTTCTCGCTGGACCCAACGATTTTCGGGTACCCGCGTTGCTCGCCGAACCCGTCGGGCCCGTAGTACTGGCCGCCGAGCACGCCCGGGTCGGTCGCGGCGCGCAGTGTCGGCAGGGCGCCCATGTCCGCCCCCTGGAACAGCGGCTCGATCAGCGGCGCGACACGGGTGAGCAGGGACGGCAGGTTGCGGGTCAGCTCGGTCCGCGAGCCGCCGGGGTGCGCGGCCGCGGCGATCGTCGTTCCGTGCGGCGCGAGCCGGCGCTGCAGCTCGTAGGTGAACAACAGGTTGGCCAGCTTCGACTGCCCGTAGGCGCCCACGCGGCTGTAGCCGTGTTCCCACTGCAGGTCGTCGAAGTGGATGTCGGCGCGGATGCGGTGGCCCATGCTGCTGACGGTCACGACCCGGGAGCCGGCGACGGGCAGCAGCCGGTCCAGCAGCAGCCCGGTGAAGGCGAAGTGGCCGAGGTGGTTGGTGCCGAATTGCAGCTCGAAGCCGTCCTTGGTGGTGGACTTCGGCGTCCACATCACGCCCGCGTTGTTGATCAGCAGGTCGATGCGGTCGTGCGCGGAGCGCAGCTGCTCGGCGGCGGCGCGGATGGAGTCCAGCGACGTCAGGTCCAGCTCCTGCAGCGCGATGTCCGCGTGCGGGCTCGTCGCGGTGATCCGGGCCGCGGCGTCCTTGCCCTTTTCCAGGTTGCGCACGGCCAGCACCACGCGGGCGCCGTGGTCGGCGAGCGCGAGCGCGGTCTCGTAGCCGAGGCCGGTGTTGGCTCCGGTGATGACGGCGACGCGACCGGTCTGGTCGGGAATGTCCGCGGCGGTCCACTTGGCCATGACGGGCTCCTTGAACTAGTAGAGTAAACGGGGCGAGCGCTCCGGTTGATCGCAACTATACGGAACGCACGCCCCGCTTTGTCAACTCATAGGTGGTGAACAGATGGCGCAACCGACACGGCCGCTGCGCGCCGACGCGGCGCGCAACCGCGCGCGCGTGCTGGAAGTCGCCTACGAGACCTTCGCGGCCGAGGGCCTGGCGGTGCCGATCGACGAGATCGCCCGGCGCGCCGGGCTCGGCGCCGGCACCGTCTACCGGCACTTCCCGACGAAGGAGGCGCTGCTGGCGGCCGTCATCGAAGACCGGATGGGGCGCCTCGTCGACGACGGGCATGCCCTGCTCGAATCCGCGGGACCGGGCGAGGCGCTCTTCAGTTTCCTGCGCTCGATGGTGCTGCAATGGGGCGCGACGGACCGCGGCCTGGTCGACGCGCTGGCCGGGCTGGGGATCGACATCGCCTGCGCCGCGCCCGAGGCCGAGGACGCGTTCAAGGCGTTGCTCGGCGAGCTGCTGCGGGCCGCGCAGGAAGCCGGCACGGCGCGGCGCGACATCGATATGCGGGATCTCAAGACGATCCTGGTCGGCTGCCAGGCGATGGAGGCCTACGACTCCGCGCTGGCAGAGCGAGTGACCGACGTCGTCATCGACGGTTTACGCGCTGGGCGATAACCGGGGGCCGTTCTTGCACTCGGCATGGGCGAGTGCTAAGAATGACTTGGCACTCGCGACCAGCGAGTGCTAGGTCGGGACGGTGAGACCTAGCAATAAGACAGCTCCGGTCGTCCGTCGCGGGCACTGCGCCCGGCCAGAACGTGTCATCCCCAATCCGGAGGAATCACTTCGCAATGGCCAAGACAATTGCGTACGACGAAGAGGCCCGTCGCGGCCTTGAGCGGGGCCTGAACGCCCTCGCGGACGCGGTAAAGGTGACGTTGGGGCCCAAGGGCCGCAACGTCGTACTGGAGAAGAAGTGGGGTGCCCCCACGATCACCAACGATGGCGTGTCCATCGCCAAGGAGATCGAGCTGGAGGACCCGTACGAGAAGATCGGCGCCGAGCTGGTCAAGGAAGTCGCCAAGAAGACCGACGACGTGGCCGGTGACGGCACGACGACGGCCACCGTGCTGGCTCAGGCGCTCGTCAAAGAGGGCCTGCGCAACGTTGCGGCCGGCGCCAACCCGCTGGGCCTGAAGCGCGGCATCGAGAAGGCCGTCGAGAAGGTCACCGAGGTCCTGCTGAAGTCGGCCAAGGACGTCGAGACCAAGGAGCAGATCGCGGCCACCGCGGCCATCTCCGCGGGCGACCAGTCGATCGGCGACTTGATCGCCGAGGCGATGGACAAGGTCGGCAACGAGGGCGTCATCACCGTCGAGGAGTCCAACACCTTCGGCCTGCAGCTCGAGCTCACCGAGGGCATGCGGTTCGACAAGGGCTACATCTCGGGCTACTTCGTCACCGACGCCGAGCGTCAGGAAGCGGTCCTGGAGGACCCCTACATCCTGCTGGTCAGCTCCAAGGTGTCGACCGTCAAGGACCTGCTCCCGCTGCTGGAGAAGGTCATTCAGGGCGGCAAGCCGCTGCTGATCATCGCCGAGGACGTCGAGGGCGAGGCGCTGTCCACCCTGGTCGTCAACAAGATCCGCGGCACCTTCAAGTCGGTGGCGGTCAAGGCCCCCGGCTTCGGTGACCGCCGCAAGGCGATGCTGCAGGACATGGCCATCCTCACCGGTGGTCAGGTCGTCAGCGAGGAGGTCGGCCTGTCCCTGGAGACCGCCGACATCTCGCTGCTCGGCAAGGCCCGCAAGGTCGTCGTCACCAAGGACGAGACCACCATCGTCGAGGGCGCCGGTGACTCCGACGCCATCGCCGGACGCGTGGCCCAGATCCGCAGCGAGATCGAGAACAGCGACTCCGACTACGACCGCGAGAAGCTGCAGGAGCGCCTGGCCAAGCTGGCCGGCGGTGTTGCGGTGATCAAGGCCGGAGCGGCCACCGAGGTGGAGCTCAAGGAGCGCAAGCACCGCATCGAGGACGCGGTCCGCAACGCCAAGGCGGCCGTCGAGGAGGGCATCGTCGCCGGCGGTGGCGTGGCCCTGCTGCAGGCGGCACCGTCGCTCGAGGAGCTCAAGCTCACCGGCGACGAGGCCACCGGTGCCAACATCGTCCGCGTGGCGCTCGAGGCTCCGCTGAAGCAGATCGCCTTCAACTCCGGGCTGGAGCCCGGTGTTGTCGCCGAGAAGGTCCGCAACGCGAAGGCCGGCACCGGCCTGAACGCCGCCACCGGCGAGTACGAGGACCTGCTCAAGGCCGGCGTTGCCGACCCGGTCAAGGTCACCCGCTCGGCGCTGCAGAACGCGGCGTCCATTGCCGGGCTGTTCCTGACGACCGAGGCTGTCGTCGCCGACAAGCCGGAGAAGGCGTCCGCTCCCGCGGGCGACCCGACCGGCGGCATGGGCGGTATGGACTTCTAAGTCCCTGTACGAGAAAGCCCGGTCCCTTTGGGGGCCGGGCTTTCTCGTGTCCGCCGAGCGTGAGCTCAGGGCGGGATTTCGGCGATTTTTCCGCCCTGGTTTCACGATCGGCGCGCTGGGCCGCCTTGTACGTTTAACCGCGTGGCTCTTCCGACCCCATCACCCACCGGCACCGCCGTCGTCACCGGGGCATCGTCGGGCATCGGCGCCGACATCGCCCGGGAGCTGGCCGAGCGCGGCCACGGCCTGACGCTCGTCGCCCGACGCGAGGACAGGCTGCGCGAGCTGGCCGACGAGCTCGCGGGCAGCGTGCGCGTCGAGGTGATCGCCTGCGACGTCGCGGACGCGACAGCCCGCGCCGGCCTCCTGGACGAGGTCGACCGCCGCGGGCTGACCGTCGAAATCCTGGTCAACAACGCCGGCATCGGCACCATCGGGTCGGTGACGAAGACGCGCGTCGACGACGAGATCGCCCAGGTGCGGGTCAACGTCGAGGCCGTCATCGACCTCACCACCCGCGCGGTGCAGCAGATGGTCCCACGCGGGCGCGGCGCGATCCTCAACCTCGGATCCACCGCGGGCTACCACCCCTTCCCGGGGCAAGCCGGCTACTCCGCCACCAAGGCGTTCGTGAAGACCTACACCGAGGGGGTGCGCGGCGAACTCGCCGGCACCGGTGTCACCGTCGCGCTGCTGTGCCCGGGGCCGGTGCGCACCGAGTTCCTGAAGAACGCGGGCATGGATGAGCGGACCTTTGCCGACGCGTTCCCGAAATTCCTGTGGATGCCGTCGCGCGAGGTGGCGCGCATCGGGGTCGACGCCCTCGAGCACGACCGCGGGACCGTGATCGCCGGGCTGCCGAGCCAACTGTCCACCCGGCTGTTCCAGTTCATGCCGCGACGGGTGCTGCTGCCGCTACTGAAGAACCAGCATCCGGGCCTCAAAAGGGACCGGTCAACCAGCTGAGGGCCAGCGCCGCATCCACCCTTCCACCGGTAGCGCGAGCGCGTTGCACAGCGTGCAGATCGTGCGGTACCAGCCGACGGCGGTCAGCAATTCGATCCGCTGCTCGTCACTGAGGTCGCGTCCCAGCGCCGCCCAGGTCGACTCCGACCACGAGCCGCTGCGTTCCAGTTCGTCCACCGCCTCGATCAGCGTCCGCTCGGCCGGGCTCCACCGCGGGTCGTCCGCGCCGCCGGTGACCAGGGCGTCGCACTCGTCGTCGGTGACGCCCGCGATCGGACCCCAGAACGCCGCCTGCCCGCCCCACTCGTACTCGCACCGCAGCAGCGCGCAGCTGCGCAGGATCGCGATCGTCCGGGTCCGGGGCGGCAAAAGCGCTACGACATAAAGGGATTCGCCAAGCTTGCGCAGCCGGCTCGCAAGCGCCGGGTGGCGCTGCAGGCAACGCACCAGAAGCAGCGGCTCGTAGGTGCGGTCCGGGTGACCCCAGCTGTTGATGCCCGTGGCGTCCTCCTCGCTCCACGGTGGAGCGAGCGGCGCAACGCGGCTCACAGCGAGAACACCACGCAGTCGTGCAGGCACCCTTTGGCGGCGCTGGGGGAGTCGGCCTCGCGGTGCAGCAGCGCGCGCTCCGGCACGACGCCCAGGTGGACGGCCTCGCCGGCCGATTCCGCCACTTCGGCTTTGCCGTCGACGATCAGCGAGTAGCCGCCGGGCTCGCGCGGGGGCCACACCAGGGTGACGTCGCCGCGCTGGGCCAGGTTCTCCCGGGTGCGCCCGCCGATGAGGCCGACGTCGAGAGTGGCCTCGCGCATCCGCGGCTCGACGGTCACGGTGTGGGCTCGATAGTCGTCGCCGACCGTGATCAGGTATGCAAACGGAAAGTCCGGGAGGGCGGCAGCGAGCCGCTCGAGGTCCACCTTCTTCTTCGTGCGCATGCCTTCAGACTAGGCCGCTAGTCGGGGATGACCGGCTCCCCGATGCCCGGCTCGGGCACGGCGGGCGGGCGGTCAGCCTTGTTGAAGAAGCTCGAGTTGGGTATGCCCGACTCCCGCGCGGCCAGGTTCCGCACGCCCTCCTCGGCGCCGCTGGCGGCGAAGAAGCCGGTGGGAGCCGTAGTGGTCCGCAGGGCCGGCGGGGTGGGGGTGGGGCCGGCCGCCGCACCCGCGACGGCGTTCGCGCCGCCCGCCTGGATGCCGCCGGCGAGGGCGCTCGTGTCGGCCGGGCCGGCGATGGCGCTGGCCGGGGTGAGCATCGCCGCGTTCGACAGGCTCGCATTGAGGCCGCCGGTGGTCGCGGCCGAGTTGAGCAGGCTCGAGCTGAGGTTGGCCGCCCCGACGCCGCCCGTCATCCCGGAGTTGAGCACGGCGGCATCCTGGGCGCCGTGGGCGGCCGCGCCGTCCATGAAAATGCCCGTGTTGGCGTTGCCGCTGTTGAACAGGCCCGCGTTGACCGCTCCGGAGTTCAAGACGCCGGTGTTGGACACGCCCGCGTTACCGATGCCGAAGTTTCCGGTGCCGGAGTTGAAGAAACCGACGTTATTGCTGCCGGAGTTGAAAAACCCGATGTTGCCGGTGCCGGAGTTGAAGCCGCCGAAGCCGATCTGGTTGTTGCCGGTCAGCCCGATCCCGAAGTCGTTGTTACCGCTGTTACCAAAGCCAAAGTTGTTATTACCGAGGTTCCCCAAGCCCAAGTTGTTGTTCCCCGAATTTCCGGAGCCGACATTTAAGTTGCCGCTGTTTCCGAAACCGACGTTGGAATTGCCCATCGAAAGTGGACCGAAACCAATTTTACCGTTGTTGAAGGTGAAACCGATCTTTTGCAGGACCTGCTGCCAGGGCGCCAATTGCGCGGCTGCCGCCGACGCGTCGGCGTGGTAACCGAACATCGCGGCCACGTCGGCCGCCCACATCGCCTCGTAGGCGGCCTCGGTGTCCATGATCGCCGGGACGTTGAATCCGAACCAGTTCGTGGACGCCAGCGCCCGCACCAGGGCGCGATTCGCGGACACCACCGCGGGCTGCACCGTGGCCGCCACCGCGGACTCGAAGGCGGCGGCGATGGCTGCGGCCTGGCTCGATGCCGCCTCGGCCTGGGCGGCGGCCGCGCTGAGCCAGCCCACGTACTGGGTCGCGACGGCCATCATTGCCGCCGCGGACGCGCCCTGCCACGAGCCGTTGGCCAGATCCGATGTCACCGAAAAGAACGACGAAGCTGACGACGCCAGGTCCTCGGCCAATCCGTCCCAGGCTTCGGCCGCAGCAAGCAGCGGCGCCGCACCTGGCCCGGCAAAAATTAGTGCCGAGTTGATTTCAGGCGGCAACCACGCAAAATGCGGGCTCGTCACTGACCCAACTTAACCGGGAAGGGCCGCCCTTCGTGGCGTTATCGACCAGGTACAGGCATGGGCTTTCGGCCGCGGACCAACTTGCCTGGACGAGCGTCGGTCGGAACGCCATTTTCAGCAATTATTTCCCCGGAAACGATGGTTGTCACATATCCTTCCGCGGTCTGATCCAGGCGCCGCCCGCCGGCGGGCAGGTCATGCCGGATCACCGGCTTGTGCAGCCGCAGGGCGGCGTGGTCGATGACGTTCAGATCGGCCTTGTATCCGGCGGCGATGCGGCCCCGGTCGCCCAGCCCGGCCACCCGGGCCGGCACCGAGGTGAGCTCGCGCACGGCCTCGGCGACGGTGAACCTGCCGGACTTGCGATCCCGCGCCCAATGCGCCAGGAAGTAGGTCGTGTAGCTGGCGTCGCAGATCATGCCGTAATGGGCGCCACCGTCGCCGAGCCCGAGCACCACGTCGTCGCGGTGCAGCAGCTTCCCGACGGTGTCCAGCGAGTTGTTCTGCAGGTTGCTGGTCGCGACCAGCAGCATAGCGCGGCCGTCGTCGTCGAGCAGCCGGTCATAAGCCTCCTCCATCGGATTCACCCCGCGGGCCCGGGCGCGGGCCCCGATGCTGGTCGACGGGTCCGGCTCGTAGTTCGGCTCGTCGCCCAGCGGGTAGATCCAGTCCCACATCTGCGCCACGTACAGGATCGGGTGACCGACGCCGGGCTTGTCGGCCAGGATCCGGGCGCGGACCTCGGGCTTGCGCATCTCGGCCACGCGCTCTGCCAGCGGCAGGTGCGCGATCTCGCGGTAGCTGGGGTACAGCACGAACGGGTTGGCGCTCAGCTGCAGCCCGATGATCAGGCCGATCGGGCGCGGCAGCAGCTGCGCGGTAAATTGTGCCCCGCCGGCCCCCGCATTTGCATTGGCCTTCTCGATCATCGTGATGGCGTCCTCCCACGTCGGGTCCCCGGAGTTGGCGACGACGAGGGTGAAGGTGACGGGCAGGTCCAGGTCCTCGGCCACATCGAACACCGTTTGCAGGACGGGCTGGTAGCCGCCGGTGGGAATGTCCGGCACGAATTGCAGCAGCCCGCCGCCGGCGTCCACGACACCTTTGGCGATCTCTTCGATCTCCTCGCGGGCGGCGTCGTAACTCGGTATCGGCGAACCGCTTTCGGTCTTGTGGATCGTCAGCCGCGACGACGCGAAGCCCAGCGCGCCCACCTCGATCGCCTCCTTGGCCAGCGCCCGCATCTCGGCGAGGTCTTCGGCGGTGGCCGGCTCGCGCTCCGCGCCGCGCTGACCCATCACGTACACCCGCAGCGGCGAGTGCGGCAGGTAGGCCGCCACGTCGATGTCGCGTTTGCCCGCCTCCAGCGCGTCCATGTATTCGGGGAAGGTTTCCCAGTTCCACGGCAGGCCGTCGGTCATCACGACGCCGGGGATGTCCTCGACCCCGGCCATCACGTCGACGAGCACGTCGTGGTCCTCCTGGCGGCACGGCGCGAAGCCGACACCGCAGTTACCCACCACCACCGTGGTGACCCCGTGTGCCGACGACGGGGTCAGCCGCTCCGACCAGATGGACTGGCCGTCGTAGTGGGTGTGCAGGTCGACGAATCCGGGCGTGACCAGCAGCCCGGTGGCGTCGACCTCGCGGTGGGCGCCGTCCCCGTTCACCGATCCGACCGGGCCCACCTGTGTGATGACACCGTTCGCTACCGCGACGTCGCCCACGTACGGCTCACCGCCCAGCCCGTCGACGATGGTGCCGTTGCGGATGATGAGGTCGTAGGTCATCTAAATAATCTACGACCGCGCCGGTGGATCGTGCCAGGATCTCTTCGTGATCGACCACATCGGAATCAATTGCGCCGATTATCCGAAATCGCAGAATTTCTACGACGACGTGCTGGGAGTGCTTGGTTTCTCGCGGCAAATGGAATTCGGCCGCGCCATCGGGTACGGCCGCGACGGCAAACCGTCATTCTGGATCGCGGACGGGTCGGGCAGGGGTCCCGCGCGCTGGGCGCCGAGTCATCCCCCGCAAGCGGGAGGTGCCCCCACCACGGGCCGCGGCTCTGGCCCGAATATCACCCCGGGTACTTCGGGGCCTTCGTCCCCGATCCCGACGGCAATAACCTCGAGGCGGTCTGGCACGGGGGCCCGTAATGTCGATGGCATGCCCAACGCCGACGCCGCAACTCAGGAACTGCTTCGCGACGCGTTCACCCGGTTGATCGAACACGTCGACGAGCTCGCCGACGGGCTGACCGACGAGGTGTCGAACTACCGCCCGGCCCCGAACGCCAACAGCATCGCCTGGCTGCTCTGGCACAGCGCGCGGGTGCAGGACATCCAGCTGGCCCAGGTGGCCGGTGTGGAGCAGGTGTGGACCCGCGACGGCTGGGTGGACCGGTTCGGGTTGGACCTGCCGCGGGACGACACCGGGTACGGGCACGGCCCCGACGAGGTGGCGAAGGTGAAGGCGCCCGCCGAGCTGCTGAGGGGCTACTACCACGCGGTGCACAAGCTGACCCTCGAATACGTCGCCAGCGTGACGGCCGACGAGCTGGGCCGCGTCGTCGACACCAACTGGGATCCGCCGGTGACGGCCAGCGCGCGGCTGGTGAGCATCATCGACGACTGCGCCCAGCACCTCGGCCAGGCCGCGTACGTGCGGGGGATTCAGTAGGTTCTAAGGCGTGCGATTCGCGGCGACCGTTGCGTTGTGGCTGGCCACCACGGTTGCGCTGGCCGTTGCGATTCCCGCGGCCTGGGCGCAGCGCAACCTCGTCAGCGAGGACGGCTACGCCGCGCTCGCGCAGCAGGCCGCGGGCGACCCCGCCCTGCAGTCCGCCATGGCGGGCGAACTCACCACCCGGGCGATGGCGCTCATCGCCACGCACGGCGCGGGTCGCTACCCGGTGGACAGCGCGCAGGTGCACGACGTCGCGAGCGGCTTCACGGCGGGCCCCTCGTTTCCGCCGCTGTTCGCCCGGGCGAACCGGGCCGCCCACGCCTGGTTGTTCACCGACCCGGCGCCGGGCCGCGGCGGCAATCAGTGGGTCATCGACGTGGCCCCGATGCTCAAGGACGACTCGTTCCGGCAGGTGTTGAGCAGCCACAACGTCACGGTGCCCGCGGACCTGACCGTCCCGGTGGCGGTGTCGATGCCGCCGTCCCTGCGGGAGGGAAAGCTGAGCCGGCTGGCGGCCTGGGGGCCGTGGGTCAGCGCCGGCGCGGCGGCGCTGAGCGGCCTGTTCGCGCTGCTGACGCTGGCCGCCGCGCGCCGCCGCGGCAAGGCCCTGAGCAGCCTCGGGGTCTCGGCGCTGCTCGTCGGCGCGGCGGGATGGGCGGGCATCGAGGCGGGCCGCCGCTACCTCGACGACGCGCTCAACCGCACCACCGGGGACATCCGCCAGGTCGCCGAGGTGATGGTCGCCCACGCCGAGGCCGGCCTGCGCCACTGGCTCGACGTGACGCTGGTCGCCGGCGCCGCGCTGGTCGGGCTGGGCGTGCTCGTCGCGATCGTGGGCGGCCTGGCCAAGAAGGCCTGATCTCAGCTGAGGGGCAGCGAGGCCAGGATCGGGGTGGTCGGCCGCGGCGACCCGTTGCCGGGTTCGACGGTGAACGCCAGCGCCGTCGAGGATCCGATGTTGGTGAGCGTGTCTTTCGTCGACGGCAACACGGCCTCGGCGCCCATGGTGCCCGCCGAGGTGGGGCCGTTGGCCCCGATCAACCACATCTGATACACGGTGCCCGGTGACGGCGGCGGCACGTTGTTCATCACCAGCACGGCCGCGTTGCGGTCGCGGGAGAACATCACGGTGGCGGTCCCATTGGCGAGGGGTCCCGAGGTCGTGCGCACGTCGGGGGCGGCCAGCACCTGCTCGGCGACCGTTGACGTGGCGGGCGGACGCATCAGCACGCCCACGCCGAACGCCGCGGCGCCCACCACGACCGCCGCCGCGGCGGCGGTCAAAACCGTTCTGCGCCAACCCATCTGGCGAATATTGCTCGGCCTTGCGGCGGACAGCGTGGCCGCCCGCAGGCGTACCGGTGGCTCGGTCGCGGTCGCGGCCGACACGACCGCCATCGTCTCGCGCACGGCGCGCACCTCGTCGCCGAAGGCCTCCGCGACCGGCGCCGGCGCGGCGGCGACCCGCCGCTCGACCTCGGCGCGTTCCGCGTCCGACAGGGCATGCAGGGCGTACGGCGTGGCGAGCTCGAGCAGGTCGAAATCGGTCGGTTCGGTCATGGCACGTCCAGGCAGTTACGCAGGCCGCGCAGCGCGTCGCGGATGCGGGACTTGATCGTCGATAGGTTGGCGGCCAGTCGCTGCGACACCTCGCTGTACGTCAGCCCCTGGTAGTAGGCCAGCTCGATGCACTGGCGCTGCGCATCGCTGAGCCCCTCCAGGCATTGGGTCACCCGGCGACGCTCGTCGCCGGCGATCGCCGAGTCGGCGACGACATCGACGGGCGGGTCGGCGTTGGCCGCACCGTAGCGGGATTCCCGCGTGCTGCCCGCCTGCTCGGCGCGCACCCGGTCGACGGCCCGCCGGTGCGCCATGGTCAGCATCCAGGCCAGGGCCGACCCTCTGGCGGGGTCGTACTGCGCCGCCATGCGCCACACCTCGAGATAGACCTCCTGGGTGGTTTCCTCGCTGTAGCCCGGGTCACGCACCACCCGCATCACCAGTCCATATACCCGGGCTTTGGTGAGGTCGTAGACCGTGGCGAAGGCGGCGCTGTCCCCGCGCGCGACCTGGCGCAGCAGGGCATCGAGCTCGTTGCTCATCGACCGGTAGCCTATCGCCCCTCATCGAGAGGCCGATCGAGGCGGCCGGGGGAAGAAAAACGCTGCCCGTTGCCGGTTTCCGTCGAAGCCGGGACGGCCGGCCATCAGCTTCTCGGTCAGCCGCGCGCCGCTGACATACATGAAGTACGTCATGAGTACCGGCGAGCCGACCGTGGCCAGGGCCCACCAGCCGATAAAGGCCTGCAGCACAAAGACTTTCCGTACCGTTCCCCCGCAAGCGGGAGGTGCCCCCAGGGCGACCGTCGCGCCGCGGAGCAGGGCGGCGTACCGGGGACCCTCGCCCGTGCCGGCCGTCTTGCGCTGGATGTGCCAGGCCAGCCGCAGTCCCCAGATCGCCACCAGTGCAAGCAGCAGCCATCGCCGGGCCGCGTCCCCGCGGCCCAGCGTCGCGGCGACGGCGGCGATGGCCACGAAGCCCACGCCCCAGGCCACGTCGACGACGTTGTAGCGCCCGATCCAGGCGGAGACCTGCAGGAGGTTCACCAGATTCATTGCATCCACCGTGAGTGATTCGAAGCCGTCGACGACATGGACTGCTCAGCCGAATGTGAACGAAAACACTTGCAGGCCCTTGCCGACCTGTAGGTCGAGCTGATCGCGGTGCGCGGCGTCCCCGGCGTCCTCGCCGGCGATCTGGTGCAGGGTGGGCGGGCCGCCGATGGCCGTCGCGGTCGTCCGGCCGCCCCGGGTCACGGTGATGGTGCCGGTGCCGCCGACGACGACGTAGACGTCCTTGCCGGTGTAGTTCAGCCGGATGGCGGCGTCGTCACTGTCGGCGGTGGCGCCCTGGTCGTCCAGGGTCCACCGGCCGCGCAGGGCGAACCGGTCGTCGGGCAGCGTCGCCGGGTAGGCGAATGTGGCTGTGCCGGGCTTGTATTCGCCGCCACCGCCGTAGTTGAGGGCCTTGCCCGCGCCCAGGTAGGTCTCGGGGGTGAGCCGGGTGCGCGGGGTGGCATCGACCGCGCCGCCGGCGCCGGGCAGCCTGACGTTCGGGTTGGCGTCGGTGAGCAATTCGCGGATCAGCCTTTCCGTGCCGTCGTAGTCGCCCTCGCCGAACTTGGTGTGCCGCACCGTCCCGTTGGCGTCGATGAGGTACTCGGCGGGCCAATACAAGTTCTGGTAGCTGTTCCATGTCGCGTAGTCGTTGTCCAGCGCGACGGGATAGCCGATGTGCAGCGCGGCGGCGCCGCTGGCCACGTTGCCGGGGACCCGTTCGAACGCGTACTCCGGGGTGTGCACCCCGATGGCGACGAAACCGTCGTCGCGATACCGGTTGTACCAATCGACCACGTGCGGGATCGCGCGCTGGCAGTTGATGCAGGAGTACGCCCAGAAGTCGACCAGGACCACCTTGCCGCGCAGCGAAGCCAGGTCGATCGGGGCGCCGCCCGGGGTGTTGAGCCACCCGGTGATCCCGGTGATGGCGGGCGCCGGCCCGCACTGCTGCAGCCGGTCGGCGGCTTCGGTGCAGTCGGCCAGCTGCCCCCGGGAGGTGCCGCTGGCGTTCAGCTTCTGCCGAATGTTGTTGGCGCCGACGCCTTTCTGCATCGCCGCCGTGTAGTCGGGGACGGCGCGCTGCAGCACGGCGGGCAGGTTGAAGACCAGCGCCACCGCCAGCAGGATCATCGTGATCCCGCCGGCGACCTGAATCGCGCGCTGCCGGCGGCGGAAGGCCGCGACGCGCTCGGCGATGCGCCGCCCGGCCAGGGCGAAGATCAGCAGCGGCAGGGCGGCACCGACCGCGAACGCCGCGGTCAAAACCAGGATGGGCGGGCCGATGCGCGCCGTTCCGCCGGCGACGACGATGGCGGCCAGCACCGGCCCCGCGCACGGCACATACAGCGCGCCCAGCGTCAGACCGAGCCCGAAACCTGTGCGGTGTGAACCCGTTTCGCGCTGCGGGATGCGGGCGAACGGCCGCTCGATCAGGTGCTGCAGGGGCGGGAAGATCAGCCCGAGGCCGATGAGGGTCAACGTCACCAGGGCGGCCCACCGGATCGCGTCCTGCGGCAGGTGCAGCGCCGACAGTAGGGCCGAACCGGCCAGGGTGACAACGCTGAAGCTGCAGACCAGGCCGGCGATCACCAGATACGGACGGGCCGCGCGGGTGCTGTTCAGGCCGGAAAAGAACACCACCGGCAGCACCGGCAGGATGCACGGCGAGATGCCGGTGATCAGGCCGCCGAGAAAGCCGATGAGCGCGATCGTTGCCATACCAGCTATTCGGAGCTAATCGGCCGACGGACTAATCGCTGTACGCCATGGAGCGGTCCGGCGGGTGGGGTCCGACCGGCCGCGACGCCACCCGGGCCGGGCGGGATCGCACCCGGATCGGCCACCAGAACCAGCGCCCCAACAGGGCGGCGATGGACGGCGTCATGAACGCGCGCACGATCAGCGTGTCGAACAGCAGGCCGAGGCCGATCGTCGTGCCCACCTGCCCGACCATCCGTACGTCGCTGACGACCATGGACGCCATCGTGAACGCGAACACCAGGCCCGCGTTGGTCACCACCTTGCCCGTGCCGCCCATCGAGCGGATGATGCCGGTGTTCAGGCCGGCGTGAATCTCCTGCTTGAACCGGGAGACCAGCAACAGGTTGTAGTCCGATCCCACCGCCAACAGCACGATGACCGACATTGCGAGCACGATCCAGTGCAGTTGGATTCCGAGGATGTGCTGCCAGAAAAGCACCGACAGCCCGAAGGAAGCGCCCAGGGAAATCGCCACCGTGCCCACGATGACCGCGGCGGCGACCAGGGCGCGGGTGAGGATCAGCATGATGATGAAGATCAGGCACAGCGACGAAATCCCCGCGATCACCAGATCCCACTGGGCGCCCTCGGAGATGTCCTTGAAGACGGCGCCGGTTCCGGCCAGATAGATCTTCGCGTCTTCCAAAGGCGTTCCCTTGGTTGACTCCTCGGCCGCGGTGCGAATCTTGTCGATGCTCGCGATGCCCTCGGCCGACGCGGGGTCTCCGCGATGCAGGATGATGAAGCGCGCCGCGTGCCCATCGGGCGACAGGAAGTTGTTCATCGCGCGTTTGAAGTCCTTGTTCTTGAAGACCTCGGGAGGCAGGTAGAACGAGTCGTCGTTCTTGGCGGCGTCGAAGGCGTGGCCCATCGCCGTCGCGTTGTCGCTCATCTCGTCCATCTGATCGAAGATCCCGGACATGGTGCTGTTCATGTCCAGCATCATGGTCCGCATGTTCACCATGGTCTCGATCATCGGCGGGAACTGGGCGACCATCTGCGGCATCAGCCGATCCAGGTCTTTGATGTCACCCACCAGCGTGTTGAGTTTCTCGTCGATCTGGTCCAGGCCGTCCAGCGCGTCGAATATCGATCTGAACGACCAGCAGATCGGAATGTCGAAACAGTGCCTCTCCCAATAGAAGTAGCTGCGGATTGGCCGCCAGTAATCGTCGAAGTCCGAGATGCGATCGCGGAGCTCGTTGGTGATCTGCTGCATCTGTTCGGTGTCGCCGACCATGCGGTGCGTGGTGGCGACGAGCTGGGTCATCAGGTCGTACATCCGTTGCATGGTGACGATCGTCTTGGTCATCTCGTCGGCCTGCTTGCGCATGTTGTCCATCTGGTCGCGCTGATATTTCATGCTCTGCATCTGACCGGCGCTCTGCATGCTCATCTGGAACGGGATCGACGTGTGGTCCATCGTCGTTCCGTCGGGCCGGGTGATCGCCTGGACGCGCGAGATGCCGGGGACGCGGAAGATGCCCTTGGCCAGCCTGTCGAGAACCAGGAAGTCGGCCGGGTTGCGCATGTCGTGGTTCGACTCGATCATCAGGATTTCCGGCTTCATCCGGGCCTGCGAGAAGTGGCGATCCGCGGCCATCAGGCCCTCGTTGGCGGGGATGGAGGTGGGCAGGTACTCCCGGTCGTTGTAATTGGCCTTGTAGCCGGGCAGCGTGAGCAGGCCGACGAGGGCGACGGCAAACGTGACGGCCAGAATCGGCAGCGGCCAGCGAACCACCGCGGTGCCGACGCGCCGCCAGCCGCGGACCCCGAGCTTGCGCTTCGGATCGAACACGCCGAACCGGCTGCCGACGGTGAGGACCGCCGGGCCGAGCGTCAGCGCGATCGCCACCGCGGTCAGCATCCCGATCGCACACGGAATGCCGAGGGTTTGGAAGTACGGCATCCGAGCGAAATGGAGGCAGAACGTCGCCCCGGCGATCGTCAGACCGGAGCCCAGGATCACGTGCGCCGTCCCCCGGTACATGGTGTAGAAAGCGGATTCCCTGTCTTCACCGGCCTGGCGGGCCTCCTGATAGCGGCCGATGATGAAGATGCCGTAGTCCGTGCCGGCCGCGATGGCCAGCGAAGTGAGCAGGGATACCGCAAAGGTGGAGAGTCCCAGGAGTCCGAAGTGCCCCATCAGCGCGACGGCTCCGCGCGCCCCGGTCAATTCGAAGCCGACGGTGACCAGCAGCAGGATCACGGTGGTGATCGAGCGGTAGACGAACAGCAACATGATGAGGATCACCGCGATCGTCGTCGCCGTGATCCTGGCCATGGATTTGTCGCCGCTGTGGTGCAGGTCCGCGGCGAGCGCCGCCACCCCGGTGACGTAGACCTTGACCCCGGGCGGCGGCGGGATGCTGTTGACGATCTTGCGGACCGCCCCGACGGATTCGTTGGCCAGCGGCTCGCCCTGATTACCGGCGAGGTTCACCTGGACGGTTGCCGCCTTGCCGTCGTTGCTTTGCGCGCCCGCGGCCGTGAGGGGATCTCCCCAGAAGTCCTGGACGCTCAGCACGTGCGTTTTGTCGTCGCGCAACTTGCGGATCATCGCGTCGTAGTACTTGTGCGCATCGTCGCCAAGGGGTTGGTTGCCCTCCAGCACGATCATCGCCGAGCTGTCGGTCTCGCCCTCGTTGAACGCGTGGCCGATGTGTTTCATCGCGACGAATGACGGTGCGTCGCCAGGGCTTAGCGACACCGACCGTTCTTGGCCGACCTCTTCCAGCGATGGGACGAACAGGCTGAGGGCGATGGCGATCCCGATCCAGAACAGGATAATCGGTACCGCGAAGGTGTGGATCGTTCGTGCGATGAACGGTCGTTCGGCGTGGGTGTTGGCAAACTGTTGCGTGATCACGCGGACTTCACCACGCAGAACGTGTAGGCGTGCACCTCGTTGGAAATTCGCTCGGCCTTGACCACGTCGTCCACCGTGATGCGACAGCCGACGCTATCGCCGCTGGCGCGCGCCATCAGGTTTCCCATCACCGCGGCCTTGTCGGTGGTGATGCGCAGCGACCACGGCAAAGGCGCGCCGTCGACGCGTTGGGGGTCGCCATTGACGTCGAAATAGCTGATGTCCGCGGTTGTTCCGGGCGGGCCGAACACCTCGTAGGCGATCCGCTTCGGGTTGAACGGCTTGGGGTTTTGCAGGTTGCTGTCGGCATACGATTCGCGCTTTTCCGAACCGAAGTAGCCGTGGACGCGGTACACGATGAATCCACTGATCACCAGCACCGCCACGATGACCAGCGGGATCCACGTTCGGGACAGCACCTTGAAAATCTGGAATCCCTTCAGCGGTTGGGCACTTCTTTGGGCGGATCGCCGCGTTGCGCCCGTCCGCCCGGCGCACCGATCCCGGGGCACCAGCGCAGCCAAGGCTTACCTAAGTAAATCATGGCCGAGTCTTGCCTGGACGGGGACCGTTGGCTCCTTCCCCTCGCGCCCTGGAGTGTAACGCATATCACGTGCGTAACGAGGGGAACTGTCAGTCCCTGCTACTGCCCGAGGACGATGCCCCAGACAGCAATGGGCACGCGGCGGACATGGATTCGTTCCGGGCGAGCGCCCCGCGCTACTGATAAGGCGTCAGGCGGTCAGGCGTACGTGCGAAGCTGCACCATCTTGCGCATGACGTCGCTGAGTTTGTGCACCGGCGAACCGCAGGTCAGGCAGTAGCCCCCCGGGCAGCGGTTGATCCGATCCACCTGCTGCAGCACCTGGGCCTTGAGCCGGCGCACGCAACCGATGCACAGAATCTCGACGACGTTTCCGGACGGGTCGAGGTTCGGCCGGTTGCACTGGTCCACGGCATGCCGGTACACGATGTGCGTCGCCCGATTCGCGCACCCAGCCTCGGATTGGCACGTGATCTCGAGCCAGTCGAGGGCCGCGAGCGCGTCGGACTGGGGGTCTACGACGCTCATCGCGTCCTCGCTGGGGCGCAGCATCCCGGCATGGGCATGGTGTAAGTCCTGGTTGACTCTGGTCGCACGGACCGGCGTCCGCATGAGTGCGAATACCAGTCAAGAACTATTGATTTGTCCCCAAACTACGGGGAAAAAGCGATTCCCGACAGTCGCAGAGTCTAAACTCGATGGCCAATAAAGACCAGGGTCGATCTACGACCAGTTCCACACCGACATATCGCCGGGCGGGTACTGGTTGCACACGTCGGTGGCCTTGGCGACAACGCCCTTGTTGTTGAAGAAGATCTTCATGTGATTGACCCAGGCGAAGGTCAGCGGGTCGCCATTGTAGAAGTTTTCGGAGTAGTTCCTGCGCTCCTCCGGCGACAGCGAGTAGAACCAGTGCGCTTTATCGATCGTCGCCTGCTGCAGGTTCGCGTGGTTGTTGAAGTCGATCATGTACCGCTGGTAGTACACCGGGCTGGTATCCCTGACGGCCGCCAGGTACTGCTCGGCGTCGCAGGTGGTGGCGATCTGCCGGCGGGGGACCGGGAAGTCCTCGGTGGAATCGGCCGCAGCCGTCTTCGGGAAGGTCGCAGCCGCGATGCCGAGGGCTACCAGGAAAGCAAGAAATACGACGCCTGCGCGCAGGCCGGAACTCAGCCGAGACATAGCCGCTACCGTAACACTTTCAGGGCCCCTGTGGGGGGCCGGGGGCATATTCGTAGTCCATCTCACTATCCATCGCGATCAGGCACGATGACGTGGCTGGGATCCGGCCGCAGCTCCGGCGGGGCCTGGCTGTAGTCGCCGAACGGGCCGTCGCGCCGCTCGACCGCCGCCCGCACGCCCTGCGTCTGGGCGGTCTTGATGAAATCGAGCGCGTCAGGGGTGTTGCGCATCAGGCCGTCGAGGATGCCGCCCAGCATCTGCGTGGACGCCAGGCCCATGTTCTCGTAGGCCTGGTTGACGATCAGCTTCTGCGCCCGCAGCTGCGACAACGGAATCCTGGCCAGCTCCGCGGCGACCTCGGCGACGCGGGCCTCCAAACGCTCGAACGGCACCGCCTCGTTGATCAACTCGACGTCGGCGGCCTGGACGCCGGTCAGGGGCCGGCCGGTCAGCGAATGCCACTTGACCTTGGCCAGGCTCAGCCGGTAGAGCCACATGCCGGTCAGATAGGCGCCCCACATCCGGCTGTAGGGGGTGCCGATCACCGCGTCCTCGCTGGCGATCACGATGTCGGCGCAGAGCGCGTAATCGCTGGCCCCGCCGACGCACCAGCCGTGCACCTGCGCGATCACCGGTTTGGATGCGCGCCAGATGGCCATGAATTTCTGGGTCGGGCCGGTTTCGCGGGCGGTGACCATCGCGAAATCCTTACCGGGGTCCCATTGGCCGTCGGACATCATGGCCTCGCCCCACTGCTGGAAGCCGCCACCGAAGTCGTAGCCGGCGCAGAAGGCGCGGCCGGCGCCGCGCAGCACGATCACCTTGATCTCGTGGTCGCGTTCGGCCAGCCCGACGGCGGCCTCGATCTCGTCGGGCATGGGGGGGACGATGGTGTTGAGCTGCTCCGGGCGGTTCAGCGTGATCGTGGCAACGGGGCCGGACGTCGCGTAGAGCAGGGTCTGGAAATCGGGAGTCGGCATGGTTTCCTCAGGGATCGGGCTGACGATTTTCCGGCGACGACGCATAGATTCGTCCGCCGATTTTGAGGTACGGCGTCGTCAGATACGCCGAGAACACAACGACCGCCGAAAAGATGGTTGCGACGGCGACCGCGTTCGGCCAGATTTGGCCGACCCCTGCCGCGAAACTGACGATGCCGATGATCGAGGTGGCCCAGTAGAACCGTCGGCCCGGCCGGCGCTCCTTGATGAAGCGGTAGCGCGCCTGCGCCGCCCCGGCCACGATGAAGATCAAACCGGTCGCCAGCAGGGTGAGTTCGATCCGTTCGGTCGCTGCCACGTCGACGATCTTATGGCCGATCAAAGGCCCGCAAGGAAAGTCCGGGGCCCGACACGTCGCTAGCATGTACAACCACGGGGGTGTGGGAAGGTCTGCCAGTGAGCGGGGTGAGCGTTATCGCGACGGCGGCCGCCGCTCTCGCGATCGCCCCGTTCTCGGTGCTCGCCGCCGCACCCGGTGTGGCGCAGGCGGCGCCGTGTGCTGGCGCCGGGGCGAACCCGGTGTCCTGCCAGAACTGCTTGGTCTACGTGGAGGCGTATCACACGTCGAACGTGTGCTACAACCCCGCGCCGCCCCGCCCCGCCCCGCCGTCCCCGAGCAGGGTGTCGGTGCCGACTCTGG
>NZ_LZIC01000004.1 GCF_001667185.1 Mycobacterium sp. 852002-50816_SCH5313054-b | reverse complement strand
GATGCTCACGTCGCCGCTATTCAGCGCCGCATAGACGTGATCCTGCAGCGGCTCTTCGGCGTCGGCGGCCGCGACGCGCTGGCTCCTGGCGCAGGGCTTCGAACCGACGATCTTCGAGAAGGCGCCGATGCTGGGCGGGCAGTGGACGGGCCTGCCCGGCCGCAGCGGCGTATGGCCGGGCATGCACACCAACAGCAGCCGCATCCTCACGGCCTTCAGCGACCTCGAGCACGAGACCGACCTCGTCTACCCGCCCAACCGCGAGATTCTCGGCTACCTGCATCGCTATGCCGAGAAGTTCGGCCTTAACCCCCGCATTCTGCTCGGCACGCGGGTCGAACTCGTCGAACGGCACGGCGCGGGGTGGCGTGTCCGTCACGCCGGCGGGGACGAGCTCTTCGCGCGGGTGGTGGTCGCCAGCGGCAGGTTCCACGTCCCCGCCATCCCCGCGGTGCCGGGGCTCGCGACGTTCACCGGGACGGCCGGATCAGTCGCTAGCTACCAGTACCGGGACCCCGCGCCGTACCACGACAAGAGCGTTCTGGTGGCCGGCTGCGCGATCAGCGCCCTCGAGATCGCCGCGGACCTGGCCCACCTGGGCGCGGCGCGGGTAGTGGTGACCCAACGGCGGCAAAGGTACGTCCTGCCGAAGTTCGCCGCCGGCGTGCCCTCCGATAGCCGGATCTACACGCGATACGGCGCCCTGGCCAGTGAGAGCCTTCCCGCGGCCGAGATCGACCGGCAGCTGAAGGAGATCGTCGTCGAGACGGCCGGAAGCCCCGAGCAGTACGGCGCGCCGCGGCCCGACCCGTCCCTGTTCGCGGCCGGCGTGACGCTCAATCAGCATTACCTGACACTCGTCGCCGCGGGCCGGATCACGGTGCGGCCGTGGATAAAGGCCATCGCGGGCACGCGCGTGAGCTTCGCCGACGGGAATGCCGAGGACTTCGACGGGATCGTGTTCGGCACCGGGTTCAAGCTGTCCCTGCCCTTCCTGAGCGAGCACATCCGCGCCATCCTCGACCTCGACGCGGTGCACATGGACGCTGACCGCTACACGTTCCACCCGGACCTCCCGGGAATGGCCTTCGTCGGCATGTGGGACCAGTCGGGTGGATACTTTGTGCCGCTGGAACTTCAGGCCAGGTGGATCGCGTACGCCTGGGGCGGCGCTATCCCGCCCCCGGCCGAGGACCACCAACGCAAGTCGATCGATGAACATCGTTCACGGCGCGGGTCACCACAGAAAACCCAAATGAACTTGGCGGCAATGACTTTCGCCCGCGCAGCGGGGGTAGAGCCGCAGCTGGACAACTGGTCGCACCTGCGGCGGGCCCTGCTGTTCGGTCCGCTGGCACCCAGTTGCTTTCGGCTCGAAGGCCCGGACGCGTTGGCCGATGCCCCGACCCGTTTTTCGCGCGACGCCGCCGCCTTCGGTGCGATCACGTCGGACGAGCTGACAGGTCGCGAAGCGAAGTACTGGTCGCTGGTCGAGAGTGCGGTGAGCTAACGGCGCGGCTTTACGCCAGTTTCGCGAACTCGGCCTGCAGCTCGTCCAGGCGGCGCAGCGTCTCGTCGCGAGGTTCTGTGGGCAGTTCCACCAAAACCTGTTCCAGCCCGAGTGCGCGGTAGCCCTCGAGTTCTTTCGCCGAGTGGTTCCCCATGTGAGATCCGATCACGGGCACGTCGTGGCCGGCGGTGGCGCGCAGTTCCTCGAGCTGACCCGAAAGGGCATCCGCCGACGGACTCATGGCAAGCCAGCCGGCCTTGAGCCGGGCGATGCGCTGGAAGCTCGCCGGCCCGCCGCCCAGGTACAGCGGCGGGTACGGCCGCGTCATCGGTTTCGGCCAGCTGTAGATCGGATCGAAATCGACCAAGTCGCCGTGGAATTCGGCCTCGTCCTGCGTCCAGATCTCGATCATCGCCCGCAGCCGTTCCTCCACCACCCGCCCGCGCACCTTGGGATCGACGCCGTGGTTGGCGATCTCTTCGCGCAGCCAGCCCACCCCCACGCCGAAGCGAAACCGCCCCTCGGAGATCAGATCAAGCGACACGACCTCCTTCGCCGTCAGGATCGGATCGCGCTGCGGGATCAATGCGATACCCGTCCCCAGGAGAAGGCTCTCGGTCGCGACCGCCGCCGCCGTCAACGCGACGAACGGATCGAACGTGCGGTAGTACTTCCGTGGGATGGGGCCGCCCATGGGGTACGGGGTCTTGGCGTTGACCGGAATGTGCGAATGCTCCGCCAGGAACAGCGACGCGAACCCGCGCTCCTCGAGCGCCCGGCCCAGCTCGACCGGGCCGATCCCCTCGTCGGTGATAAAAGTCAGGACACCCAACCGCATGCTTGCTCCCATCGTCATTGCGTCGTCTCCCCTCGCGGAGTCCGGCGGGTCGCGCCCCACAGCCCGACGCCGATGCCGACCACGGCGCCGCCCAAGCCGACCAGCCGCTGCGAGGGTTTCAATTCGTCGTGCACGCTGACGCCGCCGAGCAGGTCGGCCGCGTCGGCGCCGCCGGAGGCCAAAAACCAGCCGCGGGTGTCCTTGCCGCGCAGCGCCGCCGCCGCGAGCAGCCCGCCGATCAGCGCATCGCGATAGCCCATCGAACGCAGCAGCAGTCGCGCCGTCGGCGTCGGCTCTTCCGGATCGCCCCACCACCTGTTCGCCCGGAGCGGATCGATGAGGAACGAGATGCCCGACGCGAGACGGAAACCCCCGGCCAGGAGCGCTGCGCGATCAATCGACATGGCCGCAGCCTAGAGCCAATCGCCCCGGTGAACCACGGTTCACTGAAATCGTTGTTTTCGGTTAACAAGAATTTGCCGGTCCCGGCGAAAAAAGTTGCGGCCGATTGAGAGATCTCGGCAAACACGTTCCTGTGACGCACATTTGCCGTATCGCACCCGATGACGTGTGCCCGACCCCGGGGAAACCTCCGAGACCAGCAATGAATGATCGCCGATAACTCGGGGCGAAACAATTGCACATCAGTTCAATAGCTTTTCCGCGAACATCGCGATGGCTCAGGGACCTTTCGTCACGAAGACTCACCCGACACGGGCTTCACGAAAGCGGTGTGAACGAACGATCAGCGCATTATTTTTGTTAACTATGACGGGACAGGGGGATCCGGCAGCGCGTCCGCAGCAGTACGTCGGCCACACGGTCACGCCCCGACGCAAGAAGCTCGCACCCGATCCCGACGTGCGCCGCGCGATCGTGGACGCCGCGTCGAAATCGGTTCGCGAGCAGGGGGTTCGGGGGCTCAGCGTCGCTACGGTTCTGGAACGCGCCCGGCTGAGCACCCGGGCGTTCTATCGGCACTTTGATTCCAAGGACCAGTTGGTGGCCGCGGTGTTTCTCGAAATGACGCGCAGCGAGGTGTCACGGCTGAAGACCAGGATGTCGGAAGCCACCGACCCCGTCGCGGCCGTGGCCGCCTGGATCGACGGCAGGCTCGACCTCGCTTTCGACGAGGAGATCAAAGCGGAACTGCGCCAGGTGTCCCTGGAGGCCCAATCGAAATCGTTCTCACTTCCCGAGATGGTGACGCCCGCTTACGGTGCGATCCTCGAGCCGCTCATCGAGCAGCTGCAACGCGGCCTGGAGCTCGGCGTGTTCAAGGACATCATTCCGGCGACCGCCGCGAAATCGATCCACGGCGTGGTGTGGGCCGGCACGCAGCGGCAGTGGGCAACGAATCACTGGGACCGCAACGAAGTCCGCGAACGAGCGGTGCGGTTCTGCCTGCGCGGACTGGGCGTGGCGCCCCACACCATCGAAGAACTCATCGCGGGTGACGAGGCCGCGAGTTAGTGGAAACGCGCGTGTCCTGAAATTAATGTTTCCGTTAACGCTGCCGCGGGGTACCTACGCGCTATGAAACATCTGTGCAACCGGGCCACGCCCGTCTGACGCCCATGACCGCCCCCCTGACGCGACGACGGAACAAGCTCGATCCCGACCCCAACGTGCGGTACGCCATCGTCGCCGCCGCATCGAGATCTATGCACGAGCACGGCGTCCGAGGACTCAGTGTTGCGACCGTGCTGGAACACGCGCAGCTGAGCACCCGCGCGTTCTACCGGCACTTCGATTCCAAGGACCAGTTGGTCGCGGCGGTGTTCCTGGAGCTGGCCCGGCACGAGACGCAGCGGCTGAGAGGAAGGATGGCGAACACGGCCGACCCGGTAGAGGCGGTCGTTGCGTGGGTCGACGGGCGACTCGAACTCGCATTCGGCGAAGCCGGTGAGAATGGTGTACGTCGCCTGACCCTGGACGCGCACGCCAAGGGGGTCTCCTCGCCCGAGATGGTCGCACCGGCATACGGCGCGATACTCGAGCCGCTCGTCGAGCAGCTCGAGCGCGGCCTGGAACTCGGTGTCTTCGAGGACATCATCCCGACGACCGCCGCGAAATCGATCCACGGCGTGGTGTGGGCCGGCACGCAGCGGCAGTGGGCCACACATCAATGGGACCGCAATGTGGTTCGCGAACGTGCACTGCGGTTCTGCCTGCGCGGACTCGGCGTTTCGCCGCACCGGATCGAGCAGGTCACCGAGCGACGCACCGCCGCCGGCTGAAGGCGGGCCCGTTCTACTTGGCCGGGCAGGCAGCGGCTAGTTGCGGCGACGCCGGCCACAACGCCACCGTCAACCCGACCGCCGCGACGTCCGATCCTGCCGGCATGACGCTTTCCAGCCGCGTCTGCATTCGCTGCGTTTCCTCGGTGTGCATGACGGCCCAGACGAAGCCGAGGGACAGGTAGGGAATCGCCAGCCACAGCGCCACCTCGATCAGCGCCCCGACGCTGACCTCGTATTGCAGCACGCGGCGCAGCAGGTCCATCGACATGTGAGGGTCTCACAGGGCGCGGCGGATTCGCTACCATGGCCGTCATGGCCGAGCCGTCCCCGGCTGGCGACGAAACGTTCGCGCTCAACCGCGCCGAGACGGTTGCCGTACCCAACAACCCGGCAGCGGATGCCGCAGATCGCACGTCCCCGCGCGCCTATGACGACGAAGTCGGGAGCGAACCCGCGAGCGACCGCCAATCGTGGAGCGCTACCTGGCGCAAGGCCGGCGCGTTGCTCGTCGGTGGTCTTGCCCTCGCGGGGGCGATCATTTTCGCCTTTTGGCTGCTGAGCCCGGGTCCCAAGGGCCCTCAGCCGGCCGCGCCCAAGGGCAGCACGGCGTCCGCGCCGGCTACCCCGTCGGCCTCGGCCGCGCCGTCGTCCATCGCCTCCACCCCGGACCAGGACAACAAGTACGTACAGAACTTGAACGACCACGGCATCTCGTTCGCCAATCCTGAGGCCGCCATCTCCAACGGCAAGATGGTGTGCGCCGACATCGGTCGTGGGGTGTCGGTGCCGGAGATCGTCAACGCGTTTCACGGAAGCAACCCGGGGCTGGACGCCGAGACGTATGTGAGCATCTCCGTCCACGCGTACTGCCCGCAAAACGCCAACCTCGTCGGAGGCGCGCGCTAGCGGGCGCCGACGCCCTGTACGGACCGCCGCAGAAGTGACAAACTTCGACATCGACTATTGACGTGTCGTTGAAACCGAGGAATGCAAACGGTGCGATATTGATTGGACGTGGCGTTACCCGGGGAAGCCCGGCAGGGGGTAGACGTGGTCCGCGAAGTGGCAGCACCCTTGCCGCGCATCCGGGAGTCATAGGAGGCGGCGCATGACTGTCGAGGGCCGCGACGTCCCGACCGGATCGGTGCCTCGTCACGTGCCACGGCCGGTTCGCCGACGGCAGACGCCCGCCGGAGTCCTCGTTGCGGCCGCGGCCTTCGCCGCCGCAGCCCTGGCCGGTCTCATCTCCGTGGGCGTGTATCTGTCGCGCGACAAGACGGCGACATCGCCGGGTCCGCAGACCGTGACGATCAGCGCGTCGTCGGCGGCGATATCCCCGGCCGACGGTGCGGACGCCCAATTCCTGTCCATGTTGGACAGCTACGGCATCAAGGACAACGGCAAGGCTGCGATCCGGCAGCGGTTCATGGAGCTGGGCCACCACACCTGTTTCCTGCTGCTGCCACCGCGGCCGCAATCGCTCGAGTTGACGGTGAACAACATCTTGTCCGCACAGGACCAGGACACCTCCGCCGGCAATCGATGGCCGAAGCGTTTCACCCATGACGACGCGGAGCATTTGGCGCAGTCCGCTGTCGCCGCGTATTGCCCGAGTGCGCAGAAATAGGTCTGCGGGTTTCCTACTTGCGCGGGCGTGGCGCACTGCCGTACAGGCGCAAGGCCTGGGCCGCAGCGGTGGCCACTTCACCACGCAGATCCGAGATCGGCGGACTGCCTCGCAGGTGGATCGAGTTGGAGAGCAGGACGACATAGGTGTCTGAGCCGGGGTCCATCCACAGCGTGGTTCCGGTGAAGCCGGTGTTGCCGAAGCTGCCGACGGGAAAGACGGTGCCCCGCGGCCTGGAAAAACCCGTATCGATGTCCCAGCCGAAGCCGAACAGGTTTTGTCCCCCGACCGCCGGGTAGTTGGTGGTCCGGGCGGCTTCGTTGGCCGCCTCGAGTTGGTGCGCGGTATGTCCGGGTTGCTGGGGAGTCGTCATCAACTCCAGAGTCGCGGCCTGCAGCGGAAACGTGCTGGGGCGACCCGCAAGCCGATCGAGCAGGGCCTGCGCGTAACTGCCGACGTCGTGGGCCGTCGCGAACACACCGGCATTTCCGGCCACTCCCCCCATGCGGCGCGCCGTCGGGTCATGCACGGTGCCACGAAGCAGGTAGCCATAATCCGGGTTTTTGCCCGGATCGGCCCGGCTTTCCTCGTCAAGGGCTGTCGGCGCGATGCGCGGCAACACGCTGGCGTTCCACGCGCCCTCGGGACAAGTTTCGGGCTCGCGTCCCGGCGGCACGGGAGCCCAGGCGATCGCAGCCCCTCGAATCCCATGCGGGCCACAGGCTTTGGTCCCGGGCAGGTAGCGGGTGTCGTCCATGCCAAGCGGCACAAAGACATTCTGCTGAACATAAACGTCTTCTGCCTCGCCGGTGACTTTTTCGAGCAGCGCGCCAAGCAGGATGTAATTGATGTCGGAGTACCGGAAAACGCCACCGGGACCCGACTGCAGCGGCGTGCTGAGCGCGCGATGGATGCCTTCCGTTTTGTCGGCGCCGCCCAGTCCCCACGGGTCGCCCAGGCTTACGTCTATCCCCTCGCCTGACGTGTTCGTCAGCAACATCCGGACCGTCACCTCGGCACGCTGCGGATCGTTTGCCGGGTTGAAGTCCGGCAGATACTTCTGCACGGGATCGTCGAAGGCCACCTTGCCTTGTTCGTACAGCTGCATGACGGCGGTCGCCGTCGCGAGACACTTTGTCAGCGAAGCCAAATCGAAGATCGTGTCCTCGGTCATCGGCTCCCCTGGTGCGGGCGACCCGTCCAGCCCCATCTCGCCGTCCAGCTTGCGCTCCCCATAAGCCTGGTGAAAGACGACCTTGCCGCCGTGCCCGATCACCACCACCGCGCCCGGCAGCCGCCGCGCCGCGATCGCATCGTTCATCAGCTTGGAGACGGCGGCGAATTCGGGTGACGGAGGTTCGGGTGGCACATGCAACACCGGCGGGACCGGCGGCACCTGCAGCACCTGCGGCTGCTGGGGCGCCTCGCTTACCCCCGTACGCCCCGCGTCGCCAGGCGAGGAAGCCGCGGCGAGGATAAGCAAGACGGCGCCGACGGCAACGACCTTTCGCACCGAGACCTTTCGCACCGATGGCTTACCGGGCATGCCGCAAGCGTAAGTCGACGGCTTGGCCGCGCGCAGTCCTATAGTTGATGCCCGGTGGGATCCCCATTCGCGTCCCGGTGCCGGCGGCTTTTCGCGCCGGCCCTCATGGCGGCAGCTGCCGTCATGCTGGTGCAGTGCGCCTCCACGCCGCCACCGCGGGTGGCCACACCGCCGCCGACCGCCCCTCCTTCCGCGCCCGGCGCCACGTCGTCCGCCGCCGCGACCGTTCTGCCGGTGACGCCCGCGGAACTCGGCGCGAGCTGGCGGCCGGGCTGCCCGGTCGAACCCGCTCAGCTCAGGCGGGTCGACGTCGACCACGTCGGTTTTGACGGCCAGACCCACCGCGGCGCCCTGATCGTGCACCAAGACCTGGTACCGGAGGTCATCGCGATCTTCGAGCAGCTTTACCGGCTGGGCTTTCCCATCGAGAAGATCCGCACGGTCGACCACTACCCGACCGCCGATGACGAGCTGTCCATGGCGGACAACAACACTTCGGCGTTCAATTGCCGACGCATTCCGGGATCTGATCAATGGTCCCCACACGCGTACGGCCGGGCGATCGACCTGAACCCGCTTGTCAACCCGTGCATCTACTCCGGCGGTGCTTTCGAACCGACGAACGCCGCGGCCTACGTGGACCGCAACCGCACCGCCCCGGGACTCCTGCACGACGGCGACCCGGCCGTTCGCGTCTTCACCGACCGCGGCTGGCGGTGGGGTGGCGACTGGACGGCTCCCCTCGACTACCAGCATTTCGAGCGGCCCTGAGGCGGCGGCCTAGACGTCGTAGTACAGGGCGAATTCGTACGGGGTCGGCCGCAGGTTGACGGGGGCGATCTCGTAATCGCGCTTATACCTGATCCATGTCTCGATCAGGTCGGGCGTGAACACGCCGCCCTCGGTGAGGTACTCGCTGTCTTCCTCCAGCCGATCGATCACCGTGGACAGCTGGGTGGGCGCCTGCGGGATTTCCGCGGCCTCTTCCGGCGGCAGCTCGTAGAGGTCCTTGTCGACCGGCGGCGGCGGCTCGATCTTGTTCTTGATGCCGTCCAACCCGGCCATCAGCTGGGCCGCGAAGGACAGATACGGGTTGCCCGACGCATCGGGGCAACGGAACTCCAGCCGCTTGGTCTTCGGGTTGTTGCCGGTGATCGGGATGCGCACGCACGCCGAGCGGTTGCGCTGGCTGTAGACCAAATTGATGGGGGCCTCATACCCGGGAACCAGGCGCTTGTAGGAATTGACCGTCGGGTTGGTGAACGCCAGCAACGACGGCGCGTGGTAGAGCAGACCGCCGATGTAGTGCCGCGCGGTGTCGGACAGGCCGGCGTAGCCGGTCTCGTCGTACATCAGCGGGACGCCGTCCTTCCACAGCGACTGGTGGCAGTGCATGCCCGAGCCGTTGTCGCCGAAGAGGGGCTTGGGCATGAACGTCACGGTCTTGCCGGCCTGCCACGCGGTCTGCTTGACGACGTACTTGTACATCTGATGGTCGTCGGCCGCGTGCAGCAGGGTGTTGAACTGATAGTTGATCTCGGCCTGACCACCGCTGCCCACTTCGTGGTGGCCCTTCTCCAGGGAAAAGCCGGCGTTGGTCAGGTGGGTGAGCATCTCGTCGCGCAGGTCGACGTAGTGATCGGTGGGGGCCACCGGGAAGTACCCGCCCTTGGGGCGGACCTTGTAGCCGAGGTTGGGGCCCCCGTCGGACTCGGCCTCCGCGCCGGTGTTCCACCACCCCGATGTCGCGTCCACCTTGTAGAACGAGGTGTCCGTCCGCGAATCGAAGCTGACCGAGTCGAAGATGTAGAACTCGGCTTCCGGGCCGAAGTACGCGGTGTCCGCAACACCGGAGGCGATCAGGTAGTTCTCCGCCTTACGGGCGACGTTGCGCGGATCGCGCGAGTACACCTCGAGGGTGAACGGATCGTGGACAAAGAAGTTCAGGTTCAGCGTTTTGGCGGCACGGAACGGGTCGATCGTCGCGGTTTCGGGATCGGGAAGCAGCAGCATGTCGGACTCGTGGATCGATTGGAACCCGCGAATCGAGGAGCCGTCGAAGGCCAGGCCTTCTTCGAACACGTTCTCGTCGAAGGCGTAAATCGGAACCGTGAAGTGCTGCATGGTGCCTGGCAGGTCGCAAAATCGGACGTCGACGTACTCGATGTTCTCGTCCCTGGCTAGTTGGAAGATATCGTCGGGTGTCTTTTCGGACACAAAATGCTCCTTTGCGCAAGACTTTTCACGTGCGACCGCAGTGGTGCGATGGCTCTCTCTACGCCACAACTATTTCGTCCGCGTGACAAGCTCGGGTCGAACCGGTTGCGTCACAGTAAGACCCGGGCTCGCTCCGGTGGCACATTCCGACCCGGTGCCCGATAGTCGTAGGAATGAAGGCCGTTGCCGCGAAAGACCCCGGTGACACACGAGCGGAACCATCCCGCGAAATGGGAGAGGTTTTCCAATTTCACCGCGAGATCATCGTCTTCGGAGACGACCCGCTGTCGAAGACGATCGCAGAGGAGCTCAGGGGCGCCGGCGCGCGGATCATCAAGATCAACACCGCCGCCGATCTGCTCGGCGCCGGGGTTCATCGCGCGCGCGCCGTCGTCTGCGCCGGGCCCAACGACGCGGTCAATCTCGAAATCGCCCTGCTGGCAAGGGAATACAGCCCGAACGTGCGCGTGGTGGCGCGCCTGGCCAACGACGTGCTGCGCGAGGCGGTGAACGCCGTCAGCGGCCCCGGCGCGATCCTGGACGTCGCCGACCTCGCGACACCCTCCCTCGTCGAGGCCGTGCTGTCGCGTAACGCGCACCAGTTCGAGACGGCCGGCATCGAATTCGTGGTCTGGGGAGCCGAGGCGCCGTACGACGCGACGCTGCGCGAGATCTACGCCGACCTGGCACCGGTTGCGGTGGTCCACGGCAGGAACTCACCATCCCCGGGCGAGGTGGTGCCCTGCCCGGGGCGGGATCTACGGGTCTACGCCGGGGACTGGACGTCGATGATCGGCGTCAAAGACGAGTTGGAGGCCAGGGGGATCACCCTGCCTCCCCCGACCGCCACGCGTTCTCGCCACTCCCGGCTGCGACGCGCCATCGACGCCGCGCGCGCCATGCGCGACGACGCGAACCCCATGCTGGTGCCGTCGTTGGCGTTCGCGCTGTTCCTCACGCTCGGCTCGACGGCCGCGGTGCACTTCACCTATCGGAACCCGCGGTTGTCATGGCTCGATGCGCTGTACTTCACCTCCGAGACGATTACGACCGTCGGTTATGGCGAATTCAGCTTCGCCCAACAGTCCACCCCGTTGCGACTGTTCGTGGTCGGGTTGATGTTCGGCGGCGCGATCGTTACCGCCATCCTCGTCGCGTTCCTCGCGGACCTGCTGCTGTCGCGGCGCTTCCTTCAAACGGCCGGACTCCGACGGGCACGCCACATGCGCGGCCACGTCGTCGTGGTCGGACTGGGTTCCATCGGCGTCCGCGTCGTCAGTGATCTGGCCGCTGCCGGATACGACGTCCTGGTCATCGAGCCGGACGAGAACAACCGCTTCCTGCCGACCGTGGCCGAACTCGATGTTCCGGTGATTTTCGGGGATTCGACGATGCGCCAGACGCTGGAATCGGCGCGCGTAGAGCACGCCCGCGGGGTGGCGGTGGTGACCCAGGACGACATGGAGAACATCGAGACAGGGATCGTCTTGCTGGAGATCTTGGGATCCGATACCAAGGTGCCGATCGTCATGCGCGTTCAAGGCCGGGCGCTGGGCGCTGCGGTGAATCGGCGGTTCGGTTTCGAAAACGTGCGGTCGATTGTCGACCTGGCCGCCCCCTGGTTCATCGGCGCGGCGATGGGTTTGCAAGTGCTCGGCACGTTTTGGGTCGGGCAGCGCTCCTTCATGGTCGGCGGAATGCTGGTGGCGCCGGGCAGCGAGCTGGACGGATTGCGGATGATGGAACTGTCCACCCAAACGCGCGTCATCGCGATCACTCGGCCGGAAGGCCCGGTCAGGTTGCGTCCCCGCCGCGACGCCCGACTCAAAGCCGGCGACACCGTCTACATCATCGGCCCGTACCGCGAGCTGATCACCACGCTGCGCAAGGGCCAGCCGCCACCGCAGACCGCGGTCAATGGGGAGCGCGCGGCGACACTGGCGGCGGCGCGTGCGGCGCACCGGCCGGATGGGCGCCCGCCGCGCTGGGCGCCGGAGCCGGAAGCCTGACGACACCGGATCGGATGAAGTTCGCGACAGAACGACCGAGCGGTGCAAAAGTAGGGCCAATGCACCGACGAATTCTCTGTGTGCCGCTCTTTGTCGCCGCGGTCATCATGTGCCCGACGGCCGGGCCGGCGGCGGCCGCCGTGGACGCGGAGTGCAGCGTCATCGTGCCGGCGGCCGATCGGCTGGAGAACGCGTTCGACCTGGTTTCTCCCGCCGGTACACCGGCTTATGTGGCGGGCCAGGTTCGGAACGCTCTGGCGCCGCTACACGGCTTGAAGAGTGCGGCCGCGGTCGACCTCCGAATTCGCTCGGACATGCTGGCGTCCCAGATCGACGCGAGCGACCCCTACCGGCCGGCTAGCCCAGAACAAATCGCCGGCGATCTTGCCAAGGCGCGGCAGCAACTGGCGACGGCTCGCGCCTACTGCGCGCCGTAGTTACTGCTGCCCCCGGCGCCACTGGCGAATCTGGATGCGCTCCGCGTCAGGCCAGATGGCTTTGGCGGACGGCGATGCGCAGAAGGTTTCCTCGGCCTGACGAAGGCTCATGTCGACCGCGTGGAGGCCGTCTTCCTGGTGGGCGCGGCAAACGACGGTCAGCACCCGATGCGTGTTCGGGTCCACCTCCTCGGCCTCGATCGTCAACACCACGACGAGGGTGTACCCGGCCCCGGTCGGCAGATAGAAGGTGAGGTCGCGGCTGTCCAGCGCGCCGCCGTTGGTCACCAGGTAGCCGTCGCCGCTGGGATAGACGGCCTGTCCGACCATCTGGGTGCGTTCGTAGTGGTTGCGGTCACCCGGCGCGCGCCACACCGCGAACCGGGTGTTCGCGCTGCCGTTGAACGGGTGTCGCGCGATCGGGATGATCAGCTCGTCGCGGCCATCGCCGTCGACATCCTGCAGGACGACGCCCCCCGGGCTCGAGGGCTCCAGCAGCTCATCGATCGTTTGCACCACCTCGCCCGACGGATCGGTCACGACGACCTTCACCGCACCGGGCCCGGACAACTCGGGAACGGTCCAATAGGTGACGGCGAAATCGAGAGCGCCGGAGTGCATTCGGCAGTCCGAATGCGGCGACGTGGCCTGCGGGCTGATCGGTGCGGCGCTCTGCGGGCACGGCGGCAGCGCGGTGTCAGCCGCCCCGGTCGGACACACCGTGGCCGCGGTGGCCATCGTCACGAGCGCGACCAGCAGCGGCAGCCGCTTCACAGCCGCGCACCTATCGTGTCGGCGCCGGCGGGGTCGGAGCGCGAGCGGGAGGGGGCTCGGCCGGCGGGATCTGCTGCTCGACCGGCGGGTGCGACCCGGTCTTGGGGCCGATATCGGAAACCTGCCACATATTGCCCACCTCGTTGACGGTCACCTGCAACAGGATGATCGAGACCTTGGGCGTCGGGTTTTGCAGATTGCGGGTGGTTTGGTGGGCCGACACCACCACCTGGTAGACCCCGCCGGGCTGGGCGACCGGGTCGATGGCCAGCACCTCACCGGTGGAGGTGACCTGGGCCTGCAGCATCACGCTCTTGAGCAAATCGCTGGCGTTGACGTATTTGTCCTTAAGCTGCTGCGACACACCGTCTTCGACGGAGCGGAAGAAGGCGTCGGGGTCTTCGAAGCTGTAGGTCAGCGACTTCAGCGCGTAGTCCTTGGCCAGCTGCGCGACGGTGTCTCGATCGGCCTGCTGTCGACGGAGCTCCGCGAGCTGGCCGCTCACGTGGCGATACTTCATGACCCCGAACACGCCGCAGGCGAGCACCGCCGCCACGAGTACCGCCGCGCCCCATCGCTTGGGGCTGTTCGGCCGCAGCCGCAGCTTCGCCGACCGCTTGGGCCGCGCGTCGTCGTCGGCGCCCGGCTGGGTTTCAGCCTCGTCGGCGCCGACGCCCGTGCTGTCGTCGCCGGCGGCCTCGATCTCGCTGTCGTCTGTCTTTTCGTCTTCGCTGATAGCTGAGTTTGTCATGCCAGTTCTTTCTTTGCCGTAACTTCGTTCGCCGATCACCGATGCCATTCGGGCACGTTGAGTTGGACCCGCATTCCGCCGGTGTCGTTGAAGGTCGATTCCCAGAAGTCGAGCCAATGCCCGGCGTCCACCTTGATGTCGTGTAGCGGCGCGACCGCGGGTTCCAGGACGGTGGTGAACGTACCTAGCGGGCCGGCCAGCATGTCGAGCCATTGGCTGAGCTTGGCGACCAGGACCCCTGCCGGGTCGTCGGGGCCGACCACGCCCACGCCGGTGTGCGAGAGGGTTTCGATTTCGTGGATCATCCGCAAAAACGCCGGCACCGAGCGCGGTAACAGCTTGCCGGTCTCGCTGATCACTTCTCCCGCGTTGATGTCGCCCAAGTTGGTGGTCATCGTGGCGACGTTGCTGAACAGGGTGGACAGCAGCTGCTTGTCGTCGTGGATCACCTTGGCGGTCAACCCCGCGGTTGTGGCCAGGGAATCGACGGTGTCGTCGTTGCCGGCGAACGCCGCGGAGACGTTGTCGATGATGGTGTGCACTTGGTCGAGGTTCAGCGCCGACATCAGGGCATTGGCCTTGGTGAGCAAGTCGGCGCCGGTTACCATCGGCGCGACCCGGTCCGCCGGGATCACCGTCCCGTCGCCCAAGTACGGCGGCGCAATCATTCTCGGCTTGAAGTCGATGTACTGCTCACCGGCCGCGGAAAGGTTTTCCACGCTGATCGCGCTGTCGGCGGGCACCGGGTGCGCGCGGTCGAGGTCGATCGAGACCGCCAGCCCGCTCGCCGTGGTCTCGATACCGGTCACCCGGCCGACCTTGATGCCGCGCATCGTCACCTCCGATGTGGGCATCAGGCCGCCGGAAGTGTTGAGCAGCAACGTGAGTCGGGTGACTTGTTTGGTCGGGCTGATGTCGAGCACACCGATCGACATGTAGGCCGCGCCGGCCAGTGTCATCACCGCCAGGATGGCCAGCGTGGCGCGGGCACCGAATTTCACGGCAGCATTCCCATGCTTTGCATCGCCTTGACCGCCTGGTCGGCCTTGTCGGCGGGATCCACGCCCTCGTGCCCGGTCGGTGGATGAAGTTCGGAAACAATGTATTTCGGGCCGCCATTGCGGAAGAACCCGAGGAGCTTGTAGTGCAGGAATGCGACCAGCTTGTCGGCGAGCACCGGAATGGTGGTGTCGAGGGTTGCCAATGTTCCGACCATTGGCGTGAGGTAGGAGAGCATTTGCATGATGTCGCCGGTGATCGGGTTGGTGAGTTCTCCGCCGAGCTCGCTGACGTCTCGAGAGTCCCCGACGACGTTGAGGATGGCCATCGTGATCGCCGATAGCCCTTGCAGCTTCGGCGGCCCCTCGGTCACCAGCCGGTTGAACACCGTGGTATTGGCCGCCATGTTGGTGGTGATGTTCTCCATGCTGGACAAGATGCCGTCGATGGTGTCCTGGTTGGCCGCCAGGTCATTGAGGACGCCCGCGAGGGTCTGCTGCATCCGGGTCAGCTCGGCGGGGTTTTTCGGGAACGCCTTGTTGGCGTTGACGACGGTGCTTTGCAGCGTGCCGATCGCGCCGCCGGCCACCAGGTTCGACACCGACCGCAAGAGGTCTTCGACGTTGTCGGCCGGGGCGGTGTAGCGCAACGGGATGGTGCCGCCGTCGCGCAGCACCGCCACGTCCCCGGCCCGATCCTCCGGCGGCACGAGGGCGATGTAGATGTCGCCGAGGGGGGTGGCCTGGCGCAGTTCGGCGCGAGTGTTGCCGGGAAGCTTTGTGTCGCCGGCGATATCGACGTAGGCGACCGCCGTGGTGCCGTCGAGCTGAACGTGGTCGAGCACGCCGATCTGCACTCCACCGGAGTCCACCTTGGCCCGGGCGGGCAGGTTGAGCACACTGGAGAACTGGATCTTGATTCGGTAGGCGTGGTCGGGACTGTAGGCGCCGGGGACCGGCAGCCGGGTCGGATCCAGCGAGCACGCCGCCGTCAGGCAAATCGCCATCGCGGTCAGCAGCACGCCCATCGATCGTCGGGTCATGACAGCGCGGCCCCCAGGATCAGATCGGTCAGACCGAGGGTGACCGGGTCCGACGCGGTGCCCGACGCGCACGCCGACGCGGCACCGGGGACATTGCGCTGCCGCAGCCCCTCGCAGATGGCGCCGGCCTGCGACGGCGAAATCGCCACCTGCGGCGGAATATAGGTGACGTTGTGAGTTCCCCACGCCGGCTCGTAGATGTCGCTGAGCCAGTGGCTGAACTGCGGCCACGAGTTGATCATGGCCATGATGGCCGGGGTGTGTCTGGTCAGCATGTCGCTCAGCCAGGCGATCCAGTGGTCGAGTCGTTGATAGACCCGCGGCCCCCACCGGTTGATCGCCTCGACCAAGATCGGCAGCAGGTGCGACAGATGGCTCATGGCGGCCCCGAAGTTGTCCGACAGGCCCTCGACCAATTGGGTCGTCGCCGGAAGCGTTTGGACAAACCCGGCGAAGCTATCCCAGTTCTTGAGGAAGTCCGAGGTAAGGATTTCGCTGTTTTCGAACAGCTGCCGGTAGTCGGCGTCAGCCTTGTAGGGGTCGGCGAGCATGGTGACCAGATCGCGCAGGGTCTGGTTGAGGCCGGCTCCGGTTCCATCCAGCGAGCGGCTGGCCGCGCGCAAGCTGTCGTTGATGGCTTGCACGCCCGGCGCCCGGGACGGGTCCTGGCCGTGTTGGGGTTCCATGATGACGTCGGCGAGCTTGCCTATGGCAGTGAAGGTTTCGCTGATACTGATCGGGGTCTTGGTGGACTTCAGCCTGATGCACGCCGGCCCCGTGAATTTCGGGCCCGAGGTGTAGGGCTTGGTCAGTTCGATGTGGCGGTCGGTGACAATCGATTGCGAGTAGGTGACCGCCCCGACATCGGCCGGCAGGTCAAGGTCGGTGGGCACGGTGAAGTCAACCTCGACGTGGTCGAGCCTGTTGACGATTGCGGTCGTGGTGCCGACCTCGATACCCAGCAGTGCCACCTTGTTGCCGGGATACAGCCCTACCGCGTCGGTGAATTCGGCGCACATCGCACGGGTGTGTGTGGGCATCACGATCCTGGCGCCGAAGACCACCGCCGCCGCGACCGCCGCGACAACGGCCACCACCGCGGCAATACCCCACGGGGAACGCAGCCGCGAGCCGACAGCCGACATCCTGCTCATCTCAACAGTTCCTCATGACGTTGGGCAGGCACAGATCCTGTCCGGGCACCAGCCGGCTGTGTTTGTCGAAGACCACCCCGTTGCCGCTGAGCATCGGCAACACGATGTTCAAGCTCTGCCCCAGGCCCTCGAGCGCCTCGCCCCACCGCTCGGGATGGGCGTTCAGCGTGTCGGTGATGTCTTCGAGTCCGTTGACTACCGGGCCGACCTCCCGGCCGTAAAACACCACGATGCGATCGAGGATGCGGGCCAATTCGCTGAACAGGCCGAAGAACTCGACAATGTCGACCGACTTCGAAGTGTAGGACTGGCCGATGATGTCCAGCTGCTCAAAGAGCGTGATGAGCTGCTTACGCGCGGCGACCGTGGCACGCAGGCCATTGTTGGTGAAGTCCAGGCTGCGATGGAAGTCGGCGGTGGACTTGCTCATCGACGTCGTCAACGCATTGGCCGACCGGAGCAGGTCGCGCACCGCATCGGGAAACTTGTTGGCGGCGTTGGCGACCTCGGTGAACGTGTCGTGGATGACTTGGCCGTTGACGTCCTTGATCAGCGGGGTTGCCGCCTGGATGATGTCGTTGACCTCGAACGGCAACGTGACCCGTTGTGGCGGAATCACGTTGCGGCCCAGCGGCAGAGCGCCCTTCGGGTCGAGCGCCACGTAATGGCCGCCCAGCGGGGTCAGCAGCTTGATGTCCAGTGTGGATTCCGAACCGACCACCACCGAACGCTCGACGTCGAACTTCATCTCGACGGCGGCGCCGTCGAGCCGCACGCCGGTGATCTTCCCGACCGGGATGCCGGCGATACGAACCTGGTCGCCCGCGCGCACCCCGCCGGAGTTGGACAAGCGCGCGACATAACCGGTCTGGCCGGTCGGATTCAAGTAGGCCATCGCGGTGGCGGCCAACGCCGCAACGATGACCACGACGCCGACGATGCCGTGCCGACGGCTGCGGACCGCGGCGGCACGCTCGTCGAGCACCGGACGCCGCCGTCGTACGCTCTTGTCCCCGAACAGCATTACCGGCACACCACCAAGTTCTGCTGTGCGAACGACACCTGCCCGATCCCCGGCAGGGTGACTTCGCCGTGCGAGCACGAAAACGCCGGTCTGGCGGGCTGGTCGTCGGCCAGCCAGTCCCGCATTCCCTGGATCAGCGAGGGCGCGAGCGACAGGCCCGCGATGATCGTCGCGGTCTGCGGCCACATCCGGCTGGACAGGTCGTAGAGCGGAACCGTCGTCCCGTCGAAGGTGTGCTCGGTGTATTGCAAGATATGGGTGGTATTCCGCAGGACGGGCAGCCCGACGTCCATCGCCGCACGAAACTCCTCGGCCTTGGAACCGAACTTCGTCACCACGTCGTTGAGCGTGGCGATGAGATGAAACAGTTGCTGCGATTTGCCGCCCAGATCCTGGGAGATCGCGCTGAGATTGCGGAGCACGGCGGTGATGACCGCCTGGCGGTTCACGGCCAACTTAGAAATGACGTCGAGGTCGTGCAGGAACGGGCCGATGCCATTTTCATCGCCTTGGATCAACCGCAGCAGGTTCTCGCCCAGCAGGTTGAACTGGGCTGGGTCGAGGGTTTGAAATATCGGCCGAAACCCGTTGAACAGCTTCGCCACATCGAACGAGGGAATCGTCTGCCCCAGGCCGAGGGCGCCCCCGGCCCGCAGCCGTTGACCCGGCTTGGCCGGTTGGACGAGTTCCACGTAGCGCTGACCGACCAGCGTTTGATAGCGCACCGCGGCAACGGTGTTGGCGAACACCGGGTGATCGTCTTGCGCGGTGAAATCCACCTTGGCGATCCGGCCGTCGAGCCGGATGGTTTGCACCTTGCCGACCTGGACGCCGGAGATGCGGACGTCGTCACCGGCGTAGAGGCCCGACACATCGGAGAACGCCGCGGTGTAGCGGGAAACCGCCCCGGTGACGGGACTACGCAAGGCGGTCAGCACGATGAGCGTGCACACCACCGATACCGCGGTGAAGATGGTCAGCCAAATCACCGATTTGGTAACACTTCTCATCGGCCACCGCCCTGCGGTGCCGGCGCGGGCGCCGCTGGCTGCGGCGGCGCGGGAGGCAGCGCCGCCGCCAGCCCCGGCATCGTGTCCAGGGTGACCTCGATTTGCATGCGGACCTTGCCATCGATGATCGGAAACGCCGCACTGGTGCGGTCCAGCAGCCCCGAGAGCCGGTCATAGACCGGCGCCTGGCTGCCCTGGAGGTACGAGAGCGGCAGCAACACGTCCATCATCGATTTCATGAAGGGCGCCAGCCACGCGATGTTCTTCGCGAAGATCCGGTCCGTATTGAAGAGGAGCTTTGCGGTCTGATCCAGGATCACGTTCATGCGCTCGACCCCGTCGGGGTGGGCCAGAAATTCCATCCCGTTCAGTAGGTCGTATGCCAATCCGATAAGCGGGATGGCGTCGCTGGCGCCGTTGACCACCGAGGCGAACACCGACAGCGACCGCGAGAACGGCACCTTCTGGGCGTCGACGAGCATCTTGATCAGATCGAAGTAGGACCGGGTCACCGGCTCGGTCAGCTCCGTGTGCCGACGCACTATCTCGATGATGTGGTCGACGTCGGGCGAGTCCACCATCTTGCCGATTTTCTGGCCCTGTCGCAGCAGCCCGGTAATGGAAGTCGACCGGACGTTGGCGCCGATCAGCAGGGTCTGGTTCGGCCTAAGCCGGGCGCCGGTGCCGCTGCTGACCAGCTCGACCGCCGCGAGGCCAAAAGTGTTGGACGACATGAAGTTGGCCGTCGTGTCGGCGGCCAGGGCCCTCGCTTGGCGCGGCTCGAGTTCCACCGTGATCTTCTGCCTGTTGTATCCGGCCGATTGCAGCGTTTTCACCGATCCGATCGTCAGCCCGCGGAACTTCACCTCGGCGCCCGGCGTCAGACCCTCACCGATCGAATCGGCCACCACGGTCAGCTTGAACGTGTCGTCGTAGCCGCCGTTGCCCAGCTCATACAGCGAGATGCCCGCGATACCCACCGCGACCGCGGCGATCAGGCCGCGGATCCGCAACGAGCGCGAACTGGGCGCCCGCACTCCTTGGTCGGGAAACATCGGCACGCCTACCCCGATATCCGGATGCCGGGGTTGTTGCCCCAGAACAACAGAGTCAGCACCATGTCGACGGCGACCACGGTCACGATGCTGGCGCGGATGGCCCGCCCCGAGGCCCGCCCGACACCCTCGGGACCGCCGCTGGCGAAGTAGCCCTGGTAGCAGTGGATGGCAATGATCAGCGTCACGAAGATGGCGGCCTTGAGCACCGAGAAAACCACGTCGGAAGGGTGGATGAACGAGTCGAAGTAGTGGTAGTAGGTGCCCGAGGACTGCCCGTGCAGCACGTTGACCACCAACGCGCACGACACATAGCTCAACGCCAGCGTGACCACATACAGCGGAACGATGGTGATCATCCCGGCGATGACCCGGGTGGTGACCACGAACGGGATCGACTGAATGCCAAGGGCTTCCAACGCGTCGATCTCCTCCGAGATTCGCATGGCGCCGATCTCGGCGGTCATGCGGCATCCCGCCTGGGCCGCGAAGCCGATCCCCGCGATCATCGGCGCCATCTCCCGGGTGTTCGCATACGCGGAGACGAACCCGGTCAGCGGGCCCATGCCGACCATGTCCAGGGCCCCGTAGCCTTCGATTCCCACCGAACCGCCGACCGCCGCGCCCATGAAGATCAGCACGCCGATGGTGCCGCCACCGACGATGAGCGACCCGTTCCCCCAGATCATGTCGACCAACAGCACCCCGGTCTGGTGCCGGTAACGCTTCAGCGTGTGCGGGATCGCACCGAGCACCTGGAACAGGAAGGTGACCTGGTGACCGAGGCGCTGGATCACCGAGTCACCCCGGCCGGCGACCCAGGACGACGCCCGCAGGGGCGCGGGTAGGTACCGTGCCGGCGTTGCCATCAGCCCACTCTTAGCGGCATGGACATCGACAGTCCCTGGGTGATCAGCAGGTTGAGAACGAACACCGCCACGATGCCGATGACCACGGAGGCGTTGACTGCGTCGGCCACGCCGCGCGCACCGCCCTTGGCCTCGAGACCACGCTGGCAGGCCACGAGGATCACGACCACGCCGAAAAGCCAGGTCTTCAGGATGGCGACGATGACGTCGTTGACGCTCGCAAAGGACGCGAACGACGCGATATAGCTACCCGGGGTGCCGGACTGGAAGCCCACGTTGATGGCGTAGCCCGCCGCCAGCCCCATAAAGATGATGAAGGAGCACAGCACTGGCGCCACGATCACGATCGCTGCCAGCCGTGGGGTGACCAGCCGTTGCACCGGGTCGATGCCCATGACGCGCAGCGCATCGACCTCTTCACGAATGGTGCGGGCGCCGAGGTCGGTGGCGACGGCCGAACCGGCCGCACCGCCCAGCAACAGCGCGGCGACCACCGGTGCGCCCTGTCGGATCACGCCGAGGCCGCCGGCAGCACCGGAGACCGACGAGGCGCCGACCTGCTGGATGAAGTTGCCCACCTGCACCGCCACGATGACCCCGAACGGGATGGACACCAGCAACGCAGGTATCGCCGTGACGCTGATGATGAACCAGGCCTGGTTGAGGGTGTCGCGCCACGGGTGCCGCAACCTGATCAAGTCCCTGATCAGGTATCCGAACGACTGAGCGGCCAGGTCGAAGAAGCGACCTAATGTCTGCAACGAGGAATCGAGCTGGTTGGCGCCGTAGCGCACCGGTTTGCCCAGCATCGTGAGAAAGTGGCGACCGGCAACTGGCTCCGGGGCAGCCGGGCGATCTTCTGGCTCGGCGGACTTCAGCAGGTCGGAGAGGTATTCGCCGTTGGTGGTGGTGCTCGCATCGACGTCGACAGAGACTTCGTTGTCTGCTGTCTCAGTGGTTGGTTCCGCCGCTGTCGCGTCGTGCACACCTGCGGTCAACGGCAAATTCCTTCCTGATCGCTGTCAGGACTTCGCCCCCAGCACATATAAGCATGTTTGACATGTGTTTATCAGCGGTACGTGCGTTCTATCAGCGGCACCGAGCGTCTGTTCATGGAAGCAGCCGAGTGTGACGTACGACACACTTATGGGATCGGCGGGCCCAAGGTGAAGATCTGGACCGCCGCAGATTTGCCCTTCACGGAGTGGGACCCCCGGTCGATGAGCCCCGGCGGGGTTGACTCCAGTGCGTCAACACATGACTTGGTGAGAAGGATCGCGTCGCCCGTGGTCTTGGTGAGCTGCTCGACGCGCGCCGCGACGTTGACGGCGTCACCGATCAGCGTGAATTCGAGCTTGCCTCCCCCACCAATGGTGCCGGCGATGACGACACCCGTGTTGATGCCGATTCCGATCCGAAGCGCGCCCTCGAATCGCTCGCCGACGAGCCGCTGAATCGAGACGGCGACGGACACCGCTGCGTCGGCATGATGCGCAAGATCATTCGGTGCGCCGAAGACCGCCAACGCCCCGTCGCCGAGGAATTTGTTGACGTGGCCACCGGCGTCGACGACGGCAGGGACCACGATCTCGAACAGGGCGTTGAGCCGTGCGACCGTGTCCTCGGCGGTGTTCGCTTCGGCGAACGGGGTGAAATCGCGAATGTCGACGAACATCACCGTGACCTCGCGGCGCTCGCCGGTGAACACGTCGTCGCCCTGCTCGAGCAGCCTCGCCGCCAGCACCGGGTCGACGTAGGTCCCGAATGCCCCCTGGAGCCGTTGCCGCTCGGCCAAACCCGCCTGCATGCGGTTGAACGACGCCGCCAGCGCGCCCAGGTCGTCGTCCTGGACGACCGGCAGGCGCTGACCGTAGTCCCCCGCCGCGACACGTTCGGCTCCCGCGGCGAGGTCGCGAATGGGTTGCAGGGAGTGTGAGAACCCGATGCCGACGGTGATCGGTACCGCGTACACAACCGCCAACGCGCATCCGATCACCAGGGCAAGGATCGGAGCGTCACGGACATGACCCAGCACGGCTACTAGCCACGCGCCGCTGGCGGCGTACGCAAATGCTGCCGCAACCACCGACACGTTCGACCGCACGGCAAAAGTCGGACGAGAGCGCGGCAGCGAATCGCCGATGCCTGTGTCACCAGCGAGGGCGATTCTGACCGGCCGCATTGTTGCGTCCACGATGCTGTGGAACGCGACCAGCTGGATCGCCACTCCGAGGGCGGCGCCGAGTATCCCGTATTGGATCAGCCGGGACAATGTCGCTCCGGCGATCGCGCCGACGAGTACCGACAGCACGGCGGCCCATACGCCGGTGGCCCACATCGTTCGAGGAACCGTCGCCCGAGAGTAGGAATAGGTGGCATCGAGGGCGATTGCTCGATCGACGTCGTGGCCCGCTGCCCACCGCTCCCAAAGGCGTGCCCATCGGCGATTCGGAAAAGACATGATGCCCACGAGCACCAGCACGGCGACGACGGTGACGCCCGTCGTGCCGACGTAACGGCCGGACTTCTCAAAAGCGGTAATCGGCAATGCCAAGAGGATGAGGTAGATCGGTAGCGATACGAGGAACGCAGCCACCGCCAGTGCCCACCAGTAGTACTTTGCCCCGCAGCGATCCCATATCCACTGCCAGATGCGGTCCATGGCAGGAGATTAAAGCTCCGCAGGGCGCGATGAGCGGAGAAAGGGGCGCAAGCGTCTGTTCTCGGGTCTTGACGCGGTCAGGCGCCCAGGGGGGGTTCAACTGGTATGCGCCCCCCCCCCCCCCCCCCACTGCAGCACCCCCCTG
>NZ_LZIC01000003.1 GCF_001667185.1 Mycobacterium sp. 852002-50816_SCH5313054-b | reverse complement strand
TTTGGCTTCTGTTTGCTTATTTTTATTGTTTTTGTCGTGGCTTCGTGTTTGGTTTTTTTGGTCTGCTCGCCAGGGTTAGCTGGCCATCCGCCGACGGTCTAAGTGGGTCGCTATGCGATTGGCCAGGCGATCGGGATCGCGCCTAACGTCGTGGACGACGATGGGAATGATCGTCCACCCAAGCTCTTGGATCTTGCCCCAGCGTTCTTTGTCGCGGAGCATCTCGTTGCGCCCCGAGTGCCAGTCGATGCCTTCGTATTCGGCTGCCAGACATGCTGCAGGCCAAGCGAAGTCGACGCGCCATAGCTCGCCGTCGTTGCCAAAAATCGGATATTGAAGCTCCGGGACCGGCAGCTTGTAATCGATCATGATGAGTCGAGCCTCGCTTTCCATCGCTGATTCCGCGCGCTCGTCGGCGAAGGAAAGAAGTTCACGTACTGCCACGATGCCCCGACGCCCGCGTTGCTCAACGATGGCTGTTTGGAGTTCGGCGCGGGTGCACCGCTTGGAATGTAATGCGGCGTCCAGCGTCGCGAGCGCGCGTGGGCGCCGCAATTGCCTCGCTACTTCAACGGCAGTCCATGCAGGTGAGGTCGCTAGGCGCCCTGCGATCCGTTGCAGCGGCGCGCCGGTGCGCTGGTGAACCATCAGACCGACAGCAGGACGCATACGTACGCCAGGATCGAGGACGTGGATAGCCGTTGTGTTTTCCGTGTCAAAGCCGTACAAGGTTGCGGCGGTGCCCATGCATACTACGGCGTGCTGCCCCATGAAAATGTCGAGTGCGGCCAGCCGACCCGAAAGATCGGGCTCCCCGCGTGCGTAGACCCCGTACCAGACGCGCTTGAGTGCACCGCTTTTGACTTGGACGTCGAGCTGTTGACGAGTCATGACCGTCAGCAGTTGCGCGGTAGTGGCGAACCCGCCAGCCTTCTGCAGGACTGCCAGCGCGCCGGGGTGCATTGCCAGAGCATGCGAGTAGCCCCTAGGTTCGGCCAGTCACTGCTGGGGATAGCGCGGCCGAGCAGACGCAGAATCGCACGCGGCGGGGCGGCGCAGCGCGATTCTGCGTCTGCTCGCGGATAAAAGGTGCGTTACAGCGGGATGTTCTTGTGGCGGCCGCGGCGCGTCGGCGCGTGAGCCAGCGCCTCGGTGAGCTTGCTGCGGGTGTGCGCGGGGTCGATCTTCTCGTCGACCACACCGATCTCGATGGCGCTGTCCACGCCGCCGGCGATCCGCTCGTGCTCGGCGGCCAATTCGTCGTGCAGCGCCTCGCGCTCGTGGTCGGGCGCGGCGGCCAGCTTCTTCTTGTGCAGGATGCCGACGGCGGCCTTGGCGCCCATCACCGCGACCTCGGCGTCCGGCCACGCGAACACCTTGGTCGCATTGAGCGAACGCGAGTTCATGGCAATGTAGGCCCCGCCGTAGGTCTTTCGGGTGACCAGCGTGACGCGCGGCACGGTGCACTCGCCGAACGCGTGCAGCAGCTTGGCGCCGCGGCGCACCACGCCGCCCCACTCCTGGTCGACGCCCGGCAAGTAGCCCGGCACGTCGACGACCACGACCAGCGGGATACCGAAGGCGTCGCACAGCCGCACGAAACGCGCTGCCTTCTCGGCGCTTTCGGAGTTCAGGCAGCCGCCGAGGCGCAGCGGGTTGTTCGCCAGGACGCCGACCGAGCGGCCGGCCAGCCGCCCCAGCCCGACCACCATCGACGGCGCCCAGTTGGCCTGGAACTCGTCGAACGGCGCTTCCTTGTCGAGGATCGCGGTCACGATCGGGTGCACGTCGTAGGCCCGCCGCGCCGACTCCGGCAGCAGCGCGTGGATGTCGGTGTCGCCGGCCTCGGCCTTGCTGCGGTCGAAATGACCCTGCTGGCAGAACAATCCGACCAACCGGCGACCGCGCTCGTACGCGTCGAGCTCGTCGTCGGCGACGATGTGGCACACCCCGGACTTCTTGTGGTGGGTTTCCGGGCCGCCGAGCGAGGCCATGTCGACGTCCTCGCCGGTGACGCTGCGCACCACGTCGGGGCCGGTGACGAACACCCGGCTCTCCGGCGCCATCACGATGACGTCGGTCAGCGCGGGCCCGTAGGCGGCGCCGCCGGCGGCGAAACCGACGACCACCGAGACCTGCGGGATGTAGCCGGACGCGCGAATCATGGCCTCGAACACGGTGCCGACCGCGTGCAGCGCCTTCACGCCCTCGGCCAACCGCGCCCCACCCGAGTGCCAGATGCCCACGATCGGGCTCTGCTCCTCGATGGCGGTGTCGTAGGCGTTGACGATGTGCCTGCAGCCCTCGGTGCCCATCGCACCGCCCATCACGGTCCCGTCCGTGCAGAACGCGATGGTGCGCACACCGTTGACGGACCCCGCGGCGGACAGCACACCGGAGCGGTCGCGCTCGTGCAGGAGCTCCACGGTGCCGTCGTCGAAGAAGTTGCTCAGACGCAGCAACGGGTCCCGAGGGTCGAGCGACTCACCAACCGACGCGGGGGCCATGATCGTCATCGCAGATCTCCTGTTCCGAGTGTGCTCGCCAATGAAGGCGGGGTCAGTACCGCCCGAAGGCGAGCGCGACGTTGTGGCCGCCGAATCCGAACGAGTTGTTGATCGCGTACTTGTAGTCGCCTGGCCGCGGCTTGCCCGCCACCACGTCCAAATCGATCTCCGGATCGAGGTTTTCCAGGTTCAGTGTCGGGGGAACGAT
>NZ_LZIC01000002.1 GCF_001667185.1 Mycobacterium sp. 852002-50816_SCH5313054-b | reverse complement strand
CGCGGCGAGCCTCGGCTTTCTCGCACTATGCGGGGCTCACTCGTGCGATTTTGCGTCTGCTCGCCGACCCCCCGCATGGCTGTGGTCGCCCAGCAGGTCGAGACCGACCTGCGGTCCTGGGTGCGCGAGCTGCGCCGGCGCGGTATCACGTGGACGAAAATCGGGCAGACCCTGGGCGTTATGCGCCAGTCGGCGTGGGAGCGCTTCTCCGACTAGATTTCAGGCGTTGGTCAGCGCCTGCGCCGCGGCGCGGAACATGGTCTGCTTGATCGCGCCGAGCGTGCCGGGGTCCTTGCCGGCCAACGGGCGCAACAGGTCGGTCGCGGCGGCGGTCACCTGGCCCTCGCCGGCGGTGGCGTCGACGATGCGGAGCTCGGCGGCCTCCGCGCCGCCGAACCGCCGCCCAGTTGTCATCGAGGCCACCGCAGCGCGCGGGGTGAGCTTGGCCTGGATCAACGCGGCCATGCCGTCGGTGAACGGGATGCGGATGTCGACCTCGGGGAAGCAGAAGTACCCGCGGTCGGCGCGCATCACCCGCACGTCGTGGGCCATGGCCAGCATGGCGCCGGCGCCGAAGGCGTGCCCGGTGACGGCGGCGGCGGTCGGCGCCGGGAAGGTCAGGACGCGCGCCAACAGGGCCTGCACCCGGGCGACGTAGGCCTGTCCCTGCTCGGCGTGGGCCGCCAGCCAGTCCAGGTCGAGTCCGTTCGTATAGAACTTGTTGCCCCCGGCGGTGACCAGGCCCTGCGCGCCGGCCTTTTCGACGTCGTCGAGTTGGGCGTTGATGGCGTCGAGAAACTCTGGTGAGAAACGGTTTTCGTCGTCGCCGAGGTTGATGACGGCGATCGTGTCGTCCCAGGTCAGTGTCGGTGTCATGCTTTCTTCCCTTCCGTGGTTCTGCGTCGTAGCGGGGGCGCGCCGACGGCCAGGACGGCGCGGACGGCGGCCCTTAGGCGTTGGCGCGCGTCTTGATCGTGGATTCGGTTGCGTTGCAACAGGATGGCGGTCGGCAGGTCGACGATGCAGGTGGTGATGACGTCGACGGCCGCGGCGTCCCTGCGGTCCCACACCGCGCGGGCCAGCCGGATCATGGCCGCCACCAGCAGGCGATCCAGGTCCTGCAATTGGGTGGCGATCTCGGGCGGCGTCTCGGAGCCCAGGAGTTCGTCGCGGCGCACCGTGAGCAGCAGCTGCGAGGAGTGCGGATGCTGTTCGGCGAACACCGCGGGCGCCTCGGCCGCGGCCACCACGGCGGCAACGGCGTCGCCGTCGGGTGCGGCGTCGATCAATTCGCCTTGCGCGCTGAGGAATCGGTGTCCGGCGCGCAGCCAGGCGCACCCGACCAAGCCGGCGCGGGAGCCGAACGTGTGGTAGACCGCGCCGTTGGACACGCCGATGGCGTCGCTGATCGCGCGGATCGTGACGGCCGCGGGCCCGGATTGCACCGCCAACCGTTCCACCGCATCCAGGATCTGGTCCTGGTCGTAGACGCGAGGGCGGGGCACCCGGACATAGTAACAGAGCGCCTGCTCTTTTATTACTGTACTTTTTAGTATGTTATGGTCGCGCGGTGCACGGGGTCACCGACGAGTTCGTCGTGGGGCTGGCCGAGCGCGCCGAGGAGGCCGAGCGGCTGCGCCGGTTGCCCGCGGCGACGGTCAGCGCGTTCCGGGAGACCGACCTGTTTCGCGTGCTGCTCCCAGCCCGATTCGGCGGCCTTCAGGCGCCTTTTCCCGAACTGCTGCAACCGATTCGCCTGATGGCGCACGGCTGCGCCTCCAGCGCGTGGACGCTGGGCTTCTACGCGCTGCACAACTGGCTGCTGTCACTGTTCGACCCGCGGGCTCAGGAAGAGGTGTTCGCGTTCGGGCCGGTGCTGGCGCCGGCTCCCCTGGCCCCGACCGGCCGCGGCACCCCGATCGACGGCGGGGTGCGCCTGACGGGTAGGTGGTCGTGGGCGACCGGCGCGATGGACGCCGACTGGATGATCGTCGGGGCGCTCATCGAGCGCCCGGACCGCATCGATCCTTCGCTCCTCGTGCTGCCCGCCGCCCAGGTCGAGGTCGTCGACACCTGGCACACGGCCGGCATGCGCGGCACCGGCTCCCACGACGTCGTCGTCACCGATGTCGTGGTGCCCGAGCACCGCATCGCCGCCGTCGCCGACATCTACGGCGGGACGGCGCCGGGGGCGCGGTTTCACGACGCGCCGACGTACCGGTGGCCGCTGGTGCCCGCGTTGGCGCTGACGGCGTCGATGCCGGTGCTCGGCGCCGCCGAACGGGTGACCGAGATCTTCGCCGAACGACTCGGCGAGCGCGTCCTGGCGTATAGCGGTGTGACGCAGAAGGATCAGCCCGCCGCGCAGATCCGCCTCGGCGACGCGCGGGTGCGGCTGCGCGCGTTGCGGGCGCTGATCGCCGAGACCGCCGCGGGCATCGAGGGCGTCGTCGCCGGCGGCGAACGGGTGAGCCGATCGGTGCGGGCCGAGGCGCGGCTGGCGGCCGCGCACACCGTGCGCGAGAGCCGGGCGATCGTCGCCGACCTGCTCGAGGCGTCCGGGGCCAGCGCGCAGTTTTTGTCGAACCCGTTGCAGCGGGCCAAGCGCGACGTGGACATCGCGGCGGGGCACGTCGTGTTCGACTACGACATGGCCCGGGAGTTGGCCGGCGCGTTGGCGATTGGGGCGAAGATCTCGCCGATCGCAATGGTCTAGTTTCCCGATATCGGCCGGGAGCCCCGGCTGCTGACCTCCCCAGACCGCGTCGAGCGTGGGGGAAATGTACGTATGCCCACGAATTTCTATCCATATCCCCCACGTTCGGCGGGCCTCAGGGAGGCCTACGGGAATCAGCGACTTACGACGGGTCGGCCAGCATGAGGTCCAGCAGCCGCTCGTGTTGCGCGGCTTTTTGCGCTTCGGCGGCCGAGCCGGCGAGGTGCAGCAGCCCGATCCCGGCCGCGAATGTCAGCTCCGCGCGCAGCTTGGCGTCGGCGGGGCTGAAACCGTAGTCGGCGTAGGCCTTTGTGACGGTGCGCAGCAGGCGCCGGTCGGCCGCGCGGATGTTGGCGGCGGCGACCGGGTCGGTGCGCGCCCATTCGCGCATCGCGCGTTCGAGCATCCAGTGCTGGGGGCTGACCAACGCGATCATCATGGCCGACAGGCGTTTCCGCGGCGGCAGCGCCTCGAGGTCGGACAGGGATTGGCGGTCCTTGTCCAGGAACGTGTTCCAGCTTTCGACCAGCTTGGCCCGGTAGCTGTCCATGTCCTCGAAGTGCCAGTAGAAGCTGCCGCGGGTGACGCCCGCCTGCTGGCAGAGGCGATCAACCTTGAGCGCGCGCACCCCGTCCTCGGCGAGCAGGGCGTAGCCGGCCTCGAGCCACGTCTCGACCGATAGGCGGGGACTGCGGGCCATCGTGCGAGATTAGTGTCAGCCCTGCTGAATGTTGTTGTCGTAGCCCGAATCGGTGACCTTCGGGGCGCCCGAGTGGTAGGTGACGTTGTTGCCGTAGCCGGAGACGGTGATGGTGTCGACGCTGTCGACGGTGACCTTGTTGTTGTAGCTGGAGATCGCCAGGCTGGCGCAGTGACCGGTGACGCTGTATTCGATGCCGTAGCTCGACAGCTTCAGGTGGCCGTTGTTGCACGCGTGGTCGATGATGGTGTTGCTGTAGCCGGTCGACTCGAGGGTGTCGGCGCTGTCGACGGTGACGTTGTTGTAGTAGCCGCCCGCCGTGACGCTGGCGCAGTGGCCGGTCACGACGTACTTGCTGTTGTAGCCGGCCAGGATGAGCTTGCCGTCGTTGCAGGCGACCTGCCTGGTCTCGCCGGTGCCGCTCAGCCGCAGCTCGCCGCCTTGCGGCACCGAGGTGGGACCGGCCGACGTCGTCCTGTTACCGCTCCCCCGGGAGAGCGAACCGCTCGTCGATGACCTCGCAAAGACCATCACCACGCTGATGACGATCGGCACCACCACGGCCAGCAGGATGACGACCAGCAACCAGGGGTAGGGCTTGTTGCGCCGCGACGGGGCGCCGAAGCCGTACGGTGAACCGCCCGTGTAGGTCGCACCGCCGGTGTACGTCGCACCACCGGTGTACGGCGGCGGGTTCTCCGTATACGTCGCGCCGCCCGTGTAGGGCGGCGGGCTTTGCGGTGGCCGCGTGACGTCGGCGAGCTCTTGTTCCAGCTCGCGGATCCGCTTTTCGGGATCGTCGTCCTTCATTTGCCACATGGTTCCACATCCCCAGCTAGCCGGACAGTCCTCAATTTGCGGCCGCATTCGGCCGTCATTGACAGCGGTTCAGACAGTCTTGATACTCCGGACGTGATCGATTTGGGGCTGTCCGGTAAGCGCGCGGTGGTCTCGGGTGCGGGCTACATCCCGGAGCGCGCGGGCCATGGCTGGTTCACGTCGTTGGCCCTCGCCGAGGCGGGCGCCTCGGTGCCCTGTATCGACATCGACGAGCAGCGCGCGGAGCACATTGCCGGCGAGATCGTCGGCCGGGGAGGCAATGCCGTCCCCATCGTGGCCGACATGACCGACCCCGTGCAGGTCGGTCGGGCGATTGACGACGCCGTCGCGGCTCTGGGCCGGGTCGATGTGTGCGTCGACATCATCGGCGGCGCGACCTGGTCGAAGGTCGAGGACTTCACCACCCAGGCATGGGACGCGACGATCCACTACAACTTGACCCAGGTGTTCTACCTTTTCCAAGCCGTTGGGAGGTACATGATCGCCCAGCGCAGTGGTGGATCGCTGGTCGCGGTGGCTTCGGTCGACGGCATCGCGGCGGCGACCTACCATGCCGCTTACGGCGCCGCCAAGGCCGGCGTCATCTCGCTCGTCAAGACCTTCGCGGACGAGCTGGGGCGCTACGGCATTCGCGCCAACGCGGTGGCGCCGGGCAATGTCGGCTCCGGCAACGAGGACCAGCCGCCGAATGAGTACGCCGTCAACGGAATTAACCCCCTGGCCGCACCCCGGGCGCATGACATCGCCAATGCCGCGTTGTTCCTGTCCTCCGAGCTGGCCGCCCGCATCACCGGTCAGACGCTCGTCGTCGACGGCGGTGCGATGTTTCGGCAGTTATGGGGGCTGGGCGAGTCGATGATCCCGTCTGACCCCGAGGCCGCGCTGCCGGACTTCATGAGACCCGGGCCGTCAGGCGGCTAGCGCTGGTGGATTAGCGGCAGGCCCGGTACCGAGCTTCTTCCCTTGAGCACGTAAGGGGTTGTGATCGAGCCGATGTAGATGTCGCGCATGTCCTGCCCGCCCCAGGCGATACTCGTCGGGCCGCTCATCAGCTTGCCGTCGGGGTCGTCGAGCACCGTTTGCGCCTGGCCGTCCGGGCTGATCGCCACGATCCTGTTCGCGAGGACCAGTGTCACCCAGAGGTTTCCGTCGGCGTCGAACGCGCACCCGTCCGCCATCCCCCACCGACGGCCCACCTGCGGGTCGGCCAGGAACCGGCCGCAGTCGGGGCCGAACTCGTCGGGGCGCCGATCCCCCAGCGGCGGGCCGAATCGCTCTGGCGGCCCGAGTGTTTCGCCGTCGATCGGAAACCGCACCACGTCAGCAGCCACGGTGCGAACCACGTACAGGTAATCTTCGTTGCGATCTAATGCCATGCAGTTCGGGAAGCTCACCGCGTCGGCGACCACTTGCGCCGATTGGCGATCCGGTGCGACGCGGAAGATGAACCCGTCAGCGGTGCCCCGTGCAATGGTATCGAGAAGATCGTCTGTCGTCGTGCTCACCGAACACCACAACGCCCCAACGGAATCGGTTAGAACGAAGTTCAACCATCGCAGAGGGCGTCTCTCGAGTTGGCCGCCCCGCACCGTCGTGATCGCGCCGATCGCCGGGTCGAGTTCCTGCAGCACACCCAGGCCCCAGTTGGCGATCAGAAAATGGCCGTCGCGGTCGATCGCGATCTCGTTCGGCTCACCGCCCGCCCGCCCGATACGCCGAACCGTGTTCTCGTCAATGAGTTCTGCGGCCGCTGAGGCCTTATCAGAGGCGAACACCCGACCATCGCCGGCCACCACAACGTGTTCCGGGCGTTCCACACCGCGCCCGAAGGCGTGCAAATCGGTCATCGCGAGGTTAGAGTTACCCGTGTCGCTCGTCGGTGCCCCCTCGTGGAGTCAGCCTGACAAGCATTCAACACCGTCCACGTACCAGTAAAGAGCCCATCAATGCGAGTGTGCAGGCCGGAAGCCTGGGATTTTCACCGTGCCCGACGGACGGCAGGCTGCGGTGCAGGGCGGCGGCACGCACAGGTGACGAGCGCGCGAGTGAGGCGCCGTCGCCCGAGCCGGAATGGGGGATCGCGAGCGGCGCCCGCGCTGTTTGCACCATGGGTTCCGGCGCTCGTCCGTTGGCCGCCGCCGCTCGCCATGACACGCCAACCGGTCGGTACGTTTCACCCAATGGTCAGATATTCACCAGGCTGATCTCGCTCCGGAGCCGAAGCCGAACATGCGGAACGACACGCTGGTCACCGGTGGGTGAACTTATCTCAACCCCATCTACGACATGCGTCGATGCCTAAACATTGCCCGATTGTCCGCCCCGGACCGTCAGACCAATTCGTCGCTACAAGCAGACAAGAACCGGCATGCACCAGAATGGCATCCTGAGCGTCAGCGCACGGCGCGGCGAGTGCCGATGGCGGTCATAACTTGACGTATTACCTATGATCTGCAACGTGCCAGATCACAGTGGTGCCCATGTAGAAGGTCCTCAGCACCTCAGTCCACTTGACCTTGACAGGGCACCGGAGTCGGCTGGGATCTACGCCTGGTATGCCCAGCTAGGACTGGCAGACGAGGACTGGAAGCCGCACGAAAAGGATGGGTTTGACCTGGCTGTGGGATACCTGAGTAGCGCCATAGCTTCATACGCACGAATCCACGAACCCAGTCCCGTTAATGTGACAGGCAAGGGCACTTACCAGCTCCCATGGGCAGGCACTTTGCGACGCAGCTCGATCGCTGATGTACCACCAGACCACCAAGACACGGCGGTTGGTGCATATCTAGGCGAGCTAGCGGCGCATCCCAACGTCCGAAGGCTACTGATCTCACTGCTCCGGGCGGCAACGCCGGTATTTGCAAGTCCCCTCTATATTGGCGTCGCAACCAACCTGCGAACACGACTCGGCGAACATATGGCGGCATACGAAAATGCGCGTGCAGCGCTGCGCCAAGACCCAACCCTGGCGGCCCGGATGCAGTTCGAGGGCGAATCATTTGGCTTCCGGCTCGCCGCGACCGGACTCCAGCTTGACTATCTCCAATGTTGGGTTCTCCCGGCGAGCTTGGGCTCATCGGATGACGACGACACAACACCCTCGGCCAGAGATGTCGCCAAAACAGCCGAGTGGATATTGCAGCGAATTTTTCTACCTGTACTCGGAAGGCGATAAGAATGACCCTCAGCAACCTTGGTGCCGCCCCCGCCTTTCAGAACCACGCGCAAGGCATCCTGGGCGAGTTCTCAACGCCGGCAGGAAAAGTCGCGTATTTGATGACCAAGGCCCGTCTGGGGCCGGATGCCACCGACCCCGAGCGTCGGCTGACCCAGCATTTGGTGCCGGTCCGCGAGGTCCTGCCATCTGAGGAATTGGATTTCAACCAGCTTCTACAACGCGATCTCGATGACCATCGAGTCGCCGTCAGCCTGGTGCCGTACCTCATGGATCAGGACTGGACTGGTCCAGCATTCTTCCCCCCGATTGTTGCCGTTGCCCTGCCATTCTCCGGGCAACAACCATCGGAATTCCCCGAGTTCGACGCGGCCACGCAGACGACGGCCGAGGCACTACCGTGGAGCCAACAGGACGCTGGCCAGCACCTTCGCGTGAGGCGCCTACTCAACGAGGCTGGAGATCTGAATCCTGTTGCATTAGGCCAACTGTGGTGGAACAGCGAGTTTTGCCGGATCGTAGTTATTGACGGGCAGCACCGTGCAATGGCACTTCTCGCAATTGACCGTACGATTCGTAATAGTTGGCAGAGCGGAACGGGCGCCCGATATCGATATTTCTACGAGGCGCGGATTAAGGACCTCCTAAAAAGTCAAACGATCAATGATATTGAAGTCCCGGTCACTTTGCTTTGGTTCCCCGAGCTTTTCGGTCAAGGTAAGCAGCCTCATAAAGCTGCTCGCAAGCTCTTCGTTGACGTGAATAAAGAAGCGCGGACGCCCAGTGAATCGCGACTAATATTGCTTTCCGACGGAGAGCTCATCAACATATTGACGCGGACGACGCTAACTCAGCTGCGCAACCAAGATGACAATGAGTACCTGCCTCTCTACTGTGTCGAATACGACAACCCTGGAACCAAGACTACGCAGTCCGCCCGTTGGTCAGCGCTTACCAATATAAATGCGCTTAAGGAGATGGTAAATCGAGCTGTTTTCGGCCCAAGCAAGTACGTCAATGACGTCGACGTGCCGATTGGCAGTCGAGAGCCCGAAGAGCTACGCAACCGCTTTATGCGTGAACAGTTGGACGTGAAGTCCCTGTTTCCTCCCGCGATTATAGACGGGGACGTGTCGTTCTCGCGAGATGAGCTCGGCAACAAAAACTTTCCTGAGTCCGCAGTTGAAGAGCTCACCGAGCGGTACCAAAGCACCTGGGGCAGTGCGTTGTTGACACTCCTCAGCAAGATCGAGCCATGGGCAGCGCACGCACGGGCAATGTCGCAGCTTAAGGAAACGTGGTTGGCCGATGATGCTATTGCGACCCTCGCGACCGAGGCCTTGTTTAGCGGTGTTGGCATGTACTGGACACTTCGAGATTCCGCAACCCACTGGCAAGACCAGCCGCCCGCGACCAGGTCACCAAAGCCGGACGTCGTAAAGGCATGGGACATGATCGCTGAAAAGCAAGGCGAATTTGAGTACCTCCGTGCTAACCAGCTGTTGGGTAAGCGCAACAGAAGAGACGACGCCAACCAGGTCTATCAGGCGATGAACACCCATGCTTGTCAGCTCGGGATTGCACTAACTCTTGCCACGGTGTTCCGCAAAGCCCGCTCCGGAGAAGCGAGTGTCGTTGACCTAGCCGACAAATTAGCCCGCGGGATTAACAACTGGATGCTGAGTAAGACAACCGGAGATTATGATCGACGATTGGTCCTAGCCAAACGAAGGGAAGATTTCCCGAAGCATGCACTGAATATCGTAACCAACATGGACACCCCTCGCGCCGTCCAGTTCCGTTACTTCTGGTTGGAAATCCTTATGTCGCCCCAATCTTTGTCTGAAATGGGCGGCGTCCTGGACGAGGGCGCGCTGAAATTACTCCGTGACTCAGCAAGGCGCGCCTACGTCAACTATGTTGCCGGTGAAAAGTCCCGTGCTTTAAGGACATCTCATCCCGAACTGACCGAACAGGAACGAAAGCAGCGGGGCCTCAAGGACGCATCAACGGAGGTCCGGCAGGCACTTATAAAATGGTTTGACATCACAGCAGCAGAAATTGACGAGTGGCTAGAAAGCGATGCGGGGGCGACTTCAGCAGAAGCTGTAGACGAGATGCAAGGTGGCGACCAGGAAGGGGAGGTCGAAGGGGACGATCCTTCCACCGATGCTGATACTTCTGGGCCCGACATCGGCAACGAAGGCGGCGGGTTCGAATATTCCGCTGAGTAGCTGATGCCTCTGAATTCGCGCCGTCGAGATTGCATCACGTCAACCAACCTTGGTATGTCCCGATGTGCTCGGGTGCTCCGAAAGCCCGGATGTGACCTTTGCCCTGGTGAGGCGCTCGAGAAGCACATAACGATATTCGATGAGATTCGCGCATGGTCCATCCAGCAGCAACCAACGTTCGCCGCGAACTAGTCAAGCTCATCTCTTGCGTTCAGCTTCTCAAGGGCGGCTTTGGTTTGCCCAAAACAGCCGATGACCCCGGACGACACGACCACCTCTCGCCAGCTCGGCTTCCCAGCCACGCAGCGTGCCTATCCGCTCGGGGCGGTCATACAAGCCTGCACGACGCTCAGCAGCCGTCAACCTCGCGTAAAGCCCACGCCGCGGATCGTCCAAGCCGACGAATTCCTCCTTGCGGTGCAGTAGAGGTGGGTTGTCGGAGCGGCTGTAGTCACGCCAGTTGACATTGAGGCTCCGCAGGTTCACGGTGACGGCCGATCGCAACGTCGGATGGGGATCACACTCGAAGTCAGGATAGGTTAGGTAAGAGACCTGCGGCTCGGTCACCGACAGCTTCACCAGGTTGGCGTGCTCCACGGTGCCCGCAAGAACACGTCCGCAGCCCTCGTAGACGCGTAACACTGGTGGCAATTGACCGAGGGCGGATCGGTGGACATAGAGCGCTGACGGCGTCTGCTTGCCCACACTGCTGCTTCGTGCGGACACAAGCACGATGGCTGGATCGCCGGTCGCAAGGAGAAGTCGGTCCGCGTGGAGGCACGCATCGCTGTACTTGCCGAAGTGGGTCTTAATATCTGCCGCAAGTATTTTCGCCAACTCATCGAACCGTGGGCGCCGGCCGAACCTGGACATCGCGATGTAGACAAGCAGCTCCTGACGTCGCTGCCGTCTGACCTGATCCCAGTACTCGTCATCGGTGACTTGTCGAATCAGGTTAGAAGCACGGGCAACTGTCCCGAACTGCTCACGGATCGACGCCTCGATGGACTCATTCAACTCCCCTGTACGCGGCGGGCGAGCGTGCACGCTGAGGAAGTCGAGCAGCGGCGCGAGCATGTCCTGGTGTGCTTCGTACACCGCGTGCGGATCAACCCGCGCTTTGGGCCGGTAGGTGTACGCCCGTGTCGCGAGAAATTCATGTGCGCGTGTGGTGTCGCGAAAGACATAGAAGACGCCTGGGGCAGCGGCAATCGGCTTGACGGCCAGCTCCTGCTCGATCCAATCCGCCAGCTCTGCCTGTTCATAGAATTTTTGGAAGGTTCCTGCACGCGTTACGAGCCCGTCGGCATGCGGACGACCTTCGAGGTCCTTCGCTTCCCATATCAACCTGGCGGAAACGATCAGCACCTGCTGGGCAAGGTTCCACGCACGCTGCAACGTGACGCGGCGCTCATCCCGATCCTCAATAACGTTCACCACGTAGCCGAGATTGACGACGTCGGCTGGGTTAAGTGCGTTGCCAGGCCTATGGCTCGGGTCCCAACCGTCGATCCGGTACCCGAGGGCACGAAGGTTACGTAAGTCGTCCCCTCGTCCGCAGCCGTAATCGAACACCGATTGTCCGGCGCTGAGCACGCCGTCACCTATCGCCAATGCGACGGGTCGGGATAGTGCTGCACGCGTCATCGCCGTTCGATGACGGGCAACTTGCGCCGTCATGCCGCCGGCGACTGATCCAGCGCGAGAGACACGAGTCCGGCGATGTTCGCGACGCGCGGGTCGCCGACCAGATAACCGATACCACGGTGAAGATGTAGACGTAGTTGCTGCCCTACGGTGTCCTCGTCAGTCGCCAGACCGTCGATGTGGCAGCGGTATCGCACCAGGGCGAGCAGCTCGTCGCCATGCTCACCGGCGAACACTCGCCAGGTCATTTCGACATTGCTGTCGAACACTAATTTCGCTGCTGGTGGGGGCGCCGGCTCCGCCAGCGAACGGCATAATGCCCAGCGGCACAACACATTCCAGTGGGTAATGCCGGTCCTGCGCTTCAGCGTGACGAGTTGGTCACGAGCCATCGTGGTGAGTCGGATGTGTTCGATGCCCATTGCTCACTCCCAAAAGTAGCCTGGCTGGACCGAGGTGGCGTTGACCGCCCCGTCGAATTCCAGTCGGTACATCCGCCCAATGAACCGCCGCAAAGACTTCAATGCCGCTTCGTCGACCTCGGTATCCGTCGAGAGCAATACCACCTGGTGTGCTGCATGAGGGAAGTACCGTTCGATGAGTCGACTGCGGTGAGAACCGTCGAGCCGTCCGAGCGGGGTATCGATGACCATCGGCAACGGTTGCCCAGCAGCTTGAGCGAGCCCCCACAGTAACGCCACCGCGAGCAATTGGCGCTCGCCTGCCGACAACTCGGTCGCCGCGAGGGCATGACCGTCCGCGCCGATCAATTCCACCGTGTGGGACGCGGGATCAATCTGTACGTCGGTGACCAAGCGATCCTTTCGTAGGAGCCGGTTGAGCGCTTCAAGCACCAGGCGCGAGATCTGACCGACGTGACGCTCGGCAGCTTTGGCTTTCAACGTCTCCAAGGTTTGTCGCGCCCGAACGGCGTGCTCCACCAGTCGGCGATCATCGTCAGCGTCGAGCGTGGCCTGCGCCGCCTTGTCCATTGCGGCCTCATAGGCAGTGTCGGCGCGGGCACGATCTTGCCGGGATGCCTCCAGTCGGTCTTCGCCCTGGACGAGGAGGGCATGACAACGCACCGCAGCCTGCGATGCCTCATCGAGTTCCTGCTTGAGCGATGCCAGCGCTTCCGGGTCGGGAATGGCGACGAGGGTCCGCTCGGCCTGCTCTAACTCCGCGGCAAGCGCAGTTTGTCGTTCTACGAGCGATGCTAGGCGCTTGCGCACCGAGGGCAGGATGCTCGAGTGCAATGCTTCGGCATCGCGGCCGTCACGCAGTCCACTGACCATCGGCACGCGCGCTGATGCCTCTTGCCGCTCAGAAACATCGGTGGACATAAATGCCTCGACGGCGGTGAGCGCTGCCACGGGTACCTTCGCCTTACGCATCTGATCCAGCAACTCGCGGTCGCGTCCAGCAACGACATCGAGCACGAGGGTGTCGCGACGCGCATCTCGTTCCAGCGCAGCCTGATTCGCGAGGGATCCGAGCAGCTCCGCAGTCAGGAGGAAGGGTGCCGCTTCGGCCGCCTCCGCCCGCAAGTCCTCCTCAACGTCGGTGATCTGCTGGCGCACCAACATGAGGCGGGTTTCTGCGGCTTCGCGTTGTTCGAGGAGACCTCCACCAGCAGCGCGGTAATGCTCGGTCACCTCGCTCAGGCGCTTGTCGGCGCGTTCCGCATCGACCTTGGCCGTTGCGACCTGCGTGGCAGCCATCTCTTCGTTCTGCCGTGCGTACGTGACGGCAGTCCGGTTTGCTTCCACGAGTTCGCGCAGTTCCTGCGGCACGTCGGAGCCACGATGGCGACGACGCAGTACCGCGAGGTCAGTCGACAGGCGGTCGATCAGATCAAGCCCGAGGAGAGCGGCGAGCGCGGACTTGAGGACGTGCTGCGACTGCTCTAAGTCTGCGAGGGCTTCGATCTGTTCTCCGTCAAAGAAGAAAAGGCCAGCGATGCCGCGCGGAAGGAAGGTCTCGACATGCTCGCTCCACGCTGAGGCGAGAGCGTCGTCATGCTTGCCGTCGACCCAAACCATAACGAACTCGCGTAGGGCCGCGCCGCCACCCTGCCACCGTCGCCTGACCCGATAGGAATGCTTCAACCCCTGCTGAAAGACGTGGAAGGTCAGCTCAACGGCAGCTCCTTCGGAGGTGGGTACACCGTGATGAATAAGGCTCCTGAGATAGCTGTCGTAGCTACCGGTTCGCCGGTCACTACCCTGCGATAGCGCCCCGTAGAGAGCCAGGTGGATCGATTCGAGGATCGTCGTCTTGCCGGCACCATTTAGGCCGCCAATCAAGACCACCGGCTTACTCGAAGATGTTGGCGTGAGCCGGATTTCATTCCTGCCGCGAAATGTGCCTACGTTCTCCAAAACGAGCGAGTCGAGAATCACTGGACGATCTCCTCCCCCGCCGTCTGTCGCACGTAGCCATCTGCGATGTCGAGCGGATCTGGTTGCTCCGCTGACTCGTCCGTTCGCTCTTTGGCAGCCTTGCGCCGCTGCGCCCGCAGGGTGGCGTCCGTCTCGTCATTGTAGAAATTTCGTCGGATCGCCCGTTCAAGGGAGTTGAACAATCCGGCGCGGCGGCCCTGAGAGCGATATCGCTGCTCGATGTCCAGAAGTTCGCGGACGAGTTCGAAGTGCAGACGATCACCGCCGGTGACTTCACGCAACGTCTCGATCAGCTCTGGCCCCAGTGGTAGGTGCTCGTCGAGCGGACCTCCGGGGTAGGGCGTACCCATCGCCTGTTCAAAGATAGACGGAAGGTGGTCCTCAAACTCATGCTTCTCCACCACCCAAATGCGGCGGATCTCCTCCAACTCGGCCTGCGTGATCAGCTCAAGCGACCGGACATAGCCGGGCCCCTCCTCACGGATAAACGCCTGCGCCTCAAGCAGTCTACGCAGCCAGTCCTCGCGTGATGTTTGGGTGTAGGGACCGGGAATCGGCTTGTCGTGGAACAGCTGGACCGAGCCATTCATCCGGCGGAAATCGCGCAGATGCCGGTCGTCCGCGATGTCGAGTGCGTTCCGAAGATCAAGCAAAGGCAGCATCCACTCTTTCTCCTCATCGTTCTGGATCATCGCCGACATCGACTTGTCCTTGTCGACAAGGGTGCAGGTCCAGCAGCCGAACCTGCTGTCGCCGCAACTCGGTGTGGTGGAATCGACCACCAGAGGACATTCCCCGTCAGGCGAGGCGCCCTGGTACATCGTCAGCAGCTCTTTGTTCGAGTAGCCCCAAGGATTGGTCTCCTGCATGAGGAAGGTCCAAACGTCATCGTTGGACCAGTCTTCGATCGGCGAATAGACGAGACAGTTCGGGAGCGAATTGTTAGGGCTCAGGAGATCACGCACCCGGCGTGCTTCCAGTTCGGTCATGCGGTGAGACCGACCCGAACTCTCGGCCTTCCGTGTGCCGAGCACCAAAATGGCTTCACCGTGGGCTTTGACCATGTCACGGATGAACGAGTTGGACGGCTTGATCTTCAGCCTCTCTGTGCACCACCGAAACTTGGGCCGAGGCGCCGGGTAGCCGCGGCCAATTAAGTTGACCCAGAATGTGTCTGCCACAGCCGGTGTCAATCGATGGGGCGCAATGGGTAGTCCGCCGTCGCGCGCTGCCCCCTCCATCACCTCCAATGAGTGCGTCACCCACGCGGCGACGACGGGGTTCTCGACCAAAGTGTCGGTGCTGATCACGTGCACCGGTTTGTGGCGCCTCTTTTCTGGAAGTCCTTGGAGGGCAATCCATACTATCTGCAATACGGCAGTCGAGTCCTTGCCGCCTGAGTAACCGACGACCCATGGCACGTCGTCAGCCACATAGAGTTCCTGCGTCTTGCTCACCACCGCATCGACGGTCGCCGCGAATCCCAGTTCATCGAACGCTGATCGCCGCTTCGGCTGGATTGGTAGACTGCGCTTCACTTGTTCCCTCCTTGGAATGCGTCTTCCGCCCGCTGTTCGTCCGGCGGCAATGGCAGCCCCATCGCAGCGCGCATCGCCGCCGCGGTGAGGAGTACGTTCGCGGCGCTCTTCGATACACGCCCACCGATAACGGCTCGACCCTCCCAGGTGCTGCTTGACCGGTGCCAGTCCAGTTCGCGCAGCTTCTTGACTGCAGTCGACCATGACCGAACTCCCCGACTTTGGGCCAGGAGACTGTTGCCGACTTTGCCTAATGCATGAAGGACGACACCGTGCGTGTGGATGAAGTCCTGACGCACTTCGCCAGCAGTGATCTCGCGGTTGAACACCTGCTCCCATTCCGGGAACTGATCGGCCACCGTCTCCCAGTACTTTGCGGCTAGATCCACTTGACGCTCGAAATTGCCTTCCTCGATTCCGTCGAGCAACGCTTTGGTGGCGGTATAGAGCGCCGAGAGCGTAAAGAGCTTCCGCGAACGCTGCGCCAAGTTCGACGTCTCCATTTCGGTGAGATCACGCAGGAACGACGAGCGCATGACGACAAGTCTTGTCAACGCGGATATTTCGTCACGATGGTCATACAGCACACCAATGGACTTTGCGGGACGCACGGCGTGGCGGTTGAGGTCGGCGAACATCTGCTGGCAGCGTTCCAAGCCGACATCGAGGAACATGACAATCGCGATGCTCTCGTCGCCCAAGGCGGGATTCTCGGCTAACGCCTGCTGGATCGCCGCGCGCCGATGTTGGCCATCGTTGATCACGAATCGGGCAGACATCGGGATGGTCAACGTACCTACACGCTCACTTGGTCCGTCGGCCGCGATCGGTTCGAAGCGCACGTCGGCATCCACGGAAGCGGTCAGAGCAGAGAAGACATAGTTGTCGCTGTTTTCAACGATGTACCGAGCGATCTCGGGCACCCGTCCCTTGTTCAACGTGCGCTGCGCACGCAGCTCAGGAGTCAGTTCCTCCTCGTCGAATAAGAACATCCGAGGGATAAGCCGCAGAGGGCACATCGTCACGTAGTATTCGCGGCCGGCTTGAACGCCGCGGATCGCGGGGAACACGTACTCGAACGCGCCGGTGCGGGCACGACCAGGCGATGCGGATGGTTGCTGCTGGGCGATATGGCTTTGCGTCACCCCACATCCTCCTACTGTAATTGTTCGGATAATGCAATCCGTACACGCGGCGGCGATCCTCCGAACATGTGTCCGAACCTACGCGTACGGTGTTGCCCATGAACGTAGGCGCGCCGTCCGACATTTTTCGCGATGATGCGGTTGATCGCCGCCCCGCGTACCTCGATTTCAACGCCACAACGCCCGTGGACCCGCGCGTATCCGCCGAGGTCATGACCTATATGGTCCACGAGTTTGGGAATTCAGGTAGTCGTACGCACACCTACGGGCAGATCGCCAAAGAACGGGTGGCCCGTGCCCGCGAGCAGGTCGCGGGCGTCGTCAACGCACAGCCTGACGAAGTAACATTTACCAGCGGCGCAACCGAGAGCAACAACCTGGTGATCCTCGGGTTGGCGCCGTCGGGAGCCAAGTCCGGTCGACGGCACGTCGTCTCGACCCAGATCGAGCACAAAGCTGTCCTCGAACCCCTTGCCGTGCTCGCCGACCGCGGCTTTGAAGTCACCTTGGTACCGCCAACCCGGGGCGGTTGGGTAGATCCGACCGCCATCGCCAATGCAGTGCGACCGAACACCCTCCTGGTTTCGGTGATGGGCTCCAACAACGAGACAGGCGTTATTCAACCGATCCCTGAAATCGCAGCGGCGCTCGAAGGACATGACGCCTACTTACATGTCGACGCGGCCCAAGCCTTCGGAAAGCTCATTGAACCTCTCCGGTCACCGCGGATTGACATGCTGAGCGTGTCGGGCCACAAGGTCTTTGCGCCCAAGGGAATCGGAGCATTGGTCGCCAAACGCAGGGGATTTAAACGAATCCCGTTACAGCCACTCATGTTCGGCGGTGGACAGGAGCGCGGGCTTCGGCCTGGTACGCTGCCCGTCGCGCTGATTGCTGGTCTCGGGCTGGCGTCAGAGCTCGCACTCAAGGAGTGTGCTTCGCGTGCAGAACGAGCCGCCGCAATTAGGCGCAGTGCGCTTGCCGCGCTTGCCCCCCTGGGGATTGCGCTCAACGGCGATGAGGGCCGCACGGTCCCCAACACCCTGAACTTCGCAGTACCCGGTGTCGATGCTGAGGCGGCGATCGTAGCTCTCAAAGATGTTGTAGCCGTCTCCAATGGTTCAGCGTGCACCTCTCAGAGCTACGAACCTAGCCATGTTCTCCTTGCTGCCGAACTCCCTGAACAGCAAATCAGTGGTGCATTGCGATTCTCTTGGAGCCATCTCACTTGTGACTTGCCGTGGGACGATATAGCTCGACGACTATCGCGTCTTCGATCGGCATGACAAAGGCAGATATTCGAGCTAGAACGAGAGTCGCTCGAAACCGCGGCTCACGGTGGAGCTCGTCCCGGCACCTTCTGGGATGCAAACCTGCGCGCTTTGACGTCGCGATCTGATTAGGACAAGGTTCGTCGCAGGTAGCGATGAGTGCTCAAAATCTTGCGGGATTTGCGGTCGACGAGGCTGCTTCACGCCGTTCTGGTGCAATGAGATGTGGAACTAAGACAACAAGACGCACGTGCAGCGGCTTTTCCGGCTGATTGCACTTCGGTCGATCGTGCCGCTGGCGTCGTCGTACCATCGGCATGTTTGGAAGCCGCTCATTTATGACCCCCTGAGCTGGGCGATCGCCCCACGGATCCGGCGACGTGGGCGCAATTGAACGACTTGAATCCCGCAATCGCAGCTGCGGTCGCCCATAAGCTGCTCCGGCAAGCGATGTACCAGCATTAAGGAGGGCTACAAGCCAATGCTGGTCACTGGGTCCCCCACACCGGCGGCATGGAGGAGGGCGAGCGGGCGTCGACAGCGCCGCCTAACCGCCGCAGGCCGCGATGGCCGAACTGAACGGTCTGGCTAACAGATGTAGCTCTGGCTATCCGATCGACAAAGAAGATTTGTTTGGTTCACCCCCGAATCGGCTTGGTAGATGCTAGGACATCTACAGGATGTTTACTTATTGGATAGCTGACTTTGCCGACCTGACAAGACAGACGATTTTTCCGGCTGCGGTTGCGGTAGCTGCAGGCGGAGCGCTCGTCGTTACTGCCTTGAGCGCCTACAGAGCTGCGGACAGGGTTAAGAGGAAAGACACACTGGAAGCCTGGGTTAAGTGGTCGGACGACACCCGCGAAGCGCGTCGCGACGTGCTCAGAGTTCTTGGCGAGGGACAATTCACACAAGACCAGGCGAAGGCACTCGCCGGCGATGCCGGCGACGAGCTACGAGACAAACACAACACCGTGTTGGAGGAGGCAGAGCGCAGGAGGCTTAGCGATGAAGTCCACGATATTTTAAACGGCCTTGAAAGGCTTGCCGTCGGCGTCCGGCTGGGAATCTACGACGTGGCGGTCTTTCGTCGCATGGGACGAACAATCATCGCGCTTCACTGCGAACGGTTCGAACCCTTTATAACAGTCAAACAGAACGCGAACCCGACTACGGAGCGCGGTAGCGGACCCTATACGGAGCTCGCCGTCCTGTACCGCATGATCCAGGGCCCTCGGCTCATCAAGATCTTGCGAGGACGCGGAAGAACGGTGGATATCGCCGGTTGATGAGTCCAACTACGCCAAGGGAGCGTGTAGTGCACCGGCGTTCCGCGGCGTCATCTACGGGCTCCGGGACGCTGGATTGATTAGCCAGACGACGCCACGTTATGACAAGCAGGCTAACGTACGTCCACCGGCGTCAGACTCATGAAACAACAGTGTTGGAATTCGGGGAATCCGTGGCACCCGCCGTCCAGTCTCGCATCGTTTGTAGGAGACCCTCAGCACGCGGAAATTTGCGCCAGTCCCAAGTCTGAGTGTTGCCGACTTCGGCGGCGAAGACTTTTCGAAGGAACTGTGAAGGTACCTCCGCGTCCGGCCTGCGCGCGAATATCGTGCGGCCAGGGAGCAGCTCGCCAGCGAGCAGGTAGGCGGAGGCTCCTAATTCTGCGCGGAGGTCAAGGAGCGTTCGGGCAGAAATCCACCCATGCCCCGTGGACGTGACGGAACGGACGAAACGGCGCGGCCCCGGCAGAAGGTGCAGATGCGCATGTTCGATGCACGCGCCGCACCTACCCGGCGTGCCGGGTTCGGCGCCGTGCTCAAACATCACAACCTGCTGGCCGTACAGGTCGCGCAATCGTATGGCGCATCTATCGACCATGGCATCGCACTCGCGCAGCAATGGTTCAGGGCAAGCGAGGGCTGAATAGAAATGGCCGCGAGGGACGAGCATGATATGGCCTGGCACGAGCGAGCCGAGCGTGGGCACCACGACCCAGTTGTCGGATTCGACGAGGACACGTGAGGCCGGTGTGGAAACGCCGAGGAGCGTGTGCAATGGCGGCTGCATACCGTTCAACTCGGCGCATAGCGAGCAGCCGCAACGCTCACAGACTCCCGACACGGCAAAGCCTTCGATTCCGACGCGTCGCACCTGGCATGCACGGCGCGTGGCGGTCATGAGCTTTCCCCGCGCTGCTGTTTTTCGCTCATACGTTTTCTGAGGTTAGCGAGGAATGCATCTGCTTCGGCTTGCGCGTCCGGACCGTATTTCTTATAGCGCCGCCTGAATTCCTGGTCGAAGTCGGGCAATGCTCGCCACCGGGCAAACACTTTGAAAAGCTTCTCAGTTCCTTCCAGCCCGGCCGCTTCAAGCTCTGCCTTCCCTGCCCGCACGCACCAATCCAGGTAGTCATCGACTGTCGCTTGGGCCCGCTCGACTAAGTCGTCTACTTTCTTGACAGCCTCTGCGTGTGGGTCAAGTTGAGCTTGCACGACGGCCTTAGCCTGTGGGTCAGGACGAGCGGGGGCCGAATCATGCTTAGCTCTTAGGGCGGTTCCGAGGTCCTTTACATCTTTACTCATCCATCCTGTGGTTTGATCGATGGCCCACTTGAAGTCCTGTTCAGGCATTTCTTTCTCAGGTTCCTTTTTCCAGCCTTGCCCAAGGAGATTGCTGCGCGCCTTGATATCGGGGCGATCGAAGAGCAAACGTCCGTCGAAGCGACCGGGGCGCCTTATCGCTATGTCAACGTTGCTGAGAAAGTTCGTTCCGAGAAAGAAAATGACGCGTCGCGCGTCGTGTAACTCTTGGAGCTTCGGCAGCATCGAGGCTGTGGCGAAGGAGAGGATGTTACGTCCCTCCGCACTCTGTTCGGAACGCTCACGGAACAACTCGTCGCATTCGTCGAAGAAGACGACGGTGTGGTCGAGGGTCATCAGGTCGCCGAAAATTTCGGCCGCTGTCGATTCGATGAGTTCCAAACCGCGCCGTATGAAGTGGCCGGGGCTCAGCGCCAGCAATGGCCAGCCGAGCGCCTCCGCCAGTTTTTCGACCATGAAGGTTTTCCCGCTGCCGGGAGGGCCGTAAATTATGAAAGAGACGCCGTCCTTATTGGGGCGGAGGATCGGAAAGCCACGCAGCCGCTGGCCTGCCAGCGGCTCTATCACTTTCGTGAGTACTTCGCTAACTGGCTCTAGTACGACGTCAGGCTCGGTTACCTCTTTTCGCCAAAATTGAGCTTCGAATGACAGACTCGCCTTGCCAGCATCTTGTGTCTCCTCGCCAGCATCGACGTCGATAGTGACCTTCTTGGCCGCGCGCTTCGGGTTGCGGACAACATACTTATGGAGTGTCGCCGCGCGGCGGCGCGCACGCTCGGCAAGGTACATCGTGTGGAAGAGCTGCGCAGCAAATGAGGTGATCCACGTTTCGGCGACACCGGGGTGGCGCGTGCGATCGCTAACCCAGCCGGAAAAGTCACCATTCGTCGTGTACGGCGTGTACGAGGCGGTTAAATAACTCGCGGTCTTTTCGAGCGCCTCGAGCGCCTGATTAAGCACTTCGATTTTATCGGCGTCGTGATAGACGAGCAGGTCGTGATGAAAAACAGACTCTGCCAAGCACAATGCAACCTCGACGCTGGGCTGCTGAATCGTGCTGCCATCGTCCTGGTAAGTGACTGAGACGCCATCGGACCAGCAGCCGTCTGCGTGCTGCCCTGCAACCACTGCCTGGACCGAAGCGCGGAACAACGGTGTGCCGCGGGCTTGTTCGTCGAGGAGGGTTAGCCCGCGAACTGCGAAGGCCAGTGAAGTGGGGTCGTACTCTGGGTCGGATAGGACGTGGCTCCGCGCCATTAGGCGATCAACCTGTCGCCGGAAGTAGTCCGTCAGGCTCCGCTGAAAAGTGTCCAGCCTGCCGCGGGTTTGGTCCGAGTCGGGGGGCAGCGGGAGCCTCCAGTTTTTGGCGCCATCGAGAATCCTCTTGCGCTCGCTAAGCGCGATTGCGGCGTGGAGGAGAAGGTTGGTCGAAACCTTTTCATGTTCGGATAGCTCCGCCTCGGATACAACCCATTGCTTCGCGTCTGTTGGATCCAGCTTCGCGTCTTTTCGATCCGCAACGGCGCTTAGCCTCGTAGGTTGCGCAAGTTTTAGGAGCCGATCGGTGGCTTCGGCGAAGCCCTTGCAAACTAGATCCGCGAGTTCCTCCCGTGTGAGCGTGATTCCGGGTGGCGACGCGGCGGCTGCTTTTGCCTGCGGTTCGAGTCCTTCGGCTGCGAGCAAAACCCTTAGCGCGTGGAAGAGGCCGCCGATCACCAGCGACGGCTGGAACGTCGGCTTCCCGAATGTGTGGCTCGACTCGTCAATTCTTTTTCCCGCCCAAGTGGTCGCGCTCTCGGAGACATTGTCGGCGTGTACTAGAGCAGCGAGGACATCATGTGCACACGGGCGACGCTTGACGTCAGAAACTTCGAAGAAAGATGTGGTCAGCACGCCGTCCCTGAACTTTGCGGCAGGCTCCCAAACGCCACATTCGCCCATCGCAACGATGGCGTGAAACGTTGCGGTTGGCCGGTAATCTAGCTTTTCATCCGTCGAAGCGCGTCGCGCGAAATTTTCGTTCCGCCATAGGCTGAGGATCGACTTGACTGCCGTCCCGCACCACGTGCTGGTGTCAACCATGTCGCTCTCCTTCAATGTTGAACGTCCCATGCTGGCCGACCCGGGCATTTCGTGCGGTTGATCTGCGAAGGCGCTCAATACCGACGCCAACTGCCCGACTGGTGAGACAGTCTCTGGAGCAAGGGCATCGTGACTCGGCCGCACAACAACAAGATAACCCCCGGAGGAGGAAAGAACCTCCCTTTTCCATGGCCATGAAACGCTCTGGTGAGCCTGACGAAAACCCTCGACACGGGCAGGCCCGGCATGGGTATTGTCGATATTTCGTATTAATGGGTGCCGACGATTAAGGCGGACGACAAGCTTATTGTTGAGGTGGCCAATCTCCATGAGTTCCTTGCCCAGCCAGCCAAGCTTCCCACCGCTGCGAAGGAACCCCTTTAAGGCCGAGGCGGCAGTGCCGACAACCACCCATCCGAAAGCAACTCCAGCAGCTGACCATCCGGATCGCGGATCATCGCCATCGCCTCGGTCACCGTCGCGTCGACCACCGCTCCCCCGAACTCCTCAACCTTCTCCAACGCGCCGGCAAGATCCGACACCGAAAACGAGATGTGCGTCAGCCCAATCTGATCCATCACGCGTTCTGACCCCGTGTGAACTTGGCGCTTCAAGTAGTCCATGAGTTCGAGCACAAACCCGTCGCGCACCAGGTAGGTCGCATGCACCCCGAGCGGCTCGGGAAGCTGCACAAGCTTGGCGGTGGGGCCGTCGGGTGGATCAAGCTCCCACCAGAACTGAAACCCGAGCACATTCTCGTAGAACCGCCGCGACCGCTCGCGATCGGAGACACACAATCCGACATGGTTGAACGTCGTCCGGTGACTACTCATCGCGGCCTTTCTCGGCAGAACCAAGCGCGTAATAATGCAAAGATAGTGTAGAAAGCCGAGCTCAACGTCGCGGTGGAGGACTCTCAAATGGCAACCCGTCCCGACGTCAGCGTCGACGCCGTGGTCGACTTCGACCACCACTCCGACGACTTCAACCTCAACGAACTCGCCATCATCGCCGACCTGAGGCACAAGTGCCCGGTCGCCTGGAACACCAACTACGAAGGCTTCTGGTTCCTCAGCAGCTACGCGGCGGTGAGCCAAGCGGCAAGAGACGGCGACACCTTCGCCCACAAATACGAACCGGACGCCGAAGACGGCGTCGACTACCAGGGCGAGATGGGCGTCCCGCGGCCCGAAGGCCAGCCGGCGCTGGGCATCGGCGAGGTCGACGGCCCCTACCACCTCGCCCTACGCCACGCCCTGGCGCCGTTCCTCTCCCCCGGCGCCGTCCAGAAGCTCAAGCCGTTCATGGAACACAAGGCCCACGAGTTCCTCGACCAACACATCGAAGACGGGCAGATGGACCTCGTGCTCGACTACGCCAGCCCGGTCCCGGCCATCCTCACCATGAAGCTGATGGGCCTGCCCCTCGGCAACTGGCACCTCTACGCCAACCTCTTCCACTCCGTCATGGCCGTCCCGCAGGACAGCGACGAGTACCTCAATGCCATCGCCAAAGTGCCGGCCATGATGGAAGAAGTCATCGAGTTCGCGGCCACCCGGCGCGGCAAACCGGAAGACGACCTGACCAGCTTCCTCATCCAGTTTGAATTCGACGGCCAGCGCCTCACCGACGAACAGCTGCTCAACATCCTCTGGAACCTCATCGGCGGCGGCGTCGACACCACCACCTCGCAGACCGCGCTCACCCTGCTGCACCTGGGCACCCACCCGGAGCTGCGCCAACAACTCATCGACCACCCGGAGCTCTACCGCACCGCCACCGACGAATTCCTGCGCTACTTCTCGGTCAACCAAACCCTGAGCCGCACGGTCACGAAAGACGTCGAGCTCAACGGCCAACGCTTGCGAAAGAACGACAAAGTCGTCATCAGCTGGCTCTCCGCCAACCACGACGAGAAGGAATTCGAAAAACCCGACGAAATCGTCCTCGACCGAACACCCAACCGCCACCTCGCCTTTGGGCTCGGGCCGCACCGCTGCATCGGCTCACACCTGGCGCGGCTGATGTCCGAGGTGATGGTCAAGGCGGTGCTCGACCGCATCCCCGACTACCAGGTCGACGTCCACAACGTCCACCAATACCTGGGCAACCCGAGCATGACCGGTCTGGCCAAGCTGCCGGTCACCTTCACCCCCGGGGCGAAGCGGAGCTAGCCGGCCAGTCAGTCGCCCCCGCCGCCTTTGTGTTTCTTGCCCGGGGGCCCCGGATGGTTCGGCGGAGGCGGAGGCGGCGGCGGTGGCTGCTCGATGCTGCTGGGCGTTGTGGTCAGGGTGGTGGCCGGCGTCGGGGACGGTGTCGTGATGTTGGCCGGCGTCGGCGGCGGCGACGACGAGAGCGACGAGTCAAGCACGAACAGCATTAAGGCGAGAACGAATAGCGCGATGATCGCCGCCACCCACAGCTTGCGCCGGGGAACGTCCGGCTCCAGGCGGGCGGCCGCGGGCGTAAATGCCGGGACAGGCGCCGTCATCACCCGGGTCCGCGGGCGGACGGAAGCCGGTACGACGGGCGCGCCGACCAGCGCGGCCCCCATCGCGTTGGCCTGGTCGAACCGCCGTGCCGGGTCGCGCGCCATCGCCCGTTCGATCGTGTCGATGAGCCCCGGCGGCAGATCGGGGCGCAGCGCGGCAAGCGGCGGAGGTGACTCGTGCAGGATCGCGTGCGCCAGCGGTCCCAAATCCTCCTGCGGGAACGGTCGCCGCCCGGACAGCGCCTCGTAACCCACCACGCCGACGGAATAGAGGTCGTCGGCCACGGTGGCCGGCTTGCCTGTCAGCCGCTCGGGACTCATATAGGCCATGCTGCCGACGACCTCACCGGTCCGGGTGTAGGCGGCGCCGGCCGTCTTGGCGATGCCGAAATCGGCGAGCTTGGGTTCGCCCGAAGCGGTGAACAAGACGTTGCCCGGCTTCACGTCGCGGTGCAGGATGCCGACTTTGTGCGCCTCGGCCAGGGCGTCCAGGACGCCACCAAGCACCGCCTGCACGAACCCGCACGGCAGCGGCCCGCGCGCGATGTGGTCGGCCAGCGACACCCCCGGCAGCCGCTCCATGACGATGAACGGCAACCCGCCGTGCTCGCCCACGTCGTGAACCACGACGACGTGCCGACCGGTCAGCTGCGCGGCCGCCCGCGCCTCCGCCTCGAACCGCGGCCGGCTCTCCGGCCGGGCCGTCAGCGCCGGATCGAGCAGCTTGATCGCGACCGGGCGGCTCAGCTTCAAGTCCCAGCCGTCACGGACCTCGGCCATCGCCCCGCGGCCGAGGAGGCCACGCAGTTCGTAGCGGCCGCCCACGATTACGGCGGCCGCGCGCGACTCTGTTCCTTGGAGCTCCAATATCCCGCCTGTCGGAAAGGTGGCCCCCTGCGCGTTCGGGGTAACCAAAGGCCCGGGAATCGAAACGTTGCTGCAGCGCTGTGAGGAATCGACGTAGCAGGGTGCTACATGGTGTAGCACCGTTGTGCTACGCTACTGTCATGGCGACACCGCTTAGCCAACGCGAACTGCGAAACGACAGCGGCGCGATCATGCGCCGCGTGCAACAAGGGGAGCGCTTTACGGTGACCCGAAATGGTATCCCCGTCGCAGACCTGGTGCCGCACAGCGAATCCGGACCAGATCGACCTCCGCGCTTTGTTCCGGTCGCCCACATTGCCGCGGGCACAAGTCGACTCCCCAGTTGGGGCGCCGCTCGGTTCAGTCGTGAGCTCGAAGCGCTCGACAAGGCCGTCGACGACCGCGAGGCCGACAGGTGGCGCGCCACATGACCCGACTCTATGAGCGGGCTCTACTCGATACGTCCGTCGTAATCGACTACCCGGCAAGCGGGGTCGCAGCGCACGCGGCCACTGCAGCGGTCAGCACCATCACGCTCGCGGAGCTGTCATACGGCCTGCATACCGACGATGCGCTCGTCAACGCCGCCCGCGAGCAGCGCTATCACTGGATCACCAGAACCTTCGATCCGATTCCGTTCGATACGCGCGCCGCGCGGATCTACGGAGCGCTGTGCGCCACAGTTCGAGCCGTCGGCCGAGACCCGAAGCCGCGGCGACTCGACCTCCTCATTGCCGCGGTCGCCGTCACCCTGGGCGTGCCGCTCATCACCCGCAATGAAGCTGATTTCACGGGTATTCACGAAAGCTTGACAATCATCGCTGTCCGGTAAGCCACACGGGATTCGTCAGCGCGACCATCGCGCCGAGCGGACGCCGCGGCGCGTCCCGTATCTCCAGCCGCGCGAAGCGCGCGGACGCGGCGTCGACTTCCCAGCGCAGCATCGTCCGCGCCGGCCCGCGCACGGTCGCCCGGCCGACGCAACCCTCCGCGGTGACGAGGGCGGCGGTCGTCCCGGCGGCCCCGGTGATCATCGCGGTGACGGTAACCGGCGTTTCGGGCGGCACCCGCAGCGTCTCGCCGGGACCGGCGCCCCGGCCCGCGCAGGACGCGGTGAGTTCGACTGTGACACCGCGTGATCGGGCGATGTACGAACGGCCGCGGCGCAACCCGTCGACCAAAGCCGGTGTCGACAGCTCCCGCGCGTACACGACCGTCTGCGGCGAGCCGACCGGCTGCCGACGGGCATGGGAATCGCTGCCGCCGACCGCCGCGACGCGCCGGCCCTCACACAGCAGCCGGTGCCACATGCGCAGCGACACTTCGTCGTCGAGGTTCCACCGGCCGTTCCACACCTCGAGCCCGTCGACATGCTCAAAACCGAACTCCCACAACGACCCCGGCACCGGCGCGGCGGGATGCGCGGCGATCACCAGGCCGCCGGCCGAACGAACCTCACCGGCGCAGCGCGGGAACACCCCGTCGCGCGGGGCGTATCGCCAGTCGACCCAGCCACCCGGAGGCAGGCCGACGGCCAACCAGTGCCCGTGCCTGGTGGTGACCTCCTCGCCGGGGATCACCAACAACCCGCCGGTGCGGCAGGCCGGCCACACCCGATTGGCGGAGTTGGTGTTGTGGTCGGTGGAGACGATGAAGTCCAGCCCGCTGTCGTGCGCGGCCGCCACCAGCTCGCCCGGATGGCGCTGGCCATCGGAGTGCACGGTGTGCAGGTGAAGATCGCCGCGGTACCAGCCCGCGCCGCGCACCGCCGGGCGCGGATGTGCGATCGCGGGTCCGCTTTCGGGACCGGGCTGCCCCCGTTCCAGGGTGACGCGCGCCTCCCAGGCCATTCCCCAGGGGCACAGCACCACGGGGCCGAGGGCGACCGCCCACAGGCCCGGCTCGATACGCCCCGCCAGGTAACCCGGAGTGGCGTGGCCGGCCGAGATCACAAAGCCGTCGCGCGCCCCGCCCGACCAGCCGCGGAATCCCGCCGCATTGCCCAGGTCGTGGCCCGCCGGCCCAAACATGCCCAGATCCAACACGTTTCGGATCGGTCCGCCCACCGCGAAGCGGTCATGCGACGTGGCAACCCTGATCCGCTGCACGCCCAACGGCACCTCGAACGGCAGGTAGGCCCACTGGTCGATCCCAAACCCGAAGCGGCCCGAAAACGACAGGTGAATCGCCTGCCCCTCGCGCTGCTCGGTCGCGATGCTCACAGCCTTCAGCATCCCGCACGACGGAGTTACCACCCGTTACTTCGACGCGAACTCCCGCCGTCGGGGCCCTGTCATCTTGACCATCAGTCATCATTGACGCATGAGCATCGATGACGAGCCCGTCACGACGCTGGACGACCTCAAAACCGATTTGGCCGGCCGGCATAAATGGACACCGAGCGGCGGCGCGTCGGTTGACCCCGCGATCGTCGACGCCGATATGGCGGCCCTCGACCGCGAGGGTTACGTCATCTGGGAGAACCTGCTCGGCGCGGACGAGTGCCAGCAGATCCGCGACACCGTGAGCCCGTGGCTCGCCCACACCGGGCGTAACTCCTTCGAGGGCCGGCGCACCCAGCGCATCTACAGCGTGCTGAGTCGCACGCGCGTGTGCGACCGCCTCGTCGATCATCCGCGGGTGCTGGCGGTGCTCGATCGGCTGCTGATGCCCAATTACCTGCTTTCGGCGTTGCAGGCCATCAACATTCAACCTGGCGAATCGCCGCAGCTGCCCCACCACGACGACGGGTTCTACCCGATTCCGCGGCCGCGGGCTCCCTTGGCCGCCGCGACGATCTGGGCGATCGACGACTTCGCCGCCGACAACGGCGCCACGGTGGTGCTCCCCGGCAGTCATCGCTGGGGCGCGCGGCCGCCGGGGCCGGATGATCCCGCGCTGCCGGTCGTCATGCCCGCCGGCTCGTGCGTCTTTTTCGTCGGAACCCTGTGGCATGGCGGCGGCGCCAACACGACCGACCGCGCGCGGCTCGCCGTCACGGCCCAATACTGCCAACCGTGGCTGCGACCGATGGAGGCGTTCACCCTGTCGATCCCGCGCGACGTCGCCCGCACAGTGTCCGATGACATTCAGCGCATGATCGGCTACAGCATCCACCCGCCGTTCGTCGGCGCGGTCGACGGCCTGCACCCAGTGCGCTTGTTGGGGCAGCCGTGACGGCCTCGGAGCGGTTCGCCGACATCGTCGGCGAGCACAACCTGCTGACGGGCGACGCGATCCCCGAGGACTATTGGCACGACGAGGTGTTGACCACGGCGCCGCAACGGCCAGCGTACGTCGCCAAACCGGCCACCGCGGAAGAGGTTTCGCAGCTGCTGCAGGCCGCCTCCGAACACAGGGTGCCGGTGACGGCACGCGGCTCCGGCAGCGGCCTGTCGGGCGCGGCGATCCCGCGCGCGGACGGGCTGGTGATCTCCTTCGAGCGGATGAACGCGATCGTCGAGGTCGACACCACCAACCAGGTCGCCGTCGTCCAACCCGGGGTGACGCTGACCGAGCTGGACGCCGCGACCGTCGACGCCGGGCTGAACTACATGGTCCAGCCGGGCGAGCTGTCGTCCAGCGTCGGCGGCAACGTCGGCACCAACGCCGGCGGGATGCGCGCGGTCAAGTACGGCATCGCCCGCCACAACGTGCTCGGGCTGCAGGCGGTGCTGCCGACCGGCGAGATCATCCGCACCGGCGGCAAGATCGCCAAGGTGTCCACCGGCTACGACCTGACCCAACTCATCGTCGGGTCCGAGGGCACCCTGGCCCTGGTCACCGAGGTGATCGTCAAGCTGTACCCGCGCCTCGAGCACGCGGCCACCGTGCTCGCCCCGTTCGCCGACTTCGAGCAGGTGATGGAGGCGGTGCCGAAGGTGCTGGCCAGCGGGCTCGCGCCCTACATCCTGGAATACATCGACAACATGACGATGGCCGCCCTCGTGCACACCCAAAACCTGGAGCTCGGCGTTCCCGACGACGTCCGGGACAGCTGCCAGGCGTATCTCGTTGTGGCCCTTGAGAACCGCGCCGCCGACCGGCTAGGCGAGGATGTCGAGCGGGCCGGTGAGCTGGTGGTGGAGCTGGGCGCCGTCGACGCCTATGTGCTGGAAGGGGTTTCGGCGCGCAAGCTGATCGAGGCGCGCGAGAAGGCGTTCTGGACGGCGAAGGCGATCGGCGCCGACGACATCATCGACACCGTGGTGCCGCGCTCGGCGATGCCGAAATTCCTGGCCGGCGCGCGGGGCCTGGCGGCCGAGGCGGGCGGCGCCGCGGCGGGCTGCGGGCATGCCGGCGACGGCAACGTGCACCTGGCCATCATCTGCAAGGATCCGGCGAAAAAGAAGAAGCTGATGACCGACATCTTCGCGCTCGCAATGGAATTGGGCGGCGCGATTTCCGGCGAGCATGGCCTCGGCCGCGCCAAGACCCCGTACTTCCTCGAGCTCGAAGACCCGGTCAAGGTCGACCTCATGCGCCGCATCAAGCAGAGCTTCGACCCGACGGGCATCCTCAATCCCGACGTGCTGTTCGGCGCGGGCTAGCTTTTACCGACAACCTCCACCACGCAACGCAGGCCGGAGGCACGTGAAAGTCGTGCGTCGGCGGTGACCAGCGCGACATCCAGGGCTTCGGCCAGCGCGATATACGCGGCATCGTAGGGCGTAATGGCATGCCGCAGATCCCAGATGCGCTGCAGCAATGGCTGGTGCGGGGAGCGGCGCAATGGCAGATCCCCCAAATCCGCCACCGCGCTCGCCGCCCTCCGAGCAGGCATCAACTTTGCCGCGACGTGGCGGCGCCACACGGATAGAACCTCAATGTCGACAAGTTCGGGCGCGACCAAAGTCTCGTCCGCTAAGCGCTGCCTCGCCAGCTGGCCATCTGGTCCGTCATCGCCCAGGGCTACTGCCAGAACGCTTGCATCAACGACGATCACGTTCGGCCCGAACGTGCTCAACGGCGTCCTTTAAAGAAACCCGGCCACCACGGCGACTGGCGACGCGGCCCAAAACCTCATCCAGAGTGGGCTGATTCGCCTCAGCGATCAGACGGCATCGAAGGTATTCCTGCAGGGACTGATGCGCACGGGCAGCCCTCTCGCGCAGAACTCGGTGGGTGTCCTCCGGAACGTCTTTGATCTGGACGCTAGGCATGGCGCCATTATGGCGCCAGCAGCGCCAAAGTGCAAGCGTGAGCCAGCCAAGACCTACGGCTAGTGGCACCCATTGTCCGACTTCAAATCCCATGCGTCACAAGAAGTCAGGGGTATGACAATGTGTCCGCCTCACAGCGACAACTGAAGACGCCCGTCGTTCCTCGTCCGAAGTTGTCGCTATGAGGCGGGCACAAAGGGTGCCTCCTCCGCCAGCGACCAGTGTGGCCACTGTGACTTACCCGGCGGACGCGTACTCCAGCACCGGCTCCGACGAGTCGACGTGACCGTTGCTGATGATCCGCAACCGCTCCGGGCGCACCTCATAGCGCACCCCGTTGTCCGGATTGGTCACGTCGAATCCGCCCGACGACCGCACCGCGTCGGTCAGCTCGATGTGGGCGCCATCTCGGATGCGCTCGCCGCGGTAGTAGAAGCTGCCCGGCGCGCTTTGGCACACCACCGCGAGCGACTGGGCGGTGCGCAGCACCGCCGCGGGTGGGTTGCCCGGGTCGCAGCGCGCGGTATGCCCGACGAAGCCCAGGCCGTCGGCGCCCTGAACGGGCTGTGACAGCGACGGCGTCTTCGTCGAGGGTGCCGGGGGCGCCGCCGATGCGGCCTCGGGCGGCGAACCGCCGTGGTTGCCGAAGAAAATCACCGCCGTCGCGATGACCGCCGCGACCACCAACAGGATCGCCGCCGCCCCGGCCACAACGATCGGAGCCCGGCCCAGGACCGGATCGGCAGGCCGCCGGGGCGCCGGCGCGGGCGGCGGATATGGGCTGTACCCGGTGTCGTCCGGATTGGGGTAAGCCGTAGAGAACGGCCGGGTGCTCGACGGCGGTGGCGGGGCCGACGGCGTCATACCGAAAGCCGCCCGGGCCAGCTCCCCCGCGGACGCGAACCGCGCGGCGGGGTCCTTGGCCATCCCTCGGGCGATGACGTCGTCGAACGCCTTATCGATGCCCCGGCGCATGATGCTCGGCCGGGGCGGGGGCGAGGACAGGTGCGCGTTGATCAGTTGCGGGATTTCCATGCCCTCGAACGGCGCCTGACCGGTGAGGCACTCGTAGAGCACGCACGTCAGCGAGTAGACGTCGGTCTGCGGGCCCACCCAGGCACCGTTGAATCGTTCGGGCGCCATATAGGCGCACGACCCGATCAACGGCCCGGCCGCCGTCACGCTGGGATCGCCATGCGCCCGCGCGAGGCCGAAGTCGACCAGGTACGCGAAGTCGTCGGGTGTGAGCAGCACGTTCTCCGGCTTGACGTCGCGGTGCACCAACCCGTCCGCGTGGGCGGCGTCCAGCGCGCCCGCCACCTGCGCCGTTATCGCCACCGCCTGCGCGGGCGCTAGTGCGCCGCGCTCGCGTAGCAGGTCCTTCAGGCTGCGCCCGTCGACCAGGCGCATGTCGATGAAGAGCACTCCATCGATTTCGCCGAAGTCGTGCACCGGGATGACGTGCGGTTCCTGCAGCCGCGCCGCCAGCTGGGACTCTCGCCGGAAGCGCTGCTGGAAACCCGCGTCGGCCGCCAGCTCGGGGCGCAACAGCTTGAGCGCGACCATCCGGCCCTTGCGCGTGTCGTAGGCCCGGTACACCTCGCCCATTCCGCCCGAGCCGATCAGCGATCGCAGCTCGTAGGGCCCGAACCGGGTGCCCAGGCGCGGGCGGCGGTAGGTCGAAAACACATCGACGAGGGTTCCCAGATCGGGCGCCCAGATAACGCCAGAGCGACAGGCTCACATGCCGAAGTGCGCCCGACCCACCGCCGCGACGGCCTCGGCCGGCCCGCTCACCTCGACCTTCGCCGCGCCCTGACGCCCGAAGAGATAGAGGAGTAATTCGCCCGGCGGACCGCTGAGAAGCGCCGTCGGGGAGCCCGGCCGCACCAAAACCCGCTCGGAGGTCCCGGCCCACTCGACCTCGAGCCCGCACCCGCGCAGCCGACGGCTCAGAAACCGTCCGGCGCGGCGGACGTTCCGCCACAACCCGGCGTCCATGGCCGGCGTCAGGCTCCGAACGTCGAGCCCGTTGGACCGGCGGAGGTCCTCGTGGTGGACGAAGGACTCGTTGAGGTTGGCCATGTCGCGCACCCATCGGATCCGGAAGAACCCGACGGGCGGGCCGGACCGGATCTGAGCGACGAGCCCCGCAAAGTCCGAGCGCCCGGCCGAGCGAGCCCGGCGCCGCTCGGCGAACCGCGCGAAGGGCCCGGGCAGCACGAGGCACGGCCCACCGAGAAGATCATGTTCGCGCTGCACGAGGTGGGCGGCGAGATCGTGCGCAGTCCAGCCGTCGAGCAGCGTGGGAACGCCGGGCCCGAGCTCCTCGAAAGAGGAGCAGAGCTCAACGCGCTCTTGGGCGTCCAGCGGGACATCGGGCATGCCTGAAGGCTATCCGCTTAGCGAATAAACCTTGAGCGTGATTGCCATGCGTTGGAACATGAAACCCGAGGGTGCCTGACATGATGCGTCACCGGCTCCAGACAGCGGCCCCGTCCCACGCGAGGACGGAGGACCCAATTCGTCTCAAATCCACCTAAGGAGGGATTGATGTCTTTTCTGACCACACAACCCGAAGTGTTGACCTACGCGGCGGGCAAGCTGCAAACTCTCGGCTCGGCGATGTCCGCCGAGAGCGCTGCCGCGGCGGCCTCGACCACAGGACTCGTGCCCGCGGCCGCCGACGAGGTATCGGCTTTGCAGGCAACGATTTTCGCCGCCTACGGCAGCCTGTATCAGTCGGTCAACGACCAAGCCACCGCGATCCACGAGCTGTTCGTGAACACCCTCGGGGCCAGCGCCGGTTCGTACATGTCGACCGAGTCCCTCAACTCGGTGGCGACCGCTTCGCCGTTCTCGCAACAGGTTTCGGGCCTTTTCGGCGCCGCCGCCAACGCGGCGGCGGCCGACCCGCCGCCCGGCAGCGCTCTCGCCAACATCGTCGACATCGGCTTCGGCAACTGGGACTCCGCCTCGTCGGATCTGCTCGGCATGGCGGGCGGCAGTCTCCTTCCCGCCGCCAACGAGACCGGCGAAATGGCGGCCGTCGCACCTGCCCCCGTGGACGGAACAGTCCTGGCGGGCGCGCCGCCGGCGGCGGGTCCTACAGGTGTAGGCGCGCTTCCCACGGCGGCGCCGGGCCTGGGCCAGGCGATCCCGCCAAGTTGGGCCGCGGGAGCGGGCCCGACACCGAGCGCGGTGACGACCGCGGGCTGGACCGCCCCGGCGCCCCAAAGCGCTTCCGCGACAACCGTTCCGGCCGCCGTCCCCGCGGTGGCCACGGCCGGGAAGGCCGCCGGCTTCGGCGCGCCGCGGTACGGCGTCAAACCCACCGTGATGGCACGCCCGACGGGCGTCTAGGGAAGGGACTTCAGATGGACTTCGGAGCGCTACCCCCAGAGATCAACTCCGCACGCATGTACGCCGGCCCGGGCACGGCACCGATGATGGCCGCCGCGGCGGCCTGGAACAGCCTGGCCGCCGAATTGGCTTCCACGGCGGCCGGATACGAGTCGGTGATCAGCGAGCTCACCGGCGAGTGGCTGGGCCCGGCGTCGGCGTCGATGGTCGCGGCGGTCCAGCCGTACGTGGCGTGGCTCAACGCCACGGCCGCGCACGCCCAGCGCGCGGCGTCGCAGGCGACGGCATCCGCGGCCGCCTTCGAGACGGCCTTCGCCGCGACGGTGCCCTCGCCGGTGGTCGCGGCCAACCGAGCCCAGTTGGCGGCGCTCGTCGCGACCAACTTCCTGGGCATCAACACCCCGGCGATCATGGCGACCGAGGCCCATTACGCGGAGATGTGGGCCCAGGACGCCGCGGCCATGTACGGCTACGCCGCCTCCTCGGCGGTCGCCGGGGTCCTGAATCCGTTGGCGCCGCCGGTACCAACGGCCAACCCGGCCGCCCAGGCGGGGTTGATGCAGGCCATCTCCAGCTTGCCCAATGCCGTTGCCGCACTGGCCTCCCCGGCCGCCGCGGTGCCGGCGCAGGCGACGCCCATCCTCGGATACCCGATCGTCGCGAACACCGTCAACGGGCTGGTGAACAGCACCGCCTGGTGGGTCATGAACACCATCCCGAATTCGGTGTTGCTGAGCCACGCCATCAACGCCGCCCCGGCGACGGCCCTGGCCACCACAACCGCGCCCGCTGTCGCGGTCGCGGCGGCGCCGGCCGGCCCGGTCGGCCTCGGTGGGGCACCGGTGCTCGCGGGTCTGGGCCAGGCGTCCACGGTCGGTGGCCTGTCGGTGCCGGCCAGCTGGTCCGCGGCCGCCCCGGCGACCAGTTCCACCGCCTCGGCCGGCTCGGGCTGGGCCGTCACCCCGGAGGAAGCGACCCCGATGACGGCGGTGCCGGCGGGGATGCCGATGGCCATGGCCGGGACGTCCTCGGGCTTCGGCGGGCCGCGCTACGGGTTCAAACCCACCGTGATGCCGAAAACCGTCCTCGCATGACGCGGGTCAGGGGGGCGCCGCTTTGAGTTGGATGGGGTTGGTCTGGCTGTATCCCGCCGGTCGGCCGCAGGCCGCCTCCGTGTAGACCTGTTGGTCCGTGCCGGCCAGGGTATTGGGGTCCCACGTGATGTGGGCATTGGCGGCGTAGGGGACCCGGACACCGTCCGCGCAGCGCACGTTGTCGAACATGTCGAGCACCCATTGGCCGTCGACCAATTGCGCCCGGCTCGTTCCGTTCCCGGCCTTGATGTCGATGCATCCCTCACCGCAGGGGTTGACGTTCCAATCGGTCACATATGTGTGACCGGCCGAGACGGTCTCGGTGAAGACGTAATGGCCCATCATCTCCGGAGCGCCGGACGCGGGTGGGGCCGTTGCAACGACGGCCGCCAACGTCGCGACCGCGGCACTCCCGCGCGTGATGCCCATGTACTGGTTTTACCCCCTTTTCCACCTCGTAAGGTGGCCGTATGCAGAAGGCTCGGCTCATTCACCACATCCGGCAAATCGCGTCGCTCGTGGTCACGGCGGTCACGGCCACGTCCACCCTCAACGCCTACCGCCCGCTGGCGCGCACCGGATACCCGTCGCTGTTCTCGTGGATGTTCGGCCTGGTCGTCACCGAGTTGCCGCTGCAGACGATGGCCAGCCAGCTCGGCGGGCTGGCCCTGACGTCCCGCCACCTGACCCGTCCGGTGCGCATCCTCGCGTGGATTACGGCGGCCATCTCGGCGGCGGGCCTGCTCAACTTCAGCCGCGCCGGTCACCAGGCCAACGTGCCGCTCAGCAAGGCGCTGGACGACGCGCAGGGACCGTCGAGGCGCACCGACTCCCAGGGCCTGTGGCGCCGCGCGACCGGCGCCGGCACCGCCAAGACGCCCGGACTGCTGCGCATGATGCGGATCTACCGCGACTACGCCCACGACTCCAACATCAGCTACGGCGAATTCGGCAGCGCCAACCACCTCGACATCTGGCGGCGTCCCGACCTCGACCCGAACGGCAAGGCACCGGTGCTCTTCCAGATCCCCGGCGGCGCCTGGACGACGGGAAACAAACGCGGACAAGCCCATCCGCTGATGAGCCACCTCGCCGAGCTCGGCTGGATCTGCGTGGCGATCAACTACCGGCACAGCCCGCGCAACACCTGGCCCGCCCACATCGTCGACGTCAAGCGCGCACTCGCCTGGGTCAAACAACACATCGCCGACTACGGCGGCGACCCGAGCTTCGTGGCCATCACCGGCGGTTCGGCCGGCGGCCACCTGTCGGCGCTGGCGGCGCTGACGCCCAACGACCCGCAATTCCAGCCGGGTTTCGAAGACGCCGACACGAGAGTACAAGCGGCCGTGCCGTTTTACGGGATCTACGACTTCACCCGTTTCGACGACTCGATGCACGCGATGATGCCCGGGCTACTGATCAAATCGATCATCAAGCAAAAGCCGTCGACGCACCTGCAGACGTTTGAGGCCGCCTCGCCGATCCATCACGTCAACGCCGACGCTCCCCCGTTCTTCGTGCTGCACGGGCAAAACGACTCGCTGGCCTTCGTCGAGCAGGCGCGCGCCTTCACCACCAAACTGCGCGACGCCAGCAACCAGCCCGTCGCCTACGCCGAATTGCCGTTGACCCAACACGCTTTCGACATCTTCGGCTCGGCCCGCGCGGCGCACGCCGCCGTCGCCGTCGAGCAGTTCCTGGCCGAGGTGTACGTGGCGCAGCTCAAGGCCAACGTGGCCTAACCGAGCACCCGGTCCACCGCGCCGGCGATCATCGCCTCGGGGTCCTGCTCGATCCCGACGGCACTCAGCTCGCCGCCGATGGCGAGCGAGGCGACGCCGTGCACCAGCGCCCACAGCGGCGCGGCCATCACGCGCGGATCCTGACCGCCGACCAGCCCCGCGATCGCGTCGAGTAGGTCGCCGAACGCGCGGTCCGCGGCGACCCCCAGGGCCGGATGGTTGGCCTTGGAAATCTCCGACCCGAACATCACCCGGTAGTGGTCCGGATGCGCGACGGCCCAGCGCACATAGGCGCGGCCGAGTTCGACCACCCGCGCCTTCGGGTCGGACGCGCCGTCCGCGGCCGCGAGCAGCGCGGCGTGCAGATCAACGAAGCCCTGTTCGGCGACGGTGGCCAGCAGCTCGGCCTTGTCGGCGAAGTGCCGGTACGGAGCCGCGGCGCTGACGCCCGCCCGCCGCGCGGCCTCGGTCAGCGTGAACCCCTTCGGCCCCTTCTCGGCCACCAGCGACAGCGCGGCGCTGGTCAAGGCCCTTTTCAGGTCGCCGTGGTGGTAGCTGTCCCGCCGCGTGGCAGAAACCTTCCGTGCCATGTTGACGACATTAACATCGTGGTCTATGTTAATGCTATTCACATCCCGTCACATCTCTCCAAGGGGACCGGACTCATGACCACCACCACTACCCACCGCGCCGGCGACACCGACCGGCAGAAGACGGCCGCGCGCCTGGGCCAGGCCCTCGCGCAGGGCTACCTGGGGCTGCCGGAGTACGAGCAGCGCGTGCAAGAGGCGTTCCAAACGCAGACCACCGGCGAGCTCAGGGAGCTCGTCGCCGACCTCCCGCTCGAACGCATCCGCCGCGCCGACCCCCGCCGCCGCGCCGCCAAAGCCGCCGCGGCCCGCAAGAGCGTGGGCATCCACTTCGCCGCCTTCCTCGCGATGACGGCCATCGTGCTCGCCGTCTGGGCGGCGACCGGCGTCGCGTACTTCTGGCCGATCTGGCCCATCCTGGGCGCGGGGATCGGCCTCGTCAGCCACGCCCTGGCCGTCCGGCCAGTGGCGAAAACCACGAAATACCAAGGGGTTTAGTCATGTCACTAGCCGTCATCACCGGGGCCAGCTCCGGACTGGGCGCCATCTTCGCCGACCAACTCGCCCAACGCGGCCACCACCTGGTGCTGGCCGGGCGCGACGAGGCCCGCCTGAAAGCGGTAGCAGAACGCGTCGGCCAGAACGTCGAACTCGTCGTCGGCGACCTGGGCACCGACAACGGCACGAACGACCTGATAGAGCACCTCGCCAACCGGGACATAGACATCCTGGTCAACAACGCCGGCTTCGGCACCTACGGCCCGTTCGCGGAAATAGACGCCGAGCGCGAGCACGAGCTGGTGGCGGTCAATGTCGACGCGCTGGTGCGGCTGACCCACGCGGTGCTGCCCGGCATGCTGGCCCGCGGGCGCGGCGGCATCCTGAATGTGGCCTCCACCATCGCCTTTCAGCCCGGCCCCTACCAGGCGACCTACGGCGCGTCGAAGGCGTTCGTGCTGTCGCTCAGCCAGGCTTTGTGGGCCGAGACCCGCGGCACCGGGGTCACCGTGACCGCGCTGTGCCCCGGCCCCACCCGCACCGGGTTCGTCGGCGCGCTCGGGTCCGACGTCTCGCACACCGCGATCTACAAACACCTGGCCGAGCCCGAACCCGTCGTCGCCGCCGGGCTGAAAGCCCTCGACCGCGGCAAGCCCGTCGTCGTATCCGGCTGGCGCAATCGGTTCACGTCCACCTTCAGCCACTTGATGCCCGGTTCGCTCTCGGCGCGCGTCACCGGGCGGATGCTGCAACCGGCCTAGCCGAGGATCGGGAAGCGGCGCCTGCGCGCCAGCTCGTCGAGGCACTTCTGCATCAGGCCGCGCACCAGCGCGTCGAGGTGTTCGACGTCGGGGGCCTCGCCGAATTCGGCACCGATGTGGATCGGCTTCAACACCTCGGTGACGATCTTGGTGGGCAGCGGCACGTTGACCGGCGCCAGGACGCTCAGCCCGAACGGCCACCCGAAAGTTATTGGCAGGATGTCGGTTCGGAAGAACTTGCGCTCGAATTTGGTGAGCCGGAGCAGGCGCGACAGCCACGCGCCGCGGCTCAGGTACAGCTGGCCTTCCTGGCCGCCGATGGAGACCGCGGGCACGATCGGCACCCCCGCCTCGATCGCCGTGGTGGCGTAGCCGGTGCGGCCACCGAAGTTGATGACGTTCTCCCGCATGCTCGGCCGGTAGACGTCGAAATCCCCGCCCGGGAAGACCAATACGACGGCGCCGGACGCCAACGCCTTCGCCGCGTTGTCGCGCGTCGCGCGGATCACGCCGGTGCGGTTGAGGAATTCGCCGGCCGGCCCGGCGAATATCGTGTCAAACCCAAGAGCAAAGAGCGGCCGCTCATAGCCGTAGGTGTCGTAATAGTCGACGGCGAATACCGAGAGGTCGAACGACGTGAGGCCGCCGGAATGGTTCGACACCACCAGCGAGGCGCCGGGCGGCAGGTTGTCCAGCCCGCGGACTTCGGAACGGAAATAGCGCTTCACGATGGGCCTACTCAGCGCGACGATGTGCTCGGTCAGGCCGCGATCCCATTTGTCGATGTCGCTCATTCACCGATTTTCGGCCGCTTCCCTTAGCGGCGAATAGGGCACTTAGTCAGCTCCGCGGAGTCTCGACCTGGCGGGCGTGCATCCGCAAGTCGTGGCGGCCGCGGGCTCCTAGTGAGAAGATTGCTGCTGGACTGGGACGATCCCGAGAAACGAATCGCGGATCTGGAAAAGGCTCCCGGGAGGCCCGATGTCCGCTGCGCGTGGCGAATTGACCGCAGATGATGTCCATAACGTGGCCTTTTCGGCGCCGCCAAAGGGAAAACGCGGTTACGACGTAGGCGGTGTCGAAGCGTTCCGCGGGCGTCTCGAGGAATATCTCCGAAACCCGCAGGCGGGCGGACTAACAGCCGCCGAGGTCGACAGCGTGGCTTTCTCGAAGCCACCAATCGGAGAACGCGGTTACGACCAACATGAAGTGGACGCATTCCTCGCGCGTGCCGTACAACTGCTGAAGGCCGAGGTGTCCCAACCAGCGTCTCCGGCAGCGCCCGGTGACTTTCGGGGCCACACCGGGAAACGCTCCAAACCGCGGCGGGTCGAGTGGGCAGTCTTGCCTCTCGCAATCCTTATGACGGTACTTTCGCTCGTGGCCTTCGGCGTCGGCGTGTACGACGTCTATGGGTATCGTGTCGGCACACCGACGACGGCGAAGGTCGTTTCGTGCAGTGGCGGTCGCAACAAGTTCAGCAACGTAATCTGCACGGCCCAATGGAGTGTCGGCGGAAAGTCATACACAGGCCGGATCGCGGGAGACAGCAAGGGTCGTCGCGTCGGGTCATCGCTCGATGTTCGGGTGCATGGCGGCAGTGCCTACACGGCCACCTCGGGGAACATGTGGTTCATCATGGGGACGGGCGCCGGTGTCCTCGCAGTCATGGCTTTTCTTGTGACCCTTTTTGCAGGGCCCAGATCCAGCGATGCGGCCCCGACTGCGGGGCGCGACTCCCGTCGTTAGAAGCTCGAACGTAAGCCGCTGGCAGGCCGCTTAAACGGGGTTGTCGTGGCTGGTAGCGACTGGCTAACGAACACTCTGCCTTCACAACGCGGCGTTGCGACCAAGGGCTCAACATCTGTCGGGACCAAACAAACGCGCCTCAAGGCGTATCACACCGACATACGATCCGGTTATGTCGATGACCGCTGATGCGCTGCCCGACGACATCCGCCGGGCCACATACTCCCGCGTTTCGATTCCACTACGCGCGCGCCGACGCGACTGGTTTTTCGTCGTGGTATTCGCGATATTTGCGTCAACTTCGTTCCTGATCGACACCGCGAACATGGTTGGCCGACCACACCCGCACTCAAGCAACCCGATGGCGCGGTTCGTCTACGACCACATGGTCGGCATCGATCCTGTCCTGATCGCCAACCCGCGCGCGGTGCAACTCATCGTCGGGTTCGTATCGGCACTAGCCTTCGGCGTGTTCTACCTCGTGCTCGTCTATGCATTCGCGCGGGGCGGTGAGTGGATCCGGCTTCCGGCCATTTTCTTTGCCGGCATGGTCGTCATGGGTACGGGTCTGTACTTGGCCATCGGGGTCCTGGGCGATGCGCCCCTGTTTGCGTTGGCATGCGGACCTGGTTCTGGGTTCGACTACAAAGCACCCAACGCGCTAATGAGTGTGGCCGTGAACGCGTTCTACCCACTGGTTGCGCTGATGCTCGTAGCGCGCATGTGGCGAGCGCATCCGTTCAGTCGGCGAGCACGCTAGGGGCCGCGCCTGATCGTTTAGACCGTCGGGCTCAAGGCGCCACGCTGTCCCCAAGTGGTGCTGGCAGCGACTGCGCGAAGCCACACCCTTAGCGGCGTAGTGACTCGTCTATGAGCAAAGCTCGTCCACCTATCTCGCAGGTGTTCTAGAGTGACGCCCTATTGGGGAGTCGTCGAGGAGGCCCCGTAATGACAGTCGTAGATAGCACCACCAGCATTCGGCAGCGCCGCGAGGCAATCGTCAATCAGCACGTCGAGGCGGAAAACAGACACGACGTCGAGGCCGCAATCGCGACCTTCCACCATCCACGTTACGAGCTGAACGGCGTCCCGAGCGACGGTAAGGCAGCCGTTGGAGAGTTGCTGCAGGGCTTGATGCACAGCATGTCTGATTTCCATGCCAAGACCGTCAGGCTGCGCCATATGGACGACGGCGTACTTGTCGAAGGGTTCATCATTGGAACCCATGATGGCGAGTGGGCGGGCATCCCGCCAAGTGGTAATCGCCTCAATTTTCCGCTGGTTGGAATCTTCGAGTTCGATGGCGATCGACTCTTATGCGAGAAGGTCTCTTTCGATATGGCTACGGTGCTGACGCAGATGGGCGTGCTTCCCGCTATCAGCTAAGGGGTCGCCGAAAGTTTCAAGAGGGAGTGACACCGGCACAGGCATTTGGGTGTTCCAGTGGCTACCGCGGGTCCCTCAAGACTTGGGACGCACTCCGGCCGCGCGATACACGAATACCGGCTCGACGCGAAACCGCAGCGCCGTCGTCGGCAGCTTTTCCAACACGTCGTCGGGGATCTTCTTTTTGTAGTTCAGCTTCATCGAGCCGGAAAACGCGGGATCGACTCCGCGCAAGTCGATTTCAATCTGGAGACCTTTGTCGGTGATGGTCGCCCGCGCCGGACCGGTGTCGGTGTCCCACGGGCAATCGATGGAGCGCAGCTTGGCGTCGCCGCGCGCGGGAAAGGTCGCGACCACCCGCGCCGTGCTGAAGCCGAACCCGCCCGTATAGCGCGAAACGCCCGACGCCGAATGGACGCCGGGCACGTGGCCGCTGAAGTGTCGGACCACGCCGACCTTGCCGGCGGTAAAAATCACCCCCTCGGCCTCGAGTTCTTCGCGCAGCTCTGGGGGCAGCTTGCCGATCTCGGACCAATTGCGAAGTAAGCCAAACACACCCAGACCGTAGCCGGACGCGCCGTCGTTTGCCACAGGCGCTTACTGCACCGTCACGTTCGCGGTGTAGATGCACGACGGTTGGGGGTTCTTGCCCACGATGCTGGTGTAGGAGGTGGTGATCGTCGTCGTCCCGGGTTTCAGGGCCGCGAACGTCCATACCTCCGTACCCGGCGCCCCCAGCGCGTCGGAGGTGGGGTGCACGAACTCGTGACTGGTTTGTTTGACGACCGTCGAATCGCCGATCTTCGTGTCGATCGCCCACCGGTACGGGGTGGAGTAGTTCGAGCCCAGCTTCACGGTCAGGGTGTTGCCGACCGCCAGCGTGACGTTCTGCGTGATGGCGCCCTGCCTCAGCACGTCGCTCATGGGGACCTCGAGGGTCTGGCTGGTCGGCGGGTTCCTGGACCCGAAATGGCACCCCGCCAAGATCGCTGAAACGAGCATCGCGACGGTCACCAAAAGCCTGATCTTCACGACAGTCATCGCCCCCATTATGGCCCGTAGCCTGGAAGGGGGTCGCGACGAGTCCGGCCACCACCACCAACGTCAGGAACCGCGCCCGGGGAGGCGTGGCAGATAGGCGCGGATGGCGTCGCGGTACGGCAGCCGACCCGCGCCGACCTGTTCACCGAGGTACTGCTCGAAGGTGATCGTGCCCGCGGCGTTCTCCGGGGCCAGCAGGCCGCCGGCGCGGATCCCGCCAAACACCTTGCCGGGCAAGCGGATCGGAACGATGGGCCGGCGCTTGCCGACGATCGCCAGGTAGCTGCGGGCGACGTCGTCGAGCGGACGCGCCTGCGGGCCGCCGAAGTCCGGCGCCCGGCCGAGCGGCTCGCCGAGCGCCAACTGGGCCAGCCGCGTGCCCACGTCGCGCACGTCGACCGGTTGGAACCTCAACCCCGCCGGCAGCGCCATGACCGGCGGCTTCGCGAGCATGCGCAGCAGGAACGCGATCAGGTCGTGAAACTGGGTCGCCCGCAGCACCGTCCACGGCAGGCCCGACTCGGCGATCGTGCGTTCGTTGGCGAGCATGGTGCGATACAGGGCGAACGGGATACGGTCGATGCCGACGATGGAGACGTACACCAGGTGCGGTGAGCCCGCCCGTTTCGCCGCCGCGACCAGATGCTCGGTGGGATAGATGCAGTGCACGATGGTGTCGACGCCGTCCAGCGCCGCGTCGAGCCCGGCGCCGCTTCCCACGTCGCCGACGACGTGCTCGACGTCGGCGCGCTGGTGCGGCCGCCGTCCGCGGCTCAGAACGCGCACGTCCTTGCCCGCGGCCGTCAGCCGGTCGACGACGACGCGACCCACGGTGCCCGTGCCGCCCGTGATCAGTATTCGATTTGCCATACCTTATGAACCGGGCAGCCCCGCCGGATGTGACAACTGTTCGGCAAGAAATCGCAATTTGTCCGGATTGGCGATGGCGCGCAGGGCCGCTATCTGGTCGCCCTCGATCTCGAAGCACAGGACACCGGCCAGCGTCTCGCCGTCGAAGGCCAGCATCGCCGGCTCGCCGTTGACCTCGCGAACGTCCAGACGCAGCCCGAGCCGCGGGAGGTTCCTGCCGAACGCGCGCGCCACGTAGGAGGCCACGCGATCGCGACCCGAGATCGGACGGCGGGCGGCCGCGACCTTGCCGCCGCCGTCGGCGGTAGAGGTCGCGTTGGCGGTCAAGATCTCGACGAGTCCCGCCACGTCGCCGGTGCCGGCGGCGGCGAGGAATCGGTCGACGAGGCGCCGCCATTGCGCCCGGTCCGCTTCGACCCGCTGCCGGGGATCACCCAGTCGCTGCCGTGCGCGCCGATACAGCTGGCGGGCGTTGGCTTCCGACGTTTGCAGGACCTCGGCGATCTCACAATGGCTGTAGGCGAAGGCCTCTCGCAGGACGAACGCCGCACGCTCGGTGGGGTTGAGGCGCTCCATGAGGCCCAGCAACGCGATCGATACCGACTCGCGTTGCTCCGCGGTCTCGAGCGGGCCGAGCGTCGGGTCGTCGGTGAGGACCGGCTCCGGCAGCCACGGACCGGGATAAACCTCCCGGCGGGCGCGCGCCGACGTGAGCCGGTTCAGACACAAATTCGTGACGGCCTTGGTCAGCCACGCCGGCAGCGACTCGATCGCCTCGGCATCCGCGCCGTGCAGTCGCAGGTACGCATCCTGCACCGCGTCTTCGGCCTCGCTCGCCGACCCGAGCATCCGGTACGCCAACCAGAACAGGCGCGGACGCTGAGACTCGAACGCCTCCGCGAGATCGCTCACCCTCCCAGACTGCCACGGCAGTGTCTACGATCCGCAGATGACGATATTGGCAGCGCGACTGCTCCTGGCGGGAATGTTCGCGATCGCCGCGCTGACGAAGCTGTCAGATCGCGGCGGCGCGCGGCGGGCGGTGACGGCGTTCGGAGTGCCAAGGGCGGCTGCGGCATTCGCGGGATCGGCGCTTATCGCGAGCGAGTTCGGTATCGCGGCGCTCCTGGTCGCAGAGCCGCGCACCGGCGCGGTGGCCGCGATGCTCGCGCTCACGGGATTCAGCATCGTCGCGCTGGTCAGCCGCGCGCGCGGCCGCGCGATCGAGTGCCACTGCTTTGGGCGGTTGTCCTCCGCCCCACTGGGCTGGCCGACGCTGGCCAGGAACGGATGCTTCGCGGCGCTGGCCGCGTCGGTTCTGGGCGGCCGTTTCGGTTGGGCGCTAACGACTTTCGCGGTAGTCATGCTCGTCCTCTGGCTCGGCCCCGCCGCGCGCCGGCGCTGGACGTCACGCAACGGCGACGCGGCCGCCTTGGCGCTGCCGGACCGGGCGGGCCGCGTCTGGACCCTCGACGAGCTGCAGGAAAACCGCCGGCCGCTCGTCCTCGTCTTCAGCCAGCCCGGCTGCGGCGCGTGCGACGCGCTGCTGCCCGAGGTGGCCCGCTGGCAAGACGAACTGAACGGACGAGTCACCGTCGCCCTGATCAACGGCGGCCCCGGCGGCCACCGCGTGCCGCTGGAGCTCATCGACGAGTCGCGGGCCTCGTTCGCGGCCTACGGCATCACCGCCACACCCAGCGCGGTGCTCGTCGAAGGGGGCCGCAGGGTGGACGCGGCGCGCGGCGCGGGCGCCATCGTCGAACTCGTCGGCCGCGCCGCGCAGGTTTCCGGGCAGTCCGGGCTGACCCGGCGCGGACTGCTGCGGGGAGCGTCGGTGGGCTTGCTTCCCGCCGTCGCGGCCACCGCGGCCGCCTGCGATAAGGACGGCAAGCACAGCCTGCCGAGCAACATCGACGCCTTCGAGGTCGACGGCGCCTGGTTGTGCAACCAGACCTTCGCGCTGTGCACCACCGCGCCGTGCGTGCCGTCGAAAACCGACCCCGGCATCTCGGTGTGCGACTGCGTCGTCGTCAACGGCTACTCGGTCGGATTCCGGAACTGCAGCGACCGGGCGCAATCGGGCAGCAAGGTGCGGTCAGCGTTCTCCACGGTCAATGTGAACGCGAATTTCGGTGTGCTGACCTGCCCTTCGGGGGTGCCGTGGGCCAACTGCCTCGACGTCGAATGCGAGATCGATCCCACCAACCCCGCGGTGGCCAAGTGCCAATGCCTGACGGTCACGACCGGCGAGTCGCGGACCTTCGCCGGCGGCTGCGAGACCGCCACCTGCACGTCGACCATCTGGTCGGCCGCCACGCCGGACCTGCCGGCGACGGCCCAATACCGCAAGGGGATGAACCAGATCGGTCAGCCAGTTAACTTTCCGAAGACCTGCCCGGCCCCGCATCCCTAGCGCGGCGTTTTGCGGCGCGAGTTTGCTGAACGTCGGGTAGCTTCTGTGCATGTTTGGCATCATCCGGCCCTGCCGTCATCGACTCGGCGGCGAGCTGGCGACGGCCTGGCGGGCCCAACTGTGCGGCCTGTGCCTGGCCTTGCGCGACGACTACGGGCAGGTCGCGCGGATCGCCACCAACTACGACGGGCTGGTGGTCTCGCTGCTGGTCGAGGCGCAGTCGGCCGAGCTGCCGACCCGCCGCAACGCCGGCGCTGCCCGTTGCGCGGGATGCGCCGCGCCGACGTGGCCACCGGCGACTGCGTGCGGCTGGCCGCGGTGGTGTCGCTGGCGCTGGCCGCCGCGCGGGTTCGCGACCACGTCGACGACCGCGACGGCATGGTCGGCGCGGCCGGCGTGCGGCCGGCGGCGCGACGCATCGCCGAGCGGTGGGTGCGCCAGGGCACCGACGCCGGTCACGCGCTGGGCTTCGACACCGGCGTGCTGGTCGCCGCGATGGACCGCCAGGCCGCGCTCGAGGCGTCGGCGGGCCCGGGCAGCCCGCTGTTGCTGGTGACCGAGCCCACCGAGACCGCGGTCGCCGAGGCGTTCGCCCACACCGCCGTGCTCGCCGGCCGGCCCGACAACCGGGAGCCGCTGCGCGAGGTCGGACAGCTGTTCGGCCGCGTGGCGCATTTGCTCGACGCGGTCGAGGACTACCGCGACGACGTGGCGCGCGGCAAGTGGAACCCGTTGGCCGCCACGGCAACTCCCGTCGAAACAGTGCGGGCGCTGTGCGACGACGCCGTCTTGGGCATCGAGCTGGCGCTGGCCGACGTCGAGTTCAGCGACGGGCGCCTGGCCCACCGGCTGCTGACCAGCGAGGTGCGCCGCGCAGTGAACCGCACATTCGCCCAGGCCGGCACGCCCCGCGGCCAGCAGGAACCCATCAACTTCGGCGACCAACCCGTCGAGCCCATCGGGGAAGGCGAAACGCCCAATCCCGGACGCAAGAAGCGCGGCGGAGACGGCACCGGCGGCTGGTGCTGCTGCGAGGGCTGCGACTGCTGCTGCGACTGCGACGACTGCTGCTGCGACTGCTCGTAGCGGTAGCGCATGCGCTACCGCTTTCGCGAGTCACCTGGCCCTCCCCCCTGACGGTGCTCATGGGACGGCTGTGACTCCAAACCCCGCGCAGCGCAAGCCAAGCGCGTCCGGCAGGATGGGCTGGTGTTTGGCCTCGTCCTGATCGTCGCGCTCGTCTCCACCGTCGTCCTGGGGACGGTCATCGGCCGGCGCTACCGCGTGGGTCCCCCGGTGCTGCTCATCCTGCTCGGCGCGCTGCTGGGCCTGATCCCGCATTTCGGCCACGTGCATGTCGACGGCGAGGTCGTGCTGCTGCTGTTCCTGCCCGCGATCCTGTACTGGGAAGGGCTGAATACCAGCTTCCGCGAGATCCGCGCGAACGCACGCATCATCGTGTTCCTCAGCATCGCGTTGGTGATCGCGACGGCGGCGGCCGTGTCGTGGACGGCACGGGCGCTCGGCATGGACCCCCACGCGGCCGGCGTCCTGGGCGCCGTGCTCTCCCCCACCGACGCCGCCGCAGTGGCCGGCCTCGCCAAAAAGCTGCCGCGCCGCTCGCTGACCGTGCTCAAGGCGGAGAGCCTCATCAACGACGGCACCGCGCTGGTGTTGTTCGCCGTCAGCGTGCACATCGCGATCGGCGGGGCCGCAATCAGCCCGCTCCAGGTAACCGGCCGGTTTGTGCTGTCCTACGTCGGGGGCATCGCCGCGGGACTGTTGGTCGGCGGGGCGGCGACCCTGATCCGCAAACGACTCGACGCACCGCAGGAGGAGGGTGCGCTGAGCCTGCTGACGCCGTTCGCGGCGTTCCTGCTCGCGCAGGCGTTCGACTGCAGCGGCGTGGTCGCGGTCATGGTGTCGGCCCTGGTGCTCGCCTACGCGGGCCCGCTGGTGATCCGGGCCCGATCCCGACTTGAGGCCTACGCCTTTTGGGACATCGCGACGTTCCTGCTCAACGGCTCGCTGTGGGTGTTCGTCGGGGTGCAGATCCCGGGCGCGCTGCGCGGCATCGCAGGCGTCGACGGCGGATTTCGCCACGCCACCTACCTCGCCCTCGCCGTCACCGGCGTCGTGATCGCCTCGCGGATCGTGTGGGGCGAGGCCACCACCGCGCTGCTTCGGCTCATCGACCGCCGCGAGGCGCAACGCATGCGGCGCGTCAGCTGGCGCCAGCGCTTCCTCACCGCGTGGGCGGGGTTCCGGGGCGCCGTGTCGCTGGCCGCGGCGGTCGCCGTCCCGGCGACCACACTGAGCGGCGCGCCGTTCCCGGACCGCAGCCTGCTCATCTTCATCGTGGTCGTCGTCATCCTGGTGACCGTCCTGGTCCAGGGAACCACGCTGCCCGCCGTCGTCCGCTGGGCCAAGATCCCCGACGACGTCACCTACGTCCAGGAACTGGAGCTGGCCCGCACCCGCGGCGTCCAGGCCGCGCTCGACGCGCTCCCGACCGTCGCCGACGAAGTCGGCATCAGCGACGACCTGCGGCGGCGCCTGCAAAAGGAATACGAGGAGAGGGCCGCGCTCGCGCACGCCACTGAGGACGGTTCGACGAACAGCCGCCTGCTCAAGGGCAAGGAGAAGGTGCGGCGGGTTCGGTTGGGCGTGCTCGAACACAAACGTCGCGAAATCACCGCGCTGCGAAACCAAAACCTCATCGACGACATCGTGCTGCGCGAGTTGCAAAACGAGATGGACCTCGAGGAAGTGCAACTCCTCGACGCCGCCGACGAAGGCTAGGGCGCCTCGTGTTGCAGACGGTCGCCATCCGCGGGTACCGCTCGCTGCGGGAGGTGATCGTGCCGCTGGGCCGGCTTTCCCTCGTGACCGGGGCCAACGGCGCCGGCAAGTCGTCGCTGTACCGCGCGCTGCGGCTGCTGGCCGACTGCGGCCGCGGCGAGGTGATCGGCTCGCTGGCCCGCGAGGGCGGGCTGCAGTCGGTGCTGTGGGCGGGCCCCGAGCAACTCGGCGGCGCCCGCCGCACCGGCAAGGCCCAGGGCACGGTTCGCACCCGGCCCGTGTCGCTCGAAATGGGTTTCGCCGCAGATGATTTCGGCTATCTCGTCGACCTCGGAATACCGCAGATGGCGGGGATCAACTCCGCCTTCGCCCGCGACCCCGAGATCAAGCGGGAAGCGGTGTTCGCCGGCCCGGTGCTGCGCGCCGTCACGACGCTGGTGCGCCGGACCCGGGATTTCGCCGAGGTGAGCGCGGAATCGGGCCGGGGCTTCGACGAGTTGAGCCGGTCCCTGCCGTCGTATCGCAGCGTGCTGGCCGAATACGCCCATCCGCACGCGTTGCCCGAATTGGCTGCCGTCCGTGAACGATTGCGCGGCTGGCGCTTCTACGACGGCTTCCGCGTCGACCCGGGCGCTCCCGCGCGGCAGCCGCAGGTCGGCACGCGCACCCCGGTGCTTTCCGACGACGGCCACGACCTGGCCGCCGCGATCCAGACCATCATCGAGGCGGGGTTCGACGACCTGGCCCGCACCGTCGCCGACGCCTTCGACGGCGCCACGGTCTCGGTCACCGTGCACGACGGGGTGTTCGACCTGCAGCTGAAACAGCGCGGCATGCTGCGCCCGTTGCGGGCGGCCGAATTGTCCGATGGCACACTGAGGTTCCTGCTCTGGGCCGCCGCGCTGCTGAGCCCGCAAGCGCCGTCGCTGATGGTGCTCAACGAGCCCGAAACATCCCTGCACCCGGACCTGGTGCGACCGCTCGCGTCGCTGATCCGCACCGCCGCCGCCCAGACCCAGGTCGTCGTCGTCACCCATTCCCGCGCGCTGCTGGAGGCCACCGGCGATGACACGGTCGAGATCGAGCTCTACAAGGAGTGGGGCGAGACCCGCATCGCCGGGCAGGACCTGCTGACGACACCGCGCTGGGACTGGGGCAAGCGCTGATTAACAGGCACGCTCGTCTTTACGAATGCATCGCGGGCGCGTAAGAGATGCCGATGATCGTGCCCTCGACGGACTGCAGTCGAGCGACAGTTTGTCCCCACGGCTCGGTATGTGCGTCGTGCAGCAGCGTGAAGCCTTTCTGCATCAACTCGTTCGCTGCGACCTGGACGGTGTCGGCGTCCGCGACCTCGAACTCGACGCTGGCCTGCGGCACCGGCCGCTCAAGTGGCCAGTCAGGCGCACCAAAGCAGGCTTGCGCAGCCTGAGTCAGCGGCCAGACGCCGAAGGACTTGCAGCCGGCGATGTCTTCACTGTGGAGATAGCCGTCCGCTTCCGCATTCAGCGGCAAGCCAAGCGCGTCCACGTACAACCTTCGGCTGACTGCCGGCTCAGGGGTGATCACTGCGACGCTCGTGATGAATTGCACATCCATGGCTTCACCTTCCAACGCGATTCGGCTGACCCACCGATCGTGGCATCCGGTGCCGACACCCCGGGGTCGAGGCGTAGAGCAAGATGTTGCCCGCTAGGCAATCTTACCCGCCGTGCAACTTTGTTGTACGTTGGTGCCCATGCCCGACCAACCGACCGGACTGCGCGAACGCAAGAAGGCCGACACCCGGCGCGCGCTCAGCGACGCCGCGCTGAACCTGGCGTTCGAGCGCGGGATGGAAAACGTCACGCGCGACGAGATCGCCAACGTGGCCGGGGTGTCGCTGCGCACCTTCAACAACTACTTCAACGGCAAGTACGAGGCCCTGGCCTACCGGCAGACCGAACGGTTGCGCCACGGCATCTCGACGCTTCGCCAGCGCCCCGCCGCCGAACCGCTGTGGACGGCACTCGAGCATGCGGTGCTCAAGCCCCTGGAAGAGGATTTCGGCGACATGTACGGTGCCGAAAACCAAGTGCCGAGCCGTAAGGATCTCGTCGAAGTCCGAAAGCTACTGATGAACCCGCAGGTGCGGAACGCCTTGCCGCAGGACCTCTTTGACGAGTGGCTCGAGGTGATCGCCGAACGCACCGGCACCGACCCTGAACACGACCTGTACCCGCGGCTGGTGGTGGCCGTCGTGCGCGCCGTCGGCGAGGCGGCGGCCGAGGCCTACGTGCGGGCCGACCCGCCGGTGGCCATCACCGACCTGATCCGCGACGGCTTCGCCGCCGTCAGCTCGGGACTGCCGGAGCCCTTCAAGGGGGTAACACCATGACTTTGCAAAAAGACCAAGAACGCGCCGACATCGTCATCGCCGGCGCCGGACCCAACGGGCTGATGCTGGCGTGCGAGCTGGCACTGGCCGGCATCCGGCCCGTCGTGCTGGACCCCTTGCCCGGGCCCAGCGCCGAGCCGAAGGCCAATGGCCTTATCGGGCAGGTGGTTCGGATGCTCGACATGCGCGGCCTGTACCGGGAGTTCACCGGCGATCCCGGTCCGCCGCAACCGGTCTACGGGTGGATCTTCGCGGCCATGGCGCTGAACTTCCTTGGCATGCCCGACAACCCGATGTACGCGCTGCCCATCCAACAGCCCCGGGTGGTGCGGCTGCTGGAAAAGCGGGCACGCGATCTCGGAGTAGACCTGCGCTGGGGACATGAATTCACCGGCCTGCGCCAGGAGCCGAATTCCGTTGAGCTGACGGTGTCCTCGTCGGAGCGCGAATACCGCATCGCCGCCGGGCATCTGGTGGGCGCCGACGGCGGGCGCAGCCCGGTCCGCAAGGCCGCGGGCATCGAGTTCCCCGGCTACACATCGCAGACCGTCGGCCGGCTGGCCCACGTGCACATCCCCGACGGTCTCCGCCGCGCCGACGGCGGCATCGACGTTCCCGGATTCGGCCGGATCGCGTTCGGCCACACGCGATTGGATCGCGGCGGTCTGATCTACGCCGAGTTCGAACCCGGCCGTTCGCTGTTCGGCACCATCGAGTTCGGGCCGCCGGTCGAGGACGAACCGATGAGCCTGGCCGAACTGCGCGAGAGCGCGCGCCGCGTCCTCGGCGTCGATCTGCCGTTCGAGGAACCGAAAGGCCCAGGGCCGCACGCCCTGCGCCGGATCAACGGGCAGAACACGCGACACGCGGAGCGCTACCGCGACGGACGGGTCCTACTGGTCGGCGACGCCGCCCACGTGCACAGCGCCATGGGCGGGCCGGGCCTGAACCTCGGCCTGCAGGACGTCATGAACCTGGGCTGGAAGCTCGCGGCCCACCTCAACGGCTGGGCGCCCGCGGGATTGCTCGATACCTATGAGTCCGAGCGCCACCCTGTGGGCGAGCGCGTCATGATGCACTCGCTGTCGCAGACCGCCCTCATGGCGCCGGGGCCCGAAGTCGCCGCGCTACGAACGCTCATGGGTGAACTGTTCGCCATTCCCGACGTCGCCCAGCACATGGCGCGACTGCTGGCGGGAAACGACGTGCGGTACGACGTCGGTGACGACCACCCGCTGTCGGGCCGGCCGGTGCCCGAGCTGACCCTCGACGACGGCCGGCGCGTCGCCGAACTGCTGCACGGCACCCGCCCGGTGCTGCTCGATTTCGACGGCGGCGTCGGCGCCACGGCGCGCGGGTGGGCCGATCGCGTCGACGTCGTCGAAGCGACCGCCGCCGATCGGCCCGCCGCGGCGCTGCTGCTGCGGCCCGACGGCTACGTCGCCTGGGCGGCGGACGCATTCGGGGCGGACGAGGAAGCGGGCCTGCGCGCCGCGCTGCGGCGCTGGTTCGGGCCCTCAGCGAAAGATGTTGATGCAGCTGGGTAACCCCAGGCGCGCTGGATCGGACCGGCCGGTGGCGGCGAGCAGAAAATCGTGTTCCGCCATGCCGGTTCGACGAGTGAAGTCCTCGATCGACACCTCCACGAGACGCGAAACGGTTGGGTCCGCGACGGCGGTGTCATCGCGCAGCACAGCGCCCAGCACGAAGTCGAGGCTGGCCCGCAGCCCCGCCCCTCCATCGAACGGCAGGCCCAGCGCCGCGCGGATGTCGTCTCCGTGCACGTAGGCGTCGTTCAGCAGCGCGTGCACACCCCGGCCGAGGGTGAGCCCGGGCACCGGGCTGGGTCCCGACCAGGCCGCGTCGTCGAACGCCGCGGCAAGCTGCGCAACCGAATCCATCGCGGCCCGCAGCCGCCCCGCGAGCGCGGCCGGCGATTCGCCGCGCAGTGCCGCCGCCTGGTCGTCGGGGCTGCGGGTGCCGATCGCGCCGCCGACCGTGTCGACGGCCTGGCCAACCAGGTGGCCGGCGACGTCGCGCACCTGCCAGCCGGTGCAGCGGGTTTCACGCGACCAGCCCGAGGCATCCAGTGCGCCAATGAGTTCGGCGAAGGAACGGTATTCGTCGATGAGGCCCGTGAGCGTCCCGGCTCCATCGGGTCCCGGCCGCACGATCGCGGTCATCGCAACGACTCCTGCACGGTCCGCAGCCGGCGCAGCTGCTCGACGAATCCGCCGGGGCCCAGCACGGCTATCCGGCAGACCAAATGCCGCGCGCCGGCGTCGATATAGCCGGCCAGCCGGGCGGTGACGGCGTCTGTCGTCCCCGATGCGAACGTCTGGATCTGCTCAACGGCGTCGATGCCGAAACCGTATGTCTGGGTGGCGAAATGATCCAGCGCCTTCCGGCCCCCGTCGGCATCGTCGGTGAGCAGCACGGTGACGAACAGCGCCGGCGTAACGGCTTCGGCGGGGCGGCCGGCGCCGTGGGCCGCGGCACGCACCTCGGCCAGGCCCGACCGATAGCCTTGCGGCGTCGGAGGATACGGCAGCCACCCGTCGTAGATCCGGCCGGCACGGGCGCGGGAGCCGGGAGTGTCGGCGGCCAGCCACACCGGCGGGCCGGATTCACCGAACGGCGTGATACCCGCCGGGATATCGTCGAGATGTAACACAGCTCCGTGAAACGAGCTGGGCTCCTTGGCATTCCAGAGCTGGCGCCACAGTGTCACGGTGTCGTCGAGGCGTGCGAAACGTCGGGACCACGGCACCTCCGAGGCGGCGTACTCCACCTCGGACAGGCCCGGGAAGCCGGCACCGACCGCCACCGCCAACCGCCCGCCCGAGAGCCGGTCGATGGAGGCGAGGACCTGCGCGGTCTGCACCGGCCGGCGCAGCACCGGCTGCAAAGCAGCGGTACCCAGGGTTATTCGATCGGTGACGGCGGCCGCTGCCGACAAAAACGTCAGCGCCTCGATGCGGGGCCGCACCAGCGAGTCGTTTGCCCACAGCGAGTCGAACCCCAGATCCTCGACGGCGCGGGCGAAGTCGAGGAGCCCGCGCAGATCGGCACCTGCCCAGGGCTGCGCGGCCAGGGGCGGCATGACACCGAGGCAGATTGGCTTTTCCATAGGTCAATCGTGTCGCCGACGCTGATGCGCGGCAATTCCCGGCCGGGAATAGCGCCCAGCGCGGCGAACGGGTTGACTGTTCGCATGTCGGTTTCGGTGCAGGGCGACTTCGGCGCGGCGTTACGCGACTGGCGGAATCGGCGCCGGCTCAGCCAGATCGACCTGGCCAACGACGCGGGCACCACCCAGCGGCACCTGAGCTTCCTCGAGCAGGGCCGATCGGTGCCGGGGCGCGACATCGTCAGCCGGCTGGCCGACTCGCTGCAGCTGACGTTGCGGCAACGCAACTCGCTGCTGTCGACGGCGGGTTTTGCGCCCGCTCATCCGGAGTCAGCGCCGGACGCCCCGCTGCTGCAACCCGTGCGGGAGGCGCTGCAGCACGTCCTCGACGGGCACCTGCCCTATCCGGCGATGGTCATGGACGGCTTCGGGGGGCTGGTCGCCGCCAACGGCGCCTTCGGGCTGCTGACCGACGGGGTGGCGGGGTGGCTGCTCGAGGCGCCCGTCAACGTGCTCCGCGTCGCGCTGCACCCGGAGGGCATGGCGGCGCGCATCGTGAACCTTGACGACTGGCGGCGCCACATTCTGCATGGCTTGCGCGAGCGCGGACCGCACCCGCGAATCGATGCGCTGATCGAGGAACTCGAGAGCTACGGCGTGCCGGCGCCGGGCGGCCGACCGATCGAATCGCTGGGCTTCGCGGTGCCGCTGCACCTGCGCTCCCCCGACGGTGACGTGCGGCTGGTGGCGACGATATCCACGTTCGTCACCGCGCTGGATGTCACGGTCTCTGAGCTGCGACTGGAGGCGTTCCTGCCCGCCGACCGGGAGACCGCCGCGATCCTCGCCCGCCGTTGCCCAGAGTGAGGCGATGAGCGAATTCACGGACTGTTCAGGCACACGTCGGTTCCCCATCGATGACTGCACACGCGCGCCGCGTGTCCTCACGTTATGCGCGTTGTCCAGGTCGCCAATTTCTACGGCCCCCGCTCCGGCGGCCTGCGCACCGCGGTGGACCGGCTCGGTGCCGAATACTGCGCCACCGGACACGAGGTGTTCCTGGTCGTCCCCGGGCGCAGCCCCGAACGCACGCAGCTGCCCACCGGTGTCGTGCGAATCACGCTGCCCGCCCGGTTGATTCCCTGCACCGGCGGCTACCGCGCGGTGCTGCCGGGACCCGTCAAGGCGCTGTTGAAAACGCTGCGGCCCGACGCGCTGGAGGTCTCCGACCGGTTGACGCTGCGGTCGCTGGGGCCGTGGGGTCGCGACTACGGCGCCAGGACGGTGATGATCTCCCACGAGCGGCTGGATCGCCTTGTGGGGCAGATACTTCCGCGCCGTAGCGCCGAGCGGTTCGCGGACTTCGCCAATCGGCGCACCGCCGCCAACTACGACACCGTGGTGTGCACCACGGCGTTCGCCCGCGAGGAGTTCGACCGGATCGGCGCGACGAACACCGTCACCGTCCCGTTGGGCGTGGATCTCCAGACGTTTCACCCGCGGCGGCACTCGCATTTGGTGCGGCGGCGCTGGGCCGCACCGCAGCAGATCCTGCTGGTCCACTGCGGGCGGCTCTCGGTGGAAAAGCGCGTCGATCGCAGCATCGACGCGCTCGGCGCGCTGTGCCATGCCGGCGTCGACGCCCGGCTGGTCGTCGTGGGCGAGGGTCCGCTGCGGGCCCGGCTGGAACGGCAGGCCGCCCGGCTGCCGATCGACTTCACCGGCTTCATCAACGACCGGCACACCGTCGCGGGGCTGCTGGCCACCGCCGACGTGACGCTGGCGCCGGGTCCGCACGAGACGTTCGGGCTGGCCGCCCTCGAATCGCTGGCCTGCGGGACGCCCGCGGTGGTGTCGCGCACGTCGGCGCTCACCGAGATCGTCACGCCGGACAGCGGAGCCCTGGCCGACAACGACCCCTTCGCCATCGCCTGGGCGGTCGGCGCGGTCGTCGGCCGGCCCGAACACCACCGCCGCAGCTCCGCCCGGCGCCGCGCGGAGAACTTCACCTGGGAACGGGCCGCCGCCGGCATGCTGGCGTCGCTACGTACCGGCGATTCCCAGCGCAGCGCCTAGCCCCAACCAGGCCGGTCCGTACCCTTAGCTGCCGCTGGGCTTGTTCGGGCTGTGCTTGCCCGGGCAGTAGTCCGCGGTGGCCGCGCCGATGAACGTCTCGGCCTGCGCCTGGCTCAGCTTGTGGGATCCCGTCAGCTGGTCGATCTCGTCCTTCTGCGTGTAGCCCGCCTCGAGGTCCTGGCACATCACGCGCGCCATGTTCACGGCCTGGGCCGGCGAACCGAGGTTGATGCCGTGCGACGACAGATAATCGGCGAACTCCTGGTCGTTCTGGTCGGCGTGCGCGACGGCCACCGGCAGCCACGCGACGGCCAGCAGAGCGCCAAACGCGCACGCGGAGATTTTCTTTTTCATTTCCCCATCACTTTCAAAGCTTCGACGCCCAATGTAGCGAATCGTCGCGCGCGAGCCGGCCCCTGGTCAATAGCCCGCCGGCGCTACCGCCACTCGCAAGCCAAAGTTCAATCCGCCGTTCAGTTTTAGTTCTGAATGAGTTTAATTCCGGGCGCGCGACCGGCCCCGTTTCCGAAACAAGAGTTCACCTTGAGTTCCGGTAGCGTTCACCTTGCGGGCCGCGGCTAGGCTCGCCGTAACGGCAAGGAGGTGCGCCCGTGCAGGCGCGGGACGAAGTGCTGATCACGGCCGCGGAGCTGGTCCGCCTCATCGAGGCCGGTGACCCGCCGGCAATCCTCGACGTGCGTTGGCGCCTCGACGATCCCGACGGCCGGCCCGCCTACCTGGACGGTCACCTCCCGGGCGCGGTGTACGTGTCGCTGGAAGACGAACTCAGCGATCACAGCGTCGCCGGTCGAGGCCGGCACCCGCTGCCGTCCGGGCGCAGCCTGGAGGCGGCCGCACGCCGATGGGGAATCCGGCAAGACGATGCGGTCGTGGTGTACGACGACTGGAATCGCGCCGGTTCCGCGCGAGCGTGGTGGGTGCTGACCGCGGCCGGCCTGCAGAACGTGCGCATTCTCGACGGCGGCCTGTCCGCGTGGCGCTCGTCCGGACAAGGCCTCGAGGCCGGCCCGGTCAACCCGGCGCCCGGGAATGTGACTGTGCCGCAGGATGATCTCTACGCCGGCGGTCGGCCCACGTTGACGGCTGAGCAGACCGGCACTGTGACGCTGCTCGATGCCCGCGCGGCCGAACGGTTCCGTGGCGACGTCGAACCCCTGGACCCCGTCGCCGGTCACATCCCCGGCGCCAGCAACCTGCCCAGCGGCGCGGTCCTTATGGACGACGGAACGTTCGTCGGCGAAGGCGCGCTCAGTCAGTTGTTGTCCGACAGCGGCATCGATGGCAGCGTCGGCGTGTACTGCGGGTCGGGTGTCACCGCGGCCATCACCGTCGCCGCGCTCGCCGCGACGGGCCGACAAGCGGCGCTGTATCCCGGGTCGTGGTCGGAGTGGTGTTCGGATCCGGCCCGACCGGTGAGTCGCGGGCCCGAATAGCCTGCGGGCGCCGTCGATTCAGGCGCCGGCCCAGCTCTGCAGGAAGGCCGCGGCCACCCGGGCGGCATTCTGCGCCGCGATCTGCTTGTAGAAGAAGAACTGGAACGGGAACCCTGGCAGGTGCAGCGGGTCGCCGGCCCCGTCCGAAATCCCACGGATTCCGAGGAATGGGACCCCGTGCGCGTCGGCGACCGCCTGCGCCGCCGCAGTCTCGTTGTCCGTCGCGTCGAAGGCCGGATCCGCAACCCACGCGATGTTCAGGTTGGTCACGAGAGCTTTTCGCAGCCAGGGTCCGGCCGCCCGAAAGAAGTTGCCGGTGTACAGAAGTGAGCGATCCGGCGCGCCGCGCGGCTGGCATCCGAACACATCGCCGCCGTTCGGGATGCACGGGAACGCCTGGCCATTGTTGTTGTCGAAGCTGGACCCGTCACCACCGACCAGCAGCCGTGGCCGGCGCTTGAGATCGACCAGCTTCACGCGGGGGGCGTTGTGGCGCAGGTAATTAACGCTTTCCAATTCGACGATCAGCGCTTGCGCCGCGGCCAGCAGGCCAACGTCGACCGGGCGAAACGTCGCGCCGCCGTCCAGGGTCCAGCGCGCCGGTACGGTCACGTCCCCGATGCTGACGCACGCCCCGCCGCCGGCGACGCCCGAGAACAGCACCGCGTCAATGGCGATCGATGACTCGCCCGTGAAGTGCGCGAAGGCGGTCCGGGCGGTTTCGGTCGCGTTCACCAAGCCGATGCCGGTCATCGCCACGATCACCTTCTTGGCGCCGATCGAGCCGAGGTAAAAGCGCCGACGGTCGGCGCGCACCACCGGGTGGCGGTCCAGCGCGGTATGCGAGAGAACCGCATCGGCCTCGGCCGGGAAGGCGGACAACACCAGCGTGCGCTGTTTTGCGGGTTCTCTGTCGGTCATAAATGCTTGATTTTGGCGTATCGGACGCGGCCGAATAGCGATTACCGTTCTTTTTGTTTAGCCGTTTCGCGTCATTATTCGCGCTAGTCTCAGCGGCGTGCTGGAAGTGATCGATAAGGGGCCGGGCGGCGATTCCCGGAAAACGCCGCTGCTCTTCGTCCACGGCGCCTGGCACGGCGCCTGGTGTTGGGACGAGCATTTCCTGGACTTCTTCGCGGCCAAGGGCTATCGGTCGGTGGCGGTGAGCCTGCGCGGCCACGGGAAGAGCCCCGCACCGAGACCCATGCAGTTCTGTTCGATGGCCGACATGGTCGACGACGTCGCGTCGGTCGCCGACGGCCTGCCCCGGCGGCCCGTGGTGATCGGGCATTCCATGGGCGGCTTCGTGGTGCAGAAGTACCTGGAGTCGCACGACGCGCCGGCCGCCATCCTGCTCGCCTCGGTACCGCCGAGCGGCATCGCCAGATTCTTGTTGCGCAGGTTCAGGCTGCACCCGTGGCTGACCGCACGACACTTGGCCATAACCAAATCGGTGGGGAGCATGGGCGGCACACCCGAAATGGCCCGCGAGAGCTTCTTTTCCGACGTGACTCCTTACGCCGACGCGGCGCGCTACGCGGCCGGGCTTGACGAAGAGTATGTGGGCAAGCATGTGCTCGACATGTTGTTGCTCGATCTGCCCAAACCGACCCGCATCACGACGCCGGTCTTGGTCCTGGGCGCCGAACAGGACATTCTTTTCTCACCGCGCGAAGTGCGTGCGACCGCGGCCGCTTACCGCACCCAGGCGGAGTTCATTCCCGGGATGGCACACGACATGATGCTCGAACCCGGATGGGCCGACGTTGCCGAGCGAATTCACGCCTGGCTCGAAACCCGCTGCCCGACCACGTTGCCGAAATGACCGGCCGCCTCGACGGCAAGGCCGCGATCATCACCGGCGCCAGCAGCGGGCTGGGGCCGGTGATGGGCTCGCTGTTCGTCGCGGAAGGTGCCCGCGTGTTGCTCGCCGCGCGGCGCGAAGAGTTGGTCCGCGACGCCGCCCACGCGGCCGGCCCGGGAGCCGTCGCGATGCGCGCCGACGTGACCAACGAGGACGACGTCGCGGCCATGGTGGCCAGGGCGGTCGACGAGTTCGGACACGTCGACATCCTGTGCAACAACGCCGCCGCGCCCGGGCAGGACCGCTGGATCTGGGAGCAGACGCTGGACAACTGGAACGCCACCTTCGCCATCGACGTCACCGCGGCCATGCTGTGCACGCGCGAGGTGCTCAATCAATCGATGCTGCAACGCCGCCGCGGGGTCATCCTCAACTTCTCCTCCACGGCGAGCTACTCCGGCATGGTCCGCAAGACCCACTACGTCGCCGCCAAGGCGTCGCTGCGCGCTTTCACCAAGGCCGTCGCGCTCGAGGTCGGCCCGTACGGCATTCGATGCAACTGCATTGTGCCCGGCGCCATCGACACCGAGCTGTTTCGCAACTGGGTGGAACGCACCGCCGACGAGCAGGGCGTCGACTTCGCGACCCAGCGCGCCAGATCTCTCAAAGGCGTCGCATTGCAGGACATCTCCTCACCCGAGGACGTCGCCAACCTGGCGCTGTTCCTGGCCGGCGACGAGAGCCGAACCATCACGGGCCAATCGATTCCCGTGGACGCCGGCGGGTACATGCAGGGATGAGCATTCGTCTGTCGATATCCACGCCGGTGGTGACGATGTTCCCGCAGACCAGCGCCGAATGGGAGAAACAGGCCTCCATCGAGGATCTGGCCCAGATCGCCGAAGCCGCAGACCGACTCGGCTACTACCACCTGACGTGCAGCGAACACATCGCGCTGCCCGCCGCCGAACAGCACCGCCGCGGCGCCCGCTACTGGGATCCGCTGGCCACCTTCGGTTATCTCGCGGCGCGCACCCGACGGATCCGGCTGGCCACCAACGTGCTGGTGCTCGGGTATCACCACCCGCTCGAGATCGCCAAGCGCTACGGCACCCTCGACAAGGTCAGCAACGGCAGGCTCATTCTCGGGGTCGGCGTCGGCAGCCTCAAGGAGGAATTCGACCTCCTCGGTGTGCCCTTCGATGACCGCGGGGCGCGTGGCGACGACGCCCTGCGCGCGCTGCGCGCCTCGCTGTCGGTTCCCGAGCCGTCTTACCACGGCGAGTTCTATTCGTTCCGCGGCATGGTCGTCGATCCGTGCGCCGTCCAGCAGCGCGTCCCGCTCTGGATCGGCGGACGCACGCTGCGGTCGCTGCGCCGGGCCGTGACCCTGGCCGACGGCTGGGCCCCCTTCAACGTCAGCCTGCGGCAGGTCCGAGAGTGGTTGGGCCGCTTCGACCTTGAGCCCGGATTCGAGGTCGTCCTGCCACCGCCGGCGCCCCTGGACCCGATCAACGAACCGGACCAAGCCCGCGACACGCTGGCCGAGATCGCCGCGCACGGCGCCACCGTCGTCAGTGCGATTTTCACCCATACCTCGCTGCAGCATTACCTGGAGAATCTGGCTGCACTCGCGGAACTACAACCGTCTTAATCAGAGAGGGCACCCATGCCGAAGGCGATCCGAGTGTTGGCCATCCTCCTGTTGGGTTCTGCGGGCCTTGCGATCGTTGCGCCGGCCACGGCCACCGGCGCGCCGGCATGCGTCGGGCTATCGATCTGCCCACCGCCTCCGCCGGACGCCGAGGGCAACCCGGGCTGCTACTACGCCGACGGCTGGCGCGATGCCCAAGGCGGCGGGATCGAGGTGTGGTACTTCCATGAGCCGCAGAACATTTCGAAGGCCGACAAGGCCACGGCCCTGGTGCGCAAGAAGGACGGCAGCAACGCCTCCCAGGACGCCAACATCGATGCGGGTCAACAGGTGCACCGCTTCGGATTTCCGGCCGTCGACAAGTCCGCCGTTCAAGAAGTTTTGCTCACCACGAGCAGCGGCCGCTGCTACGTGGCCGGGCCGGACGCGTGATGCGGGTCAAGGCAGGCTTTTTCAGCCTCACGGCGCCCGCCCCGCCCGACGATGACGGCAGCTACCTGCGGTGGCACCTGCTGGATCACATGCCCGAGCAGTACCAACTGCCGGGCATCGTCCACGGGTTGCGGTGGATCGCCGACGGCGACTACCTGGAGCGCCGCCTGGCGGCCGACGGGCCGTTGGGACAGGTCGGCAACGCGGTGCACTACCTGGTCGGTGACCCCGTCGAGCAGACCTTCGACGACTTCGTCGCGCTCGGCCGCGCGCTGCGGGAAAACGGCCGCTTCCCCGTCACGCGGCCGTCGCTGCAAGTCGCCGGATTGCGCCTGCTGCAGTGGCACGCCGCGCCGCACGCGCTCGTCTCCGCCGAGGTGGTGCCGTTTCGGCCGCACCGGGGGATCGTGCTGATCGTCGAGGAGCCCGTTGTCGGCCGGCCGGATCAGTGGCTGCAATGGCTGCACGCCGAGCACTACCCCGCGCTGCTTGCCACGCCCGGCACGGCCGGTGCCTGGACTTTCGGTTCGAGCACCGGTTGGAGCCACCTGCCCGGCGGATGGCGGACGGACCACCAATACATCACCGTCGTCTACCTCGACGGCGACCCGCTCACCACCGCCGATGCGCTGACGCCCCTCATCGAGGAAAGGTGGCGGTCCGCGGTGGTTCGACCCGTATTCGCCGGGCCGTTACGCACCATGGTCAGTTGGGAAGCGTGGCCCAGCACACGAGCCCTATAGTCCTTCGTGACGACCTACCGAAGGAAGTGACATGACCAATCGACGGCTCGTTCGCGCCGCCGCTGTGCTCGCCGCGTTGACGGCTTGCCTGCCGGCCTGCTCGAGCAAGGGTGGTCAGCCTTCCGCCACGAGTTCGAGTGCGGTTCCGCCAACCACGACCGTCATGATGGACGGCAACAAGCACACCATGACCGTCGGCGTCGAGTGCACCAACTCCGCGGCGGTGCCGCCGGCCGAGTCGGGCGATCTGACCACCCACATCAGCGTTCACGACGATTCGGCGTCGATAACGCTGTCCTTGTCGGACGAGAAGCCGCCCAGCGTCGACGGCTTCGCCATTTCGCTCAAGACGGGATCCGGACAGTATCAGCTGCCCTGGCAGGCGCCCCAGTCCGCGACCCAGGTGCAGGCGACGAAGGACGGGAAGAGCTACACGATCACCGGGACGGGCCAAGGGGCGTCGCCGAATCAGGGTGACGTCCACCAGGTGACGTTCGGGCTTCACGTGACGTGCCCATAGGCTTCAAATACGTTGTGCCACAGGCATCACCCGGGGAGGGCACCTGACTATTTGCCCGCCTCAGAGCGACAAGTGGTTGTCTTACCGCAGTCCCCTCTGACATGCTGGCGGCTTGGACATCTTCGCGGAGTGGCAAAGCGGCGGGACCGAACTTCGGTGGCGGTCGACCACCGCCGCCAACGACGGGCAGGAACTCACCGTGTTCAGCCGCCGCTGCGGCACACCCGGAGCCCCCGCGCTGGTGCTGGTGCACGGCTTCCCGACATCCAGCATCGACTACTTCGCCCTCACCCGCGAACTGGGCAACGACTTCGACATGTTCGTGCTGGACTTTCCCGGCTACGGATTGTCCGACAAGCCCCCGGCGCCGCACGCCTATTCGCTGTACGACGACGCACGCCTGCTGGTGTACGCGATCACTCAGGTGTGGAAGCTGACCGAATTCCGCATGCTGACCCACGACCGCGGCAGCAGCGTCGGCATGATCGCGCTGGAGATGCTGGCGGCCCAAGACCCCCCGACCGTGCCCATCGACCTCATCCTGACGAACGCCAACATCTATCTCCCGCTGGCGAATCTGACCGAGTTCCAGAGCGCTGTCCTCAACCCCGCAACCGGGCGGGACACCGCCGCGGCGATCACGCCGGAGTTGCTCGCGGCCGGCTTGGGCGTCAGCACCTTCATGCCACGGCGAACCCTGGAAGACCCCGAGATCGCGGCGCTGGCAAAGTGCTTCGCTTACAACGACGGTATCCGCGTGCTGCCGGACACGATCCAGTACCTCAATGAGCGCGCCGCGGACGAAACCAGTTGGCTCGAAGCGCTTTCGAAGAGCCACGTCAACATCACGGTGGTGTGGGGCCTGCACGACAACGTCTCCCCCCTGCGCGTCCCCAACTACATCTGGCAGACCTATCTGAAGACCAAGCCCGGCCGGAACCGCTACTGGGTGGTGCCCGGCGCGGATCACTACCTGCAGTGCGACGCCCCCGGGCAGCTGGCCCAGATCGTTCGCCTCACGGCTCAGGGTGGGGAGATCCCGCTCCAGACGCTCGAGAACCAACCCGACGGCGCCGTCCTGGTGGACGAAAGCGCCTCATAGGCCGCCCAGCAGTTGGCATTTCAACGTCCCAGCCAGCCAATCGCTGTATTTCGTTTGGCTCCATCGGCGGGTACCGACCAGCGCGTGGTGCAGGCCGGGGTCGTTGTAGACCCAGATGATGTCGCGTGCTTGAGCGACGGACAGGCCTGAGCGCAGCCCCCCTTTGCGGCTCAGCAGGGTCGCCACCTCCTTCGCCCCGGCCAGGCGCTGCTGACTGAGTTCGGTCCACAGTTCGCCGACTTCCGTGTCGACTCCGGCGGCCGACCGCACCACCTCGTAGATGGCGGACACCCGCCGCCGGGCTTCGCTGAGGATGCCCGCCGACGTGCTGATCGACGCCGATGGACGCGTGGCCGCAGTGAAATACGGCAAGCACGCGTACGACCAGTGGTCGGTCGACGACCTGCTCGCCATGGCGCCGCGAGTCACCCGGTGACGACGGGCAGGCGCGCCCACCCGCGCACGCTTGCGGTGTGCGCCCGTTCGGCGTTGGCGTAGTCGACTTCCCAATCGGGCCAGCGTTGGAGGACCTCTTCCAGCGCCACCCGGGCCTCCATCCGGGCCAGCGCCGAGCCGAGGCAGAAGTGCAGGCCTTGCCCGAAGCTGAGGTGGCCGCCCTCGCGGTGGATGTCGAAGCGGTCGGGATCGGCGAATCGGCGTTCGTCCCGGTTGGCGGAACCGTTGAGCAGCAACATGAACGAGCCCTCCGGCACGACGCGGCCGTGGTGCTCGGCGTCGCGGGCGACATAGCGGGCCTGCACCGGCGACGGGGGTTCGTAGCGCAGCGTCTCCTCGACCGCGCCGGGAATCAGCGACGGATCAGCGACGAGTTCGCGGCGCTGATCCGGGTGGTCCGACAGCAGCTGCCCCATGAAACCGATGAGCCGGGCGGTGGTTTCGTTTCCGGCGCCGGCGATCATGGCGGTGTAGGCCAGCACCTCGGTGCGTGACAGGGGGCGCCGCGTGCCGTCGGGCTCGTCGATCTCCGCGCGCAGCAGATCGGTCATCAGGTCGTCGGACGGATTGCTGGCGCGCCACTCGATGTACTCGGCGAACATCGCGATGGTGTCCGCGAACAGGTTCGGGTTGACCTCACCGGGCTTGCGCCCCTCGGCCATCTCGATGAAGGCCCCGTTGCGGTCCCGGATGCTCGCCTGGTCCGCCTCGGGGATGCCCAACAGATAGCCGATGGTCCGCATCGGCATCATCGCCCCGAGGTCCGCGATGAAGTCGAAGCCACCGGCGCCGATCAACGGGTCGAGTTCGCGGACGCAGAATCCGCGCACCATGGACTCGACGGCCAGCATCCGTCGCGGCGTGAAGACGCGCGAGAGCAGACGGCGGTGCAGGTCGTGCAGCGGCGGATCCTCGAACAGCAGGATGCCGGGGGGCACCTCGATGTTGTTGAACAAGATGTCCGCGGTGGTCCCCCGGCCGGATCGGTAGGTCTCCCAGTTCGGCAGTTCGCGTGCCACGTCCTCGTATCGACTCAGCGCGTAGAAGTTGAACTTCTCGTTGTAGTACAGCGGCGCCTCTTCGCGCATGCGCTTCCACACCGGGTACGGGTCGTCGTCGATGGCGACGTCGTAGGGGTCGTAATACAGCTCGGCTGAACGTAACATCTTGCCTCTCAGTCGTTTCGGTGCAGAAAGCCGTGCAGGATCGCCTGGACGAGCTCCTCCACGATCACCTCCCGCGGCGGCTGCTTGGTCCCGAAGTAGGTGGAACGCAGCGCGGCCATGCCGGCGATCATCGCCACCGTGGAGTGCGCCGGCAGGTCCGGATGATCCGACCGCAGGCCCCGCAGGTGCATGCCCTCGGCGCTGATCCGGCCGAGCACCGTCAGCGCCCGCCTGACGTCGGCGATGCCGGCGTCGGCCATCTCCTCCTCGGTCAGCGCCTCCGATGCCATCAGCGTCAGGAGCAGCCCCTGGTGTTCGACGAACACGTCGTAGAGCTGCCCCACGAAATGCCCGGCGAGCTCATCTTCCTTGGTCTCCTCGGGGATGACCGACTGCCAGGTCTGGCCGAATTCGTCGACGAAGCTGGTGAACGGCAGGACCAGGGCCTCGCGGAACAGCGCCGCCTTCGAGCCGAAGTGGCGAAACAGCAGATGCTCGGTAACGCCTGCGGCCTGGGCGATCTCGCGCGTGGTAGTGCTGCGGTAGTCCTGGCGCGAGAAGAGGTCCCGCGCGGCCTCGAGCAGCAGCTTGCGCGGCGCACCGCGGGGCCGGCGCGTGGCCGTGGTAGCTGCGGGTCGCTGGGGCACGAGTTTTAAGATAGCATGCACTATCTTGAGGATCGAACCGGTTACCGAAAGGGGCGCGGACGTGGGCGCAGTCATCATGCTCGGCACGTTGTTCGGGCTGATCGTGCTGATCTTCGGCCTGGTGCTGCGCTTCGACCCCGAAGCGCGCCGCTCCCCCGGACACGACGGCGACCGGTGAGCGCCGCGATGACGCCGTTGATGCAGGCGGCCAGCGGCTTCGCCCTCGTCGGCGGCATCGCCTTCACCGCGATCGGTGTTTACCTGAGCGTTCGTCGGCGCCGGCTGCACCCACTGCTGCTGCTCTGCATCTCGGCGATCTCTTTCTCGTGGATCGAGGCCCCCTATGACTGGGCGATGTACGCCCAGTTCCCACCCGCCATTCCGCGGATGCCGTCGTGGTGGCCGCTGAACTCGACATGGGGTGGGCTGCCGTCGTTCGTTCCCATCGGCTACATCTCCTACTTCGTGTTCCCCGCGGTGACCGGCGCGGCGCTAGGGAGATGGGTGAGCGCGAAATTCCAGTGGCGCAGGCCGATAACGCTGCTGCTCGTTGGCCTCGTCGTCGGCTTCTGCTGGGCGCTGCTCTTCAACGGGTTCCTGGGGGCCAAGCTCGGCGTCTTCTATTACGGCCTGGTGATCCCCGGGCTGGCGATCCGGGAGGGGACCGTTCACCAATACCCGCTCTACGACGCGCTCGCGATGGGCATACAGATGATGGTGTTCACCTACCTGCTGGGACGCACCGATGCGCAGGGACGCAACGTCATCGAGACGTGGGCCGAGAAGAGGTCGTCGAGTCGCTTTGGCGCGTCTGTTTTGTCCGTCGTCGCTGTCGTCGTGATCGGAAATCTGCTCTACGGCGCGGTTTTCGCGCCCCATCTCGTGACGAAGCTGGGCGGCTGGGTGACCTCGGGGCCGACGGGCCAACTGTTCCCGGGCGTGCCGAACCAACCCCAATAGGCGCCTAGCGGCGACGCAGCAGGATCACGTTGTCTGTGACCGTGCCAGTCTGACCCTCGGGACCTATCGCCGAGCGTGAGACGGACTCGACCTGCAGCCGCTCCCAAGCGTTGTCATCGAGGTTCAGTGCTGCGACAACCTCGTCGACACGGGGAAATACATGGTGGTGAGCTGATTTCGACGCCCAGGGCGGGGCGGCGCCGTGGTCGACGATCAGCAAGAGCCCACCGGGGGCGACGGCTTGCGCGGCGCGGCTCAGCACGTGCTCGCGGTCGAGCCGCGCCGGGGAGTGTAGGTAATGCGCCGACACCAAGTCGAAGGTGCCCTTGGGGAAGCTGTCGGACAGATCGTGCTGCTGAAAGTCGATGCGCCGCTGCACGCCCTGGTCAAGTGCGTCGGCCGCGGCGCGTTGCAGCGCGGTATGCGAGACGTCGACCGCGACGACCCGCCAGCCACGGTGGGCAAGCCACAGGGCGTCGCCGCCTTCCCCGCAGCCGAGGTCCAGCGCGCGGCCGGGCCGCAGCGGTTCGACCGCGTCGACCAGCCGGGCGTTGACCCGTCCGGTCCAGACGCGATCCCGAGCGCCGTAGTGCTGCTCCCAATATTCCTGCGCGTCAAGCGTTGACATCAGACCTCCATTGCGGCAACGGCAGGCCGACGTCGTCGGCCAGTAGGCTCCGCACCACCGCTGCCGCCGCCAGCGATCCGGATGCGATCGCGGCGGCCACCTGGGGCATCTGGGCGCTCAGGTCGCCCGCGGCGAAAACGCCTGGCGCGGATGTGCGGCACTGGGCGTCGACGCCGACCCGCTCCGCGGTGACGGGCGTCGGTTCGGCGGATTCGACATCGAGTTGCTCGGCCAGTGACGACCGCTGATGCAGCGTCGTCGCCACCATCAGCCCACGACGTTCCAACCGCGCGCCGTCGGAGAATACGATTGCCGCCAGTTCGCCGTCCGCGCTGACGATTTCGGTCACCTGTCGCTCGTCGATGCCGACGCCGGCGGCGGCCAGCCGCGCGACATCGTCGTCGCCGAGATCGGCAGGCCCGTCGGTCAACAGCACGACGTCGTCGCTCCAGCCGCGCAGCAGGAGCGACCCGTGCACCGCTTGTTCGCCACGCGCCAACACTGCCAACGGCTGATCGCGCACTTCCCATCCATGGCAGAACGGGCAGTGGAAAACCGACGTGCCCCACAACGGGGCGAGTCCATGAATTGACGGCGGTCGGTATTGCATGCCGGTTGCGAGCAATACCCGCCGGGTCCGCTCGCGCCGACCGTCGGCCAACATGAGTTCGAAGACGTCATCCAGCCGTACACCGGCGACTACCTCGCCGGTGCGGTAGTCGACGCTCGTATAGGACATGATTTCGCGCCGCCCCGCGGCATATAGCTCGGCCGGTGGCCGGCCGTCATGCCCAAGCAGACCACCGATGCCGTGCGCGGCGAGATTGCTTTGTTCGCCAGCGTCGACGAGTAGCGTGCGGCGACGGGCCCGGCCCAGCACCAGGCCCGCGCTGAGTCCGGCGGCACCGCCGCCGACGATGACGCAGTCCCAAACGTTGTCCATGCCCCGAGCTTGCCCTCGGCAGTGAGCTGCTGCCAAACTAATTTGCCATGCAGGCAAAGAACATCGACACCGATGTCGATGCGCGGGTCCGAAACCGGCTACGCGAACTTCGCATGCAGCACGGCCTGACGCTGGAAGACGTCGCGGCCCGCGCCAGCATCGACATTTCGACGTTGAGTCGGCTGGAATCGGGGAAGCGACGGCTCGCACTGGACCACCTGCCCAGGCTGGCCCAGGCGCTCTCGGTCAGCACCGACGAGCTGCTGCGCGCACCAGAGCCACCCGATCCCCGCGTGCGCAGCAGCTCACATACCCGCCACGGCATCACGTACTGGCCGTTGACCCGCAGCGGCCCGGCCGGCGGCATGCACGCATTCAAGGTCCGAATCAACATGCGAAGGCGAAAACCGCCGGCCGAATTGCCGGTTCACCAGGGCCAGGAATGGATGTTCGTGCTGTCCGGACGGCTGCGCCTCGTCCTCGGCGAGCGAGACTTCAGCATTGAACCCGGTGAGGCCGTCGAATTCAGCACATGGACGCCGCATTGGTTCGGCGTCATCGACGAACCGGTCGAGGCCATCATGATCTTCGGGGCGCACGGCGAACGGCTCCACCTGCACACCTGAGCAAATTGGGGTGGTTTTCGGTTTGGAGAGTCGGGGGCCGGGGCTGCCCTTGAGGCCAGTCAGGCTGGCGCGCTTGGCCGATGATGACGGTCGCACCCCCGGGGCGGATCGGGCAGCCTAATTTTGTCGGACCCGGCTGTGATGATGAGGGTATGTCGTTGACCGCATCGCCCGCCGCGGAGGTGAGCCCGAAAGAGCGCCTGGCGGTGCTCTTTGAGGAGTTGGCGGAGTTGGCCGGTCAGCGCAACGCCATTGATGGGCGCATCGTGGAGATCGCCGCGGAGTTGGATCGCGATGAGTTGTGGGGAATGACGGGGGTGCGGTCACTGGCGGGGTTGGTTGGCTGGAAGCTGGGCTTGTCCTCGGCCACCGCGCATACGATCTCGACGGTGGCGCGCCGGGTGGAGGAGTTCCCGCGCTGCGCGCAGGGATTGCGGGAGGGGCGGCT
>NZ_LZIC01000001.1 GCF_001667185.1 Mycobacterium sp. 852002-50816_SCH5313054-b | reverse complement strand
TCCACCGCGCCCGGCGGCGCCGGCGCGGCCGCGGGCGGGGCGGGGGCCTCGGGCGCCGGTGCGGGCGGTGCGGCCACCGCGGGAGCCGGCGTGGCGGCCGGCGCGGGGCTGGGGGCGGGCACTTGCGCCTGCGGCGCCGGCACCCGGTTCAGCGGGGCGACGGCGTGCGGGCTGGCCTGCTGCGGGGCCGGGTGAGCGTCCGATGTCAGCGAGACCACTACCACCCCGGCCGCCACGGCCGCGATGCCCGCCAACGCGCTGCCGACCAGCATGGGGAACCCGCGGCGGCGCGGTTGGTCCTGCGCATCGTCGGCCAGGTCGTCCAGGGCGCTGTAGGCCAGCGCACCCGGACGGGCGTTGCCGGAAACCTCGAGGTAGGTCGGGCTGAGCGCCCGGGGACTCACCTCGCCGGTACCGGGGTCCAGCGAGTAGGCCAGGGCGGCCGTCGACACCGCGAACAGCGGCGCGTTCGCCGACGCCAGCGCCGCGCCCCGGGCCAGCGCCATGTCCGGTTCCTCGGGCACGCTCACCGCCAGCGGGGTCGCCGCCTCGAGCGCCGCCTTGATGGCGGCCACGTCACTTCCGCGTCCGGTTCCGCAGCCGACGACGAACACGCCGTCGGCCTCCGACCCGGGCGCGTCCAGCCCGGCCACCATGCCCGACAGCTCGGCCGCGGTGTCCCCCATCAGTTGCCGCCGGTGCAGATCGATGATGGAACCGTCGGTGACGTCGACCACGGCCAGCGTCGCGCTGTCGGGCTCGACGAACAGCATCGCGATGTGCCGGTAGCCGATCGACTGACCGACCGTCTGCGCCAACGCGGCGGCGGCCAGCAACGGGGAGACCAGCATGACGCTGCCGACGTCGTGGGACGCGAGCGCCTCGCGCAGCGCGCCGACCTCGGCGGGATCGGTCCACGTCACGCCCGTCGAGGTCAGCTGGTAGCCGCCCTCCGTCGCGCCTTCCCGGGTGCCGACGATCGCGTCGATCACCTGCGCGGGCGCGCCCGAAGCGGCGACCTCGAACTCGTCTTCTTCGACTGTGACACCGTCGGCATCCTGGCCCTCGATGAGAACCAGGCGGACGGTGGTCGGAGCCATTGACGCTCCGAGCACGATGTCCACTTTGCGCCTCCCAGGTCTTGACTGCCCTCCCCTAGGGCACCAAAAAACAGACCCAACCCGAACTGGGTGATACCACGCTACCCGCGTGCAACCGGACGCGCTTGTCCACCTGACCTTAGGTTGATCAGGGTCACAGCATGTACGAGGAGGCTCAGTACCCCGGGCTCAGGAACGGGTTCTGCGAGTTGCCCGGATACTGCGGATAAGGCGGCGCCTGGGGGGCCTGGGGGGCCTGGCTGGCCGGGACGGGCACCGGGATCGGCACCGGCAGCAGCGGAACGTGGATCCACTGCGTCGTCATCGGCACCGTCGTCGTCGGGGTGGTCGACGGCGCCTGGGCCGTTGGGGGCGGCGTGGTCGTCGGCGGCGGCGGAGGCGCGGTGGTCATCGCCGTGGTGACGGGTGGCGGCGGGGGCTGCGTGGTGACCGGCGGCGCGGGATGGCGCGTCATAACCGGTGGCGCCGTCGTCACGATCACCGGCGCCGGTGGGGCCGGTGGCGGCGACGGCGGAGGCGGCGGTGGCGG